>NZ_JAUFRY010000003.1:0-871310 GCF_030755175.1 Mycobacterium sp. TY814
TCGCCACCGGCGAGGCGGCGAAACCATGCGGCTTCCCGATGGTGTTGATGGGCAGCCCGAATCGGGTTGTTCATCGCTGCCCGTTCGATGGTGTTGAGCTTCACCGCGCCACCTCAGCCTTCATCAATCGCAAGCGCTGTCATCGACTAATTCCGATCAATCTAGGTTGTAGGCTATCATCGCGATATGTCGATGAAAAGTATGGGTGCTGCGCCGCCGAGTGCATCGCGCGACGAGTTGGCGGGGGCGGTGGCGTTGTTTCACAGTCTGTCCGATCCCACCCGGTTGGCGATCGCCCGCCGCCTAGCTGGTGGTGAGGCTCGGGTGGTGGATCTGACCGGTGAGTTGGGATTGGCGCAATCGACGGTGTCGTCGCATCTGGCGTGCCTGCGCGACTGTGGGCTGGTGGATTTCCGGCCCCAGGGCCGCGCCTCGGTGTATCGGCTGGCCCGGCCGGAACTGCTGGACATGTTTCGCGAGGCCGAGGCGGTGTTGGAGGCGACCGGCAACGCCGTCGCCTTGTGCCCCAACTACGGCCACCCGACTGAACGGAAGGTAGCGCGATGAGCGAGGCGTGCGGCTGCGGCAGCGACGACCGCAACGAAGGCGAGCAGGAACCCGAACGGCTCTGGGAGATCACCGAACTACGCGCGGCCGCAGCCGCGGGGGTGGTGCTGCTGGCCGGCTATGCGGTCGGCTGGTCCGGCGGCCCCCATGTGGTCGAAATCGGCCTGTATGCGCTGGCGTTGGCGATCGGGGCCTACACGTTCGTACCCTCGACGCTGCGCCGGTTAGCGCAAGGCAAGATCGGGGTCGGCACGCTGATGACGATCGCTGCCATCGGCGCGGTGATCCTCGGCGAGGTCGGCGAAGCCGCCATGCTGGCGTTCCTGTTCTCCATCAGCGAGGGCCTCGAAGAATACTCACTGGCCCGGACCCGCCGGGGACTGCGCGCGTTGTTGGCGCTGGTGCCCGACGAGGCCACCGTCCTGCGCGACGGCGCCGAAATCACCATCCCGCCAGCGGAGTTGCGGGTCGGTGACCGGATGCTGGTCAAGCCCGGCGAACGGGTCGCGACCGACGGCACCATCACCTCGGGGCGCACCGCACTGGATGTCTCGGCCATCACCGGCGAATCCGTTCCGGTGGAGGCCGGACCCGGCAGTGATGTGTTCGCCGGATCGATCAACGGCACCGGGGTGCTCGAAGTCGAGGTCACCTCCAGCGCTGCTGATAACTCGTTGGCCCGCATCGTGGCGATCGTGGAGGCTGAGCAGTCCCGCAAGGGCGCCAGCCAGCGCCTGGCCGACCGCATCGCCAAACCGCTTGTTCCGGCGATCATGGTCGCGGCCGCGCTGATCGCCGCCATCGGTTCCGTGTTGGGTGATCCGCTGGTGTGGATTGAACGTGCCCTGGTCGTGCTGGTGGCCGCCTCCCCGTGCGCGCTGGCCATCTCGGTGCCGGTCACCGTCGTCGCCGCGATCGGCGCCGCCTCCAAGCTCGGCGTCCTCGTCAAAGGCGGCGCCGCGCTGGAAGCCCTCGGCGCGGTGCGCACCGTCGCGCTAGACAAGACCGGCACCCTGACCGCCAACCAGCCCACCGTCATCGACGTCGCCACCACCAACGGCAACAGCCGCGACCACGTGTTAGATGTGGCGGCGGCGTTGGAGGCCCGCAGCGAACACCCGCTGGCTGCAGCGATTCTCGCCGCCACCGAGGGGCCGGTCCAACCAGCTGAGGATGTGGAGGCGGTGACCGGGGCCGGACTGCTCGGCCACCGTGACGGCCACCGGCTACGGCTCGGGCGCCCCGGCTGGCTCGACCCCGGACCCTTGTCCGAACACGTCGCGGCCATGCAGGCCGCCGGCGCCACCGCCGTGCTGGTCGAAGACAACGGTCAGGTCATTGGGGCGGTCGCGGTGCGCGACGAACTGCGGCCCGAAGCCGCCCAGGTCGTCGAACACCTGCGCCGCGGCGGCTATCAGGTCGCCATGCTCACCGGCGACAACCAAGCGACCGCCCAAGCCCTGGCCCGCCAGGTGGGGATCGATACGGTGCATGCCGATCTGCGGCCCGAAGACAAGGCGGCGCTGATCGGTCAACTGCGCCAACGCTCCTCGACGGCCATGGTCGGTGATGGCGTCAATGACGCCCCCGCTCTGGCCACCGCCGATTTGGGGATCGCGATGGGTGCGATGGGCACCGACGTGGCCATCGAAACCGCCGACGTCGCCCTCATGGGTGAAGACCTGCGCCACCTCACCCAGGCCCTGGCCCACGCGCGGCGAGCCCGGCGCATCATGCTCCAAAACGTCGGCCTCTCACTGGGATTGATCGCAGTGCTCATCCCGCTCGCCCTCACCGGTGTGCTCGGCCTGGCCGCGGTCGTCGCGGTGCACGAACTCGCCGAAATCGTCGTCATCGCCAACGGTGTCCGGGCCGGGCGCACCAAACCACTGGCACAGCCAGGCCGGGACCATGATCCGGTGGCCGAAGTAGCCGCCTCCGCGATATCGCGTTGACCACCGGCATCATCCATCGCGTAACCAGCCAGGCGAGGAGGTCAGCAAGGTGTGGTGTTTGCCGATGACTTATCACGCCTTTGCGTCACGGCCGGCAGCGGTCAGGCCGAGACTGTGCGCTCGCCGCCAGGCGGCCGCCAGGTTTGCGCTTCGGCTCTTGCCTGATACCTGGCAGAGGTACGTGCTGCATTCTTTGTTGTTGGTCTGCCACCGCAGTTCGGCGTAGATACGCAGGTATCTGCGCCGCAGGACGACCCGTCCGAGCGCACCACCACTGTCGTTCACCACACGGCATCGGCGGCCGCCTGCGGCGTGGTCCTGCTCAAGGGCTTGCCCCTGCTTGGTCCAGTGGACCGGCGCTTTCCACTGCTCGTCGCGGACCGGGGTGCGATTCCAGCCCACGATCGCGCCCGGTGTTTAGACCATCGTGAGGTGCCGGGCGCCGGGCCTGTCGCTTACGCCGAAGAGCGCGCCGCGTTGCGCGCCGGTGAGCAGCGTAATGTCGTCGAGTTCACTGGCGGTGTAGCCGCCGGCCGCGAGTTGGCCGAGTACGTCGCCGACGAGACGGGGCATCTCCTCGGCCACGCCGGGGCGGGGGCCATACATGCGGCCGGTCTCGTTGAGCAGCCGGAACATCGAGCGGTACTGGTAGTCGGAGAGCACACCTCGCTCGCGGGCCCGCACGACCAGCGACGACGCGCTCACACCCCAGGTGAGGCGCAGCTCATCGAGTTCATGCACGGCCCGCACTGACACGCGGTCCAAGTCAAAGCCGATGTCGGCGATGGGGGCGAGGAACTCGGCGGCGAAACTGTTGGCCCGCCGCTCGGCCTCGGCGGGGCTGACCAGCGTCATCGCATCCATGACCAGGTGGCCGAGTTCGTGGGCCAGCGTCATCCGCATGCGGTCGGGCGGCCGGGCCGCGTTGACGTACACCAGGTGCGGGTGATACTCGCTTGCTCGCAGGGTCACCGCGTCGATCTCGTCGTCGAGGAAACCATCGACCACAACGAACACCCCTGCGGCTTCGAGCAATTCGGTCATCGAGCGGATCGGGCCGGCGACGCGCCACAGGCGGCGCAGAACCTGGGCGACGGTGATCTCTCCGAGCTCGGAGGCGTAGTCGGCCGGGTCGAGATCGGGAAGCGCAAGCTTGGGGTTGATGTCGGCGCGGGACACCAGGCGGCCGATCCGCATCGCGACAAGATTCGCGCGCGCCCACACGCGGTCACGCTTCCACTCGGCCGCACTCAGGTTGGCCCGGAAGTGGCTGCCCTGGGCCGGGGACCGGGTGAAGGGCACGCACAGCGCTTCCGGGCGGCATTCCATGGCCTGCGCGTAGTCGAGCAAGGCCTTCCCTGCCAGGGGCAGCAGCCCCGCCTCGACCCTGCTGACGTGCGAGGCCGACACCCCGGCCTCGTCGGCCAGGCGCTTTTTCGACCACCCACGCGACAACCGGGTCAACTGCACCATCACGCTGTTCGCCGCGTCGTCGTACGGGTCCGGTGCCGTCACAGATCGCCTCCCCAACCGTCTCGGTGCTGTCTTTCGACACTAGCCCGCCGCCGCCGCGAATTCGCGCAGAAACACCGTTTGATCTGCGTTTTCCCAGTTCACGCCCACTAACGGACGTGGGGCGTGTGTGGCTGGTGTGACGATAGCGCAACTCCAGCCCGTGACGCCTGCAGACCGGCTGCTCCGTATGCGATCGGCGTGTCTTCCGGCCTCAAACTTTACCCCGGTCCGCACGATTCTATGCAAGGTTTTCGGCTGAAAGGCGGGGTCGTGACAGCTCCGATGGATCAACCCAACACACCCGACCGTCCGGTCTCCCGCAAGGAGGCCCGACGGCTGCTCAACCAGGTGGCGGTCGGGGTGGGGGCGATGCTGCTGGCCGCCGTCGATGACTGGAACGCCTTGTCGGCCCGGCACTCCGCACATCTGCGAACCGTGATGCAAGGGCTCGGGCGCGGCACATATGTTGCGGCCGCCGTCGCGGCGGGCACCGATGTGTGGCTGAGCACCCGCGGCATGCATCCACCCGGACACACGGTCGTCAAGCCCTACCGCTGGCCCGAGATCAACAGCCGCGGCAAGACGCACATGATGATCCACCACAACGAGATGGAACCGACCACCCCGCGGCGGACCGCGTTCTTCACCCAGGATTCGGCGACCCTGGGCCTGATCGGCGATCCCACCCATTGCGAGCTGACCTGGGACTACGACATCGTCACCGACACCCATATCCGCCGGATCTGGGTCAGCGCGCCGGGCGTCGACTGGGACCGCTTCGAGGTTCCGATGGCCAAGGTGCAGGCCCAATACGCGACGTGGCGCAAGCGCGACATGAAGTGGCTGCCCGGGGCACTTCCTGCCGACACCGCCGCAGCCGCGCCGATGCCGGCCCGCCAACCGCAGGAAGACCTGCGGCCCGACATCCAGGTGCGGCCCCGGCGCCCCGAGGAAACCCGGGATGCCGAGTGAAGGCGGCACCGGTGACCATCCACGGACGGGCGTCGTGGACGGTCGTAGACGCTTCAGGCCTACCGGTCGGGGAGGTCGAGCAGTTCCTGCACTGGCTGCGTGCGATCGGCCGGTCGCAGAACACCGTCCGCTCGTATGCGCGCCACCTGAGCTTGTTCTACCGGTGGCTGGGCGCACGCGGAATCGACTGGGACGCCGTAGTATTCGACGCACTGTGTGATTTCGTGGGGGCGCTGTCGGCCGGTTTGCCCCCGCTGCCGACCCGGTCCGGTAGCCGGGCGCCGGGAACGGTCAAAGCGGTGAGCGCGGCCGTGCGCGAGTTCTACGAGTTCCACCGCGTCGAAGGCCGCGGACCGCAGGATCTGGTGTTGACCCGCAACCCGTCGCGGCTCCCGCGCCGGGCACACAGCTTCCTGGCCCACATCGAGCAACGCCACCCCAGCGCGGTCTCCCGGTTGACCCGGCCGGGCAAGCAGCCGGCAGAGACCGTGCAGCTGATCGACTTCGAGGCCGACTTCGCGACGTTGCTGGCGGCGGCGTCGACCCACCGCGACCGGCTGCTGCTCTCCGCGCTCTATGACCTGGGCCTGCGGGTCGGGCAGGCGTTAGGCCTACGGCACGCCGACCTGGACCCGATGCGCAAGCGAGTGCAGGTGTGCCGCCGGGAGGACAACGCCAACGGGGCGCTGTCAAAGCAGCGAGCGCAATTCGCGGTGGCCGCGCCCCGCCGGTTCTTCGACCTGTACGCCGCTTACCTCCTCAGTGAGATCTCCGACCTGGACAGCGATTACGTGTTCGTCAACCTGTCCCGGCCCCCGGTCGGCGGGCCGCTGTCGTACTCGAACGCCTACCAGATCATCGAGCACATCGGCTCCGTAGCGGGCCTTGACGGGCTGCACCCACACATGCTGCGCCATACCCACGCAACTGCGCTGGCCAAGGCCGGATGGACGTCGGCTGAGATCGCTGCCCGGCTTGGCCAGTCGCACGCCGCCAGCGCCGACGTCTACATCCACCTCGCCAGCGACGATCTGGCAGACCGATTGCGCCGCACCGAGCAGCTGGTGTGGGCGCCACCGCAGCGCGAGGCAGGCCATGAGAAACATTGATTCCCACCCTGACTCCACGCGCAGAGGCCGCCGTTCGCCGCTACGGGTACCCGACGGGCCGTGGTGTCAGCCGACGTGGCAGGTGGTCGAACCGGCCGGAGACCGCCGCCGCCAGGCGGCGGACCCCTGCGCCGTCGACGCATGCAACAGCGAGCGGTACTGGCTGGGCGGCCCCCACTCCGCAGGCGCCGAGCGGCGCGGATTGTGCTACGCGCACTACTTCCAATGGTTCCGCGCCGGCCAGCCCGCCGACTTCACCGCATGGGCAACCTTCGAAGCCCAACCCGTCGGCGCCCCGCGCGGCCACCTCTCGGCCCAGATCGTCGACTTCCGGCGGCTACCGCAGATCGCGGCCGATGAGATCCGGTTCGTCGTCGCCACCAAGGTGCGCCGCGGCGACTGGACCCCCAACACCAGCCTCCGCCGCTTCTTGATGGTGCTCATCGACACCGCCGACGGCCGGATCACCGACTCCCTCACCGAGCGACCCGCCGGCGAGTGGCTTCTGCTGTGCCGGCAGCATTGGCCGCACGCGAGCTCGTTCGACTCCCTGTGCGCACCCTACATTCGGCGCTTCTTCCGACTCCTCGACGGCGCCACCAACCCGGACCCGTGGGCCGACGACCACTGGCACTGGCGAGACGGATTCGAATTCGTTCTCGACGCCACCCAATCCGGATCGACACACACCGCCGTGGACTGGTCGACGGTGACCGTGCCGTGGCTGCGTGACGCGGTCAAAGAACTCGCACGCCGGCAGCTCACCACCGCCACCCTGGCCTGGGGCACGCTGACCCAGTGGGTGCGCGCCACCCGCCAGCTCGCCCGGTTCCTCACCCGCGACGACGAATCACCGGAACCGTCCGCGGTGACCAGGCCGGTCTTCCTTGACTACCTGGCGTGGACCCGGCGACCGGACACCCAAGCGGACGCGCGGTTGGCCAATACCGCCGCCTACCTGCTGGAGTCGCTGCACGACACCCAGATCGTGCCCGCTCTCGGGTCGGCGGTGTTCCTCCGACGAGGCGAGAACGTGCACCGCAAGACCCGCAGCCCCCGCCCGTTCCCGCCGGACGTAATCGAACGCGTCGACACGCTGATCGTCGACAACCCCGCAACCGACCCCACCCTGCGGTCGATGATCGCCACCACCCGGTGGGCAGGCTGCCGCATCTCCGAACTGGTCGCCCTGCCCATCGACTGCCTGCACCGCTCCGACGCGGGCTACTGGATCGAATATTGGATGCCCAAAACCCGGGCCTGGCGCCGATTCCCCATCCCGGACAGCCTCGCAACCATCGTCCTCGACCAGCAGACCCGCGTGCGCGACACCTACGGCCCCGACGCCGAGCACCTATTCCCCGGCGCCCGGTCCAACGCCGCCGCCGGCCGCACCCAACCCTGGTCGACCAGCGGCCTGCGGCACCGCCTCGCCGCACTGTTCACCGAACACGGCATCACCACCTCGACCATCACCGGCGAGCCGATCTCCGGCGGCGATGTGCACCGCTTCCGGCACACCATCGGAACCACACTGCTCAACAACGGCTGGACCCAACAAGAAGTGCGCGACTTCCTCGGCCACCACAGCGACACCATGACCTCGGCATACGCCCGCATCACCGACGACACCCTGGCCCGCAAAGCACGTGAATTCTGGAACAGCGCCGCAACAGACACGACCAACACCGACGCCGACGTGGAGCGGCTCCGGGCCCGGTTCACCACCGCGCTGCCCAACGGATTCTGCACTCTCCCAACGGCGCAACGCTGCGAATTCCGGCCCAACCCCTGCCTCGACTGCTCCTTCCACGACCCCGGCGGCCGGGTCTTCCTCGGCGCCCATATCGCGCACCGCGACCAACTGCAACGCCTCACCGCCGACGCTCACGAGCGCGGCGACGCAGCCGCCGTCGAATTGAACACGGCGATGCTCGACAAGGTCTCCAAACTGATCAGCGAAATCGACCCGAACACCACGCAGGAACCTCAGTGAGCGCCGACGACCGCGAACGCCGCACCGCACGCCTGACCGCAGCAGCCGCCGCCCGCACCACCGACGCCACCGCCCGCGCCCGCCGCGCGATCACCCGACTGCGAAACACCGGTCAGCCCGTCACCTTCGTCGACGTCGCCCGCGACGCCGGTGTATCGACCAGCTTCCTCTACCAGCACAGCCAACTACGCGACGACATCACCAACCTCCGCACCACCACGACCACCACGGCGACGGCCGCAACAGGGCGCGCGGCAAGCCTGGAATCGCTACGCACCAAACTCGCCACCGCGATCGCCCGCAACCGTGAACTCACCGAACAACTCGCGCAGCTTCGCACCGAGAACGAAGCACTTCGCAGCCGACTCCTCGAATCCCGCATCCCTGCGGCGACACCGCATCCGTCATAGCCGGACCGGACCCAACCAGAACCAACGGGGCCACAGCGCAGCCCACCACCGTCGACGACTTCCTACAGATAACCCGGCCACGACGACGGACCTACGCCAAGCCGCGGCCCCGTCGTAGACGTCGACTCCACACGCCGCTCACCTAGAGATATCGATCGAGTCGATCAGGTTCACGCCGACCTCGACAAGGCCGAAGCCGGTGCCGGCGCTGAGCCCGAGGGCGAGTGCGCGCGGACGGTCGGGCAACCGACCCGCGGCGGCCCCGGCGATGAAGACCAGTGCGGCGACGGCCAACAGCGCCCACGCCAGTCCCTCGGGGCCGTGCCCTTCGCCCTCCGGCCCGGCCGCGATGCCGAGCATCGCCAGGCCGGCACATACCACCCCGACAGCCGTCCATTCGGCTCGTGACAGCCGCACCGACAGCATCCACGCGGCCACGATGGCCGTGATCGCGATCGAGGCGGCCAGCGCCGCAGCGACAACGTAGATCGGCACCAAGCGCAGCGCCACCACCTGGAACGCGAAACCGAGTCCATCGAGACCCACACCTACCAGGTAGCGCCACTGCCGCAGGGCACGCATCAGCAGGACTGCGTCGACGCCGGACCCGCTGCCGGCTTCCACCGACCGCGCTGCCGCGGCCTGCAACACCGACGCGGTTCCGTAACAGACCGAGCAGGCCAGGGCGAACAACAGTCCGATCAGCACCTACCGACGATACGAGAAGGAAGGTCGCACCTCTTGCATTGGTTTGCCTCAGAGCACACGATCAGGTGGGGGCGCAATTGAACGAAGGCAGCCACCATGAGTATCTGTCGCATTCTTCTAGCGGCTATTTCCGCGACCATTCTGGGACCGGCGGCCGCCCTGGCCACCCCTCTCGTTGCCTCGGCTTCGGCCTTGGCTGACGGCATGTACCGGTTCGATTTCGACGGGAGTAAGCAGACGATCGACGGCGTACCGAAGCCGACCGGCGCGTATTCCACCGTGATCGCGATGCGCTCCGCGTGCCCACCCGCCGGGTGCGTCGCGACGGCATGGGACACCTCGATCGGCCCGACGTGGCCGCAGCCGCCCGAGGAGGGTGCGCTGGTGTTCCGCGAGAACCGAGGCCAATGGCTAGCGACCAGATGGAAGATGTTCACCTGCAACAACTCCATGAAGCAGGGCACCGAGACACTCTCATTCCAGGTGAAACCGGACGGAACCTTCGTGGGAGTAAGTACGCAGTCGGAGGCGCCGTGCGCCCCGATAATCATCCCGTTCGTCGCGACGCGCGTGGGCGACATTTCGCCGGATGTCCAGGTCGCCGACCCGAACTCCGCATAAGCTCTGCCGCACAACAGGATTCGCAGCCATCATCCGAACGGCCACCACTCAGGCCGCAGTCGGATCGATGCGGGTTGGCAGCGCGGGGCGTAGTCCCCAGACGACTCGATGATGCGCCGGCTGAGCACTTTTTTCTTCCCCTCGCGATCCGGCCCCGAGAGGCCCATACTTTGCTGGTAGCAAACACCCCGACAGAAGGAGGGCGAGCGTGATTTCGCTTCGCGGACTACGCCTGCTGTGTATCCCTGCCGTTGTCGCCACGGCTTTTTCCCTCAGTAGCGGCATCGCCCTCGCGGACGATGACGCCTATCTGGCCCAGATGGGCAAGCTGGGATTCTCCGGTGACAAAGACACGATGATCGCGCTCGGACACGCTATTTGCGCTGACCGCAGCCAGGGTTACACCCCCGACCAACTGGCCCAGGTCGTCCAGACGAAATTCAGCAACGCTACCTACCAGGACGCCACCGCGGCCGTAAGCGCGGCGGAATCGGCTTATTGCCCCTGAGTGGGTAACGGCCGGCGAGAGCCGGCCGAAGGTTCGCATGTCGACTGAAGGCGGCAAACGTTCAACGGTTCATTGTGCGGTTGCTGTGGTTGGCAGGTGGTAGTCAGCCCGCGCGGAGACACAGAATCCATTGATACAGATTTTGCTGTACTATCTCGGGCATGGCGACGCTAACCCACGTCGACGCCTTGGCCCGTCTCGGTCACGCGCTCTCTGACAACACTCGAACGCGGATCCTGCTACGGCTCAGTCGCGAGGCGGGCTATCCGGCCGAGCTGGCCGATGCCCTCGGCGTGTCCCGCCAGATCCTGTCGAACCACTTGGCGTGCCTACGGGGATGTGGTCTCGTTGTCGCGGTCCCTGAAGGCCGTCGCATGCGATATGAGCTGGCCGATCAGCGCATCGGCCGGGCGCTCGACGACTTGATGGGGCTGGTGCTCGCAGTCGATCCTGACTGTGTCTGCCCAGGCACCAACGGCAGCGGCTGCAATTGCGGGTGCGAATGACGACAGCCGAGCGCCGACAAGTGCTTTCGCGCCGCATCCGGTGGTTCGTAGCCACGACGATCAGCTACAACGTCGTTGAGGCGATCGTCGCCATCGCGGCCGGCACAGTCGCCGACTCGACGGCTCTGATCGGATTCGGGCTCGACTCGGTGATCGAGGTGTCCTCCGCTGCGGCGGTGGCCTGGCAGTTCGCCGGCCGCCACCACGAAGCGCGCGAACGAATCGCTTTGCGCATCATCGCGTTCTCCTTCTTCGGGTTGGCCGCCTACGTGACAGCCGAATCGATCCGTTCCCTGCTGGGCGAAGGCGAAGCACGGCCGTCCCGCCCGGTGCGCAGGCACACGACTGCTGCGACGACTGAGTTTCACGCATAGTGATCTGAATCGGAAACCGCCGAGCCGCTGCGCGCTCGCCGGCAGATATTAATTTTCTATGAGCCTATTGTAAAAATATTCTGACCTGGTCTTTCACCGATACCCTTCAGCCATAGTGTCCAACGGCAAGGAAGCCGTGGCGGGAGGGGAAACGGTGCGCGTCAACTTGCCGCTAGCAGCAATTGCATTATCATCAGGCACCCTGATCGCCATATCTCCGGCAGCCGGGGCCGAAGTCCCCGCCACCGAAGGCGTCTACGCCTACATGGAGGGGCCCGTCCCAGCGGGCACCTGGACCATCAGGACGACGTGCACGCCGCAGTGCGTAGCCCACGTGACGACGTCCCCCGGTCATGGTTTCTCTGCCCCCTTGGTCGACGGCCGGCACCTGGTGACGCGGACGGTCCCTGACGGCGTGACATGTCCGTCGTACTTCCTCGGCGACAACGGGTCCTCATGGGGAGGCGGCGCGCATCCCGTAACCGTCCGCCAGTGGTGGGACCCGGCCACGCTCGAGGGTGGCGTGGACTTCCTGAGCAGCCCCGCACCCTGCGGCATCCCCAACCCGCGCAACTCCTTCACCCTGGTCAGGGTTGGATAGCGTCCCTCGCAGGCTGGCCCAGCCGCATCGTCACTTCGCACGGGTCAGGCTGGGCCGCAAGGCGCTCAGCACAGCGCGACTGGGTTCTTATACGCGTAGGCCCCTATAAGCCGCCGCATGCCGTCGAGCCTGTAAACCTGCAGCGAAAGTGCGAGTAGAGCTCTGCAAATCTGCAGGCTCGACAAAGCCAAGCCACCGCCGGCCGGCGTCGGCGGCCGCATGCCGTCGAGCCTGTAAACCTGCAGCGAAAGTGCGAGTAGAGCTCTGCAAATCTGCAGGCTCGACAAAGCCAGGCGGCCCCTCGCCCCGAAAGCTTCAAGAATTTTCCAAGAGCTACCCGGCAAGCTTCTCCGCAATACCCCGCCTCGGCGGTGGAGACGACGCAAAGGGGACGAGACAATGACCAACCGTTCACGCCGCCACCTACGGCCCGTACGGGATGTCACCGCGCCGGCACTGCAGTTCCGCACCATCCACGGCCACCGGCGCGCCTTCCGTATCGCCGGGTCCGGCCCGGTCGTCGTGCTGCTGCACGGCGTCGGCGACAGCTCGACGACGTGGGAACCGGTGCACGCCAAGCTTGCCCAGCGATTCACCGTCATCGCGCCCGACATGTTGGGCCACGGCGAATCGGACAAGCCGCGCGCCGACTACTCGCTGGCCGCGTTCGCCAACGGCCTACGCGACCTGCTGACGGCCCTCGAAATCGACCGGGTCACCCTCGTCGGGCACTCTCTCGGCGGCGGCCTCGCGGCCCAGTTCGCTTACCAGTACCCGCAATTCGTCGAGCGGGTGGTGTTGGTGAGCGCCGGCGGCGTCACCACGGAGGTGAGCGCGGCCCTGCGCTTCGCGGCGATGCCCATGGGCGCTGAGATGCTCTCGGCGCTGCGACTGCCCGGCGCGGTCCCCGCTCTGGGCCTGGTCAGCCGCGCGGTCGGTCACGTCGCCGGCTCCACCCGGCTGACCCGTGACGTCGCCAGCCTGCCGCGACTGGTGGGCGGGTTGCGCAAACCCGGCGCCGTCGAAGCGTTCGCCCGCACCCTGCGCGCAGTCGTCGACACCCGCGGCCAGTACGTCACCATGCTCGACCGCACCTACCTGATGCACGACCTTCCCGTCCAGATCATCTGGGGCGAGGACGACCTGATCATCCCGGCCCACCACGCCCGGGTGGCCCACGAACAGATCCCCGGCTCGCGCCTGGAAATCTTCGAGGAGTCCGGCCACATGCCGCACGGTGACCACCCGGACCGTTTCGTGGAGGTCGTCCAGCGCTTCATCGACTCGACCGCTCCCTACGAGCACCAGCCGGAGCTGATGCGCAAGGCACTGCAGACCGGTGTCCGTCAGTACGCCGACGTCGACGCGGAATCCGACCTGGCATAGCGAAACACGGCGCGCCAGGTTCCCGAAGACCCGCCGCAACGTGCCGACCACGGCATGATGGCGGTATGGCAGTGCGGCCACGCTCCGCCCTCGTGGCGGAGATCAGTCACGAGTCGTTGTCCGCGCTGCGATGGATCGCCTCAGCCGGTTCGGTGGCCGGCGCCGTGCTGTATTCGAACTGGATCCTCGAGAACTACCTCACCCGGAGTCTGCTGCCGGATCCGGACATGTACATCAGCGAACTCTCCGCGGCCGACCAACCGTATGGCGAGTGGTTTCGCGTCTGCGACCGGGCCTGTGCCGTCGTCCTGGTCGTGGCGACCGTCGCTGCGCTGATCGGCGTCCGGGGCAGCCGGTGGAGCAAGGCAGGCTGGGGCGCACTCGGGGTCTTCGCTGTGGCGACGGGCCTGGACAGCACGGTGTGGACGCTGGTGTGCGCGCCGAGTTCGGATGCCGCGTGCGCGGCCCGCGAGGCCGCGGGGACCGTGCCGCTGAGCCACCAGCTGCACTGGCTTAGCAGCGGGATGGCGCTGGCCGCCGCGATCGCGTCGCTGTTGGCATTTGCGATCGCCGACTACCGGGAAGGCGCCTCAGCCCCGATCTGCCGCACCGGACTGCTCACCCTGACGGCGTTGGTCGGCACCGCGATCTGGACCGGCGTGGCGATCCTCATCGACCACACGGACGTCGTGGGCATGGTGGGCGTCGCGCAGCGGGCCGAGCTGGTGGCGTTCGCCTCCTGGCTGATCTACGCCGCCCTGCGCACCGCCCGGGTACCCAGCGCAACCGGCCCGTGAGCCACGGCGCCGATGTCGAGGTCAGCGGCTACCGGGTACGCATCCTCGTCGACGGCGACAGCGGTCCGGTGGTGGTGTTGTGCAGCGGCCTGGGCGGGCGCGCGCTGCACTGGAGCGACACGGCGGCGGACCTGGCCGGCGACCACACCGTGCTGCGCTTCGACCGGCCCGGCACACCGGTGACCCCACCTCCGTGGCCGACGGTGCAGGCTGAGGCGGACAGGATCGCGGCCGTCCTGGACGCCGTACCGGGCGCCGAACGCGCCGTCGTGGCGGGACACTCGGTCGGCGGCTTCTACGCCGAAGCATTCGCGCGTCTGTACCCGCACCGCACCCGCGCCGTGCTGTTGCTCGATTCCAGCATCGCCACCGAGCGCCGCCGGCCCGCGCTGCCGTTACCGGCCAAACTCACCGCCGCCCACGCCGGTGCGGCGCTCCTGCGCACGCTGCACCTCGACGAACCGGTGGCCGGCGTCGGCCTCGCGCTCGCGCAGCGGCGACGGCCGGGCGGGCTCGACGCGCCCATGCGTGCCCAAATATGCAGTGCAGCAAGTGATCCCGAATTTCTGCCCGCGCTGTTCACCGAATATGTCGGATACCACGAGCTTGCGGCCGAGCTGTACCACCTGCGGATCCGTCATCCGCTGCCACCGGTGCCACGCATGGTGGCGACCGCGCACACCGGTTGGCGCACCCGGCGCTGGCGCGCCCAGCAGCTCGAGCTGGCCGCAGATCTCGGAGCAGACCACGTCACCGTCGCCCCGGCCGGGCACCTGGTGATGATCGAACGGCCGCATCGCGTCGCCGGCCTCATCCGGACCCTCGCGCGCGGCACCTAGCCGGGCTCCAAGAATTTTCCAAGAACTCTCCTGGAATGTTGTCGTCGGCCACCCGCTGCGGCGGAGCAGGGCTTTGCCGTAACCGCCAGCTGAACAACCGCGTCGCCGCGTAAGATTCGCCGAAATATCGAAGGCCGAGGAGGGGACCGACACCATGGGCATGCGCGACATGATCCGGGGCGAGTTCGTCGACATCATCGAATGGCTCGACGACACGAACACCACCCTGGCATGGCGGTTTCCACGGTATGAGAACGAGATCAAGAACGGTGCCCAGCTGATCGTCCGGGAAGGCCAGCGGGCGATGTTCGTCTACCGCGGGCAGCTGGCCGACCAGTTCACACCCGGCCACTACACCCTCACCAGTGAGAACATGCCGATTCTGGGCACGCTGCAGGGATGGAAGTACGGGTTCAACAGCCCGTTCCGCTCCGAGGTCTATTACGTCAACACCCGCCCGTATCCCGACTTGCGTTGGGGCACACCGCAACCCGTGACCGTGCGGGACCCGGACTTCAAGATGGTGCAGGTGCGGGCCAACGGCACCACGGTGGTGCGGGTGACCGACCCCACCGTCTTCCTGCGCCAGGTGCTGGGCACCCAGAGCGTGGTGGACATGGATCAGATCACCGAGCTGATCCGCCGCAACATCGCCCTGGCGTTCAACGACATGGTCATGGGCAGCGGCCTGGGCGCGATCGACCTGCAGGGCCGCCAGGTGGAGTTGTCGGACAAGCTGCGCGAGTTCGTGGCGCAGCGGGTGCAGGCCTTCGGACTCGGGATCGACGCCGTCACCATGACGATCTCGCTGCCGGAAGAGATCCAGCAGGCGATGACCCGCGGCGTCGCACGCGGCCTGGAAGAGAGCAGCTTCCTGAACAACGTCGGCGACCTCAACCGTTACGAGCAGGCCCGCCGGGCGGACGCGATGCTGGCCGCGGCCCAGAACGAAGGTGGCGGCGCAGCCGGCTCGGCCATCCAGGCCGGGCTCGGTGTCGCGCTGGGCGCGCAGATGGCCAATGCCGCTCAGCCGCAGGCCCAACCACAGCAATTCGCGGCCACCCAGCAGCCGATGCAAGGGGCACCCCCGCCGCTGCCCACCCAGCAGCTCTTCCACTTCGATCAGGGTGGTCAACCCGCTGGCCCCTACCCCGTCAGCGCGCTGCGGCCGTTCGTCGCCAGCGGTCAGCTGACCCGCGACACCGTGGTGTGGACCGAGGGCATGGCGAACTGGGCGCCGGCGTCCAGCGTGCCGGCCCTGCAGTCGTTGTTCAGCACCCCGCCCCCGCTGCCCGGCACGCCGCCTCCGCTTCCGCAGCAATGAGTTACGACCCGGGCGACCCGCGCCCTCCCCATCCGCAGCCGCCACCGTTGCCTCGCCCCCCGAGCGGTCCGCCCCCGCTGCCGCCCCGGAACGCGGGACCACCGCCGCTGCCGCCACGGCCCGCAGCTCCGCCGCCGTTGCCGCCACGTCCGGCCGGTCCCCCGCCGTTGCCGCGGCCGCAGGCCAGTCCGCCGCCACTGCCGCCACGCCAGGCTCCGGCGCCCGCCCCGGCCCCGCCGCCCGTGCGCCCCTTCGCCGGTCCCCCGGCCGGCCCGGCGATTTTCCACCAGACCGAACGCACCCTCACGTACCCGTGCGCGTCCTGCGGCGGCCAGCTCAATTTCGACATCGCCAGCCAGAAGATGCGCTGCCCCAGCTGCGGGAACTACTCCGACATCACCGCGCCGAATACCCCGGTCAGATCGCGGGAATTGCGTGGCGCGATGCACCAGCTGCGCGAGTCGCAGCGCGGCCAGGAGGGCCCGAGCGTCTCCGGCATGCGCGAAGTCAAGTGCCAGAACTGCGGTGGCACAACAGAATTCGCCGGGAGCCTGACCTCTACCAAATGTCCCTACTGCGCGACACCGATCCAGCGCGACGATGTGCACAACGCTCCGGCGCGGTTGCCGGTGGACGGGGTGGTGCCGTTCCGCATCGACGAGAAACAGGCCCGCCAGCTCATCGAAAAGTGGGTTACCAAGCGCTGGTTCGCGCCCACCGACTTCAAGAAATACCGCGAGATCGGCACCTTCTCCAGCTTGTACACCGCCTACTTCACTTATGACGCCAACACCGACACCTGGTACGAGGGAGAGCGCGGCGAGGACTATCAGGTGCGGGTGGGCACCGACAGCGACGGCGACCCGATCTACGAGACCCGCACGTCGTGGTATCGCGTTGCCGGACAAGTGAATAACGTGTTCGCCGACCTGCCGGTGCTGGCCAACGACAGCGAGAACCTCAACCGCAAACGAATCAAGCAGCTCGAACCGTGGCCGGTGGAGCAGGCACGGTCCTACTCCCCCGAGTTCGTCGCCGGCCACCTGTGCCGCACCTACGACAAGGATGCCGAACAGGCGCTGCCCGAGGCGCAACAGGAGATGGAGCAGGCCGTCGAGCGGACGGTGCGATCCGACATCGGGGGTGACCATCAGCGGATCCACCAGCTCCGCACCAACTGGAACTACCTGGGCTTCAAGCACATTCTGCTGCCCATCTGGCTGCTGACGGTCATGTACAGCAACCGCCCGTTCCA
The DNA here is from genome assembly GCF_030755175.1 of Mycobacterium sp. TY814. Lineage (NCBI taxonomy): Bacteria > Bacillati > Actinomycetota > Actinomycetes > Mycobacteriales > Mycobacteriaceae > Mycobacterium > Mycobacterium sp. TY814. Next base: position 17,444 of record NZ_JAUFRY010000003.1, read on the forward strand.
GGTCGCCATCAACGGCCTGACCGGGGAGGTGGCAGGCGATCGGCCGTGGAGCAAGGTCAAGCTGGCGATTGCCATCACCTGTGCGGTCCTGGTCGTGATCCTGGTGATCGCGATCTGGGCGTACTTCCATTCGCACGGCCATCATTCGAGCCGAACGCCCAGCCGCGTCCACCGGAGGTAATCGATGGAAATCGTCGTAGCGGTGATCCTGATCCTGTTCCTCCTCGCAGGGGTTGCGGCGGCGGCTGTCGCGGTGGTCCATCACCGCCAGCAGCGGGCGATCACCGACGCCAACCAGCTGATCCCGGGCCGGCCCACCCGCGCTCCCCGATCGTGGGCGGTCTCGCACGACCCCGAAGCGCGGCTGCACCGCAGACTGCGCGACGCCATGACCGCCCTGTACGCCGTCAACGCCATCGACACCGGGACGACGATCGTGTTGCGCGCCGACCTGGAACAGACCGCACTGGACCTCGACGACCACCTGGTCGCCGTCGCCCAGCTCGCACCCAGCCACCGCGACGAATTACTCGCGACCATCACCGCGACGGTGGAGTCGATCGAGGCCGCGGTGGCGCGCTACGCCACCGCCGCAACCATGCCCGACGCCGGCACCCTGGAAGCCGACCTCGCCACCGTCCAGCAGCATCTCGACGTCACCCGAGAGGTGCAGCGCAGGCTCACCGCCTGACCGGGCGCAGCACGGGTGTCACCAGCTCACCGGTGCTCAGGTAGCTGTCCAGGTTGCGGATCGCCAGCAGCGCCATCGCCCGGCGGGTGCGGGCCGTCGCACTGCCGATGTGCGGAAACAGCACCACGTTGTCCAGGCTGCGCAATGCGGCGGGCACGTGCGGCTCGTCGGCGAAGACGTCCAGGCCTGCCCCGGCGAGACCGCCGCTGCGCAGCAACTCCACCAGCACGTCCTGGTCCACGACGCTGCCCCGGGCGATGTTGATCAGATAGCCGTCCGGACCCAACGCCTGTAGGACGGCCCGGTCAACCAGGTGAAAATTCCCACCGCCACCGGTGGTGGCGACGACCAACACGTCGACCGACTCGGCCAACTCCACAGCCGATTCCGCATACCGGTATGACGAGCCGTCGATGCGGTGGCGGTTGTGATAGGCGATGGCACAGTCGAATCCGCGCAACCGGGTCGCGATCGCCGACCCGATGCGCCCCAGGCCCAGGATCCCGACCTGAAGGCCGCTCACGTCGCGCGCGTAGCCGAACGGCCCGTCGCTCGCCCACCGCCCCGCCCGCACATAGCGGTCCGCGGCGCCGAAACGGCGCAGCGTCATGAGGACCAGCCCCAGCGCGGTGTCGGCGACGGTGTCGGAGAGCACGTCGGGGGTGTTGCTGACGCCGATGCCGCGACGCTCGGCCGCCTGCAGGTCGATCGCGTCCACCCCGGCCCCGTTGTTGACGATCGCTTCCAGATTGGGCAGGGCCGCGATGGTCTCGGCGTCCGCGCCGGGGCCACCCGAGGTCACCAGCACCCGGATCTCGGCGGCGTGCTCGGCGAGGAACGCGGCCCTCTCCGGACCGGCTGGGAGCGTGGCGAATTCGTAGCGTTTGGACAGTTCGCTGCTGAATGTCGGCTCGAACGGGCCGATCCCGAGTACCTCACGCGATTTCTGCACCCTGCCATCTTGTCCCACGCCCCCGGCGGTGCGGTTTACCGTTAGCGGCACGACGATTCCCGGAGGTGGCGATGAGCACACAGGAAGTACGGATGATCGTGTTGTCGACGGACGATCTGGACGAATCGATCCGCTTCTACTCCGAAAACCTGGGAATGGCGGTCAAGTTCCGCGACGGAGACCATTTCGCGGCCCTCGACGGCGGATCGATCACGCTGGCACTCGCCACGGCGGTGGACCACCCCATCCCCGGGCAGGTCGTCGTCGGCATCAAGACCTCGGACGTTGACGCGGCGGCCAGGGCCATCGAGGCCAGCGGCGGCGGAATCTTGCGGGCGCCCTATGACGACGCGCACGAGCGCCGCGCGGTGGTGTACGACAACAAGGGCAACGGTCTGGTCTTCTACAGCCCACTGTCCCGGTAAGTTTCACCCGCGGAGCGGGTCTGCTTGGGGGTAAGCCGATCGAAAGCGGCCTGCCGGCGGGCGTCCCCAGCCTCGAACTCGTGCGCGTGCTCGAGGCCACCAGCGTCGCCCGGCTCCGCTATCGAGTCATCCGGTAACGCGCAAGATTCCCGCAAGAATCCGCCAAGGATCCGTTGAGGTCCGTCCCCGATCGTGAGCTTCACCAGCCACGAGAAGAAGGCGACGACCATGAGGATGTTCTGTTTCCACCACGCCGGCGGCGGCAGCCTGACATTCAAAGCCTGGCAGAAGGCCCTCGCGCCGGCCGTCGAGGTGATTCCCGTCGAGATCGCCAATCGCGAGCGGTTCGCCACGATGCGCGATCTGGTCGACGAGGTCAACGAGCAGCTGCGCCCCTACCTCGACGAGCCGCACATGTTCTTCGGCCACAGCTTCGGCGCGCTGCTCGCCTACCGGCTGGCGTCGGTGCGGGCGGCGGCGGGCCTCACGCTGCCCCGCGCCGTGTTTCTGTCCGCCTACGCCCCTCCCCACCTCCCGCCGCCGCTGCATCTGGTGGACGGACTCGACGACGAGCAACTGGTGACGTTGTTCTCCGACCTGGGCGGCTGGCCCACCGGGTTGACCCGCTGGCCCACGCTGCACGAGCGGGCCGTCAGCACCACCCGCCACGACCTGAAGCTGTGCGCGACCGACCGGGAGGAGGACACCGCCGGGCTGCCCTGCCCGATTCACGTGTTCGGCGGCAGCGAAGACCCACTGGTCAGCGAATCGGACCTGCGCGAGTGGCGCTCGCGCACCACCGCGGACTTCTCGGTGCAGATCCTGCGTGGCGGCCACTTCTACCTGCGCGACCGCCAGCCGTTGTTCGAGACGCTGAAGCCGCTGGTCTCGACGGTGCTGGCCGCGTGAGAGAGCGGCCCAGCTTGACGCGTGTAGCGGGAATCGCCAAGGTACAAGGCGATGATGCGGAAATGGCTTCTGTCGGCGGCTGCGGGTGTGATGCTCGCCGCCGTCGCCCCGTCGGCGCCGGCCACGGCCGCGCCCGGCGGCGACGACACCGCTGGCGGATGGGTGCCCGACGGTCAGGAACTCAGCACCTTCGACATGGCCGACCCGGCGGTCAACCGGCTCACCCCGGCGCTGTTGCAAGCGATCCAGCAGGCCGCGCGCGGCGCCAAGGCCGACGGCATCACGCTGGGCCTCACGTCGGGTTGGCGCTCGCCGGAGTTCCAGCAGCAGTTGTTCAATGACGCCGTCGCCCGCTACGGCAGCGCGGCCATCGCCAGCGAATACGTCGCCTCCCCCGAGACCTCCAAACACGTCATCGGCCACGCCGTGGACGTCGGGCCCACCGTCGCCGACACCTGGCTCATCCGCAACGGCTCGGAATACGGGCTGTGCCAGATCTACGCCAACGAGATCTGGCATTTCGAGTTGGCCTCCGACTACGGCGGTACCTGCCCGCCATTGCGGCCCAACGCAGCGGGCTGACAACCGCATGCTCGACGTCATCGACAAGGGTGATCCCACCGACGAGCATCCCGTGCCGCTGCTGTTCGTTCACGGCGCCTGGCATGCGGCGTGGTGTTGGGACGAACACTTCCTCGACTACTTCGCCGGCCAGGGATACCGCGTGGTGGCCCCGAATCTGCGCGGCCATGGCGGAAGTTCCGGCCCCCTGCGGGGGGCCCGGATCCGGGACTACGTCACAGACGTCGCCTCGGCAGCGGAGTCTCTGCCGAGGGCCCCGGTGCTGATCGGGCATTCGATGGGCGGCTTCGTGGTGCAGCACTACCTGACCCGGCACGCCGCCGCCGGGGCCATCCTGCTGGCCTCGATCCGGCCCACAGGCGTGCTGCGGGTGACCGGGCACATCGCCCGCCGCCACCCCGTCACGTTCGCCAAGGTCAACGCCCAGAGGCGGCTGGGACCATTGGTGAGCACACCCGACCTGGCCAGAGAGCTGTTCTTTTCCCCCGGGATGCCCGAGGCGGACGTCGTCGCCTATCAGCGGCGACTCCAGGACGAGTCCTACCGGGCTTTCCTCGACATGCTCGCCCTCGACCTGGTCGACACCGAACGGGTGAAGCGGGTGCCGTTGCTGGTGCTCGGCGCCGAGCATGACGCCATTGTCACAACACGCGAAACCCGTTCTATTGCAACAACGTACGGAACCGAGGCGGAAATATTTCCGGACCTGGCCCATGACGTGATGCTGGAGCCCGGGTGGCGGGGGGTGGCCGAGAGAATGCGGCGCTGGCTCACGGCGCACGCCCTCTAGGTCAGCATCAAGAATCTATTGAGAACTTCACAAGCCGTGCGCAAGAAGCTTGGTTCAACGCAAACCAGCGTCCACCACCACCCTCAGTAGCACGGAGATAGCAATGTTCACTCGTCGTTTCACCGCTTCCCTGGCCGGCACCGCTCTGACCGCCGCCACGCTCGGACTGGCCGCCCTCGGCCTGGCCGGCACCGCTGGCGCAAGCACGGTCGACGACGCCTTCATCGCGCAGATCAAGGCTGACGGGATCACCCCGCCCAGCAGCTCGCGAGCGATCAGTGAGGCGCACGCCGTCTGCAGCGCCCTCGACGCCGGGCAGTCCAGCAAGCAGGTCATCAGCGGAGTGGCCCAGCGGACCGGCCTGAGCAGCAGCGGCGCCCACACCTTCGCCGTCGACGCCGCCAGCGCCTACTGCCCGCAGTACGTCACCACCACCTGACCCCTCACCCGAATCGCCGCCTCACAGATCCTGTGGGGCGGCGATTCGCTGTGCGGCGTGGGTCAGGCGCGAAACGCCGCCACCGGCATCTCGACGCTGCCCTGGCACGGACCGCCGGCGATGTCGGTGTGCCAGGTGCCGCGCAGCGACCCGTCGGACTGCGGGGTGTAGAACGCCCACGATGTGGCCGGAGCCCAGACTTTCGGAACACCTTCGCCCATGTAGCAATCCCATTGAAAGTCGAAGCGCTCGACCCACCGGGAGCCGTCCCAGGTGTAGTGCGACGGCACCGAGATCGTCGGGTTGTTGGGCTTGGGCCCGTTGTTGGCGGTGGCGACACACGTGGCGGCCGAACACGCCGTCGAGAAGACATAGTCTGCGCTGAAGCTGGCTTCGGCCTGGGTTGCGGCCACGCTGGTGCCGGTCTTGCTAGCCGCGTACCGCACCAGCGAGTATTTGCCGTTCCACGACGGTGTCGCCGCGTGTGCCGCCGGCACAGCGACCACCGCGGCGCACCCGACGAGCATTGCGAACAGCCATCCCAGACGCACCGCGTCCATGCTGCCGGTTCGATGACGCGACCCGATATCGGCGCGGATACGATCCCGCTCGGTCCAATTGGAGCCCGGTCGCGCCGTGCATTCATCGCCCCCGCAACAGAAACAGGCCATAGGCGGCGATCGACTGCGCGTCGGCGATGACACCGTCGCGCATCATCTGCTCGACCTCTCCGCGCGGGAACCAGGCGCTGCGCATGTCCTGTTCCTCGTGCTCGCGGTCAGCGCGCCCCTCGGTGATGCCGGTCGCCAGGAACACCCAGCCGCGCTGACTGCTCATTCCAGGTGCGACGTCGAGCTGCCCGAGTGCCTCGAACGACGTTGCCCGCAGCCCCGTCTCCTCCCGCAACTCCCGCTCGGCAAGCGCGGCGGGTTGCAGGTCCGCCAGATCGGGGGCGGTGCCCTGCGGAAACTCCCAGCGGCGCGCGCCGACGGGATACCGGAACTGCTCGACCAAGCGGAACCGCGTTCCGTCGTAGGGCATGACGAGCGCATAGGTCGGCTTGTCCACAACGGCATAGATTCCCGGGCTGCCGTCGGGCCGGCGGATGTCGTCTTCGCGGAGCACCATCCACGGGTTGCGGTAGGCCTCGCGCGAGGCGACGGTTTCGATGAAAGGCACCTTGACAGTATTGGCGCGGCATCGATTCGTCGTGCCGCGGGTAACGCCTGAGGGAAAGGAGCTGACGATGTTGACCTTCGACGAGATCTGTATCGACGCGGCGGATCCCACCACCCTCGGACAGTGGTGGGCGCAGGCGCTGGGGTGGCCACACGAGATCGACGAGGAGGGTGACGTGCGGCTGACGCCGCCGCACGGGCAGGGCCCTAGCTGGATGTTCCTGCGCGTCACCGACGAGCGAGTCGTCAAGAACCGCATTCACTTCGACTTCCGTCCCGACAACCAGGACGCGGAAATCAGCCGGCTGCTCGAGTTGGGTGCACGCCATGTCGACATCAGTCAGGGCAGCCAGAGCTGGATGGTGCTCGCCGATCCGGAAGGTAACGAGTTCTGCGTGCTGGCGGCCGGCCGGGACTACGATTAGAGGCTGCGATTGCAGCCGGCGGCGCTCGGGTCCAAGATGAGTTCCGATCGATGCACAGGCGCGTCGTGCTGGCGTTAACCGGCGCGGTGATCGATAGTCAGTTCAAGCCGGCCGACGCCCATTTCACCGGGAGTGGGTGTTAATGCGGGACAACTCATGGCGGAGCGGGCGGGACATGGTGCGCCACATCATCGTCAGCGGTGACGACGCGTTGGCTGCGACGATCATCGAGGAACTCAACAAGGTCGGCGCCAACGTCGCCATGCTGACCGGCGAAAACTTGGCCGGCGTGGACCTCAGCACTGCCGACGCCGTGGTGTGCGTCGGTGACGACGACGCCAAGAACCTCGAAATCGCTTTGCTAGCAAGGAAAGCCAACCCTCATGTGCGGGTGGTTGCCCGGCTGGCCAACGATGTTTTGCGCGAGGCGATGGCCGCGGACAACGGCCCGGGCGCAATCCTGGACGTCGCCGACCTCGCCGCGCCCTCGGTGGTCGAATCGGTGCTGGCCTATACCGCGCACCCGTTCGAGGCGGCCGGCATCCACTTCGTCGTCTCGGGTTCCGAAGCGCCGCGCGACGCCACCTTGCGCGAAATCTACGGCGACCTGGCGCCGGTAGCGGTGATCGGCGGCAAGGACTCCCCCGCACCCGGTGAAGTGGTGGCGTGCCCCGGCCGCGACCTGCAGGTGCACGCCGAGGACTGGACGGTGATGATCGGCACCGCCGAGGAGGTCACGGCCCGCGGCCTTCAGGTTCCCCGCCCGGTGCCCACCCGCTCCGGCCGGCCCCGGATGCACCGGGGCATGGACGCCGTCCGCACGGTGCGTGACGAAGTGAACCCGATGTTCTACCGGGCGCTGGGGGCGGCGCTGGGCCTGCTGGTGGTGTCGACGGTGGTGCTGCGCTTCTGCTACCGGATGCCGGGCATGAACTGGATCGACGCCCTGTATTTCACCACCGAGACCATCGCGACGGTGGGTTACGGCGACTTCAGCTTCGCGAACCAGCCGATCTGGTTGCGGCTGTTCAGCATCATGTTGATGTTCGCCGGCGTCACCACCACCGCGTTGCTGGTGGCCTTCGTCGCCGACCTGTTGTTGTCGCGCCGTTTCGTCCGCTCGGCCGGGCGCTCCCGGGTGCGCCACATGCGCAACCACATCATCGTCGTCGGGCTGGGTTCTTTCGGCAGCCGCGTGGTCAGCGACCTGGTCACCGCCGGATGCGACGTCGCCGTGATCGAACTCGACGAGAACAACCGGTACCTGGCCTCGGCGGCCGAGCTCGATGTCCCGGTGATCTTCGGCGATGCGACGCTGCGCCAGACACTCGAATACGCCGGGATCGAGAAGGCCCGCGCGGTCGCCGTGCTGACCCAGGACGACATGGTCAACATCGAAGTGGGCATCGTCCTGCGGGAGATGCTGAACGCCCGTCCGCATCGCAAGCTGCACCGCAAGCACGTCCCGCTGGTGCTGCGGGTGTACGACCGCTCGCTGGGATCCGCGGTGGCCCAGCGGTTCGGGTTCAACCACGTCCGCTCGACGGTCGATCTGGCGGCGCCCTGGTTCATCGGCGCCGCGATGGGGCTGCAGGTACTGGGGACGTTCTCCGTCGGGCAACGCTCGTTCATGGTGGGCGGGATGTGCGTCGCCTCCGGCAGCGAACTCGACGGCAAACCCATGCACGAGCTCTCCACGCAAACCCGCGTCATCGCGATCACCGGGCCCGACGGGCAGGTCAAGCTGCATCCGCGCCGCGACGCGCGCCTGGAAGGCGGCGACACGGTCTACCTGGTCGGCCCGTACCGCGAACTGCTGGCCACCCTGCGCAAGGGACTGCCGACAGGTCAGTCCGCCGTTAGCGAAGCGGCCGCGGGCTGACTACAACGCGGCGATCACGTCGGCCGCGCGGCGCACCTGCTCGATGTCCGAGCTGGTGGGAATGAGCTGCACTTCGTGCGTGCCGATGTCGGCAAACCTCTTGAGCACCGCGACCAGTTCGTCCTCGCTGCCCGCCCAGCCGGTCATCGGCGCCATGGCGTCGACGTACTCGGCCGGGATCCAGTTCATGTAGCGCCGCAGGTGCCGATGCACCTGGCCGCGGGCCTCGTCCGCCGGGCCGAACGCGAACCAGAACGACGTCGCCAGGTGGGGTTCCGGTTTGCCGGCCTCGGACCAGGCCGCACGGGCCACGTCGAACAGCTCGTTCTGCTTGGCCACGTCGAGGTCCAACGTGGTGCCGGCCATTCCCTCGGCCCAGGCGGCGGCACTGCGCACGGTCTTGGGTCCGATGGTGCCGACGTGCAGCGGCGGCCCACCTTGCTGCACCGGCGAGGGTCCGACCGGCCGCACCGAGTCGGTGGTCTTCTCCCCGGCCCACACCCGCTTCATGACGGCGACCCGTTCGGCCATGCCGCGGATCGTCTGCGTCTTGGGATCGGCGCCGACGGCGTTGTAGTCCTCGTGCCGGCCGCCCACGCCGATTCCCACCGTCAGCCGACCACCACTGAGCATGTCGCCGGTGGCCAGGCCCTTGGCCAGCATCACCGGGTCGTGCAACTGGGGCACGATCACCGTCGTGACCAGCCGCACCCTTTGCGTCCATGCCGAGATGGCGCCCAGCAGCGTCAGGCTGTCCGGATTGTCGAAGGCGATGCGCTCGCCCCAGCACAGCGACGAGAACGGGCCCTCGTCGATCGTCTGCGCCCACTGGCGCAGCAGCGCCGCGTCCAGGTCCGGCTCCATCACTGGCATCGTCATACCTATCTGCACGTAAGTGATTCTGGCAGCATGGGATGGATGGCCTTAACGAGCACGTCAATTGCCCACGTCCGGCTCACCGTCACCGACATCGAGCGGTCGCGGCAGTTCTACGAGAGTGTGTTCGACTGGCCGGTGCTCATCGAGGCTCCCGACAATGCCGACGAAGCGACCCGGCGCCGGTTGGGCTTTCTGTTCGGCGGCGTCATCTACGACATGGGAGGCGGCCTGCTGGGTCTGCGGCCGGTAGCCGATGACCGCTTCGACGAGAACCGGTGCGGTTTGGACCATATCGCGTTCCGCGTCGGCAGTAAGGCCGAATTAGACTCTGCCGCAGAACATCTCGATGAGCTCGGCATTGCCCACGAGCCCATCAAGGACATCGGGCCGTCGTACATCCTGGAGTTCCGCGACCCGGACAACATCGCTTTGGAGCTGACGGCGCCGAAGTAGGTCACGGGTCGATCCCTCGGGGCGCGAGCGTGCGCAAAATGCCAGAGCCAGCGGCGTGTCGCTGTGCATCTGTGCACGCTCGCGGCGCAGCGGGGACACTGGCGAGAACCATGAGTATCAGTTTCAATCACACCATCGTCGCGTCGCGCGACAAGCGAGAATCCGCCGGGTTCCTGGCCGAATTGTTCGGCCTGCCCAGTCCGACGTCGTTCGGCCCGTTCCTGGTCGTCGCCCTGGATCACGGCGCCAGCCTGGACTACGCCGACGTCGCCGACGGCGAGGAGATCCGGCCGCAGCACTACGCGTTCCTGGTTTCCGAGGAGGACTTCGACGCGATCTACGGCAAGATCAAAGACCGCGGCCTGGCCCACTGGGCGGACCCACGCGCCCAACGACCCGGCGAGATCAACACCCGTGACGGCGGGCGCGGCGTGTACTTCCGGGATCCGTCGGGGCACGCCATGGAGATCCTGACCCGGCCCTACGGCTCGGGCTAACCGCGCGCGGCTCCGTGCCGCTGGCTCTCCTGATCGCGGTAGTCATCGGCCATTCGCGCGACATGCTCGGGCAGGGCGCCGTTGGCGACGTCGGCCACGGTCGTCTCTTCCAGCACCGACCGCATACTGGCGCGCAGCGCCCGCCACACGTCGGTGAGCGCGACGGTCGGCCCCGAATAGGGCAGGTCGCCCAGTCCGATGTCGCGGACGCTGGCCAGCGGCCCGTCGATGCACCGCAGGACGTCGGCGATGCTGATCTCGGTTCCGGGGCGCGCGAGCTCGTAGCCGCCCTCGCGTCCGCGGTGGCTGCGCACCAGGCGGTCGGTGCGCAGGTTGGTCAGGATGTCCACGAGAAACTGCGGCGGGATGCCCTGAGCCTGGGCCAGCTCGTCGGTCTTGACCAAGGTGCCGCTGGGAACCGTTGCGAGCTGGACCATCGCCCGCACGGCGTATTCCGCCTTGGCCGACATCCGCATGCCCTGGATTGTGCCAGCCTCGGCTGCCGGGCTCCTTAGGCGCGCACTTCCAGCATGTCGATCACGCTCTGCGCCTGCTCTTCGACGCTGCGGTCGGCGGTGAGCCGCAAATCGGGGTTCTTGGGCCGCTGGTACGGGCTGTCGATCCCGGTGAAGTGCGTGATCTCCCCCGCGCGCGCTTTGGCGTACAGCCCCTTGGGGTCGCGCCGTTCACACTCTTTGAGCGGGGTGTCGCAGAACACCTCGAAGAACTCGAAACCGGCGTCGGCGTGAACCTTCCGGGCCATCTCCCGGTGTTCTGCCAGCGGGCTGATCGCCGGCACCAGGACGATCTGACCGGAATCCGCCAGCAAGGTGGCGACATGCGCCAGCCGGCGCAGGTTCTCAGCCCGGTCGGCCATGCTGAAGCCCAGATCGGCGTTCAGGCCGTGCCGCAGGTTGTCACCGTCGAGAACGTAAGCGGGAATACCCTTTTCGAGCAGCTTCTGTTCGACCAGCATGGCCACCGACGACTTGCCCGCACCGGACAAACCGGTGAGCCAGACCGTCCTGCCCTGTATCGCCCGATCGCCGGCGGTGACCAGCGACTTGTGCCGCACCGTGTTCGGGCTCGCCTTCTGGGCCGCGACATCGCGCAGCACCATGCCCGCGGCGACCGTGCCGTTGGTGTCGGGATCGATGAGGATGAAGGACCCCGTGCTGGCGTTGCGCGAGTACTCGTCGAGCAGCAGGGGCACCTGGGTACGCAGCGAAATGCGACCGAGTTCGTTGAGTTTGAGCGCCGTCGCCGTCTTGTCACGGTGCAGGGTGTTGACGTCGAGCCGGTAGTCCAGTCCGGTGATCCGCGCACGGGTCGTCCGGGTGGTGTGCTTGATGACGTAATCGCGGCCGGGTTCCAGCGCCGACCCGTCGGCCATCCAGCACACGGTCGCGTCGAACTGCTGGGTGACCCTGGGCTGGTTGTTGGTGCGGGCGATCATGTCCCCGCGCGAGATGTCGATGTCGTCAGCCAGGCTGATCGAGACGGCCATCGGCGGAAATGCTTCTGCGACAGGACCATTCGGTCCTTCGATGGCGGCGATCCGGGTGGTCTTGCCGACGGGAAGCACCACCACCTCGTCACCGGGGCGCATCACGCCGCTGGCCACGGTGCCGGCGTAGCTGCGGTGGTCCTGGTGCTCGAGGGTGTGCGGGCGGATCACGTATTGAACGGGGAACCGCACGTCCACCAGGTTGCGGTCACCGGCGATGAACACCTCTTCCAGGTGAGACAGCAACGCCGGCCCCTCGTACCAGGGCGCCTTGTCGGACTTGGTCACCACGTTGTCGCCGTGCAGTGCGGAGATCGGGATGGTGGCGACATCCTGCACGTCCAGCCGCGCGGCGAAGGCGTGGAAGTCGTCCCGGATCGCCTCGAATTGTTCTTTGTCCCAACCGATCAGGTCCATCTTGTTGACGGCCAGCACGATGTGCTGGATGCCCAACAGCGACGCCAGGAACGCGTGCCGCCGCGACTGCTCCAGCAGGCCGTGCCGCGCGTCGACGAGCACGATCACCAACTGAGCGGTGGAGGCGCCGGTCACCATGTTGCGGGTGTACTGGATGTGGCCGGGGGTGTCCGCGATGATGAATTTCCGCTTGGGAGTGGCGAAATAGCGGTAGGCGACGTCGATGGTGATGCCCTGCTCGCGCTCGGCGCGCAGGCCGTCGGTGACCAGTGCGAGGTCGGTGTACTCGTGACCGCGGTCCTTCGACGTCTTCTCGACGGCCGCCCATTGGTCCTCCATCACCGCCTTGGAGTCGTAGAGCAGCCGCCCGATCAGAGTGGATTTGCCGTCGTCGACCGAACCTGCGGTCGCAAGGCGCAACAATGTCGTCATCAGAAGTACCCCTGCCGCTTCCGGTCTTCCATGCCGGCCTCCGATATCCGGTCGTCCGCCCTGGTGGCTCCGCGTTCTGTCAATCGTGACACCGCGGTCTCGGCAATGACCTCCGACACGGTGGCGGCTTCGGATTCCACGCATCCCGTGCACGTGACGTCGCCGACGGTGCGGAACCGCACCGAGGTCTCGAACACCTTTTCATCGGCGCGCGGCTGCAGGTGCCGGTGCACCGCCAGCAGCATCCCGTCGCGCTGAAAAACCTTGCGGCGGTGCGCGAAATAGATCGACGGCAATTTGACCTTCTCCGCGCCGATGTAGGACCAGATGTCGAACTCGGTCCAGTTGGACAGCGGGAAGACCCGGATGTGCTCACCCTTGTGGTGGCGCCCGTTGTAGAGGTTCCACAGTTCGGGCCGTTGCGCCTTGGGGTCCCACTGGCCGAACTCGTCCCGGAAGCTGAACACCCGCTCCTTGGCCCGCGCCTTCTCCTCGTCGCGGCGAGCGCCGCCGAACGCCGCGTCGAACTTGTTCTCCGCGATCGCGCGCAGCAGCGTGACGGTCTGCAGCGGATTGCGCGACGGGATGGTCTCCACCACCCGGCCGGCATCGATGTCGTCCTGCACCGACGCCACCACCAGGCGCACCCCGGCTTCGGCGACCAGCTCGTCGCGGGTCTGCAGGACCTCGTCGAAGTTGTGTCCGGTGTCCACGTGCATGACCGGGAATGGGAGGCGGCCTGGCCGAAAAGCCTTGAGCGCCAAGTGCAGCATCACGATGGAGTCCTTGCCGCCGGAGAACAGCAGCACGGGCCGCTCGAACTCGGCGGCCACTTCTCGGATGATGTGAATCGCCTCGGCCTCGAGCGAGCGCAGGTGGCTCAACTCGTACTGACCGGCGGCGGGGGCGGCTTTGACGTCAGTGGTCATCAGCATCGTTTCCCGGTTAAGTTGGTTGGATTGACCAGATTTACTGTTATTAGAAGATATAGAACCAGCCCGGATTGCCGGTGTCAACGGTTAGTGCCCCGGGCGAGCTGGGGCACCTCCCCGTGGCGAGCAGACGCGAACTCGCACAGGTTGGCGACAGATCGTGCGAGTTCCCGTCTGCTCGCGCCCGGTGCGCGACCATGGGCAACTGCGAGGCCGAGATCGTGGACCCCCAGGGCGCGCTGCTCGCGAAGGCGCTGGCGGTCTACAAGGTGGGCTGACGCCGGCCCGGTGGGGCGAGGACGCGCCGCAGGAAAGCGACCGGGGCGCCCCGCTTCGCGTCCGTACGGGTGATAGATTCCGGCTTCTACGCCGACGCCGATCGCGCGACCCTCGGCGCTCCTGTCCAACACGTTTCCGGTCGGAGTCTCACAGGTCCATGGCGGGCAATATCGATCACGGGGAATGCGCGCTGCTCGGATGGCGCGAGTGGGTGTCGCTTCCCGACCTGGGGATTGAACACATCAAATGCAAGGTGGATACCGGTGCGCGGACCTCCGCGCTGCACGCGTTCTTTGTGGAGCCGCTGGTCGAGAACGGGCGGCGACGGGTGCGATTCGGGATGCGACCGCTGCAGCATGACGCGAGCGTCGAACGCATCTGCCTCGCCGACGTTTTGGACGAGCGCATGGTCGCGGATTCGGGCGGGCACCGGGAGCGGCGCTTCGTCATCGAAACCACGGTCGAGGTGTTCGGCGAGCGCTTCCTCGCCGAGATCACCCTCACCGACCGAGAGACCATGCGTTTCCGGATGCTGCTCGGGCGAACCGCGCTGCGCGGACGCTTCCACGTCGACCCGGCCCGCTCCTATCTGTCAGGACGACCGCGCCTGGGCGCCGACCGGCTGCCGAAAGAACAATCATGAGAATCGCGATCCTGTCCCGCAATCCGAAGCTGTACTCCACCCGGCGGCTGGTCGAGGCCGCAGAGCAGCGCGGCCACGACGTCGTGGTACTCGATCACCTCAAGTGCTACATGGACATCGCCTCGCACGATCCGGCCGTCCACTACCGCGGCGAGGAGCTCGAGACCTTCGACGCGGTGATTCCCCGGATCGGCGCGTCGGTGACGTTCTACGGTTCGGCGGTGGTGCGTCAGTTCGAGATGATGGGCACGTACTGCCTCAACGAGTCGGTCGCGATCACCCGGTCACGCGACAAGCTGCGCTCGCTGCAGATCCTGGCGCGCGCCGGAATCGGGCTGCCGGTCACCGCCTTCGCGCACTCCACCGACGCCACGTCCGAGCTGATCGAAATCGTCGGTGGCGCGCCGCTGGTGGTCAAGCTGCTGGAGGGCACCCAGGGCAAGGGCACCGTGCTGTGTGAGACCCGCTCTGCGGCCGAGGCGATCATCGAGGCCTTCCGGGGGCTGCAGGCGAACTTCCTGGTTCAGGAGTACATCAAGGAGGCGCACGGCGCGGACCTCCGCTGCTTCGTGATCGGCAACAAGGTGGTCGCGGCGATGAAGCGCCAGGCGAAGCCCGGCGAGTTCCGCTCCAACCTGCACCGCGGCGGCGCTGCCTCGCTGATCCGGCTCACCCCGGAGGAGCGCTCGACCGCGGTGCGCGCCGCGCAGCGCCTGGGCCTGAACGTCTCCGGCGTCGACATCCTGCGCTCCAACCACGGTCCGGTGGTTCTCGAGGTCAATTCGTCGCCCGGCCTCGAAGGCATCGAAGAGGCGACCAAGCGCGACGTCGCCAAGCTCATCATCGAATTCATCGAGAAGCACGCCCGGCACGGCAAGACCAACACCCGGGGTAAAGGTTGAGCACCGACGTGGTGATCGGCGGCGAGTCAATCGCCCCGGGCACGCGCGCCACCATCGAGCTGCCGATCCCGCAGCTTTACACCCACACGCCACTGACCATGCGGGTGCAGGTGGTGCGGGGCCAGCGGGACGGCCCGCGGCTGTTCGTGTGCGCCGCGGTACACGGCGACGAGCTGAATGGAGTCGAGATCATCCGCCGCCTGCTGCGCCGGCCAGCGCTGGCGAAGTTGCGCGGAACGCTGATCGCCATCCCGATCGTGAATGTGTATGGGGTGCTTCACCACTCGCGGTATCTTCCCGACCGGCGCGACCTAAACCGCTCGTTCCCCGGCTCGGGGCGGGGGTCGCTGACCGCCAAGCTCGCCGACCGGTTCATGACCGACATCGTCGCCAATTGCACCCACGGGATCGACCTGCACACCGCGGCCATCCATCGCGACAACCTTCCGCAGATACGCGGCAACCTCGACGACCCCGAGACCCTCGCGCTGGCACGCAGCTTCGGGGTGCCGGTACTGATCAACGCCGCGGTCCGCGACGGCTCGCTGCGCGAGGCGGCCGCAGCGTTAGGGATCCCGACGCTGCTCTACGAGGCAGGCGAGGCGCTGCGCTTCGCCGAGCTGGCCATCCGCCCTGGGGTACAGGGCATCGTCAACGTGATGCGTGCGCTCGGCATGCTCCCGTCGTCACGCCGGCACCGCGTCGGCGCCGAGCCGTTCGTGGCGCGCTCGAGCGCCTGGGTGCGCGCGCCGGAGAGCGGCATGTTCCGCGCCGCGAAGCCGCTCGGTGCCCGGGTCGCGCGCGGCGAGCAGATCGGCACGATCAGCGATCCCTACGGCGACGCCGAGATCGCGGTGAGCGCGGACCATTCCGGGCTGGTAATCGGGCGGAGCCAGCTGCCCATCGTCCACCAGGGTGATGCGCTGTTCCACGTCGCGCGTTTCGAGCACGTCGTCGAGGTGGCGCAGCATGTGGAGGACTTCCAGGCCGCGCACGACGACGGCTGATCGACGCCGCCTACGCACAGGACCCTCGCGAGCAGACGCAAACGCCCCTCATTTCGGCACGAAATGGGGGCGTTTGCGGCTGCTCGCCCTATAGGGTGACCTCTTCGAGCTTGCCGGTCGCGACGTCGAAGATGAACCCGCGCAACGACTCGTGCTTGGTGACGAAGGGACTGTTCTCGATCCGGCGCAGCGACTGGCGGACGTCCTCGGCGATGTCCGGGAAGGCCTCGGCCGCCCACGGCGGCTTCACGCCGGTCTCCTCCTGGATGCCGCGCTTGAACTCGTCATCGGTGAAGGTGAGCATGCCGCAGTCGGTGTGGTGGATCAGGATGATCTCTTTGGTCCCCAGCAGCCGCTGGGATATCGCCAGCGACCGGATGGCGTCGTCGGTGGCCACCCCGCCGGCGTTGCGGATGACGTGCGACTCCCCCTCGTTGATCCCGAGCGCCCGGTACACGTCGAGGCGGGCATCCATGCACGCCAGCACCGCGACGTGTTTGCTCGGCGGCAGCGGCAACGGGCCCTGGAAGCTGCTCGCGTAGTTGGCGTTGTTGGCCAGGTAGTCGTCGGTTACGGTCACGCAAGTCTCCCTCGGGTATCGCGGAATAGTATTTGCCAGCGGGTCGCCGCGGATCTTAACAACCGACTCGCCGGATTTCACCGGTGCGGATCAGCGGGATCGGAATGTCCGAACCGCATTGTCACCGCAGGGATCGTTACCCTGTCCCAATGCGGCAGGGTGGTAGGGCGTGACGCGTTTTCTGCTGCGCCGGCTGGCGAAGTACGTCGTGCTGCTGGCGCTGGCGTCGTTTCTGACCTTCTGCCTCACCTCGGTGGCGTTCTCGCCGCTGGAAAGCCTGATGCAGCGCAGTCCGCGGCCCCCGAAAGCGGTGATCGACGCCAAGGCTCACGACCTCGGCCTCGATCGGCCCATCCCGATCCGCTACGTGAACTGGGTATCCCACGCCGCGCACGGTGATTTCGGCAAGACGATCACCGGCCAGCCCGTCGGCGTCGAGCTGGGACGCCGCATCGGAGTGACCCTGCGATTGCTGCTCGTCGGCTCGGTTCTGGGCACGCTGCTCGGAGTGACGCTCGGAGCATGGGGCGCGATACGCCAGTACCGGCTCAGCGACCGTGTCGTCACCGTCACCGCGCTGCTCATCCTGAGCACGCCGACCTTCGTCATCGCCAACCTGCTGATCATGGGGGCGCTGCGAACCAACTGGGCTTTGGGCGTTCAGCTCTTCGACTACACCGGCGAGACGTCACCGGGTGTGATCGAGGGCAGCTGGGCCGCGGTCGCTGACCGGTTGAAACACTTGATCCTGCCCACGCTGACCCTGACGCTGAGCGCCGCGGCCGGCTACAGCCGCTACCAGCGCAATGCGATGCTGGATGTCCTCGGTCAGGATTTCATCCGCACCGCCCGCGCCAAAGGCCTGACGCGTCGCCGCGCACTGGTCAAACACGGGCTGCGCACCGCGCTGATCCCGATGGCGACGCTGTTCGCCTACAGTGTCGCCGGTCTGGTCGGCGGCGCGGTGTTCGTCGAGAAGATCTTCGGCTGGCACGGCATGGGTGAATGGACCATCCGCGGCATCGCCACCCAGGACACCAACATCATCGCGGCGATCACGCTGTTCTCCGCCGCCGTCACGTTGTTGGCGGGGCTGTTGTCCGACATCCTGTACGCCGCGCTGGACCCACGGGTGCGGGTGTCATGACCGCGGTCGAGACCACCGAATTCACCTCGCGCCGCACGCTGGTGCTGCGCCGGTTCCTGCGCAACCGGTCGGCAGTGGTGGCGCTGGCGTTGCTGGTGCTGCTGTTCATCGGCTGCTACGCGCTGCCACCGCTGCTGCCCTACTCCTACCGCGACCTCGATTTCAACGCGCTGCTGCAACCGCCCAACGCCCGGCATTGGTTGGGCACCAACGCAATCGGCCAGGACATGCTGGCGCAGACGCTGCGCGGAATGCAGAAGTCGATGTTGATCGGCCTCTGCGTGGCGGTGATCTCGACCGGTATCGCCGCCACGGTGGGATCGATCGCCGGCTACTTCAAGGACTGGCGCGACGGGCTGCTGATGTTCGTGGTCGACCTGATGCTGGTGGTGCCCAGTTTCATCCTAATTGCCATCGTCTCACCGCGAACCAGGAACTCGGCCAACATCATGTCGCTGGTGTTGCTGCTGGCCGCCTTCAGCTGGATGGTCAGTTCCCGCATGGTGCGCGGCCTGACCATGAGCCTGCGCGAGCACGACTTCATCCGCGCCGCACGGTATATGGGCGTGTCCAGTCGCAAGATCATCGTCGGCCACGTGCTGCCCAATGTGGCGTCCATCCTGATCATCGACGCCACCCTCAACGTCGGGTTCGCCATTCTGGCCGAAACCGGCTTGAGCTTCCTGGGTTTCGGCGTCCAGCCCCCCGACGTCTCGCTGGGCACCCTGATCGCCGACGGCACCCAGGCCGCCACCACCTTCCCGTGGGTCTTCCTGGTTCCGGCCGGGGTGTTGGTGCTGATCGTGTTGTGCGCCAACCTGACCGGTGACGGGCTGCGGGACGCGCTGGATCCCGGCGCCCGGACCCTGCGACGGGGTGCCGAATGAGTTCGCTGCTGGAAGTGGCCGACCTGGCCGTCACCTTCCCCACCGACGGCGTCCCGGTGACCGCGGTCCGCGGCATCAGCTACCACGTCAACCCAGGTGAAGTGGTGGCGATGGTCGGCGAATCGGGATCGGGCAAGTCCGCCGCGGCGATGGCGGTGATGGGCCTGCTGCCGGAGTACGCGACAGCGAGCGGCTCGGTGCGGCTGCAGGGCACCGAACTGCTGGGGCTGGGCGACGACGGGATGTCGCGGTTTCGCGGCAAGTCGATCGGAATGGTGTTCCAGGACCCCATGTCGGCGCTGACCCCGGTGTATACCGTCGGCGATCAGATCGCCGAGGCGATCCGGGTGCACCAGCATGACGTCGGCAAGAAGGCCGCCCGCGAGCGCGCGGTGGAACTTCTCGAACTGGTCGGTATCTCCCAGCCTGCGCAGCGGGCGCGCGCCTTTCCGCACGAGCTGTCCGGCGGGGAACGGCAACGGGTGGTGATCGCGATGGCGATCGCCAATGACCCGGACCTGCTGATCTGCGACGAACCCACCACCGCGCTGGACGTGACCGTGCAGGCGCAGATCCTCGAGGTACTCAAGAAGGCGCGCGACGTGACCGGCGCAGGTGTCCTCATCATCACCCACGACCTCGGTGTGGTCGCCGAGTTCGCCGACCGGGCTCTGGTGATGTACGCCGGGCGGGTGGTCGAGTCGGCCGGGGTCGGCGACCTCTACCGTGACCGTCAAATGCCCTACACCATCGGATTATTGGGCTCGGTGCCGCGATTGGACGCCCCGCAGGGCACCCGGCTGGTGCCCATCCCCGGCGCGCCGCCGTCGTTGGCGGGGCTGGAGCCGGGGTGCCCGTTCGCGCCGCGCTGTCCGCTGGCCATCGACGAATGCCGTTCGGGCGAGCCAGAATTGACCGAGGTGGGGCCGGAGCATCGGGCGGCCTGCATCCGCACCGACAAGGCCGCCGGGCGCAGCGCGGCCGAGATCTACGATGTCGCCACCGAACAAGCGGTCGCCGCACCCGACCACTCGACCGTCGTCGTGCGGGTGCGGGATCTGGTCAAGACCTATCCCCTGACCAAGGGCGTGGTGCTGCGCCGCACCGTCGGCGAAGTCCGGGCGGTCGACGGCGTCAGCTTCGAACTGCACCAGGGCCGCACGGTGGGCATCGTCGGCGAGTCCGGTTCGGGCAAGTCGACCACGCTGAACCAGATCCTGGAACTCACTGCGCCGCAGTCGGGTTCGATCGAGGTGCTGGGCACCGATGTCAGCACGCTGCGCCCGGCCAGCCGCCGGTCGTTGCGCCGCGATATCCAGGCGGTGTTCCAGGACCCGGTGGCATCGTTGGACCCTCGACTGCCCGTCTCCGAGCTACTGGCCGAACCGTTGCGCGCCAACGGATTCAGCAAAGGCGACAGCAACGCCCGGGTAGCCGAGCTGCTCGACATCGTGGGCCTGCGCCGCGCCGACGCCAACCGTTATCCCGCCGAATTCTCCGGCGGACAGAAACAGCGCATCGGGATCGCACGCGCCCTGGCGCTGCAGCCCAAGATCCTGGCGCTCGACGAACCCGTGTCGGCCCTCGACGTTTCCATTCAGGCCGGGATCATCAACCTGCTGCTCGACCTGCAGGATCAGTTCGGTCTGTCCTATCTCTTCGTCTCCCACGATCTTTCGGTGGTGAAACATCTGGCGCATCAGGTGGTGGTGATGTTCCGCGGCGCGGTGGTGGAGCAGGGCGAAAGCCGGGAGGTGTTCGGCAATCCGCAACACGAGTACACGCGCCGGCTACTGGGCGCGGTGCCGCAACCCGAGCCGGGCCGTGCGTAGCCGGGCGGGCCGGGTCGCGGTGGCGATGCTGGCGGCGGTGTTGGTGTTGTCCGGGTGCTCGACCGGCGGCCAACTGACACCCGCCGGCCGCGGCGCCGTCGGCACCGCGAGTGACCTCAACCCGCAGAACCCGCAGACCCTGCAAGAGGGCGGCAACCTGCGGCTGGCCCTGATCGACTTTCCACCCAACTTCAATATCCTGCACATCGACGGAAACTCCTCGGAGACCGCCGGGATGATGAAGGCCACGCTGCCCAGCGCCTTCACCATCGGGGCCGACGGCTCGGCGACCGTCAACACCAACTACTTCACCAGCGTCGAGCTCACCGGCACCAACCCGCAGGTCATCACCTACACCATCAATCCCAAAGCGGTCTGGTCCGACGGCAGCCCCATCACCTGGCGCGACATCGCCAGTCAGATCCACGCCACCAGCGGCACCGACAGCGCCTTCGAGATCGCCACCACCAATGGCGCCGACCGCGTCGCCTCGGTGACCCGCGGCGTCGACGACCGCCAGGCGATCATGACTTTCGCCAAGCCTTACGCCGAGTGGCGTGGCATGTTCGCCGGCAACGGCATGCTGCTGCCCGAAAGTGTGACCGCCACACCCGAGGCGTTCAACAAAGGCTGGCTCGATGCGCCGGGGGTGACCGCCGGACCGTTCATCATGAGCACGCTGGATCGCGCCAAGCAGCGAATCGTGTTGACCCGCAACCCCAGATGGTGGGGCACCCAGCCGCGGCTGGACTCCATCACCTATCTGGTGCTCGATGACCCGGCCCGGCTGCCGGCGCTGCAGAACAACACGATCGACGCGACCGGGGTCGCCTCGCTCGACCAGCTCATCATCGCCGAACGCACGAAGGGCATCTCGATCAGGCAGGCACCGGCACCGGTGTGGACGCACTTCACCATAAACGGCGCCAAGGGGTCGATCCTGTCCGACCAGTCGCTGCGCCTGGCGGTCAGCGAAGGGATCGACCGGCGCACCATCGCCAACGTTGCCCTGCACGGACTCACCCGCGACCCGGTGCCGCTGAACAACCACATCTTCGTGGCCGGGCAGGAGGGCTATCAGGACAACAGCATCCCGTACGACCCGCAGCGGGCCGCACGCGAACTCGATGCCCTGGGCTGGAAACTCAATCCTGAGGCCGGGTTCCGCGAGAAGGACGGCCGGCAACTCGTGGTGCGGATGCTGTTCTACGACGCCCAGAGCACCAAAGCGGTCACCCAGATCGCCCAGCACAGCCTCGCCGAGATCGGCGTCAAGCTGGATCTGCAATCACGTTCCGGCAGCGGCTTTTTCCGCGACTACGTCAACGTCGGCGCGTTCGACATCGCGTTGTTCGGCTGGGTGGGCGACGCGTTCCCGTTGTCCGGGCTCACCCAGATCTACGCGTCCAACGGAGACAGCAACTTCGGCAAGATCGGCAGCCCGGAGATCGACGACGCGATCGAGCGGACGTTGAGTGAGCTCGACCCCGGGAAGGCCCGGGCGCTGGCCAACGACGTCGACCGGCTCATCTGGGCCGAAGGATTCAGCCTGCCGCTAATCCAGTCCCCCGGCCCGGTGGCGGTGCGCAGCAAGCTGGCGAACTTCGGCGCCCGCGGGTTGGCGGACCTGGACTACACCGCGATCGGGTTCATGCGCTGACGCGGTGCAGCAGCGGCGGCACCGCCGCCTCCACGGTGGCCGCGACGTCAATTGCCTTCCACAGCACGCGCATCGGCAGCCGGGGCGGCAGCGTGTCCAGCTCCTCGGCGCGTCCGGCCAGCCCGTCGACCTCGCCGCGGCACACCGCCCCGGCGATCGCCAGCGCGGCCGGCTCCCGGAAGTCCAGCGCACTGTGCGCCATCGTGGGCAATTGCAGCAGCTGCGCGTTGGGCAGCAGCGACATCGCCCGTTCGGCCACCGTCAGCGGCGTGATCAGGTCACGCCCGCCGGCGATCACCACGGTGGGCCAGTCGAATCTCGGCAGTTCGGCTATCAGATCGTACGGCTCGGCTTCGAATTCGGCTGTCTTGACCAGTGTTTCGCGCACCGCCGCGGCCGGGTCGAGGGGCAGTCCGTCGGGTTCGGCGGCGTAGTCGAGCTCGCGGAAGGCGATGCGGCTCACCAGGTCGGATTCGTACCGGTAGGGCACCTTCTGGTTCACGCTCATGGTGGTGAAGCGAACCAGCGCCCGCCACAACATCCTGCGCCCGGTGAGCAGCAGGTCGAGCTGATGATTGAGCATCGGCGCCCCGCCATAGCCGTACACCGTCGCGGCGACCTGCCCCGCGGACGGGGTCATCACCCCGGCATCGACCAGACGCCGGATCTTGGGCGCCAGCTCCGCGGTGTCGGGGCTGTCGCCGGTCAGCAACACACCCCGGATCGCGTCGCGCACCGCGACGATGTCGCGCGCGGACAGCACGGGTGAGTCCAGGACCATCGCGTGCACCCGCGCGGGATGACGGACACCGACACCCGCGGCGATGTAGCTGCCGTACGAGGAGCCGTAGATGACCGCCGAGTCGACGTGCGCGTCGTCCAGCACGGCAGCGACGTCGTCGACCACCTGCTCGATGGTCATTGCCTCCGGCGGCAGGTCGGCGCCCGCGTCATCGTGGCGCGACATGCCCAACCCGCGGTGCTCGATCATGATGATGTCGAGACCGGCGGCGGCGGCGCGGCGGCGAAATCCCTGGTAGAGCCGCAGAGATGCCACCCCGGGACCGCCTGGGATGACCACTAGCGGGTGCGCCGACTTGTGGCCGGTGCGGACGTAGAACAGGTCGAATTCCTCGTCGCTGCCGGGGGTTACCGGACGGCGTACCGGCCGCACCCCCGGCCACTTGGCCAGTTTGTCGTGCACCCGGCGCCGTTTGGCGTTCATGGTCATCGGAGGCAGCCCGTCATGCGTGCCATCATGCGTGCCATTGTGCACAGATCAGCAGTGCCCGGCACGTCGGTTGGCTGTGCGTTAGCTGCGGATCAGATCGGCGGCCTTCTCCCCGATCAGCACCGAGGGAGCATGGGTGTGCCCGCGAATGGTGCTGGGCATCACTGAGGCGTCGGCGACCCGGAGGTGGTCGACTCCCCGCACCTTGAGCTGCGGGTCCACCACGCTGGCGTCGTCGCTGCCCATCCGGCAGGTGCCCATCGGGTGGTAGAGGGTGTGCGAGCAGAGATTCAGGGCCTGTTCGAGGGTCGCGTCGTCGAGTTGAGCACAGTTGCGTGGCCGCACCACCGGGCCGAGCACGTCGCGCAGCGAGGGGGCCTGGGCCAGTTCCGCGCAGATGCGCAAACCCACCATCATGGCCTCGCGATCCCGGGGGTCGGAGAGATAACGCGGATCGATGAGCGGCTTGTCGTAGGGATCGCCGGAGCGCAGCGTGATCTGGCCGCGGCTTTCGGGGGCCACCAGGATGGGCCCGAAGACGACGCCGTGCCCGGCCGCGGGCTGCAGCGCCTCGTCGTAAAAGGGCGCCGGGGCGAAGATCAGTTCCAGGTCGGGCAACTCGAGATCGGGCCGGCTGCGGACGAATCCGTACGCCTCGCCCACATTGGACGTGAGCATGCCGCGCCGCCGCAGCAGGTAGTTGATCAACTGTTTCGGCTTCTCGGCGGCGAACAGGCTGCCGTCGTCGACGTCGAAACCGACGGGCGTCACCAGGTGGTCGATCAGGTTCTGACCCACCTCGGGTGCGTGGTGCACGACCTCGATGCCGTGCTCGGCCAGTTGGTCACGGTCGCCGATGCCGGAGAGCATGAGCAACTGCGGGCTGTTGACGGCTCCGCCGCAGAGCACCACTTCGCGACGGGCGTGCACCACGTGACTGTGGCCGGCGCGCTGGTATTCCACGCCGACTGCGCGGGTGCCCTCGAAGATGATGCGGGTGGCGGTGGCGTCGGTGAGCAGGGTGAGGTTCTTGCGGCTCATCGCCGGCTTGAGGTAGGCGTCGGACGTGCTGAATCGGGCGCCGCGGCGCTGCGTGACTACGGTTTCGCAAAACCCTTCGGGTGATGACGAATTCGGGCGCGCGGCGGGGTAGCCGCACTCGCGTGTGGCGGCCAGCCAGGCCGCGGTCAGAGGGCGGGGACTGCGCTGGCGGGAGATGTGCAGCGGACCGGTCACCCCGCTGTCGTCACCGCTGACGAAGTGCCAGGCCGCGGTGACGTCCTCGATGCGGCGGAAGTATTCCAGCGCGGCGGAGCCCGACCACTGCTCGTCGGCGCGCCGGGCCCATTCGTCGTAGTCCGCGCCGAAACCGCGCACCCACATCATTGCGTTCATCGACGAGCAGCCACCGAGGACTTTCCCACGGGGCCAATAGATTTGGCGTCCGTCGAGCTCGGGTTGGGGTTCGGTGAGGTAATCCCAGTCGACCTCGGTGCGGAACAGCTTGGAGAAGGCGGCGGGGATTCCGATGAATCTGTTGGTGTCGCCCGGCCCGGCTTCCAACGCCACCACCTCGGTGCCCGCATGAGCGGTGAGCCGATTGATCACCACGGCGCCGGCCGAGCCGGTTCCGATCACTACGTAGTCAGGCTGAATGTCCATCGCCCATCCGTGTGCCGCAGATCCTCACCATGGGCCCGAGTGTATTCCCGCGTGACCGCGATCACTATGCGTTCAGATCGATGCGATGCGCACCCGTGACACCGTCGTATCTGGTGGGGCTGCACGTCAACACGATCACCTGTCCGTGCGCACCCACGCTGTCGAACACCTCGCCCATCTTGGCCAACCGATCGGGGTCGGCGAATCCCAGGGCGTCGTCGACGATGACGGGGACGGTGTCCTCCTTGGCGACCAGTGCCGCGCCCGCCAATCGCGCCAGAATGCCGAGTTGCTCTTTGGCGCCACCCGACAATGACTCATACGGCACGGTGACGCCGCCCAAGGTTCGGTTGAGGATTCGCAGGTCACTGTCGACGTCGATCTCGAACGTCGGACCGAACACCGGGCGCCCGAGCCGCTGCAGTTCGGCGCGATAGGGCTCGACATACCGCTTGCGGGTGTTGTCGCGATGACGGCACATCACCGACCGCAGCAGCTGTGCGGCCCTGGCCCGGTCCCCCACCCGGACGTGCTGGCTGGTGGCCTGTTCGAGCTCCGTCTCGGCGGCGTCGAGCCTTCCCTTTCTCCCCTCGCTGCGCAATACCGCGAGCTCGATGGTGATCTCCTGCAACGCGGCCTGCACGGCATCGCGGCGCTCGCGCAGCGCCTCGGCCTGCTGCTGCGCCTCGGCGAGTTCGGCGGCGATCCGGTCCGGATTCGCGGCGGCCAGGACCTGGTTCAGCTCGGCCAGACGCAGCTCGGCGGTATGAGCCACATGACGCTCGGCCTCGGCCTTGGCCGCCAGCGCATCGTCACTCAACGTCGCCCGCTCACCGGCCAGTCTGGTCACAGCGGCATCGAGTTCGGCGCGTTGAGTAGCGGCGTCGTTACCCAATATCGCAGCCCGCGTGCTGATTTCGGCGAGACGGCGCGTGGCGGCTGTCGCGATCTCGCGCCGGTGTTCGCACTCTTTCTGGGCTATCGAGCGAGCCGCCTCAGCGGCCTCGCGTTCGGCCCGGGCGCTACCGGTGTCGGTGGCGAACAGGTCGGGCTCGGCCGGTTGCCCGGCCTGCAACTGCGCCAGCCTGACGCGCAGTTCGGCGGCGTTCTCATCGCCGCACAGCCCGGCCAGCGTCGCGGTGAGGCGGTCGCGGGTACTGCACAGCTCGCGTCGCCGCTGATGAACCAACCGTGCCGCCGCAACGTCCGCCGCCCCGCCCGCTTCCAGGGCTGCGGCGAGTTCCTGTTGCGCGGCAACATATCTGGCTCGGACGTCGAGGGCGCTCGTGCCCGGGGTGACCCGGGCGGTCAGCACACCGGCGACCTCCACGTCGGTGGGACCGGTGGCGGTGACCGACCAGCTGTGACCGGCCGGCAGCGGGACTCGCTGATCACCGACAGCAAGTTCGATATCGGCGGTAGCGGTGAATTCCACCACCGCGGAGACCATCTCGAGCTGATCGCCGGCCCGGTCGACGGACGCGGCAGCCTGTTCGATGCGGTGCAGCATCTCGTCGGTCAGCACGATTCCGGAGAGCTCCTGGCGGATCGGATCGAGGTCACGTTCGAGTCCGTCGATCTTTGCCAGGCGGGCGCTCACCCGGTCGGCTTCCTCGCGCTCGGCGATTCTGTCGAGGGCCCGGCGCGCAGCTTCGGTGCGCTCCTGCGCCGCGGCCAGAATCGCGACAGCCTCGTGCGCCGCGGCGTCGCAACCCGCGGCTTCACGGGCCGCCGCCGCCTGTTGACTGACGGCCTCTTCGGCTTCGGCGACCAGCGCGGCGATTGTTGCCGCACGGGAGTCGATTTCGGTGATCAGCGCGACACGGCCGGCATGCGCGGCGGCTGAGGCGGTGCTGTTTGCGGCGGCAGCGGCAGCGATCAGCGTGGCCTCGCGCACCTCGTCGGTGAGCGCCTTGACGCGATCGGCGGCGGCCAGCGCCGCGGTGAGCCGCGGCCCGGTGTCCGCACACTGGCGGGCCAGCTCGGCCGATTGCCGCGTCAACTCGGCGTGGCGATGCACCCGATCGTCGACCTCGGCCATTGCCTTCGCACACTCCGCCGCCGCGGCTTGGGCGTCTGCCAGCCGAGTCCGCGCGGCAGCCCACTCCCCGGTCGGGCGGCCGGTAGCGGTGAAATAGCGCGCATATTCGGCGTCGATCCGCTCGATCAGCAGCGGCTCGGTGCCCGACAGCGCGGCGTCGCCAACCGATTGCGAGGCGGCGACGTCGAGAGCACGCGACAACGCGTCGCAACCCGACAAGTCCACCGCGGCAGTCGACGACGATTGCAGCACCCGCTGCGCGCGCCACAGCCCGGTGTCGACCGTCTCGGCCAATATGGCGCGGACCCGCTCGTGCGCTTCGTCGCCGGTGAGTTGTTCGCGGCGCGGCGCCAGCACCGTCAATTCGGTCTCGCACTTCTTGTGGAACCGCTTGCGATAGACGAAACGGTAACGACCACTGCTGATTTCGGCTGTGATCTCCGAGCCGACGTCGGCATTTGCCGGCTTGACCTGCTTGACATCTTTCTTCGTCGAGCGGTCCTTGGATTCCAGCAGCAGATCCAGCGCCTCGATCATCGAGGATTTGCCGATCTCGTTGGCGCCGTAGACCACCACGACGCCGTGATCGGGAAATTCGATCTCGCGGTGGGCGATACCGCGGTAGTTCGCCAGGACCAGCCGGTGCAACTTCATGCCGCACCCCGGTCAGCCAGACGCAGCAGCAAGGCCAGCGCCGCTTGGGCGTCGGCGGCATCGTCGGTTCCCGCACGCGCCGTTGCCACCAACTCCTCGACCGCCGAGGCCGCGAATCCGCCGATGCCGAGGTCGTCGAACTCGCCGTCGGCGGGGATGACGGCCAGATCGGTGTGCCGCTCCCACAGCCCCAGCCAGGCGAACAACCGGGAGTACCTGTCCAGGCAGGCATCGAGCGCCGCGCGGTCGGTGACTGTCAGCGACCCGGTCAATGCCAGGCGCACCACGGTGCGGTCCTTGTCGGGCATCAGGTCCAGATTCACGTCCAGATCGGCGATGCACCGGCTGGTGTCGACCTGGTTGCGCAACGTCAGGAAACGCCACCGGCCGATGTGCCGGGCCTGGACGCTGACCGGGCGCCGCGGATCGGCCTCGTCGATGTCGACGATCAGCACGTGGCCGGGGTTGGCCTCCACGTCGTCGTAGTTGGTCACCTCCGGTGACCCGGAATACCAGACCCGGCCACTGCCGCCAACCTGAGTGAGCGAATGCTTATCGCCCAGCGCGACGTAGTGGATGACGTTGTCCGACAACGCTTTCTCGACGTTAGCGAGCCGGATCAGCGACGGCTTGTCACGGTCGGGGTCGAGCATGTCCACGCCGCCGTGGGCGACCAGGACCCGGGTGGTGCCGTCGGCTGCAAGGCCGTCGAGGACTTCGGCGACCAGATCGGTGGTGGGCGCCTTGGACCGCCACGGCGCCGCGACGATCTGCACACCGGGCCGGATGTCGTGGACGCCGGCCCGGTCCAGCACAACCACGTTGTCCGGGCATTCCGAGGTGAACAGCGCGCCGGTGTAGACCGACGACGCGTCGAGCGGGTCGTGATTGCCCGGCAGCAGGTAGACGGGAATACTGATGGCGCGCATGGCTTCCAGGGACTGCCCGATCACCTGCGGCGCGAGCTGGTTGTGCTCGAACACATCGCCGGACACGACGACGAATTCCGCGCCCACCTCCGTGGCCAGCGCGCCGAGGGCCGCCACCGCGTCGCGGCGGGCTGCCGAATAGCGGGGCTGGGCGTCACCGGCAAGGAAGTGGCGGGTCATGCCCAGTTGCCAGTCGGCGGTGTGTAGGAACCGCATGCCGTGACCCCCCTTCTCAGTGCGTGGTTGGCGTTGCACCGGGAGTGTATGGCTGGGTGCCGACAAGCCCTGGGAACTCGCGCGGAGGGTCTGGGCCTAGTGAGCGGACGCAACCTCTTGCGTCACTCTTATCCCAGCTGCAACCGCAGGCCCGCACGACCGTGCGCAAATGTACGCAGACACGCCGCCGAGGTTGGCATTTTGTGGACCTTCGCCACCGCAGCGCCTCGTGACTAGATACCGTGGGCCGGTGGACGAACGGCGCACCTTGATCCTGATGCGACACGGGAAGTCGGCCTACCCCGACGGGGTCCCCGACCACGAGCGACCGTTGGCGCCGCGAGGTGAGCGTGAGGCCGGACTGGCCGGCGACTGGCTGCGCGCCCAGGCGCCGGCCATCGACGCCGTGCTGTGCTCGACGGCCACCCGCACCCGAGAAACCCTGGCCTGCACCGGCATCGACGCCCCCGTCCGGTTCGTCGGGCGACTGTACGGCGCAGCGCCCGGCACGGTGATCGACGAGATCAACCGGGTCGATGACGACGTCACCGCCCTGCTGATCGTCGGGCACGAACCGACGACATCGTCGGTGGCGCTCATTCTCGCCGACACCCAGACCAGCAACATCGCTGCGGCGGAAAACATCTCGGAGAAATACCCGACGTCGGCACTCGCGGTGCTGCAGGTGTCGGGAAGCTGGTCGTCAGTGGAACCCGGCAGCGCCGCTCTGATCGACTTCCACGTGCCGCGATAGGGCGGTGCTAGGCGTTGGTCGCCAGCGTCAGCTCCATCAACTTGAGGGCCTGCCCACACGCGTCGATACCGGGCGCCTGCGGATTGATCCACCAGCCGACCACCCCCGCGGCGTCGCTGGCCACGCCACACGCGCCGTTGGGATCGTTGGGCCGCATCACAATCGAGTCGATTCCCTGGATCGAGCGGGTCTCGATCTGATACTTCAACCCCTCGGCGACCTTGCGCTCGTTGCTCAAACTGCCCTGTTCGAACCAGAACCGGGTGATGTCGATCAGCCCGGCCGGGTTGGCCGCCTGCCAGCGGCAGATGGCTCCGACGAACGTGCTCTGAATATCGAGCGGATCGGCGCCCACGGTCTTGGCCAGGATGTCGGTGGTCAGGACCTCACATTCCTTGAGCAGGTTCGGATACTGCCGCTCGGAATTGTCGTTGCGCGGCACACCCGCGCCGCCGGCCTTCATGGCCTTGCCGTCGACCGATTTGGAACATCCGGTCAGGACCATCAGTACCGCGATCAGCACCGTCACGGCACGCATCGGCCGGCTCATTTCGAATTCGCTATCGATTGGCGGGCCAGCTCTTTGGCGATATCGCAGGCCGGCGGAAAGGGCTTCTGGCTGAAGCTGACCGACCACTCGATGAAGTCGTCGGAGAACTGGATTCCGACCTCACACAATGAGTCGCCCAGACTCGGTTCGTTGCCGACGGCGATGAACCCGCCGTGACCGTTGATGTTGATGTCCTCGACGCTGGCGCGCGAGAGTTCCTCGGTTTTGCGTTCCCGACCGATCGGGCTGCCGCGGTACCAGGAGAAGGAGAAGTGCGGTCCCGAGATTCCGCCGCCAGCCAGCCACTGGCAGCCCACGGAGTTCTTGGCGGTGTTGACCAGCCCCGCGATCTTGGTCAGCTGCGTCACCGTCTCGTCGGTGACGCCGCCGCACTGCGGGAAGAAGGGGCCGTGCTTGCCCTCGGCGCCGTTCGACGACGACGGAACTGGCCCGCCGGGCTTGTTGTCGCCGGAATTGGAGCAACCCGTGACTCCACCCAGCAGAGTCACCGAGGCGCCAACGGCCACGATTCGCGCCGCCCACTTACGCCGCACTGGGACCCACCCCATTACCCACCCATCTCTTGGGCCGCTGCCGCTCCACACGATGCACTGTAGCCGCAGCCCTGCTGGTCAACCACCGACACGCCACCTGATCAGGCATTTCGGCACAACGCGCAGGTCCGGCCGGGTCTGTTGGTGCGCAGCATTACCTCCACCGGGTGTGACACAGTTACCCCATGCTCCTGGCACTGCTGCGCCAGTACATCCTGCCGTATCGCGCATTCGTGGCGGTGTTGATGGTGCTGCAGTCGATCAGCACCCTGGCTTCGCTGTACCTTCCCACCGTCAACGCCGCGATCATCGACGACGGCGTCTCCAAGGGCGACACGACCACCATCATGCGGTTGGGGGTGGTGATGCTGGTGGTCACCGGCCTGCAGGCGGCGTGTGCGGTCGGTGCCACCTACTTCGGCTCGCGCACCGGAACCGGGTTCGGCCGGGACCTGCGCGCGGCGATGTTCGACCAGGTGCTGCGTTTCTCCGAGCATGAGACGGCCCGCTTCGGGGCGCCGTCACTGTTGACCCGCAGCACCAACGACGTCCGGCAGATCGTGTTCCTGGTGCAGACGAGCGCCACCGTGCTGGTGACCGCGCCGATCATGTGCGTCGGCGGCGTCATCATGGCCATCCACCAGGAGGCGGCGTTGACCTGGCTGCTGCTGGTCAGCGTTCCCGTCATGGCATCCGCCAACTACTGGATCATTTCGCACATGCTGCCGATGTTCCGCAGCATGCAACGCCTGATCGACGGGATCAACCGGGTTATGCGCGATCAACTCTCCGGTGTGCGGGTGGTCCGGGCGTTCACTCGCGAAGGTTTCGAGCGCGACCGGTTCGCCCGGGCCAACATGGCGCTGTCGAATGCCGCACTGGGCGCCGGCAACTGGCAGGCACTGATGCTGCCGGTGACCACCCTGACCATCAACCTGTCCAGCGTCGCGCTGATCTGGTTCGGCGGTCTGCGCATCGACGCGGGCCAGATGCAGGTCGGATCGCTGATTGCGTTCCTGGCGTATTTCGCCCAGATTCTGATGGCGGTCCTGATGGCGACGATGACGCTGGTGGTCCTGCCGCGGGCGTCGGTGTGCGCCGAACGCATCACCGAAGTGCTGGACACCGAACCCGCGATCACCAGCCCGCCGCAGCCCCGGTTCCCGGCGCATCCGATCCGTGGCCTGGTTCGTCTGGACGGCCTGACCTTCACCTATCCGGGCGCTGATTATCCAGTGCTGCAAAACATCTCATTGACCGCCCGGCCCGGTACCACGACCGCGATCGTCGGCAGCACCGGTTCGGGCAAATCGACGCTGGTGTCGCTGATCTGCCGCCTCTACGACGCCACCGCCGGCACCGTCACGATCGACGGCATCGACGTGCGCGACTATGACACCGAGCGGCTGTGGGCAGCGATCGGTCTGGTACCCCAGCGCGGGTACCTGTTCACCGGCACCGTCGCCGACAACCTGCGCTATGGGGCGGTGCCCGGACAACCCGTCACCGACGAGCAGATGTGGGAGGCGTTGCGCATCGCTGCCGCAGCGGAATTCGTGCGTCCGCACGGGCTGCAGATGCGCGTCGCCCAGGGCGGGATCAACTTCTCCGGCGGCCAGCGTCAGCGGTTGGCGATCGCGCGGGCCGTGATTCGCCGCCCCGCGGTCTACCTGTTCGACGACGCGTTCTCGGCGCTCGATGTGCACACTGACGCCCAGGTGCGCAAGAGTCTGCGCGAGGAGGCCGGCGAGGCGACCATCATCATTGTCACACAAAGGATTTCGACTGCCGCCCAGGCTGACGAGGTGATCGTGGTCGACAAGGGCGGCATCGTCGGCGCAGGCAGCCACGAAGCGTTGCTGACCGGGTGCGCCACCTACGCCGAGTTCGCCGCCTCCCAATCGGTGAGCGCCGCAGTGGGAGGCGTGCAGTGAGCGCCCCGATGAGCGCACGCCCCCGCGGCGCGGCCCCGGCGCCGCCCAACATGCGCTCGCGGGACTTCTGGGGATCGGCGCGCCGGCTGCTGGGACGACTGACTCCGCATCGCGGGTTGAGCGTCGCCGTCATCTCGCTCGGGATCGTCGGAACCGCTATCGGCGTGGTCGTGCCCCGAATCCTCGGACACGCAACCGATCTGCTGTTCAACGGCGTGATCGGCCGCCGGCTGCCGCCGGGCATCAGCAAGGCCCAGGCGGTGGCGGCGGCCCGGGCACGCGGTGACAACGCCTTCGCGGACCTGTTGTCCGGGATGAACGTGGTGCCCGGCCATGGAGTGGACTTCGGCGCGGTGGGACGCACCTTGCTGCTGGCACTGGTGCTGTATCTGATTGTCGCCGCGATGCTTTGGGGCCAGGCGCGGCTGCTGAACATCACCGTGCAGCGGACCGTCACCAGGTTGCGTGCCGACGTGGAGGACAAATTGCACCGCCTGCCGCTGTCCTACTTCGACCGGCAACAGCGCGGCGAGCTGCTCAGCCGGGTCACCAACGACATCGACAACATGCAGACCTCGCTGTCGATGACCATCAGCCAGCTGGTGACGTCGATTCTCACCGTGCTCGGCGTGCTCGTCATGATGGTGTGGATTTCGCCGCTGCTGGCACTGATCACCGTGTTCACGGTTCCGCTCTCCCTGTTGGCAACCCGCGCGATCACCCGCCGTTCCAAGCAGCTGTTCATGGCGCACTGGACCAGCACCGGACGTCTCAACGCCCACATCGAAGAGACCTACAGCGGCTTCACGGTGGTCAAGACGTTCGGCCACCAGGCCGCCGCGCGTGCACAGTTCCACCAGCTCAACGACGATGTCTACCGGGCCAGCTTCGGCGCCCAGTTCTTCTCCGGATTGGTGGCGCCGGCAACGGGTTTCATCGGCAACCTCGGTTACGTCGCGGTCGCCGTCGTCGGTGGCCTGCAGATCGCCGCGGGGCAGATCACGCTGGGCAGCATTCAGGCGTTCATCCAGTACGTGCGGCAGTTCAACACCCCGGTGGGCCAGGTCGCCGGGATGTACAACACCCTGCAGTCCGGGGTGGCCAGCGCGGAGCGGGTGTTCGAGTTGCTCGACGAGCCGGAGGAGCCGGCCGACCGGCAACCCACGCCGGTTTCGCCGGGACCTGGACGGGTCGAGTTCGAGCACGTGAGTTTCGCTTACCGGCCTGACCATCCGGTGATCCACGACCTGTCGCTGGTGGCCGAGCCGGGCAGCACGGTCGCCATCGTGGGTCCGACCGGCGCCGGCAAGACGACGTTGGTGAATCTGCTGATGCGGTTCTACGACGTCGATTCTGGCCGGATACTGATCGACGACGTCGACATCGCGACCCTGAACCGCCAGGCGCTGCGTTCCCGCATCGGCATGGTGCTGCAGGACACCTGGCTGTTCGACGGGACGATCGAGGAGAACATCGCCTACGGTCGCCCCGACGCCAGCCCGGCCGAGATCGTGGCGGCGGCACAGGCGGCGTATGTCGACCGGTTCGTGCACACGCTGCCGGCCGGCTACCAGACTCCGATCAGCGGGGGCGGCGGCAACATCAGCGTCGGCGAGAAACAACTGATCACCATCGCCCGGGCCTTCCTGGCCCGCCCGCAGCTGCTGATCCTGGACGAAGCCACCAGCTCCGTCGACACCCGCACCGAACTGCTGATCGCCCGGGCCACCCGCGAACTTCGTCGCGATCGCACCAGTTTCATTATCGCCCATCGCCTTTCGACTATTCGCGACGCCGATCGCATCGTCGTCGTGCAGGGCGGCAGGATCGCCGAACAAGGCAGTCACACCGAACTACTGGCACGCCGCGGCGCCTACTACGAAATGACCCGGGCCTGAGCCAGACTGCTCAGACGGCTCTCCACATCGACCCCGCCTCACTAAGCTCGGTGGTCGGCCGTCGGGCCAGACAATAGGAGATGTCGATGAAGCCTCGTCTCTACCGGCAACTGATCGCCGCAGTCGCTGTCGCGTTCGCCGTCGTTATCACCGTCGGTGGATGCGGAAGCAAACCGTCGAACGGCGCCAAGAGTCCCGGCAGCACGGCCAACGCCACCAGTGGAGAGGCGGCGACCCTGCTCAAGCAGGCCGCCGAGGTGATGCGCAAGACCACCGGCATGCACGTCGCCGTCGCAGTCGACGGTGATGTGCCCAACATGCGAGTGACCAAGCTCGACGGCGACGTCTCCAATACGCCACAGACGGTCGCCAGGGGCGTGGCCACGGTACTGGTGGGCAGCAACGCCGAAGAAGCCCAATTCGTCTTCGTCGACGGGCACCTCTACTCCGACCTCGGACAGCCGGGGACGTACACCGACTTCGGCAACGGCGCCTCGATCTACAACGTCTCGGTGCTGCTGGATCCCGACAAAGGCCTGGCCAACCTGCTGGCCAACCTCAAGAACGGTGCCGTGGCCGGCAGCCAGCAGGTGAACGGCGTCGCAACCACCAAGATCACCGGCAACTCGTCAGCGGCCGACATCGCCACACTGGCCGGCACCCGGGTGACCGACGAGACCGTCTCGACGGTGCCGACCACCGTGTGGACCGCGTCGGACGGTTCCTCTCACCTGGTGCAGATCCAAATCTCCCCGACCGCAAACACTTCGGTGACGCTGACCATGTCCGACTGGGGCAAACAGGTCACCGCGACCAAACCCGTCTAGCCCAGGCTCTCGGAAAGGTAGGACTTCCCATGACGACGACCACCCGTCGACGGCGATTGGCGGTCGCCGCCGCCCACATGGCTGCCGCCGCCGCCCTTGCCATCACGCTGGCGCCCACCGCCGCGGCGGCCGACTCTTACGGTGCGATCGCCTACTCCGCCAACGGTTCCTGGGGACGATCGCACGCCTACCCCACCAAAGCCGCCGCCGAAGCGACGGCAGTGAAGTCCTGCGCCTACCCCGACTGCAAGGTCCTGACCACCTTCACCGCGTGCGGGGCCGTGGCGGCCAAGGACCACGAATACAAGGGCGGCACCGGGGCGGACCTGAGCGCTGCGATGAAAGACGCCTTGAGCAAGCTGCCGGGCGGTTACATCGACACCTGGGCCTGCAACTGAAGCCTCTGGCCGTTGGTCACTCCAAGAATCCGTGGAGATAACAAAAAGGCCACCATTCGATTCTTTGTTCAGCACGGCTTCCGCAGAAGGCGGAGCACGAGAGCAAAGGACACGAGCATGAAGAGCCTCAAGGTCTCCTCGATCGCGAAGACCGCCCTGCTGGCCGCCGCCGCCGGCGTCATGGCGCTGGGGTTGGCCGGCCCGGCCGAGGCTGGCACGGGCACCATGTACGGCGACCCGACCGCCGTCGCCAAGTACTGGGTTCACCAGAACTACGACGACTGCGCCATCATGTCCAGCGCCGATGTGGTCGGCCAGATCACCGGCAAGCTGCCCTCGGAGCGGTCCATCATCAAGGTCGCCCAGTCCACCCCGAGCGCAACGCACCCGGGCTCGATCTACGTCAAGCCCGCGGACAAGAACGACCCCAACTCCGGCATGGGCACCGACCCGGACGACCTGCCGACCCTTTTGGCGCACTACGGAATCCACGCGACCAACACCGACGCGGACACGGCCGGCAAGACCGGTGTCGCCACCGGCATGGAAGCCCTCGAGCAGTACCTCGGCAGCGGTCACGCCGTCATCGTCGGACTCAACGCCGAGATGATCTGGAACCAGCCGATCGAGAACACCGGTAAGGACGGGCAGCCGCGCGCCGACCACGCCGTGGTGGTGACCGGTGTCGACACCGGCAAGGGCATCGTGCACCTCAACGACAGCGGCAGCAAGAACGGCAAAGACGAGCAGATCCCGATGGCCGTGTTCGTCAAGGCATGGGCCACCAGCCACAACTTCATGAGCGTCACCCAGGAGACGCGCAAGTGATCTGATGCCTCCGCGGGCAGCCGACCAATCCGGTTGACTGCCCGCTTTGGCGTGCTGATCCGCCGATCATATTGTGCTTCAGCATGATTGCCGTGCGTTCCGGAAGATCGCATTGGCGCGAACGGCTTTTCAATCGATCGACGAGAGCTCGGCGGTTAGCGACGTGCACCAGCCGGGAGGGCCGGATCCGCGAACTTCACCCGTGCATGACGCACAATAACAAGCTGTACGGCACCCAGGGTTTACAAGACCGACAACGATGAAGACACAATAATGAAGGAACAAGGTCCCGTGCCGGCACTTCTAATCGGAGGGCACAGGCGACCGCGGAGGACCCGGAATGGCTGGTAGCGCGATGATGGACACACATCTCGAGTTCGGTGTGCTCGGACCGCTGGAGATGAAGATCGACGGGGGCTTGGTCTCCCTCGGCACACCCAAGCAGCGTGCCGTGCTGGCCATGCTGGTGATCAACCGGAACCGGCCCGTCGGAGTCGACACGCTGATCACCGCCCTGTGGGACGAGTGGCCCCCCTCGGGTGCGCGGGCCAGCATCCACTCCTACGTGTCGAACCTGCGCAAGCTGGTCGGCGCCGCCGGCGTCGATCCCCGGCTGGTGCTGGCCGCGGCACCACCCGGATACCGGCTCACCATCCCCGAAAACACCTGCGATCTCGGGCGGTTCATCGCCGAGAAGACCGCGGGTGTCCATGCCGCCGCCGCGGGCAGCTTCGAACAGGCCAGCCGGCATCTGTCGGCGGCGCTCAAGGAATGGCGCGGACCGGTGCTGGACGACTTGCGGGACTTCCCGTTCGTGGACTCGTTCGCCACCGCCCTGGTCGAGGACAAGATCATCGCGCACACCGCCAAGGCGGAAGCCGAGATCGCCTGCGGACGGGCATCGGCGGTGATCACCGAACTCGAGGCGCTGACCGTGGAGCACCCCTACCGGGAGCCGTTGTGGGCGCAGCTGATCACGGCGTACTACCTCACCGACCGCCAATCCGACGCCCTCAACGCCTACCGCCGGGTCAAGACGACGCTGGCTGACGACCTCGGGATCGATCCGGGCCCGACGCTGCGGGCGCTCAACGAGAAGATCCTGCGCCAGGAGACCCTGGACGTGAAGCAGAACGCCAAGGTGACCGCCGTAGGAACGGTCACCGTGCTGGACAAGCGCACCATGGCCGCCACTCAGAAGGTGGCAGCGTACCTGCGCGACGTTGCCACCGGGCGCGACTACCCGCTGCGTTCGGCGGCGACCCGGATCGGCCGCCTCAGCGACAACGACATCGTTCTGGACAGCGCGAACGTCAGCCGCCACCATGCGGTCATCGTCGACACCGGGACGAACTACATCATCAACGACCTGCGGTCCTCCAACGGTGTGCACGTGCGGCACCAGCGGATCCGCACCGCGGCCACCATTCACGACGGCGACCACATCCGGATCTGCGACCACGAGTTCACCTTCCAGATCGCCGCGCACACCCAGGCCTGAGCCGGTGGCCGGCTGGCACGTGAATGTGGCTGGCTCACAAGCACTTTGATGCGCATTGAGGCGGGTCGCGGCTGCCCGCGCCGGCCGGTACGGCAGCGAAGTGACCAGCGGCCACATCAGCGGGGGCATTACCATTCGCCGCAACCGTTTTCGCGGTCAACGGCGATTGCGTTCCTGTCGGAGCCGACCGGTACCGTCACCCCCACAGGAAAATGTGCCGTTTTTCGGGTCGGTGTGTTGGCAGTCTTATTGGCAAGCGCCCACCGTCCCGATTACCGTCATGGTTGCTGAGGCCGGTGGTTGCGCTCCATGCGATACCTGAAGGCTGTTGATAGTGTCGGCGGGATTCGGGTTGGTTGAGGAGGATCAGCGATGAGCGAGGCACCAGACTCGCGGGTGGGCTCGATGTTCGGGCCCTACCACCTCAAGCGGTTGCTGGGCCGCGGCGGGATGGGCGAGGTCTACGAGGCCGAGCACACCGTCAAGGAGTGGACGGTCGCCGTCAAGCTGATGACCGCGGAATTCAGCAAGGACCCGGTGTTCCGCGAGCGGATGAAGCGCGAAGCCCGCATCGCCGGTCGCCTGCAGGAACCCCACGTCGTGCCGATCCACGACTACGGCGAGATCGACGGCCAGATGTACCTCGAGATGCGCATGATCGAGGGCACCGACCTCGACAGCGTCCTCAAGCGTTTCGGTCCACTCACCCCGCCGCGCGCGGTCGCGATCATCACCCAGATCGCCTCGGCACTCGATGCCGCCCACGCCGCCGGGGTCATGCACCGCGACGTCAAACCGCCCAACATCCTGGTCACCCGCGACGACTTCGCCTACCTCGTGGACTTCGGCATCGCCAGCGCCACCACCGACGAGAAACTCACCCAGCTGGGCACCGCCGTCGGCACCTGGAAATACATGGCGCCCGAACGGTTTTCCAACGACGAGGTGACCTACCGCGCCGACATCTACGCGCTGGCGTGCGTGCTCTACGAATGCCTCACCGGCAGCCCGCCATATCGCGCCGACAGCGCGACGACGCTGGTTACCGCGCACCTGATGGACCCGGTGCCGCAGGTCAGCGCCGCGCGTGCGGGCATCCCCAAGGGTTTCGACGCGGTCATCGCCCGCGGCATGGCCAAGAGGCCTGAAGACCGCTACGCCAGCGCGGGAGACTTCGCGCGGGCCGCGCACGACGCGCTGAGCGACCCGGACCAGGACCACGCCGAGGACATCCTGCGCCGCAGCCGTGAATCGACGCTGCCGGGCACCGCGGTGGCGCCGTCGGTGCCCACCGGCGGTCAGCAGCCGGGCACGCCGCCGCCTCCGCAGTACTCGCCGCCGCCGGCGTACGGCGACCCGATCGGCTCGGGGCCGATGCAACGACAGTCGCCGACGAATACGCCGTCGTGGACTCCCGCGAGCGGCCCCATTCCGGCGAGCGGCCCGATCCCTGCCCAGGGCCAGCCCACCCAGGCGCCGCAGTATTTCGGGCAGAGCGGTGGCTGGGGCGGTACGCCGTCCGGTCCGCAGCAGCCCGGCGGCCCGCCGAACTGGAACCAGGGTGGTCCGCCCTCGGGCGGCAAACGCAGTCCCTGGCCGATCGTGGCCGGTGCCGCCGCGGTCGTCGTGGTGCTGATTCTCGCGGGGGTCGGCATCTGGTTGGCCACCCGGCCGAGCGACAACACACCGGCGAGCGACACGAGCACGTCGGCCACGGCCACCTCCGGCAAACCGACCACCACCAAGAGTTCACCTTCGACCACCACTTCCGGTGGTGACCCGCAGAGCAGGCTGCTCTCGATGCTGCCCTCCGGCTACCCCACCGGCACGTGCACACCGACCACACCGAAGCCGAACAGTGTGTGGACCGGCACCATCGCGATGGTCGACTGCGGGCAGAACACCAACCAGGGTGGTCCGAGCCGCGCGATCTACGGGCTGTTCCCCAACCTCGATGCGCTGAAGCAGGCCTTCAACGACGACATCGCGGCGGTTCAGTTGGCGAACTGCCCCGGCGAGGGACCCTCGCCGGACGGCTGGCACTACGACCGGGACCCGACGGTCACGGCCGGGATGATCGCCTGCGGCACGTACAAGAACCACCCGAACGTGATCTGGAGTAATGAGGGCAAGCTCATGCTCAGTGACGTCTTCGGGGACCCCGCGACCATCGACGACCTGCACAACTGGTGGGCCAAGTACGGCTGACCGAAGCCGCGCGAGAGACTGCCGATCAGCCGCATAAGCGTCCAATGTTCAAGCGGCACAACGCTACTGGATGGCCGCGATGAGCGAGGCGCCGGGCTCGCGGGCTGGGTCGACGTTCGGGCCCTACCACCTCAAGCGGTTGCTGGGCCGCGGCGGGATGGGCGAGGTCTACGAGGCCGAGCATTCGGTCAAAGGCTGGACCGTCGCGGTCAAGCTCATGTCCGAAACCGTGAGCAGCGACCCGGTGTTCCGCGAACGGATGAAGCGTGAGGCACGCATCGCGGGGCGACTGAAGGAACCGCACGTCGTGCCGATCCACGACTACGGCGAGATCGACGGGCAGATGTTCCTCGAGATGCGCCTCATCGAGGGCACCGACCTCGACAGCCTGCTTACCCGCTACGGCCCCTTGCCGGCGCCGCGCGCCGTCGCCGTCATCACCCAGATCGCCTCCGCGCTCGACGCCGCCCACGCCGCCGGGGTGATGCACCGGGACGTCAAACCGCCGAACATTCTGGTCACCCGCAAGGACTTCGCCTACCTCGTGGACTTCGGCATCGCCAGCGCCACCACCGACGAGAAGATCACTCAACTCGGCACCGCGGTGGGCACGTGGAAATACATGGCGCCCGAACGATTCTCCAGCGACGACATCACTCACCGGGCCGATATCTACGCGCTGGCCTGCGTGCTGTTCGAGTGCTTGACCGGCAGTGCGCCATACCCGTCCGACAATGCCGGGGTACTGATCAGCGCCCACATGATCAACCCCATCCCGCGCCCCAGCGCCGCGGGACCCGATGTCCCCAGGTCCCTGGACGCCGTCGTCGCACGCGGCATGGCCAAGCGGCCGGCGGACCGCTACGGCAGCGCCGGTGAGCTGGCGCGGGCCGCGCACCAGGCACTCAGTCACCCCGACCAGGAAAACGCCGCCGCCATCGTGCGCCGCAGCCAGGAATCCGCCATCCCGGAAGGGCTACTGAATCCGCCTCCGGCGCAGCGATTTTCGCCTCCCGGCCCGGTCGCGCCGGTGCGGCCGCCGGCGCCCCTTCTGGCCGGTCCACCAGGTCCCCTGAACCCTCCGGCGCCGGCCCCGGCATCTACCGGCCCATGGCATCCCACCAACCCGCCTGCGCCACCACCCGGCCGCAGCCCGTGGGCGATTGTCGCCCTCGTCGCCGCCGTCATCCTGGTGGTCATGCTGGGCGGTATCGGCATCTGGGCACTCAACAAGGACGACGACAAACCGCAGACCTCCGCAAAGCGGACCACCACCACCCGGGCCACCACGTCGACCAGCACCCGGACCACGACGGCGCCGTCCACTACGGCACCGCCGCAGGCGCAGACCCGGTTGATGAGTCTGCTCCCGGCGGGCTATCCCGCCGGAGCCTGCACGCCGGACACCAAAACGATGCCGGGAGCCCTGGTCTCGGTGTCGTGCGGGCAGAACACCGACCCGAACGGCCCGAAAGTCTCTGCCTACGGGCTGTTCCCCGACGTGGCGTCGCTCAAGAGCGCCTTTACCGCATTCACCGGCACCTTCAGCCTTCAGCAGTGTCCGGGCGGCAAAGCGTCCCCCGGCAATTGGTGGCATACCCAGGATCCGAAAACGGTCCTGGGGCAGATGGCTTGCGGTATCTACAAGGGCAGCGATCCGCAGGTGATGTGGAGCAACGAACAGACGCTGGTCTATGCCCTCGTCGGTGGGAAGCAGCAGGTGCCCAGCCTCGACCAGCTCTACAAGTGGTGGGCCAAGCACTCATAGGCCGATCGCCGTAGCATCACGGACCGCGGGAGTAACGGAGGCGTGGGATGGGCGTGGTGACGGGGTTGGTGGTGCGTGGGGGTGGGGGTAGTTGGCGGGTGGGTGCGGGGCGGGTGTGGACGGTGGGGCGTTCGGGTGAGTCCGATATTCAGTTGGACAATCCGCGGATCTCGCGGGTGCATGCGGTGTTGGAGGCCACCGAGTCGGGGTGGGTGTTGTCCAATCGCAGTAGCAACGGCATGTATGTGGGGGGTGAGCGGGTCGAGCAGGTGGTGGTGGGTGAGCGGCCGGTGACGGTGGTGCTGGGGTCGCTGAGTTCGGGTGAGCGGCTGCACTTCGAGCCCGGCGGGCCAGGCGAGGCGGGCGAGGCGGGCGGTCCGGGCCAGGCGGGTGAGCCGGGCGGTCCGGGCGGTCCGGGCGGGCCGGGCGGGCCGGGGCAGGCGGGTGAGCCGGGGCCGGTGGGGATCGGGGAGGCGACCACCACGGTGGCCCCGCTGCCGCCGCTGGCGCCGGTCCCGGCCAACGCGCAGCAGACCACTGAGATCGCGGTCCCGCCGCTGCCCAACGACGAGCTGGGGCTGGGGGCGCCCACCGGTTCGACCACCTCCCTGCGCACCCCGACCGCCGTACACGCCATCGACCAGCAGACCGTGAGCATCGGCCGGGCACCACAGAACACCGTGGTCCTGCACGACCTGCTGGTCTCGCGCCGCCACGCCCTGCTGCGCCGCAGCACCACGGGCTGGGAACTGATCGACAACCACTCCGCCAACGGCACCTACGTCAACGGCACCCGCATCACCCGCGCCCTGATCGGGCCCCACGACATCGTGGGCATCGGCCACCAACTGCTGCACCTGTCCGGCGACCGCCTCGTCGAATACGTCGACACCGGCGACATCTCCTATGAAGCCGCCCACCTGCACGTCGAAACCGGCCACGGCCCAGGCAAAGGCAAGGTCCTGCTCGATGACGTCAGCTTCGTGCTGCCCCAACGCTCCCTGCTGGCCGTCGTCGGCCCCTCCGGGGCCGGCAAATCCACCCTGCTGGGCGCCCTGACCGGGTTTCGCCCCGCCACCACCGGCACCGTGCGCTATGACGACCGCGACCTCTATGACAACTACCCCGAACTGCGCCACCGCATCGGATTCGTGCCCCAAGACGACATCCTGCACACCCCCCTGACCGTGCGCCGCGCCCTGAACTACGCCGCCCAACTGCGCTTCCCCCACGACGTCTCCACCACCGAACGCCGCCAGCGCATCGAGGAAGTCCTGACCGAACTCGGCCTAAGCGCCCACGCCGACCAACGCATCGACTCCCTGTCCGGTGGGCAACGCAAACGCACCAGCGTCGCCCTGGAACTACTGACCAAACCCTCCCTGCTGTTCCTGGACGAACCCACCTCCGGACTGGACCCCGGCTACGAGAAATCGGTGATGCAAACCCTGCGCACCCTGGCCGATGACGGCCGCTCGGTGGTCGTCGTCACCCACAACATCGCCCACCTCAACATGTGCGACCGCCTGCTCGTGCTGGCCCCCGGCGGACGCCTGGCCTACTTCGGCCCACCCCAACAAGCCCTGCCCTACTTCGGCTGCACCGACTTCGCCGACCTATTCATCCTGCTCGAAAACGACACCACCACCGACTGGCCCACCCGCTACACCAACTCCCCCCTGCACGCCGCCTTCACCCCCACCCCCCAACCACCCACCACCCCCACGACCACGACCACGACCACGACCGGCAAACCCAAACCCAAAGCCCAACAAAGCCCCCCAGCCCAATTCAGCATCCTGTGCCGGCGCTACCTCGCCGTCATCGCCGCCGACCGCCAATACACCCTGTTCCTACTCGCCCTGCCCCTACTCCTCAGCCTGTTCACCTACGCCGTCCCCGGCGACGCCGGACTCTCTTTGGCCGAGGCGATCACCCAGCAATCCAAGCAACCCACCCAGTTGCTTGTGCTGCTCATCATCGGCGGGGCGCTGATGGGCTGCGCCGGCTCGATCCGGGAAATCGTCAAGGAACAGGCGATCTACCGGCGCGAACACGGCATCGGACTCTCCAGCGGCGCCTACCTGGCCTCCAAACTCGCCGTCCTGGGCGCCATCGCCACCACCCAGGCACTGATCCTCGGATTCCTCGGCGTCGCCTTCCTGCCCCCACCGGACGACTCGCTGCTGGTGCACTCCGGCAGCCCCGACATGCTCCGCCAT
The DNA here is from genome assembly GCF_030755175.1 of Mycobacterium sp. TY814. Lineage (NCBI taxonomy): Bacteria > Bacillati > Actinomycetota > Actinomycetes > Mycobacteriales > Mycobacteriaceae > Mycobacterium > Mycobacterium sp. TY814. The sequence goes on from NZ_JAUFRY010000003.1 coordinate 61,946, forward strand.
ATCGGCTCCGCCGAGGTCGCGGCCGCCGTCGTCGCCGTGACCGTGGTTTCGATGATCCTGGGCCTGCTGATCTCGGCGCTGATCAGCAACGCCGACCGCGGCATGCCCCTGCTCGTCCTGGTGGTCATGGCGCAGCTCGTCCTCTGTGGCGGCATGTTCGCCGTCAACGACCGCGTCCCGCTCGAACAACTCTCCTGGCTCTCCCCCTCCCGCTGGGCCTACGCCATGGCGGGCTCCTCGCTCGGGGTGAACTACATCCGCCTCACCGACCCCGATCCGATGTGGACCCACGACCGCGCGCACTGGCTGACCGGGCTGGGGATGTGTGCGGCGTTGGGTGTGGCGATGGTGATACTTCTCGCGGCACGACTGCGCAGTATCAACCGGCAGCGCAGGGCCCGCCGGTAGGCAAGAGAGTTTGCTTCGGCCCCCAGAATGAGGTCTGGCCAAGTGAAACCGGCAGCCTTACGCTATTCGCTGGCTTTGGTGCGTCCTCCAGATGTGTTTGCCCCGTGGCGACGTTCCGGTTGCCTCGAACGAAGGAGATGTCTATGAAACTGAAGCTCTGGTCCCGGGCCGCCGCAGCGGTCGCGGTGACGGCGCTCGTGCTCACCGGCTGCGGAAGCCCGAAGAACAACAGCTCCGGCAGCGGATCCAACGCACCTAACGTCGACGCCGCGAGCACCGTCAAGCAGGCCGCCGAGGCCATGCGCAAAGTGACCGGAATGCACGTCAGCCTCACGGTGCAGGGAGCGGTACCCAACCTCGAGGTGACCAAGCTCGACGGCGACGTGTCCAACACTCCGCAGACCGTGGCCAACGGCACCGCGACGTTGACCGTCGGGAAGAGTCCCGTCGACTCGAAGTTCGTCTTCGTCGACGGCCACCTGTACTCCGACGTCGCCGAGCCCGGCAAATTCACCGACTACGGCAACGGAGCGTCCATCTACGAGGTCTCCACGCTGCTCGATCCCGACAAAGGCCTGGCCCACCTGCTGGCCAATCTGCAGAACCCCAAGGTCGGCGGCAGTGAGCAGATCAACGGCATCGCGACCACGAAGATCACCGGAACGTCGTCGACGGACGACGTCGCCACGCTGGCCGGGTCGCGGCTGAGCCCGCAGAACGCGCCACCCACTCCGACCACTGTGTGGATCGCCTCGGACGGCTCCTACCACTTGGTCAAGATCGAGATCACCCCGGTGGAGAACGGTGCGGTGTCGATGACCATGTCCGAGTGGGGCAAGCAGGTCACCGCAACCAAGCCGGTCTAGCACTTCCCGAAACCCCGTCTTCTTCAGTCGCCGAAAGGAAACATCATGGGATTGACCGCTTTTCAGGCGCGGTTTCCGGGCGCAGCGGCGGTCGTACTGACCAGCGCCGCGGCGGTGACGGCGACGCTGATCGCGCTGGCCCCCGCTGCGAAGGCCGACGGCAACTACGGCGCGATCGCGTACTCGCCGTCGGGCCAGCTGTTCGGCCGGACCAAGGACGCCCCGTCACGCGCCGCCGCGGAGAGCGCAGCGATGGGGGCGTGCGGCAAGTCCGACTGCAAGGTTCTGGTCTCCTTCTCGGAATGCGGCGCGGTAGCCGAGAACAACGCCGGCGACCACGCCGGAGGCTACGGTTCCACCCTGTTGGCCGCCGAGCAGGACGCCATGCGGCGGCTGGGCACTGCGGGGTGGATCGGCACCTGGCTCTGCAACTGAAGTCGATGCGCTCGCCCGCCCGGGGGCTCGCCGGGGCGGCGTAGTCGGTGTGAGCGGAGGCGTGGGATGGGCGTGGTGACGGGGTTGGTGGTGCGTGGGGGTGGGGGTAGTTGGCGGGTGGGTGCGGGGCGGGTGTGGACGGTGGGGCGTTCGGGTGAGTCCGATATTCAGTTGGACAATCCGCGGATCTCGCGGGTGCATGCGGTGTTGGAGGCCACCGAGTCGGGGTGGGTGTTGTCCAATCGCAGTAGCAACGGCATGTATATGGGGGGTGAGCGGGTCGAGCAGGTGGTGGTGGGTGAGCGGCCGGTGACGGTGGTGCTGGGGTCGCTGAGTTCGGGTGAGCGGCTGCACTTCGAGCCCGGCGGGCCAGGCGAGGCGGGCGAGGCGGGCGGTCCGGGCCAGGCGGGTGAGCCGGGCGGTCCGGGCGGGCCGGGCGGGCCGGGCGGGCCGGGGCAGGCGGGTGAGCCGGGGCCGGTGGGGATCGGAGAGGCGACCACCACGGTAGCCCCGCTGGCGCCGGTCCCGGCCAACGCGCAGCAGACCACTGAGATCGCGGTCCCGCCGCTGCCCAACGACGAGCTGGGGCTGGGGGCGCCCACCGGTTCGACCACCTCCCTGCGCACCCCGACCGCCGTACACGCCATCGACCAGCAGACCGTGAGCATCGGCCGGGCACCACAGAACACCGTGGTCCTGCACGACCTGCTGGTCTCGCGCCGCCACGCCCTGCTGCGCCGCAGCACCACGGGCTGGGAACTGATCGACAACCACTCCGCCAACGGCACCTACGTCAACGGCACCCGCATCACCCGCGCCCTGATCGGGCCCCACGACATCGTGGGCATCGGCCACCAACTGCTGCACCTGTCCGGCGACCGCCTCGTCGAATACGTCGACACCGGCGACATCTCCTATGAAGCCGCCCACCTGCACGTCGAAACCGGCCACGGCCCAGGCAAAGGCAAGGTCCTGCTCGATGACGTCAGCTTCGTGCTGCCCCAACGCTCCCTGCTGGCCGTCGTCGGCCCCTCCGGGGCCGGCAAATCCACCCTGCTGGGCGCCCTGACCGGGTTTCGCCCCGCCACCACCGGCACCGTGCGCTATGACGACCGCGACCTCTATGACAACTACCCCGAACTGCGCCACCGCATCGGATTCGTGCCCCAAGACGACATCCTGCACACCCCCCTGACCGTGCGCCGCGCCCTGAACTACGCCGCCCAACTGCGCTTCCCCCACGACGTCTCCACCACCGAACGCCGCCAGCGCATCGAGGAAGTCCTGACCGAACTCGGCCTCAGCGCCCACGCCGACCAACGCATCGACTCCCTGTCCGGTGGGCAACGCAAACGCACCAGCGTCGCCCTGGAACTACTGACCAAACCCTCCCTGCTGTTCCTGGACGAACCCACCTCCGGACTGGACCCCGGCTACGAGAAATCGGTGATGCAAACCCTGCGCACCCTGGCCGATGACGGCCGCTCGGTGGTCGTCGTCACCCACAACATCGCCCACCTCAACATGTGCGACCGCCTGCTCGTGCTGGCCCCCGGCGGACGCCTGGCCTACTTCGGCCCACCCCAACAAGCCCTGCCCTACTTCGGCTGCACCGACTTCGCCGACCTATTCATCCTGCTCGAAAACGACACCACCACCGACTGGCCCACCCGCTACACCAACTCCCCCCTGCACGCCGCCTTCACCCCCACCCCCCAACCACCCACCACCCCCACGACCACGACCACGACCACGACCACGACCGGCAAACCCAAACCCAAAGCCCAACAAAGCCCCCCAGCCCAATTCAGCATCCTGTGCCGGCGCTACCTCGCCGTCATCGCCGCCGACCGCCAATACACCCTGTTCCTACTCGCCCTGCCCCTACTCCTCAGCCTGTTCACCTACGCCGTCCCCGGCGACGCCGGACTCTCCCTCACCAAAGCCATCGAGAAGATGTCGACACAGCCGGGTCAACTGCTGGTGTTGCTGGTCATCGGCGGGGCGCTCATGGGCTGCGCCGGCTCGATCCGGGAAATCGTCAAGGAACAGGCGATCTACCGGCGCGAACACGGCATCGGACTCTCCAGCGGCGCCTACCTGGCCTCCAAACTCGCCGTCCTGGGCGCCATCGCCACCACCCAGGCACTGATCCTCGGATTCCTCGGCGTCGCCTTCCTGCCCCCACCGGATCAGTCGGTGGTCGTGCCCTGGCCCCGGTTCGAAGTGGCGCTGGCGGTGGTGGCCGTGACGCTGGTGTCGATGATCCTGGGCCTGCTCATCTCGGCGCTGATCAGCAACGCCGACCGCGGCATGCCCCTGCTCGTCGTTGTCGTGATGGCCGAACTCATCCTGTGCGGCGGCATGTTCCCGGTCAAAGACCGCATCCCGCTCGAACAACTCTCCTGGCTCTCCCCCTCCCGCTGGGCCTACGCCATGGCCGCCTCGACGGTCGACCTCAACGATCTGCGGCGGACCGCCGGCGGAGATCAGGATCCGATGTGGGATTACGACGTCAGTAGCTGGTTGATCGCCGCGGGAGGATGCGCCGCGCAGGCGCTGCTGCTGGTGCTGCTCATCACGGTGCGACTGCGCCGTATGGGACCACAACGACGGGCAAGGAAATAACACGGCCGGGTCGCACCGAATAGGCTGGTGGTCGCCCCAACCTGCGTTTTGCGGTTGACGGCCCTACCTGGAGGTGGTTGATAGTGTCGGCGACGTTGGTTGATTGGGAGGATCAGCGATGAGCGACACGCAGAGCTCGCGGGTGGGAACGATGTTCGGGCCTTACGAACTCAAGCGGTTGCTGGGCCGCGGCGGGATGGGCGAGGTCTACGAGGCCGAGCACACCGTCAAGGAGTGGACGGTCGCCGTCAAGGTGATGACCGCGGAATTCAGCAAGGACCCGGTGTTCCGCGAGCGGATGAAGCGCGAGGCCCGCATCGCCGGTCGCCTGCAGGAACCCCACGTCGTGCCGATCCACGACTACGGCGAGATCGACGGCCAGATGTACCTCGAGATGCGCATGATCGAGGGCACCGACCTCGACAGCGTCCTCAAGCGCTACGGACCGTTGACGCCGCCGCGCGCGGTCGCGATCATCACCCAGATCGCCTCGGCGCTCGATGCCGCCCACGCCGCGGGCGTCATGCACCGCGACGTCAAACCGCCCAACATCCTGGTCACCCGCGACGACTTCGCCTACCTCGTCGATTTCGGCATCGCCAGCGCCACCACCGACGAGAAACTCACCCAGCTCGGCACCGCCGTCGGCACCTGGAAATACATGGCGCCCGAACGGTTTTCCAACGAAGAGGTGACCTACCGCGCCGATATCTATTCGCTGGCGTGCGTGCTCTTCGAATGCCTCACCGGCGGTCCGCCGTACCGCGCCGACAGCGCCGGTTCACTGGTCACGGCCCACCTGATGAACCCCGTCCCGCAAGTCAGCGCCGCCCGCGCCGGCATCCCGAAGAGCTTCGACGCGGTCATCGCCCGCGGCATGGCCAAGAAGCCCGAAGACCGCTACTCCAGCGCCGGTGATCTGGCGCTGGCCGCCCATGAGGCGCTCAGCTCGCCCGACCAGGACCACGCCGAGAACATCCTGCGCCGCAGCCAGGAAGCCACCCTGCCCGGTCCGCCGACCGCGTCGTCGAAACCCACCATGCCCGCGGTGACTCCGCCGCCGCGCCAGGGTCCTCCGAGCACGCCGCCGCCCGCATCCCGGCCGTCGGCGCCGCAATACGGCGGCGGGCCCGGGCAGTCGGGTCCCATGCCGCAACAGCGGCCGCCCAATCAGCCCGGACACCCGGCCTGGAACCCGGTCAGTGGCCCGGTGTCAGGCCCGTCCCCCCAGTACCACCAGAGTGGCGGCTGGGGCAGCGGACCGCCCAGCACCCCGATAGCTTCCGGGCCCATACCGGCGGCCTGGAACCAGGGGCATCGGCCGCCGCCGCAGCCGGGCAAACGCAATCCGTGGCCCGTCATCGCCGCCGCGGCCATCGTGGCTGCCCTGGTCGTCGGTGCGGTGGTCATCTGGATAGCGACCCGCCCCGATCCGGCGCCCAAGGTGAAACCGATCGCCGAGGACCGGTTGAGCTCGATGCTGTTGTCGTCGTCGGAGATCAACTCGGTGATGGGGTCGTCGACGATGCAACCGGGCAAGCCCATCACGACGGTGGACTCCTCGCCGGTGACGCTGTCGAATCCCGACTGCCAGGGTGCGATGTACGGCAGTCAGGGGCCGGTGTACGCGGGCAGCGGATACACCGGGCTCAGCGGGCTGGTGTCGTCCGAGCCCGGCGACAACTACGACCACTGGGTAAACCAGGCTGCCATCGCCTTCCCGACCGCCGACAAAGCCAAGTCTTTCCTGCAGTCCTCGCTGAGCAAATGGAAAGGCTGTGCGGGCAAGACCGTCACGGTCACCAACAAAGGCAAGACCTACCGGTGGACGTTCTCCGAGGTGCAGGGATCCTCACCCAGGATCACGGTGGTCGATGCCCAGGAAGGTGCCAACGGCTGGGAATGCCAACGCGCGATGGAAGTGGCCAACAATGTGATCGCCGACGTCAACGCCTGCGGCTACCAGATCACCGACCAGGGCGCGCAGATCGCCGACAAGATCGTCGCCAAGGTCAACAAGGAGAAGTAGCCACCCGACCGGGCTAGCCGGGCAGGTCAGGCCCCTGTGCGCGGAGGTCGTCGACCGCCGACATGGCCTCGCGCAGCTTGGCCAGCCACTCCTCGGTGTGCTCGCCGACCAGCTTGACCGACCAGGCCAGCGCGTCGGCGCGCGATCGCGCGACACCCGCGTCCACCAGCGTGTCGAGCACCTGGCGTTCGGGTTGCTTGAGACGCGTCATGACCGGTACTGCGATGTGGGTGAACAGGATCCGTTCGCCATTCACCTCGACGCCCCAGGAAACCTTGCGTCCGTAGCGTTCCTGCGCTTCTTCGGCGATGGCCATCCGCTCCGGCCGGGTGTCTTCGCGGAACCGCGAGACGCGTCCTTCGGCGCGCGCGGAGCTCTCGTCGGCGACCGCCGGCAGCGTGCCGACGACGGTGATTTCTTCCCGGTCGACGATGACCGTCGGGTCGCCGTCGAACCATGCTTCGGGCAGACGGCCGGCGAACCACTCGGGTGCGCCGCTGGCGTCGGGTTGCTCGGCTTGCTGCCAGCCCCCGGGGCGCCCTTGGCGGCGCCCGTGGTGATGATGGAGTTTCATGATTACATGATTACACCGTTGCACATGAAAGCACGGTGATTTCGCCCCGGGCGAACGGTCAGCTTGGGCGAGCACTTGCTCCGGACGGCCTTAAACCGTTGCCATCAGCCATTCGCAGTTGTATTTTTAGGAGCGAAGCAGGCCCGGAAGTGACCGAATTTCAAGCGCCGGAAGAAGGGTGAAAAACGGCCGCGTAAGACCCGCATTAGTCGGAGTCGACAGCGCCCCAACGAGTCACGCCGGGCCTGCCCATGTGCCGGACATTTCAAGCCCTGTGGCGAACCCTACGGTGAACCCTGTGGCGAGCAGACACAAAATCGCACGAAAGCGCTTGGCGCCGTGCGATTTTGTGCCTGCTCGCGGAAGGTGCCCAAGCTCGCGGGGCTAGGAGGCGCGGCGGACCCGGAAGAGTTTGGTTTCGCCCTTGATCCCCTTGAGCCGGCGCGCGCCGGCGAACGACCACTGGAACCCGGCCTCGTCGCCCACGGCGTCGCACACCGCGTCGGTCGCCAGCACGGTTCCCGGGCGCGCGACCCCGGTGACCCGGCTGGCCGCGTTGACCGGGCTGCCGAACCAGTCACCCGCGCGGCTCACCGCCATGCCCGCTGCGACGCCGGCGCGGAGCCGGGGGAAGTCCTCGTCGTTGTCGACTATGTCGACCAGCTTGAGAACGGTGTCGAGCAACGGCGCCGGGTTGGGGCAGACGAACATCACCGCGTCGCCGATCGTCTTGATGAAGCGCACCGGCGGTGCCGAGAGGTCCCGGGCCAGATCGGCCAGCCGGCCGGCGAGCTGACTCAGTTCCTCGGGCGAGACCACTTCGCCCAGCTTGGTGAACCCGACCAGATCGGCGAAGGCGACCGCGACGGGCCGGGCGCCCGGCAGCGGCTTACCGGCGGCGCGTTCACCGGCGTTGACGGCTTCGGACTCCATCATGTGCCGCAACTGCAGGAACAGCATCTGGTGGATCATCGGGCCGAGCAGCGGCGCGATCTGGTTGATCAGCGCCTTGGATCCTTGCGCGATCTCCACTTCGGTGGCACCCGGCCGGATGATCGCCGCCAGTGCGGTGTACCTCATGACCTCGGCCGCATGGGACAGGCCCTCGGCGAGCACGCGCACCACGGCCACCACCTGATCGGGGTTGAGCCCCAAGTCGACGAACCGCTGGGCAAACGCCGCCGCCTCGCCGTCGGCACGCATGTGCACCACCGCGTCCGGGTCGTCCACCCGCGCCAGCCCGATGGCCCGCTGAACCCGTTGCAACAGTTCGGGATCGATGCCGTAGGTCTCGCTGATCTCCCGCGCCGAGACGTAGGTGCCGTCGTCGCCGATGATGTGGCGGGATGCCAGCAACAGGGGTGGATTGGTGGTGCGGATCTCCTCGGCGGTGACGCCCTGTTCGAGTAGCCAGCGCACCAGATCGGCGCGCTCGGCTCGTGCTTGACCTTCCAGCCCACCCAGCAGGTCGTCGAGGTCGCGGTCGTCCGCTTGATCGGTCACTGAGTCCACGTTAGAGCGTGGCCCGCGTCATCATGTGAGGTGATGACCGAACCGCTGCTCGACGGGCTTGGCCCGGTGATCGACGACCGCGCCCGGGTGCTGATCCTGGGCTCGTTTCCCAGTGTCCGCTCGCTCGCCGACGGCCAGTACTACGCCAATCCGCGCAACGCGTTCTGGCCGATAGCGGCGCAACTGTTCGAGTTCGACTGCGCAGCAGCCTATTCCGATCGACTGGCGGCGTTGCAGGCCCGCGGGGTGGCGCTGTGGGACGTGTTGCACAGCTGTCGGCGGGTGGGCAGCGCAGATGCCTCGATCGATCCGAAAACTCTGGTGGCCAACGACTTTGACCGGTTGTTCGCCGCGTATCCGAGGCTTGACCGGGTGTACTTCAACGGCGCTGCGGCAGCCCGGCTGTTCGCACGCCTGGTTCAGCACCCGGCGACCGTCACGCTGCACCGGTTGCCCTCGACCAGCCCGGCTCATGCCGTCCCGTGGGCGGTCAAACTCGTCGCCTGGGCCACGCTGATCGAGGCGGGCTCATGACACCGGCGGTCGCCGGTGAGCCCACGGCCGGGCGGCTTCGATCTGCGCGGACAACGACAGCAGCGTCGCCTCGTCGTAGGGCCGGCCGACCAGCTGCACCGACATCGGCAGCCCGTCGTCGTCGAAATCCCACGGCACCACGGCCGCGGGCTGGCCGGTCAGATTCCAGATCTGCTGGTAGGGAACCCGCTGAGCAACCAGCAGCAGCGTCGACACGCCGCCGCGCCGCTGATAGGCGCCGATGCGCGACGGTCCGGCCGCCGTGCCCGGTGTGATGACGACGTCGACGTCGTCGAAGATCGCCTGGATCCGGGCGCTGAGACCCGATTCGGCGGCCCGCAACGCGGCCATCGTCCGATCGGAGAAGAACGAACCGAGGCGGGCGATGGCGCGGGTGCGCCGTTCCAGCCGCTCGGGATGGGCCTGAGCGTCGGCGTCGTCGCTGATGCCGCGCAGGAACCGCGGCAGGTAGTTCGCATACAGCGAAGGCGGATACACGGGGTCGCGCTCGATCACCTCGTGGCCGAGATCGCGCAGCAAGGCGCCGGCCTGCTCGACCGCCGTCAGCTGCGCTTTGCGGACCCGTACCGGCATCGGAGTCGGGACCTTGGTACTCAACGCAATTCGCAGCTGACCGGGCTGTCGAGTGGCGGCAGCGGCAAACTCGCCTTCGGGGCCGGGCACCGTGTTGGTCGCGTCGAGCAGCAGCGCCGCATCCAGGACCGACCGCGCGATCGGGCCGTTGACACTCAGCCCCTGCCAGGCGTCGTCGTGCGGCTCCAGCGAGACCCGGTCACGCTGCGGCTTCAGCCCGAACAGGCCGCACCAGGTGGCCGGGATCCGGATCGAACCGCCGCCGTCGGACCCCAGGGCGAGCGGTGCCAGGCCCGCTGCGACGGCAGCGGCGCTGCCGCCACTGCTGCCGCCCGGTGTGCGCCGCGGGTTCCACGGGTTGCGGGTGGCGCCGAAGGTCAGCGACTCGGTGAAGGGCATGATCATCAGCTCCGGGACCGAGGTCTTGCCGATGATGACCGCGCCGGCCGCGCGCAGCCGGCGCACCACTTCGGCGTCGTCAGTGACGGCCGGCCCGTGCGCGCCGGTGCCGTAGGTGGTCACTTCGCCGGCGACGTCGACGTCGTCCTTGATCGCTATCGGCACGCCCAGCAGCGGGCGCCGCTCGCCGGCGTCCAGGCGCTGCTGGGCGATCTCGGCTTCCTCGCGCGCAGCGTCGTAGCGCACCACCCGGTAGGCGCGCAGCTCGCTATCCAGCCTCTCGATACGGTCCAGATAGAGCTCGAGGAGCACCGGGGCATCGATGTCGCCGTCGGCCAGCATTCGCGCCTGCTCGGCCGCTCCGGCGAACGCGAGATCGCGAGCGTCCACTGCCGCAGCGTATCTCGCGGGCCGGGAGGTGCTGATGGTGGTGGTTGCCTCGCCGAGCGTGAAGCCACGGCGAAAATCGGGCTGGATTTTCGCCGTCAGTTCACGCTCGGCGCGGGAGCGCGGTCAGGCGCAACGTGCCGCCCAGTACCGTGGCGGGATGTCCTGCGTATTCTGCGCGATCGTCGCCGGCGAATCCCCGGCCATCCGGATCTACGAAGACGACAGCTATCTGGCGATTCTCGACATCCGGCCCTTCACCCGAGGCCACACCCTGGTGATTCCCAAGAAACACAGCGTCGACCTGGACGACACCCCGCCGGAGACCCTGGCCGGAATGATCACCCTCGGCCAGCGCATCGCCCAGGCGGCCAAGACGACCGAACTGGCCGATGCCACCAACATCGGCATCAACGACGGTCGCGCTGCATTCCAGACCGTTTTCCATATTCACCTGCACGTACTTCCCCGACGCAACGGCGACAAGTTCTCGGTTGCCAAGGGAGTGCTGGTACGCCGGGACCCCGACCGCGAAGGCACCGCGCAGATCCTGCGCGAGGCCCTGGCACGCATCGAGGCGAGCAGCTAGCCGCAACCCGGGTGTTGGACCCGCGCCGGTAGTGCCGACCAGACAGCGCGCCGCAGTTTATTCTGTGTGGGCGTGCGGTGAAGCTCCTAGGTCCTTCGCCTGCCTCAATGCATGTGCGAGCTGGAGCGGCGAATGAAGCGCTGGACGGGGATGCAGTGCCCGTTCACCGGGCTGACCCTGGGAGTCACCTCGTCCGTCGTCGGCGGTTACTGCCTGGCAGCCGCTCTGGTCATCGCGTCCTCGATCTGGGGCTGGCAAGGCCCCTATGCCACCCGTCCGGCCGTACAGGTCGTGACGGTGCTGTGCCTGGCCTTCGCCGCCGGCTGCGCCGGCCGCGCGGCGCGGCATGCGACCGGACGCCGCCGCGGTGGCTGGGTGGCACTGGTGGTGGCGCTGGCCGGCTGGGCTGCCGGGGAGATCATCTGGTCGGTATACGACGTGCGGCCCGAACTCGAGCACGCCAGCCATCCGGCCGCCGCGGAGGTCGTGCTGCTCCTCTATCCGCTCGGAGCGTTCACAGCGATGCTGCTGCTGTCCAATCCGCCCGGTGGTCACAATCTGTGGCGACTGGTGCTCGACGGCGTCATTGTTTCCATGTCGCTGTGGGTGGCTTCCTGGGTGTTCGTTCTCGACAAGCTGCTGAGAACCGACAGCAGTTCACGTTTGGTGACAGTGGCCCATGTCGCGGCCGACGTCGTGCTCATGACGACCGCGATTCTGCTGTTGTCACGGGATCGTCCGGGCAGACGGCGCAGCGTGAACCTGTTCGCCAGTGGCGTCGCAACGATCATGCTGGCGGACATGCTGGTGCTGTTCCAGACCGGGGTCGGCAGCTATCACACCGGTGGAGTGGTCGATGTGAGCCGTGTTGCCGGGTTGGGCCTGATGGCACTCTCCGGCCTGGTCAGCGTCCAAGAGCCAGCGGTGGTGAATACGAGTCCGGATATCAATTCGCACACCCGGTTATGGCTGCCCTACCTGCCGTTATTGTTGGCCGCCGCAGTCGGTTTGGGCAACGCGGTGCGATTCATCCGGCACGGGCCGTTGGTGGTCGGCCTGGGCATCCTGGTCGTCGCGGTGCTGGCCCGGCAGTTCGTGGTGCTGGTGGAGAACCAGAGCCTGTTGACCGAGGTGGCCGAGGAGGCTTTTCGCGACAGCCTGACCGGCCTGGCCAACCGCGCCAACTTTCTGCACAAGCTGGAACAGGCCGTCGCCCGGCGCAGCGAGGACTCCGCACCGATCGCCGTCATGTGCCTGGACCTGGACAACTTCAAGTCGGTCAACGACGCGCTCGGCCATCCCGCCGGTGACGAGCTGCTGGTTCGCGTCGCCGGCCGGCTCACCACCACCCTGGGCGAGCAGGGCACCGTCGCGCGCCTGGGCGGTGACGAATTCGCGGTACTCATCGAAGGCCCGGTTGAGGAGTCCCACGCGGCGGCCCAGCGTGTTCTCGAATCCTTCAATGCCGCAATCGTTGTCGACGGCGTTCCGTTGGCGGTCCGGCCCAGCATCGGCTTCACGGTGGCCGCCGCCGAATCCAAACACACCGTCGACGAACTACTCCGCCATTCCGATCTGGCGATGTATGCCGCCAAACGCGAAGGTGGGCAATGTATCCGAAGCTTCGTGCCGGACCTGCCGCTGCCCTACGCACTGCCAGAGCTCAACGACGAGTCGATGCTCGCCCTGAAAACCAGCCTGGAGCATGGGTTCGACGCCGGTCGTCTCTATCGAAGCACCAACTCCGCCAGCCCTTCGGTGCTGGCACGCGCGATCAAACCGCTTGCCGCCACTGCAAAGTCGGCGTCAGACGACCTTCGCGACCTACCGCACAGCGTCAAATGGCCCCCGACCGCTGTCCAAATCAGTTTGGCGGCGTTGACGATCGGTGTGCTGGTTTTCGCGTCGTCGTGCTTCCCCGACCCGCGCGCCGACCACTCCCCCTTCTTCGCCAACGTCTTCTATCCGATCCTGAATTTCTCTGCGGCCGCACTGATCGCGTATCGCGCCTACCGGGTGCGGGCCGATCGGGTTGCCTGGAACCTGATCGCATTCGGTACCGCGGTCTCGGCGCTGGGCGACGTCGTCTACGCCAAGTGGGTTCCGGACGGCCAGTCACCGTCGATCGCCGACGCGGCCTATCTCGCCTTCTACCCATTCATCTATGCCGGCCTGCTGCTGTTGATGCGCTCGCGCCTCAAGCGGGTGCCGCTGCCGGTGCGGCTGGACTGCGTGGTGTGCGGGTTGGTGATGGCCTCGGTGGCCGCCGCCCTGACCGCAGGGCCCATCCACGCGGCCGCCACCAAAGCGCCGGCCACCGTGCTGGTAGGGCTGGTCTATCCGTGGCTGGACCTGGTACTGGTGGCGCTGGCTGCCGGAATGCTGCCGATCCTCGGCTGGCGCCACGAATTCCGTTGGGGCCTATTGGTGATCGGGTTCGTGCTGTTCTCCGCCGCCGACACCGCCTACCTCTTCGAGACGTCCGCCGGGGCGTACCGGGTGGGCACCATGCTCGACGCGTTCTGGCCCGCGTCCTTCCTGCTGATCGCGGTTGCCAGCTGGACGGCGTGGTCGTCGACGCCCCCGATGCCCAGACGCTCGTTCGGGTCTTACGTCGCTCCGGTGGCCTGCACCATCGTTGCGCTGGCGGTCACCGCCCTGAGCGACGAGTCGCGGACCGCACCGGTGCTGGCCGCACTGAGCCTCATCGCGGTCGCGGCGCGCTTCTCGGTGACTTTCCGCGAAGTCAGCATCATGGCCGAAACCCACAAGCAGGCCATGACCGATCAGCTGACCACTCTGCCGAACCGGCGCTCGCTGGCGACCACGCTGACCGCCGTGCCCCTCACCCCGCCACCGGCCATCGGGCCCGCGCTGGGCACCAGGGGCCCGGCTCGCCGAGCGCTCCTGCTGTTGCAGCTGCACGAGTTCGACGAAATCGCCGACAGCGTCGGGCACCGCTTCAGCGACGACCTGCTGAGCCAGGTCGCGAATCGCCTGAGCCAGAACGTGCGACGCGAGGACCTGCTCGCCCGTGCGGGTGACGACGAGTTCGCGATCCTGCTCGCCGAGGGCGCCGACCTGATCGCCGCACGTGCTCAGGCGGGTCGGCTCCTGGAGACGTTGAACGAACCGTTCACGCTGGATCCGATGACCGTGCAGGTCGATGCCCGGATCGCCATCGCCCTGTTTCCCGATCACTGTGACCATCCGCAAGAACTGCTCAACCGCGCCGAGATGGTTCTTCCGCACGCGAGGTCCGCCAAGAGCAGGATCGCGGTGTACGACGCGGCGTACGAGCTGTATCGCGACAACGACCCCAATATCGTCGAGGAGTTGCGCGCTGCGCTGGCCGACGGCAACGAGCAGTTGACCTGCCACTACCAGCCGAAGATCAATGCGGGCGACGGCAGCGTGCACAGTGTGGAGGCGCTGCTGCGCTGGCACCATCCCCAACGCGGGTTGCTGTTGCCGGAAGAATTCCTGCCGGCCGCCGAGCGCGCCGGGTTGATGCGCAAGGTGGCCAACCGCACCGTCAACCTGGCCCTCGAGCAGACCCGGAGCTGGCGCGAACAGGGCGTGGCGCTGACCGTGGCCGTCAACCTGTCGACGACCAACCTGTTGGACCTCGACCTCGTCGGCACCATCGAGCAGCTGCTGCAGACCCATCGACTGCCGGCCGACGAGCTCATCATCGAGATCACCGAAAGCACCCTGGTCGACTCCGCGCGGTCGCGCAACACCGTGGCCGCGCTGCAGCGCCTGGGCGTCCGGATCTCGCTTGACGACTACGGCACCGGATGGTCGTCGCTGGCCCGCCTGCAGGACGTGTCGGTCGATGAGCTCAAGCTCGACCGGGTCTTCGTGGCACGCCTGGCCCAGGATCCACGGTCGGTGGCGATCGTGCGCTCGACAGTGGCGCTGGCCGAAAGCCTCGGCGCGGACCTGGTGGCCGAGGGCGTCGAAGACGAGGCGACGTTACGGGCCCTGCGGCAGTACGGCTGCACCATCACCCAGGGCTTTGTGCACAGCCCTCCGATGCCGGCCGGCGACCTGTTGCAATGGATCGCCGAACACGCACCGGACGTGGCACCCGAGCAGGCCGTGGTCAAGGACTAGTGCCGCGCGGCCACTGTCTAAAACAGCTCTTTGGCCAGCAGTTCCAGCGTGGCCACCCGGCCCGGCGCCGTGGTCGGATCAATGCCGCGGCGAGCCGATGCCACCGGGTGCACCATCACCTCGTCGACGTCGAACCGCTCGGCCAGGGCACGCACCTGATCGGCTGCCTCGGCGGGTGAGCCGACGACGGCCCGCCTCATCCCGCTGTCCACGATGTGCTGCTGTTGTGGCGTGAGCGTTGCCTGGTGCGCCTCTTCGACGAGCTGCACCGGACCCAACGGCTGCCCGGTACGCAACCGGGCCATCATCTGCAGGTTGGGCAACATCAATTCCCTTGCCTCCTGCGATGTTTCGGCCACCACAGCGTTCACCGTCAGGAGGGTGACCGGCTCGGAGGCGAGATCGCCGGGCCGGAAATGCTTGCGGTAGTAGTCCAGTGCCTCTTCGGTACCCTGCCCGGAGAAGTGATGGGCGAATACGTACGGCAGCCCCTTGGCGGCGGCCAGTCGCGCCGAGTACATCGACGACCCGAGCAGCCACAGCCGGGGTTCACTGGCGGCGGCCGGCGTCGCCTTGAGGGTGTAGTCCCCCGAACGCAGCGGCACCCGCACGCCGCGGGGACTCATCAAAGCCACCACGTCGTCGAGGTACTCCGGGAAATTCTCGATGTCGCGATCGTCACGCCCGCCGCGCAGGGCGTAGGACGTGACGGGGTCGGAGCCGGGGGCGCGGCCGATGCCGAGGTCGATACGACCGGGCGCGGCGGCCTCCAGCAGGGCGAACTGCTCGGCCACCGCCAGCGGCGCGTGGTTGGGCAGCATCACCCCGCCCGAGCCGAGGCGCACTTGGTCGGTCTGCGCGGCCAGGTAGGCGAGAAGGACGGGCGGGCTGGTGGCGCCCACCGAGGGCATGTTGTGGTGCTCGGCGACCCAGTATCGCGTGAAGCCCAGCCGGTCGGCGGTCTGCGCCAGGGATACCGTGGCGGCAAGAGCGTCGCTGGTGGACTGGTCACTGCGTACCGGGACCAGGTCAAGGACGGAAAGACGCACGGTCGGCACAACGCGTCTTCGCCGGGAGATGTTCCCGGGCTAGTAGTTCAGCAGCGTGAACGAGTTGACGATGAGGTCGAACTGTTCCTGGGTGATGGGGGCGCCGCCGGGAATGTTGTCGCTGGCCAGGAACTGGGTGCGCTGCGTGTAGGGATGAAAGCGCTTGAAATAGTTGGCGAATCCGAGCCCGTGATCGATGCGGGCCAATTTGAGTTCACCCGCCAGCACCGTCGCACCCAGCAACGCCAAACTGGTGCCCTGGCCGGACAGCGGCGAGGCGCAGTGCGCGGCATCACCCACCAGAGCAACCCGGCCGATGGACCAGTGGTCCATCACGATCTGCGACATCTCGTCGAAGTAGAAATCCGGGGCCTCACGCATCAGCTTCAGCAGCTGCGGACGGACCCAGCCGTCGTCGGCCATCCGCCGCTCCAGTTCGGCGAACTGAGCTTCGGTGTCGCGGTAGTCAATTCGCAGTTCGGGGTCCATGAAGCCGAGCATGGCCCGGGCCTCGGAGTTGCGGCGCGCACTGTAGATCCCGGCCATACTGTGGTCGCCGTAATGCCACTTCTGCCAGTAGTCCAGCTCCAGGAAATTGGGCACGGTGAAGATCGCGGCAAAAGTGCCGAGCCGCTTGATGAATCGCTCTTCCGGCCCGAAAACCAGCCTGCGCACGTTGGAGTGCAAACCGTCCGCCCCGATCACCAGGTCGAAGCTGCGCGGCTCGGCCGTCTCGAATGTGACGTTGACGGCCGGACCGAGGTTCTCCAAAGTCTCGATGGTGTCGTCGAACAGGAACTCCGTCTTCAATTTCGTTTCGTCGTACAGCAATCCGACCAGATCGTCGCGCAACAACTCGATGTCCGGGTTGTTGATCGGCCCACCCGTCGGCGTCGACTCGGTGTCCTCGGACAGCACATTGCCGTCCCGGTCGACCACCGACGACCCCTGGATATTCGTCTTGCAGTCCTCGGCGGCGGCCCGCAGTCCCATGCGATCGAGCACCTCCAGTGCCGGACCGCGCACGTCGATCGCCTGACCGCCCGGACGCAGCCCGGGGTAGCGCTCCACCACCGTCACCGCATAGCCGTTGCGCTGCAGCCAGTACGCCGCGGTGAGTCCGGCCACACTGGCGCCGGAGACCAGAACCGATTCCACCATTACTTGATTCCTGCCAGCTTCTTCGCGTCTGTGAAAACCTCATCGAGCATTGCCGGAGTCAACCTACCCGTGAACATGTTCTGTTGGCTCGGGTGGTAGCAGCCCAACACCCGCAGGCCCGACGGGAGCTCCGCGACGACGCCGTGGCCGAACTTGGGCTTGAGCGTCCCGCCCGTCAGGCGCAACGCGATCTGCCACGCGAACCCGCCGAGCGCCACCACCACTCGGACATGCGGGGCCACCAGCCGCCACTCAGCATCCAGCCAGGGCGCGCAGGTATCCCGCTCCGCGGGGGTCGGAGCGTTGGCCGGTGGTGCGCAGCGGACCGGCGCTGCGATGCGAATGTGCTTGGTGCGCAACCCGTCCGCGGCGTCGACGCTGGTGGGCTGATTCACCAGCCCGGCCCGGTGCAGCGCCGCGTACAGCTGGTCGCCGGAGCGGTCGCCGGTGAACATCCGGCCGGTCCGGTTGGCACCGTGCGCGGCGGGGGCCAGCCCCACGATCAGCACCCGCGGCCGCTCCGATCCCCAACCCGGCACCGGACGCCCCCAGTACGGCTGATCGGCAAAGGCGCGTCGTTTGACCTGGGCGACCTCCTCACGCCAGGTGACCAACCGGGGGCAGGCCCGGCACACGCTGATCGCGGCGTCGAGTTCGTCGATCGACCCGGCCTCGCCCGCCAGCGCGGCGACCTCGGTGGCATCGGCCGCCACGGGCGTCCGCGGCGTCGCCTTGTCACCCGGCCACCCGGATCCGGGTGGCACCGGCGACGCGTAACTTCGGCCGGTATTGGGATGCATGAGCACACGACCATCCTGCACGCCGGAGAAATTCGGTGGTTTCTGCTACGCCATTGGCATTAGATTCAGCCGCGATATCCCATGACCGATAAGAGCCGCGGCCCGGCGTTTCTGCTTCTGTTCGCCACCTTGATGGCGTGTGCGGGTGATGGCATCTCGATCGTCGCATTTCCCTGGCTGGTGCTGCAGCGCGAGGGCAGCGCGGGTCAGGCGTCGATCGTGGCCGGCGCGACGACGCTGCCGCTGTTGTTCTCCACGCTGCTGGCGGGCACCGCGGTCGACTATTTCGGACGGCGACGGGTGTCGATGGTGGCCGACACCCTGTCGGGGGCCGCGGTGGCCGCCGTTCCGGTGATCGCGTGGGCCTACGGCGCGCAGGCGGTCAACGTGGCGGTGCTGGCGGCGCTGGGTGCGTGCGCGGCGGCATTCGACCCGGCCGGGATCACCGCTCGCCAGTCGATGCTGCCGGAGGCGGCCGCCCGGGCGGGCTGGTCGCTGGACCGGGTGAACAGCGTCTACGAGGCGATCCTGAATCTCGCCTTCATGGTCGGTCCGGGCATCGGCGGGTTGATGATCGCCACGGTGGGCGGCGTCAACACGATGTGGATCACCGCGGGGGCCTTCGCGCTGTCGATCGTCGCGATCGCGCTGCTGCGCCTGGACGGCGCGGGCAAGCCGGTACACACCAGCCGGCCCGACGGGCTGCTGTCGGGGATCTCCGAGGGGCTGCGGTTCGTCTGGAGTCTGCGGGTGCTGCGCACGCTGGCGTTGATCGACCTGACCGTCACGGCGCTGTATCTGCCGATGGAGAGCGTGCTGTTTCCCAAGTACTTCAGTGACCGCCACCAACCGGGTCAGCTGGGCTCGGTGCTGATGGCGCTGTCGCTGGGCGGTCTGATCGGTGCGCTGGGCTATGTGGGGCTGGTGAAGCGGTTGTCCCGCCGGGCCATCATGCTGACCGCAGTACTGACGCTCGGGGTGGCGGCCGCGTTCATCGCGCTGTTGCCGCCGCTGCCGGTGATCCTGGTGCTGGTCGGCCTGGTAGGTCTGGTGTACGGGCCGATTCAGCCGATCTACGCCTACACGATCCAGACCCGCGCACCGGCGCATCTGCGCGGCCGCGCCGTCGGGGTGATGACGTCGCTGGCCTACGCCGCAGGGCCGTTGGGGCTGTTGTTGGCCGGCCCGTTGACCGATGCCGCGGGGCTGCAGGTGGCGTTTCTCGCGCTGGCGCTGCCGATCCTGGTGACCGGCATGTTCTGTGTGCGGCTGCCGTCGTTGCGAGAGCTGGACCAGGTGCCCACCTCCGTCCAAGCACGGTCGGTCTAAGTCCCGAGAATCCGGCGCTTCTGCTGCTCGAATTCGTCGTCGGTGAGCACACCGCGGTCTTTGAGCGCCACCAACCGTTCGAGCCGGTCGAGGACGTCCTGCTCCGGGGCGGGCGCGTGCATGGCCTGCATCGCCTGCTCCTGCATTTCGGCCGCGCGGCGCATCATTTCGGCGCGTAAGCCCCCGGGATCGGCCATGGCCTGCCGGATGACGTCGCCCATCGGCATACCCATGACCGAGGCGCCGCCAAGGTCGGGGCGGTTGGCGGTGATGGCGTCGATCGCCGTCTCGGCGACCGGCTGGTGATTCAGCTCGATGCGGTTGTGGTCCTTCGGGTCGTAGCGCACCGCCACCCGGGTGCCCGGCCGCGGCCACATCGATTGTGGCAGCTGCGTTTTCAGGGTCGCTTCGAAGGACAGGTCCTGCTCGGGTGTGACCCGCAGCCGCAGTGTCCAGCGCACTTGGGTGTTGCTCACCAGGTTGGGGTTGCCGACGGTGACCGAGACGGTCGACTGCTCGGCCTGCAGGACGTCCGCGAACGCGCGCACACCGACTTTGTCGAGCTTGCGTTGTCCGAACAAATCGAAGCACCCATCCCTAGCACTGCAGCACCGCTCAAATTTACGCCTGTGAGCTGCCGCGCTCCGCCGGTTCCGGCGACCGTAGGATCGATCCGGTGAATACCGGTTTGCTGGAGGCGCTGATCGCCGAACTTCCCGAGGGAATGGTGGTCACCGATCCCGCTGTCACCGAGGGTTACCGGCAGGACCGCGCCCTGGACCCCTCGGCGGGCAAGCCGCTGGCCGTGGTCCGGCCACGGCACACCGAAGAGGTGCAGACCGTGGTCCGGTGGGCGGCCGCGCACAAGGTGCCCGTGGTGACCCGCGGAGCGGGCAGTGGCCTGTCCGGCGGTGCGACGGCGGTGGACAACGGCATCGTGCTGTCGACGGAGAAGATGCGTGACATCGCCATCGACCCGGTGACCCGCACCGCGGTGTGCCAGCCGGGGCTGTTCAACGCCGAGGTGAAGCAGGCCGCCGCCTCGTACGGATTGTGGTATCCGCCGGATCCGTCGTCCTACGAGATCTGCAGCATCGGCGGCAACATCGCCACCAACGCCGGTGGTCTGTGCTGCGTCAAGTACGGCGTGACCACCGATTACGTGCTGGGCATGCAGGTGGTGCTGGCCGACGGCAGGGCCGTCCGGCTGGGCGGTCCGCGCCTCAAAGACGTTGCGGGACTGTCGCTGACGAAACTGTTCGTCGGCAGCGAAGGCACGTTGGGCATCGTCACGGAGGTGACGCTGCGGCTGCTGCCCGCACAGAACGCGTCGAGCATCGTGGTGGCCAGCTTCGCCTCGGTCGAGACGGCGGTGGACGCGGTGCTGGGGGTCAGCGCGCGACTGCGGCCGTCGATGCTGGAGTTCATGGACCAAGTGGCGATCAACGCCGTCGAGGACACCTTGCGGATGGACCTGGACCGTTCGGCGGCGGCCATGCTGGTGGCCGGCTCGGACGAACGTGGCCGGGCCGGCACCGAGGATGCCGAGGTGATGGCCGCGGTGTTCGCCGAAAATGGTGCGACAGAGGTGTTTTCGACCGATGACCCGGACGAGGGTGAGGCGTTCGTGGCTGCGCGGCGGTTCTGCATACCGGCGGTGGAGGCCAAAGGATCGCTGCTGCTCGAAGACGTCGGGGTGCCGTTGCCTGCCCTGGGCGCGCTGGTGACCGGCATCGCCCGGATCGCCGACCAGCGGGACCTGATGATCTCGGTGATCGCCCATGCCGGGGACGGGAACACCCACCCGCTGCTGGTGTTCGACCCGGCCGACGCGGCCATGGCCGAACGCGCCCAGCTGGCCTACGGCGAGATCATGGACCTCGCCGTCGGGCTGGGTGGCACCATCACCGGCGAACACGGGGTCGGCCGATTGAAGCGGCCGTGGCTGGCCGACTACCTGGGGCCCGACGTCATGGACCTGAACCGCCGTATCAAGGCTGCCCTGGACCCCGACGGCATCCTCAACCCCGGGTCGGGCATCTAGCGCGTGTGCTGCGGTGCGCCCACTGTGAATCCTGCGACGGATCCACCGCGTGTCGCGTCGTCAGATTCACTGTCGGCGGTTGACACGGTTGACGGTGTGTCGTACCAATAAGACATGACTGCGGTTATGTCTCACGAGGCCCCGGCGACGTTCCAGTTGGCCACCGCCGAAAGCTGGTCCAACCCGTGGCCGATGTACCGGGCGCTGCGCGACCGCGACCCGGTGCACCACGTCGTGCCGGCGGAGCATCCCGACCACGACTACTACGTGCTGTCCCGGCATGCCGACGTCTGGGCGGCCGCCCGTGACCATGGGACGTTCTCCTCGGCCGAAGGCCTGACGATCAACTACGGCGACCTGGACATGATCGGGCTGCGCGACAACCCGCCGATGGTGATGCAGGATCCGCCGGTGCACACCCAGTTCCGCAAGCTGGTGTCGCGGGGTTTCACCCCGCGACAGGTCGAGGCCGTCGAACCCACGGTGCGCGAGTTTGTCGTCGAGCGCATCGAGAAGATCCGGGCGCGGGGTGCGGGCGATATCGTCGCCGAGCTGTTCAAGCCGTTGCCATCCATGGTGGTCGCGCATTATCTCGGTGTGCCGGAACAGGATTGGGCCCAGTTCGACGGATGGACCCAGGCCATAGTCGCGGCCAACACCGCCGAAGGCGGGATCGTGGGCGCGCTGGAAACCGTCGGCGACGCGGTGGGGACGATGATGGCCTACTTCACCGCGCTGATCGAGCGACGGCGGACCGAGCCCGAGGATGACACGATTTCGCATCTGGTCGCCGCCGGAGTCGGTGCGGACGGCGACATCGCCGGCATCCTGTCGATCCTGGGATTCACCTTCACCATGGTCACCGGAGGCAACGACACCGTCACCGGAATGCTCGGCGGCTCAATGCCTTTGCTGCACGAGCGGCCCGACCAGCGTCAGCTGCTGGTCGACCGGCCCGACCTGATCCCCGACGCCGTCGAAGAACTTCTGCGGCTCACCTCGCCGGTGCAGGGCCTGGCGCGCACCGTCACGCGCGATGTCACGATCGAGGGCACCACCATCCCGGCCGGGCGCCGCGTGCTGCTGCTGTACGGTTCGGCCAATCGCGACGAGCGCCAGTATGGCGAGAACGCCGCCGAACTCGACGTCACGCGCCGGCCGCGCAACATTCTGACCTTCAGCCACGGCGCGCACCACTGCCTGGGGTCGGCGGCGGCGCGAATGCAATCACGGATCGCCCTGGGCGAATTGCTCAGCCGATGCCCGGATTTCGAGGTGGACGCGGCCAACATCGTCTGGTCCGGTGGTCACTACGTGCGGCGCCCGCTGTCGGTTCCGATCCGGGTCCGCGCCTGATGGCAGGTGATTGGCTGGGCGAACGACGCACCGAAGTCGCGGCGGACCGAATTCTGGACGCCGCCGAGCAACTGTTCACCGAACACGACCCAGCTTCGGTCGGCATGAACGAAATCGCCAGGGCCGCAGGCTGTTCCCGCGCCACCCTGTACCGGTACTTCGACAGCCGGGAGTCGTTGCGCACCGCCTACGTGCACCGCGAGACACATCGGCTCGGCCGGGAGATCCTCGCCTCGATCGAGCGTATCGACGACCCGCGGGAGAAGCTGGTCGCCAGCATTGCCGCCACCCTGCGCATGGTTCGCGAAAACCCTTCGCTGGCAGCCTGGTTCGGGTCCACCCGGTTACCGATCGGCGGAGAACTGGCTGGACAGTCGCAGGTGATCACCGCCCTGGCCTCCGGATTCCTCAACTCGCTGGGGCACTCGCCAGGACCCGCCGACGCCTCGGACGTCGAGCGGCGCGCCCGGTGGGCGGTGCGGGTGATCATCTCGATGCTGATGTTCCCCGGCCGCGACGAGGACGACGAGCGGGCGATGATCGAGGAGTTCGTGCTCCCGGTGGTGGCGCCGGTTTCGGCCCGTCGTTGAGGCCTCCCGTCTCCATCCCCGCAGAGGTTCAGGTTGTATGAGGTATCGCTCGAGCGCCGGCGGGTGAGGTCACGGGTTGTTGGCGCCGGCGGACCCGGTGGTTCCGGGAGTCCCGGTAACTCCGCCGTTGCCGCCGGTGCCGCCGGTGCCGCCGGCACCGCCGCCGACATTGAGCTTGCCGCCGGTCCCGCCAACACCGCCCTTGCCGCCGTTGCCGTTGCCGCCGACTCCGGGGGCGCTCCCGTTGCCGCCGTTGCCGCCGGCGCCGCCGATCGAGGTCTGGTTGGTGAAGGTGCTGCCGTCATTGACACCGACAAGGCCGACACCGCCCGTACCACCAGGTCCGCCGAGCGCTCCACCGGTGCCATTGCTGCCGCCGTTGCCCCCGGCACCGCCTGTCGCGCTACTACCGGTGATACCGCTGTTCGAGGTTGCTGAGACGGTTCCGGCGCCGCCGACCCCGCCCGCGCCCGCGCCGGCCCCGCCGGCGCCGCCGGCCCCGCCCGTCGCAGAACTGTTGCTCACGGTGCCGATGCTGGTTGCACTGCCGGCAGTGATAGTGGCGGAGCCACCGGCCGCACCTCCCCCGCCGTTACCACCGGTGGCGCTGCTGGCGCTGATGTAGCTTCCCGCGCTGGTAGCCGTCAGAGACGCCGAGCCACCGGCGCCGGTGTCCGAGCCGTTCCCGCCGGTTGCGGAGCTGCCCGATACCTGAGCGCCGTTGCCGACGGTGACGGTCGCGCCGCCGCCCGCCTTGCCGGCCCCGGCGTTCCCGCCGGTGAGATGCGTATCGGCGACAGCGCCGCCCCCGGTGGCATTGATACTGGCCCCACCACCGGCGGCGCCGGCGGTGCTGCTGCCTGATGCCACGGAGCTGTCGGTGACAGTACCGCCATTGGTGACGATCTGACTGGTGTTGCCCTGGCCGCCGGTGAAGCCGTTGCCTCCGACCGCGCTGCTACCGGTGATGACGTCCCCGGCACCCTTTGCCGAGATGGTGCCCGATCCGGCATTGCCGCCGTTGACGCCGTTCTGGCCCATTCCGCCGTCGCCGCCCGCAGCGGTGCCTTCGGCGATGCTGTTGACCCCTCCCGCACTGATCACACCGGGGCGGCCCAGGCCGCCGGTAACGGCGGCGCCGCTGCCGCTGCCTCCGTCGCCGCCGCTACCAGTACCGCTGGCATGAGATCCGGCACCCAGCGTGACCACCTGCCCGAGGGACCCGGCACCACCGGTTCCGCCGTTGCTGCCCGCGCCGCCGGTGCCACCGTAGGTGTAGCCGCTGGACACCGAGTTGTCTCCGGTTGCCAGCACGACGGCCTGGCCGCCCAGACCACCGCGGCCGCCGGTGGTCGCACTGCCACCGGCCCCACCGAGGGCCTTGCCGCTGGCAGTGCTGTTGGCGCCGCCGGCGTAGTAACCCGTCTGGATCCAGCCACCGCTACCGTTGCCGCCGATGCTGCCGGCACCGTCGGCCGCCCCACCGGCACCACCGATACCGGTGCCCATGGCCTCGCTACCCGTGCGCTGGGCAAAGACCCCGCCCTGCGAACCGGCCCCGCCGGTACCGCCGTTTGTACCCGCACCACCGTCACCACCGGTGCCGGTGCCGGTAGCCGTGCTGCCGGAGGCCGTCGCGGAAACCTTGCCCTCGCCCCCGGCACCACCGATACCCCCGTCGCTACCCGCGCCGCCCTCGCCCCCGTGCGCATTGGCGCCAGTGACGGTGCCCCCGCCGCTGGCATTAAGAGTCCCGTTACCACCGGCGCCACCGATCCCACCGTTGATGTCGCCGGCACCGGCGTTACCGCCAACTGCGCTGCTGGCGCTGATGGAACTGCCGGTGCCGGTAGCGGTCACGGCGGCATTCCCACCGACACCGCTGTCTGAGCCGGTTCCGCCGGTCACGGTGGTGTTCGAGACAGTTGCCCCGCCGCTGTCCGTCACCGAGGCGGTACCACCGGCCCTGCCAGAACCGGCGTCACCGCCGGTGACGTGGGTGCCGCTGACGGCGCTGCCCGAACCGCCGGTCACGCTGATGTTCGCGCCGCCTCCGACGGCGGCTGCGGTGTTGCCGCCGGCGATGGCCGAGCTGTCGGTAATTGCGCCTCCGCTGGTGTAGAGCTGCGCACCGTTGCCGTTGATTCCTGTGATGCCGTCACCACCGGTCACGACGCCGCCGGTTATGGAGTCCCCCGCCCCCTTCACCGAGATGGTGCCCGAACCCGCATTTCCACCATTGACGCCGTTCTCGCCGATCCCGCCGGTGCCGCCGGTCGCGGTGCCCTCGGCGACGCCGTTCGCACCAGCACCCGAGGACTGTCCCGCACTCACGATGCCGCGACCACCATTGCCGCCCGTGATGCCGGCGCCCGTGCCGGCGCCGCCGCCACCCCCGGTAGCAGTGCCGCTGGCTTGGGTTCCGGTGCCCATGGCCACTACCTGTCCCAGTGAGCCCGCGCCGCCGGTGCCGCCGTTGGAGCCCGCGCCGCCGGTGCCGCCGTAGGTGTAGCCACCGGCCACCGAGTTGTCTCCGGTCGCCAAGACAACGGACTGACCGCCCAGACCACCACGGCCGCCGGTGGTCGCACCGCCACCGGCCCCACCGAGGGCCTGACCGCTGGCAGTGCTGTTCGCGCCCCCGGCGTAGAAACCGGTCTGGATCCAGCCGCCGCTACCGTTGCCGCCGATGCTGCCGACACCGTCGGCCGACCCACCAGCACCACCGATACCGGTGCCCGTGGCCGTGCTACCCGCACGCTGGGCGAAGACCCCGCCCTGCGCACCGGCCCCGCCGGTTCCCCCGTTGCTGCCCGCACCACCCTCACCGCCGGTGCCTGTGCCGCTGGCCGTACTCGCAGCGGCCGTCGCGGAAACCTTGCCTTCACCCCCGGCGCCGCCGATACCGCCGGTGCTGCCCGCTCCGCCGTCACCGCCGGTGGCGATGGCGTCGACGACGGTGCCACCGCCACTCGCGTTGAGGGTGCCGGCACCTCCTGCACCGCCGACACCACCGCCGACGTCGCCGGCGGCACCGCTCCCACCCTTGGCGGCGCTATTACTGACCGTGCTGCCTGCTCCGTCGGCGATGACGCTCGCAGCACCACCGGTGCCGCCGTGACCGCCGGACGCGGTGGTCGTTCCTGCGCCACCGGCGCCGCCCTGACCGCCGGTGGCGGTACCGCTGGCGACACCACCGTTGATGCTTTCAACCCGGGCGCCACCGCCACCGCCACCGCCACCGCCGCCGTGACCGGATGCGGAGGCGGTGCCCTCACCGCCGCTGCCGCCGGTGCCTCCTGCGCCCGCGGTCGCGCCGGTACCACTGACGGCCCCGCCGCCGCCCGCACCACCCAGACCGCCGCTGCCGCGGACGACACCCGACCCCCCGTCGCCACCGGTACCTCCACGGCCACCGTCGCCGTTGCTGACGAGCGAGGCGAAGGAGCCGCCCGCGCCGTCACCGCCGTTCCCACCCTGGCCGCCGTTGCCGAGGGCTCCCCCGCTGCCCCCGCTACCGCCGTTGCCGCCGTTGCCGCTGCTGACCGGAGAGGCGAAATCACCGTTGGCGCCCGTGCCGCCCCGACCGCCGTCACCACCGCTGGTGGCGGCAGAACCACCGCCGCCAACCATGCCGGCGGTCCCGGTGCCGGCCGCGCCACCTGTGCCTGCAGCGCCGCCGAGGCCGCCCGTCGCATGGGCGACGCCGGCGTTACCGCCGTTGCCGCCGAGGCCGCCGGTACCAAGACTGAGGGCAGAGCTGAAGTCGCCGGTCGCGCCAATACCGCCAGTTCCGCCGACTCCGGCGCTGCCGCCCGTGCCGCCGTTTCCGCCGCCACCGTTGGCCCCCAGGGAGCCGAACCAGCCGCCGGTGCCACCACCGCCGCCGGTCCCACCATTGCCCGCGGCGCCACCGTTACCGCCGTTACCGGCGTTACCGCCAATGCCGTCGCCGCCGCCGGCAAACGTGCCGGATACGCCGTCGCCACCGGTGCCGCCCGTGCCACCGGACCCGCCAACGCCGCCGGCTCCGCCCGCTCCCCCGGCCGCGAACAACGCCCGTCCGGCTCCCCCGGCGCCGCCAAGGCCGCCGGTCCCGCCACCGCCGCCGTCGCCGCCATGCAGCCCTAGGCCGGGGGTGACGCCTACGCTGCCTGCCCCGCCGGCCCCGCCTGCACCGCCGGCTCCACCGCTGCCGTAGAGCCATCCGCCGGCGCCTCCTGCGCCGCCAGTTCCGCCGGTCCCGCCATTTGCGCCACCCGCGCCGGCCCATCCTGCTCCGCCGACCCCGCCGGCCCCACCGCGGCCGATCAGGCCGGCCGACCCCCCGGCCCCACCCGTGCCGCCGGTGGTGCTCGCCGCCGTGCCGGCCACGCCGGACCCGCCTGCGCCCCCGTTGCCCCAGAGCCAGCCGCCATCGCCGCCCTTCTGACCGGTGCCCGCGGTTCCGTTGACGCCGTCGCCGATCAGCGGGCGTCCGGTCAGGAGCTGGCTAGGCGCGTTGACCACCGCCAGAATGTCCTGCTCCAGCGTCTGCAGCGGCGAGGCGGCTGCTGCCTCCGCCGCCGTGTAGGCGAGGCCGGCAGAGCTCAGTGCCTGCACGAACTGTTGATGAAACAATGCTGCCCGGGCACCGAGCGCTTGGAACTCCTGACCGTGCGTTCCGAACAACGCCGCGATCGCCGCAGACACTTCGTCGGCGGCCGCGGCTGCCACCTGCGTGGTAGACCCCGCTGCCGTCGCGTTCGCCGACTGCACTGCCGACCCGATACTGGCTAGATTCGACGACGCCGCGAACAACGCGTCAGGCGAAGCAATGAGGAAGGACATCTGCGCTCCCACACCTTCCGATGACGTCGGACGACTTGTAGCCGTCGTCCCACTTTTCAACGGGACAGAGTATTACCAAGGGCATGCGGTAGCGCTTGAAATGGGACAATCTGGCGCGTTATTGGACTCTTAAAGGTCTTTTGTTCGGGAATTACGGCACTTCCCGACCTATGTCCCGCCAATCAGCTGCTACTAGTGCATGTCCGGTCCCGCAGACCGCAGTTTGGAGTCAGACAGCCGCATTCCCCGCCAAAACGCAGAACAACGGTTGGGCAGGCGCATCAACTGCTGCTCTTGCCGGTCAGGCCACCCAGTAGGCCTGTGACTTGATGGATTTCCGCGGAATCCCGAAGTCCTCCCGCAGCACCTTGACGACCGAGCGCGTGGTTCTGCTGTCGCAGGCCACCCACCCGAAATGCTCACCCCCGTCGCACGCCGCCGACCGCACCGCCTCCAGCAGCGCCCCGCCATTGCGGTCCACCCAGGTGACATCGGCCTCGCGCGCCACCGGCAGGCGCTTGTCGTCGTCGCAGCCGGCCTCCAGGAACACTTGTGCGGGAGCATCGCCGATCGCCGCGAGCAGCGAGTTGATCGCGGGCAGTGAGGCGCAGTCGCCGACGATGATGTACCCGGCCGGGCGCGGCTCGGGGACGGCGAACTTACTGCCCATCACCGTCGCCTCGATGGTGTCGCCGGGCTGGGCGGCCCGTGCCCAGTGGGATGCGATGCCGTCGTGCAACGCGAACTCGATGTCGAAGGTGTCGGCGTCCGGGTTCGGATTGACCAGCGTGTAGCCGCGCTGGTGCGATTTGTCGCCGTCGGCGAACCACAACCGAATCCACATCGTCGGGTGCACCTCGTGGGCGGCGAGCAACCCGCCCCCCTCGAAGCTCAATCGGTGGTAGTGGTCGCTGATTGCTTCCCGACCAGTCACAGTGAGCCGATAGTCCCCCGCTCGCAGCAGCTTCAGCACCGCCCCGGCAAAGCCTCGAGACGTCTTGTGTTCGCTCAACTGTCCTGACCCTTCGTCACCATCTCGTCCAACTTAGGTTAGGGTAACCATTCCAGTCGGATCGAACCCGGGTGAGACGAACCGGGGTCTAGGCAGAGCCGGCACCTCCGGAACCACCGGAGCCGCCGGCGCCGCCGGAACCTCCCGTGGAGTTGCCGACCCCGGTCGGGGCGTCGCCGGTCTTGCCGGCAACCCCGTCACCGCCACCAGCGCCGGATTTACCACTGGAACCGCTTCCGCCGATTCCGCCGGTACCACCGGTGCCGCCGTTGCCGCCGAATCCGCCCAGGTTGCCACCGGTTCCGTTGCCGCCGGTACCACCGGTGCCGCCGGTACCACCCTGGCCGCCGGTACCGCCGGTGCCTGCCGTGTTCGCTCCGCCCGCACCGCCGGCACCGCCCTTACCGCCGTGACCGGCGTTCGCGGCGGCTCCGCCGCTGGCCGCGCCGGCCGCCCCGGCCCCGCCGGCGCCGCCCTGGCCTCCGGTGCCGCCGACGCCGGCGGTGTGGCCGGCGGTGACCGTGGCACCACCCACCCCGCCGCCGCCACCCTGGCCGCCGGCTCCGCCGACGCCCGCGGTCCCTCCGGAACCGCCGGTGCCCACGGCGCCGCCTGCGCCACCGACGCCACCGTTTCCGCCGGACCCGCCCGCGCCCGCGTTGTTGCTGCCGTCATCAGCGAAGCCGGCACCGCCGCCACCGCCCTGGCCGCCGACCCCGCCGATTCCGCCCTTGCCGTTGGTGGCACCGACGACCGCGGTACCCCCGGTGCCGCCGGCGCCGCCCTGCCCGCCGACGCCGCCAGCCGACCCCGCCCCGCCGGTCGCCCCGACGGCGCCGATTCCACCGGCACCTCCGGCGCCACCGGCACCGCCTGCGCCCGCGGTGTTGCCGGTCGTGGTGGTCGCGCCACCCTGGCCGCCGACGCCGCCCTTGCCGCCGGCCCCTGCCGTCCCCGCGCTACCCCCCGAACCGCCCGTTCCCGCCGCACCACCGTCGCCGCCGACCCCGCCGGCGCCGCCGGTTCCACCGGAGCCCGCATTGTTGGTGCCGCCGTCAGCTGAACCGGCACCACCGGAACCACCCTGACCGCCGGTACCCCCGACGCCGCCTTTGCCGTTGGTAGCCCCGGTCACCGCGGCACCACCGGAACCGCCGGCGCCGCCCTGCCCACCGACACCACCGGCCGAGCCCGGAGCACCGCTCGCGCCCATGGCCCCCGCACCACCGGCACCCCCCTGCCCACCGACACCGGCGGTGTGCCCGACGGTCGCCGTGGCCCCACCGACGCCACCGATCCCGCCCTTGCCGCCGGCCCCCGCCGCGCCCGCGCTGCCACCGGAGCCGCCGCTGCCCAGCGCGCCACCGGCACCGCCGACGCCCCCGGTTCCACCGGTTCCGCCCGCGCCCGCGTTGTTGCTGCCGTCATCAGCGAAGCCGGCCCCACCGGCACCACCCTGACCGCCGGCGCCGCCGATGCCACCGTTGCCCCGGGTGGCGCCGGTCACCGCACCACCCCCGGTACCGCCGGTGCCGCCCTGCCCGCCGACACCGCCTGCAGATCCGGCCCCGCTGGCCGAGCCCACCGCGCCGACGCCGCCGGCGCCACCCTGGCCGCCGTCGCCGCCGGCACCCGAGGTGTTACCAGCGGTGGTCGTGGCTCCACCCACGCCACCGTTACCGCCCAGGCCACCGGCCCCGGCCGCCCCCGCGATACCGCCGGAGCCGCCGGTTCCCGCCACACCGCCCACGCCGCCGGCACCGCCGGCGCCGCCGGTTCCGCCGGAGCCCGCATTGTTGGTGCCGCCGTCAGCTGAACCGGCACCACCGGTACCACCCTGACCGCCGGTACCCCCGACGCCGCCCTTGCCGTTGGTAGCCCCGGCCACCGCAGTACCACCGGAACCGCCGGCGCCGCCCTGCCCACCGACACCACCGGTCGAGCCCGGAGCACCGCTTGCACCCACGGCTCCGGCGCCACCGGCACCACCCTGCCCACCGACACCGGCGGTATGTCCGACGGACGCCGTGGCCCCACCGACGCCACCGACGCCGCCCTTGCCGCCGGCCCCCGCCGCGCCCACGGTGCCACCGGAACCGCCGCTGCCGACCGCACCACCGGCACCGCCGACACCGCCGGTTCCACCGGTTCCGCCCGCGCCGGCGTTGTCGCTGCCGTCATCGGCAAACCCGGCACCGCCGGAACCACCCTGGCCGCCGGCTCCTGCGGCGCCGCCGCTGCCGTTCGTGGCACCGGCCACCGCACCGCCGCCGGCGCCACCGGTGCCGCCCTGCCCACCGACTCCGCCGGTAGACCCGACGCCGCCGGCCGTACCCGTCGCTCCCGTCGCGCCCTGACCGCCGGCCCCGCCGGCGCCACCGGCACCAGCGGTGTGCCCCGTGGTGGTTGTCGCACCACCCACGCCGCCTCCGCCGCCCTTGCCTCCTGCGCCCGCGGTGCCGGCGCCGCCCCCGGCACCGCCGCTCCCCGCTGCACCGCCCACGCCGCCGGCACCACCGGTCCCGCCGGTTGCGCCCGCGCCCGCATTGTTGCTGCCGTCATCGGCGAATCCCGCACCGCCGACACCGCCCTGACCACCGGCACCCCCGGCGCCGCCGACGCCGTTCGTTGCGCCTCCCACCGCACCACCACCGGTGCCGCCTGCCCCGCCCTGCCCCCCGACTCCGCCAGCGGCCGCCGCGCCTCCGACGACGCCGGCGGCCCCGGTCCCGCCGTTGCCGCCCTGGCCGCCGGCACCGCCCGCACCGCCCGCCTTGCCCGCGGTGGCCGACGCGCCGCCCCCTCCGCCATTACCACCGGCACCGCCGGCGCCGCCGACGCCCGCGGTGCTTGCGGTGCCGCCGCTGCCCATCGCGCCGCCGACACCACCCACACCGCCGTTACCACCGGCGCCGCCGGCGGTCGGGGCGTTGACCCCGTCGTCAGCAAACCCGGTGCCGCCCTGACCGCCGGCGCCGCCGGTACCGCCCACGCCCCCGGCGCCGGCCGTGCCACCGGCACCCGAGTTTCCGCCGGCCCCGCCCTGACCACCGGCCGCGCCGTTGCCGCCGGTGCCGCCGTTCAGGCCTGCGGTCGTGCTGTTCTGCCCCTGCAGGCCGGCGCCGCCGGTACCACCGGCACCACCCTTGCCGCCCGTGCCATAACCGCCGTCCACGCCCGCCGCGCCGCCAGTACCGGCCTTGCCGCCGGCACCCGCGGCACCGCCTGCGCCGCCGGTGCCGCCCGCCGTGGCCGCGTTCACTCCGTTATCAGCAAACCCGGTGCCGCCCTGGCCACCCGCACCGCCGGTACCGCCGACTCCCCCGGCGCCGGCCGTGCCGCCGGTACCCGAACCACCACCGGCGCCCCCGTGACCACCGGCACCACCATTGCCGCCGGTGCCGCCGTTGACGCCGGCCGTCGTGCTCGTCTGACCCTGCAGGCCGGCGCCGCCGGTCCCGCCACCACCACCCTTGCCGCCTGTCCCGTAGGTGCCGTCGACACCCGCCGCGCCACCACTACCGGCCTTACCGCCGGCTCCCGCGGCACCACCCTGGCCGCCGTCCCCACCGGCCGTCGCCGCGTCGACACCGTTGTCAGCAAACCCGGTACCGCCCTGGCCACCCGCGCCGCCGGTGCCGCCCACACCGCCGCCGCCAGCCGTGCCACCGGTACCCGAACCACCACCGGCGCCCCCATGACCGCCGGCACCACCACTGCCACCGGTGCCACCGCTGAGGCCCGCGGTCGTGCTGGTCTGCCCCAGCAGACCGGCACCCCCGGTACCACCGGCGCCACCCTTACCGCCCGTGCCGTAACCACCGTCCACACCCGCCGCGCCACCAGTACCGGCCTTCCCGCCGGCACCCGCGGCACCACCAGCACCCCCGTCACCACCGGCGGTCGCGGCGTTGGTCCCGTCATCAGCAAACCCGGTACCGCCCTGGCCACCCGCGCCGCCGGTGCCGCCCACACCTCCGGCGCCGGCCGTGCCACCGGTACCCGAACCACCACCGGCGCCCCCGTGACCACCGGCGCCACCGTTCCCGCCGGTACCACCGTCGAGACCCGGCGTCGTACTGGTCTGCCCCAGCAGACCGGCACCGCCGGTACCACCGGCGCCACCCTGACCGCCCGTGCCGTAACCGCCGTCCACACCCGCCGCGCCACCAGTACCGGCCTTCCCGCCGGCACCCGCGGCACCACCTGTACCCCCGTCACCACCGGCGGTCGCGGCGTTGGTCCCGTCGTCAGCAAACCCGGTACCGCCCTGGCCACCGGCCCCACCGGTACCGCCGACACCCCCGGCGCCGGCCGTTCCACCGGCAGCGGAATTGCCGCCCGCACCGCCCTGACCACCGGCTGCCCCGTTGCCGCCGGTGCCGCCATCGAGGCCCGCCGTGGTACTGGTCTGACCCTGCAGGCCGGCGCCGCCGGTGCCACCGGCACCACCCCTGCCGCCCGTGCCGTAACCGCCGGCGAGACCACCGCCGCCGCTACCCGCACCGCCGCCGGCACCCGCGGCACCACCAGTGCCGCCGGTGCCGCCGACCGTGGCGGCGTTCAAACCGTCATCAGCAAACCCGGTGCCACCCTGGCCACCGGCCCCACCGGTACCGCCGACACCGCCACTGCCACTGGCGCCGCCGGCGATGGCGGCGCCCCCGACACCACCCTGGCCACCCGCGCCACCGTCTCCACCCAGACCACCGTTGAGGCCGGCCGTCGTACTCGTCAGCCCCAGCGCGCCGGCGCCGCCGGTGCCGCCCTGGCCACCCTGTCCGCTCGCGCCACTCGCCCCGGCGGCGCCGAACAACCCGCCGGCTCCGCCGGCACCCGCTATGCCTCCGGTTCCGCCGGTGCCACCGGTTCCGCCGGTACCCGCGTTGCCCACACCGACACCGCCGGTGCCGCCCTGGCCGCCTTGGCCTCCGGCGCCGCCGGCGCCTCCGGTTCCCCCGATCAGCGACTGAACCGCGCCCCCGAGCCCACCGGCTCCGCCAGTGCCACCGTGACCTCCGATTGCGCCGCCCGGACCCGTTGCGCCGATGCCACCCGCGCCGCCGGCTCCGCCGTCACCCGCGGAACCACCGATCAGTGCGGAAACCGCTCCACCCGAACCGCCGGACCCGCCGTCGAAACCGCCGGCCGCGCCGGCCCCGCCGGCACCGCCCGCACCACCGCTGCCGTAGATCACCCCGCTGTTTCCGCCGGCACCGCCCGCACCACCGGCACCGGTGACGCCGGCGCCACCGGCGCCGCCGGCACCGCCGTTGCCGAAGAATCCTGCGGACCCACCGACACCCCCGGCAGCGCCGGCACCACCAACGCCCCCGGTGCCCCCTGCGCCGTAGAAGAACGAACCCGCACCGCCCCGGCCCCCGACCGCGCCGGCGCCCCCGATGCCGCCGGTCCCACCGGTGCCGAACAAGAAGGCGGCCGAGCCCCCGTCACCGCCTGCCGCTCCGGTACCACCGGCGCCGCCGGCGCCCCCACTACCGAAGAAGATTCCAGCCGCGCCGCCGGTACCTCCGGCCTGGCCGGGGGCTCCGGAACCGCCGTTGCCTCCGTTGCCGAACAAGATTCCACCGGCTCCGCCGGCTTGCCCGGTGCCGGCTGCCCCGTTGGTGCCGTCGCCGATCAGCGGGCGGTTCAACAGGAACCTGGTCGGGGCGTTGATCACCAGCAGAATGTCGTCGAACACCGTTTGCAGTGGGTTGACACTGGCCGCCTCGGCCGCCCAGTAGGCGTTGCCCGCACCGGTCAGGGTCTGCACGAATTCGTTGTGGAATGCCGACATCTGCGAGCTGACCAGCTCATAGTCTTGGGCGAAACCGCCGAACAGCCGCGCTATCGACTCCGACACCTCGTCGGCCGCCGCGGGCAACACCTGGGTGGTTGCGGCGGCTGCCGCCGCGTTGGCCTGGCTGATCGTCGCGCCGAGCCCGGCCAGGTCCGCGGACGCCGCCGCAAAGCCCTCAGGCACAGCGATCAAGTAGAAGGACATCCGGGCTCCCCTGGCGTTCGACGGCACCAACAGCTCACGATCGTTGCAGAACTCTACGCGTGTCTGATACGTGGCTTAGCCGGAACACGAATGACTATGAAAACGCCAAGATTTCGCTGCGGCAGACCTATCGAACCCGGGTGAACCGGTGTAGCAGCCAGGCGAACGGGATGGTCACTACGACAGTGGCGACGAACAGGTTGAGCATGGGGCCGGTGTACACGTGCGCCCGGACGATGTACACCATCGCGAATTCCATTGTCATGAAGTGGATCAGGAAGATTTCGTAGGAGATCTCACCGAGCCACACCATCGGCCGGCTGGCCAGCACACGCGAGTACCAGCCGTGGTCACCTAGGGCCAGCGGCGCCACCGCCAGCGTGGCGATCACCGCGTAGAACCCCGTCTTCCACAGCGCTTCGGGCAGCGAAGCCGGCGACGTGGTGGGCGCGCCCGCAATCGGAGTGGAGACGATGAAGTAGCAGATCACCGCCAGCGGGATGGCTACGAACGCATAGCAGCGAGCCTCCATCTGCTGCAGCACGGTCAGCATCATGCCGCCCAAAAACCAGGCCAGATAAGTGGGTAGCCACAACCGTGCGCCGTCGGGGAAGAACCGGTCGATGTGCACCAGTACCAGCCAGCCCGGGCTGACCAGGGTCAGCGCCGCGAGCGCGGCGAGCACCAACTTCGGCTGCCACCGTCGCCGGCTGAGCAGCACCAGCAGCACGTAGGCGAGCAGCGGCAGCGTCACGTAAAAGGCCGCCTCGACCGCCAGGCTCCACATCTGGGTCAGGCCCTGGTGCAGGTACTTGCCGAGGTATCCGTCGGTGTAAATCTGTGTCAGGGTGAGGTTTCGGATCAGACCCAGCCACGTGTGCCCGGGATTGGGCCCCGCCTCGCGGTAGTGGTAGAGCACATACGCGGTCAGCACGGTGACGACGTAGGCGGGCATGATGCGGCGCACCCGGTTACGCGCGTAGCGCCTCAGCGATGGCCACGGGCTGCCGGTCGCTGCGGATTTGACCCACGGGCGAAACAGCAGATATCCGGACAGCACGAAGAAGATCGGCACGCCGATCTCCAAACGGGCGCCGACCAGCCCCCAATATCCGTGCGTGTATTTCCCGGTGGTGTAAGCCGCGTGGGTGCCGACCACCAGCAGTGCGGCGACAGCACGAACGCCGGTCAGCGAGGCAACCCGGTCGACGCCCGCGGTCTGCTCGAGGCCGCCTTGGGCGTCCTCGGCCTCCGACACCGTCATACGTCGCGCTTCCGGCTCGGCTTTCCTTTGCCGGCGGATTGCCGCGGGGTCCGGGCTTTATCGGAGCGCCGGTCCGGTCGCAGGTTGATCAGCACGCCCGAGATCCGGGTCTGTTCAAGCTTTTTCAGCGTGGCCCGGGGCAGCTTCGCCGGAAGTTCGACCATCGAGAAGTCCGGCCCGATGGCGATATGACCGAAATCGCTGCGGTGCAGGCCCCCCTCGTTGGCGATGGCGCCGACGATCGCGCCCGGGCCGATTCGGTGCCGCTTGCCCACGTCTACTCGGTAGGTGGTGAAAGCTTTTGTCGGCCTCGATCTTTCCGGCCGGTCGCGGGGCTCGTCGCGCTCCTTGCGGCGCTCCCGGCGCTCCGGCGGCGGATCCGGCGCCAGTAGGAATGCCTCACCGTCGCGGGACTGCAACGCCAGCGCCGCCGCGACATCGGCCATCGGCACGTCGTGTTCGCGTTCGTAGTCCTCTACCAGCCGGCGGAACAATTCGATGCCCGGGTTACCCAGCGTGTCGGTGATCGAGTCGGCGAATTTGGCCACGCGCTGGGCGTTGACGTCCTCGACGGTGGGCAACTCGGCCTCGGTCAGCGTCTGCCGCGTGGCCTTTTCGATCGCCTTGAGCAGGTGGCGCTCCCGCGGCGAGACGAACAGCAGCGCGCTGCCGGACCGTCCGGCCCGGCCGGTGCGCCCGATGCGGTGCACGTAGGACTCGGTGTCGTGCGGGATGTCGTAGTTGAGCACGTGCGAGATGCGCTCCACGTCCAGCCCGCGGGCGGCGACGTCGGTGGCGACCAGGATGTCGACACTGCCGTTCTTGAGCGCCGCGATCGTTCTCTCGCGCTGGCCCTGCGGGATGTCGCCGTTGATGGCCGCGGCGGAAAAGCCACGCGCGCGCAGCCTTTCGGCCACCTCCTCGGTGGCCTGTTTGGTGCGCACGAAGACGATCATCGCCTCGAACGGCTCGACCTCGAGCACCCGCGTCAGCGCGTCCATCTTGCGCGGGCCCGCCACCTGGATGTAGCGCTGCGAAATGTTCTCGGCAGTCGCCGTTTTCGCTTTGGCGGTGACTTCCAGCGGGTCGTGCAGATACTTGGCGGTGAGCTTGCGGATGGCCGGCGGCATGGTCGCCGAGAAGAGAGCAACCTGCTTGTATTCCGGTGTTTCGGACAGGATGCGGTCGACTTCTTCGGCGAAGCCCATCGTGAGCATCTCATCGGCCTCGTCGAGCACCAGGTAATCCACGCGCGACAGATCCAGCGTCCCGCGTTCCAGGTGGTCGATGACGCGCCCCGGGGTGCCGACCACAACCTGGGCGCCGCGCTTGAGCCCGGCCAGCTGCACCGCGTACGACGACCCGCCGTAGATCGGCAGCACGGTGAGGTGCCGCTGCGCGCCGTATCGGCTGAACGCCTCGGCCACCTGCAGGGCCAGCTCCCGGGTCGGCGCGAGCACCAACGCCTGGGTCGCCTTGCTGGTGGTGTCGATCTTGGACAGGATCGGCAGCGCGAACGCCGCCGTCTTGCCGGTGCCGGTCTGCGCCAGGCCCACCACGTCGGACCCGGCCATCAGCGCGGGAATCGTCGCCGCCTGGATACCCGTCGGGGATTCGTAGCCCACGGCAGCGATCGCGCGCACCACATCGGGGTGAATCTGCAGGTCGGCGAACGTCGTCACGGGCGTTTCGGGGGAGTTTTCCGGGTTTTCCATCAGGAGATGAAGTCTAGAGCGTGCGGTCCGGGCGGCCATGCCTGCCGCACCCGTGAGCCGGGTGACGGTACGGTGCCCGGTGTGTGGACCCTCCCCTTCCGTGCCGGGCCGCTGACGGTCGTGGCCGCCGTTGCGGCGGTGACGCTGACCGCGTGCGGCTCCGGGGACTCGACGGTCGCCAAAACGCCGCAGGCCACCAAACCCACCTCGGCCGCGATGACGGCAGGGCCCGCCGGCCCGCCGCCCGGCACGGCAGCCCCACCCAGTACCAGTGAGGCGCCGGCGGATCCGTGCGCGGTCAATCTCAGCTCGCCCACGATCGCCAAAGTCGTCTCGGAGCTGCCCCGCGACCCGCGCAGTCAACAGCCCTGGAATCCAGAACCGCTGGGCGGCAACTACAACGAGTGCGCGCAGCTGTCCGCGGTGATCATCAAAGCCAACACCAACGGCGACAGTCCGACCACCCGGGCGGTGCTGTTCCACCTCGGCAAGTTCATCCCGCAAGGCGTGCCGGACACCTACGGATTCAACGGCGTTGACGCGGCGCAGAGCACCGGTGACACCGTCGCGTTGACCTACGCCAGCGCGGTCGGTCTGCCGGCCACGGTGAAGTTCCGCTGGAATGGCAGTGGAGTGGAGATCATCGGCAACTCGTCGGGTCGCTGAGCATCAGGACCTACGGGATGTTGGGGGCGTCGGAGCCAGGTGTCCCGATGGAGCCGTCGGCGCCGCCGGTCCCTCCGGGCCCGCCCGCGTCGGCGACATAGACGCCGCCGGGAGTGTTCGTCGGGGTGGACTCGCCGCCGAGTCCGCCGATGCCCCCGGTGCCGGGGTGCAGGGTGTCGACATAGGTGCCACCGTTGCCGCCGGCACCGCCGTCGCCTCCCTGGGCGGTGGTGTCGGTAGAGGTGCCACCGCTGTCGGCGTAGACCTTGCCCCAACCGCCGTGGCCACCGTCGCCTCCCCTGGCCAAGCCATTGTTGAGGCCACCGTCACCGCCGTCACCGCCGATCGCGGTGCCATTGACAACCTGACCGGTGGGGTCAGCGGCATCGACATTGACCGACGTCCATCCGTCACCACCGTCGCCACCGTTTCCGCCATATCCGATGCCACCGTCACCGGCAGTCGCAGTACCGCTGACGATCGTGTTGTCCACACCGGTCACCTGGCCCCCGCCGCCGCGGCCGCCGGTTGCACCGGCGGTGGTAGCCGCGCCACCGTCGCCGCCGAAGGCGGTGCCGTCAGCCACTCCGCTACCGGTGGACAGCACCACCGCGTAGTTGCCGTTGCCGCCGTGGCCGCCGCCGCTGGCGTTACCACCATCGCCGCCATATGCGGACCCGGTTGCGTGACCACCGGATTGGCCGGTGTACCCGGCCTGGATCTCACCGGAGCTGCCGTTGCCGCCGATGCTGCCGGCGCCGGTGCCAGTACCCCCGGCGCCGCCCTTTCCGAGGCCGTCGGCGTAACCGTCGATGTAGGCGTTGGTATCGCCGATGCCGCCGTTGCCACCGACGCCGCCGTTGAGACCGTCACCGCCCGCGCCGCCGGTACCTATGCCGCTGGCGTGGCCGTTGGCACCCCACGCGTAGATGGCACCCTCCCCACCGGCACCGCCGGTGCCGCCGACAGTCGCATTGCCGCCGTCTCCGCCGTGGCCTGTGCCGCTGGCGCTGCTCCCCGGCGCGATGGCCTGTACGTCACCGTATCCGCCACTTCCCCCGGTGCCACCG
The DNA here is from genome assembly GCF_030755175.1 of Mycobacterium sp. TY814. Lineage (NCBI taxonomy): Bacteria > Bacillati > Actinomycetota > Actinomycetes > Mycobacteriales > Mycobacteriaceae > Mycobacterium > Mycobacterium sp. TY814. Next base: position 101,913 of record NZ_JAUFRY010000003.1, read on the forward strand.
GTGTCGCCGGCGCCGCCGTCGCCGCCGATCGCATGGCCGCCGGCCACGACACCGCCCTGTTCGGCCACGACGTCGGCGGCGCCGCCACCGCCTCCGGTGCCGCCGCCGGTGCCGAGCCCGGCGTTGCCGCCCACAGCCGTGCTACCGGCGACGCTGCTACCGACACCATCGGCGGTGATGCTGGCGTTACCACCCATCGCGGTCGTGCTGTTCTGCCCACCGGTGGCCCCGCTTGCCGAGATGGTGCCCCCGTTGGTGGCGCTCACCGTCGCCGCCGTCCCGATCTGCCCGCCCACCGCGTCACCGCCGGCAGCAGTGCTGTCGAGGACCGTGCCATTGACCGCCAGCACCTGACCCGTCCCACCGGAAACAGCGGACGTGGAATCACCACCGGTAGCGGTACTGCCGGTGATCACCCCACCGCTACCGGCATCACCGAACGTCCCGGAGAACACATAACCCTGACCACCCAAAGCACCCACACCGCTGCTCGAGTCACCACCGACACCCCCAGTGGCGACACTGTCGGTGGCGATGCTGCCCGTCGCATTGGCCACGATCCTGCCCTGACCCCCCGACCCACCGGTGCCACCGGAAGTCCCCGCACCACCATTGCCGCCGGTCGCCGTCCCACTGGCCTGACTGTTCTGACCGAACGCCTGCACATTGCCGATCGTGCCGTTACCACCGTGACTGCCCACACCGGTACCAGTGCCACCATCGCCACTTTGACCCGTACCGCCGGCATAAGCACCGGCATTGAAGGCACCTACCTGACCGCTACTGCCGTTGCCACCGACACCACCGAGCACACCGGCACCACCGTCCCCGCCTAAGCCACTGCCGTCGGCCACCGCACCGATACCACCGGCGACCACACTTCCGATACCGCCGTTACCGCCATGGCCACCACCGCTCGCATCACCACCGGCACCGCCGGTGCCAAACCCGCTGGCCGCCCCACCATCACCGCCAATACCCGGCCGCACAAAGCCACCCTGGATATTGCCGCTACCACCGTTGCCACCCACACTGCCCACACCATCGGCATCGCCACCCTGGCCACCCAGGCCCTCACCCGACGCGCTGCCACCAGCACCACCCTGCAAACCAGCACTGACCTCCGAAGCACCACCATGACCACCCACACCACCATTGACCCCGCCACCACCGGCACCACCAGTCGCGGTCGCATCCAACACCGACCCACCCAGGTCGGCCACCATATTGGCGTCACCACCCGCACCGCCGGTGCCGCCGCTGACACCGCCAGCGCCGCCGGCGCCACCGCGAGCACCGCTGTCGGCGGACACGATGCTGCCCGCGCCGTCTGCCGATACCGTGCCCGCACCGCCGGTACCACCGACTCCGCCCGCGGCGGCGGTGGTACCAGCCCCACCGACCCCACCTTGACCACCATGTGCCGTGCCGAGGACGCTGCCGCCGTTGGTTTGCTGGACGAGGGCGCCGCCGCCTCCGCCGCCACCACCGCCGCCGTAGCCGGCCTGCGTGACAGTGCCCGCAGCTCCTGTCCCACCGGTCCCGCCGGCACCCTCGGTCGCACCGACCCCGAGGGCGAAGCCGTCGCCGCCTGCGCCGCCTTTGCCGCCGGCGCCGAACGCGCCGCCGTCGGTTCCGATACCACCCATTCCTCCGGTGCCGCCCGCGCCACCTGCCTGCGCGACGCCGCCGACGACACCGTTCCCGGCGCCGCCCCTGCCACCGACACCACCCGTGCCGCCGGCACCGCCGCCGGTGCCATTGATGCCGTGACCACCCGTCCCGCCGGTGCCACCAGTACCACCAGCGGTACCGCCGCCGGGTAAGGCCGCGAGCTGACCAGCACCCCCAGCCCCGCCCGTGCCGCCGGTACCGCCCACACCCGCACCGCCGGCAGCGCCGTCGGTTCCGAAGAAGGCCGCAGACCCCCCTGCTCCGCCGACACCTGCGTCACCACCGGCCCCGGCGTGCCCACCGGTACCGCCGGCCATGCCGATCCCGGCGCCACCGGTACCGCCGGCGCCGCCCATGCCGCCACTGCCTCCTGCGCCGCCGGCTCCTGCAGCGGACATCAGGCCCCAGCTACTACCGCCGGCACCGCCAGTACCGCCAATCCCCCCAGCGCCGCCGGCTTCCCCGGTAGCGCCGGCGAGCGTCGCATCGGCGCCGGTGTAACCGGTACCGCCGGTCCCTCCGCCGCCGCCCTGTCCTGCCGCCCAACCGAACGGCGCTCTGCTGGTACCACCGACACCCCCGGTACCGCCGGCACCGCCGGCGAATGTGGGTCCGCCGACGCCGCCGACGCCGCCCGCACCGCCGGCACCGCCGAGGCCGCCCAACCAGCCGCCGGCGCCACCGTGACCACCGACGCCACCGGCCGCACCCGCGGCACCTACCCCGCCGGCCCCGCCCGCACCGCCATTGCCGAACAGACCGGCATCACCGCCGGCACCACCCGCGCCGCCGCCGGCCGTCCCGGACCCGCCGCTACCCCCATTGCCCCAGAGGATCCCGCCTGCTCCACCCGCCTGGCCGGTCCCAGCCGCGCCGTTGGCGCCGTCACCGATCAAAGGCCGACCCAAAAAAGCATTGGTGGGTGCATTGATAAGCCCCAGGATGTTCTGCTCCAGCGTCTGCAGCGGCGTAGCGGCAGCGGCATCTGCGGCGCCATACATCAACCCGCCCGAGGTCAAGGCGCGCACGAACTGGTCGTGGTAGGCCGCAACTTGGGAACCTAACGCCTGATATTCCAGGCCATGACCGCCGAATAACGCGGCAATCGCCGCGGAGATCTCGTCCTCAGCAGCGGCCATCAGCTCGGTCGTGGCGCCGGCAGCGGCGGCATTGGCTGCGCGGATTGACGATCCCAAACCTGCCAAATTCGTGGACGCCGCAGCCAGCTCAGCCGGAACAACCAACACAAAAGACGACATCGGAGGCCCCCTAGGTAACCGACGGGGGAATCCCCGAATCCCCCACTAGATTCGGGAACATTACGCGCCGCATTTTCCTTTTCCAACGAATTTATACAAACTTGACTGAATCAATTTTGGAGCGCCAAATCCGTTCGGCCGCAATGTAGTTACATCTCCGCGGCACAGGAAATTCACGCTTCCGAAAATTAGCCCGGCAAATATTTAAGCCTGCTTAAATTAATAGTTAAACAGGGTTAATAGTCACCTAGGGCATCACACGATTTGTGCCAGCGGCCAACGGCAGACGAGCACCCTCGACCCAGCCGTCCGACGACCCGCGGCAGGACACCGCACAACGAGAGAGGCCCGCCGAAGCGGGCCTCTCACGTCTCTCTCCTTCCAGCCTTTCCAGCAGGTCATTCCGGGGTCTACGGGAGATTCGCGCCGTTCGGAGCAACGATGATCGTTCCATCCAGGTTCTGGTGGACGGTGGCGTCGATGTTCGCCGCACCACCGGCCCCGCCGAGGACACCGGTGCCGTTGCCGCCGTGGCCGCCGGTGGCGATGGTGTTGTTCGCTGACGGGAATGGAGCGGTCCCGGCAGGGAGCGTCGCCGAGATGTGGCCGAGACCGCCCGTGCCGCCAGTGCCGCCGACGTTGATGCCACTGCCGCCGGCACCGCCGGTCGCCGCTGCGCCGGAGGCGGAGGTGTTGTCACCCAGCGCGAAGATCTTGCCGTCTCCGCCGGTACCGCCTCCGCTGGCGGCGCCACCGTCACCACCCGTCGGGTGTGGGACGACGGTGACAGTGCCCCGGCGAAATGGCCCACCCAACCGAGAATTTCGTTTCGCGGATATTTGCGCTCAATTAAAAATGAATTAATTAACGCGCCGGGAAATTCCTCAACGCTTCGACCGCGGGGCGGCCGGTTGCTATGACTGGCGGGCCCCTGCCGCCGTCGCACTGTCACACCCCTCGCCTACCGTTGCACCTGTGTTCGTCTCGGCCGGCACCATCGTCTACAGCGCATCGGATCTCGCGTCCGCGGCGCGGTGCGAGTACGCCCTGCTGCGCGATTTCGACGCCAAACTCGGCCGCGGCCCCGCCGTGGCGGTGGAGGACGAATTGCTGGCCCGCACGGCGGTTCTCGGCGGCGACCACGAGCGCCGCCGGCTGGACCGGCTGCGCGCTCAGTTCGGCGACGAGGTCGCCGTCATCGGCCGGCCCGCCTACACTCACGCCGGCCTGACGGCCGCAGCCGAGGCAACCAGGCGCGCCATCGCCGCCGGCGCCCCGGTCGTCTATCAGGCAGCCATGTTCGACGGCCGGTTCGTCGGTTTCGCCGACTTCCTTGTCCGCGACGGCGAGCGGTATCGCGTCACCGACACCAAGCTGGCCCGGTCGCCCAAAGTGACCGCGCTGTTGCAGCTGGCGGCATACGCCGACGCGCTCAGCGCGGCGGATGTCGCGATAGCCCCTGAGGCCGAACTGGAACTCGGCGACGGCACGGTGGTCCGCTATCGCCTGAGTGACCTGATTCCGGTCTACCGGACGCAGCGCGCACAGCTGCAGCAGCTGCTGGACGAGCATCACGCCACCGGTCGCGCGGTGCGCTGGGAGGACTCCGGAGTGCAGGCCTGCTTCCGCTGCCCCCTGTGCACCGAACAGCTGCGCGCCGTCGAGGACCTGCTACTGGTCGCCGGCATGCGAGTCACCCAGCGCGAGAAGCTTATTGACGCCGGCATCACCACCATCGGCGAGCTGGCCGACCACGATCGACCGGTCCCGGGCCTGAGCCCGCAAGCTCTCGGCACGCTGACCGCTCAGGCCAAAATGCAGATGCGGCAACGCGATAGCGGTACCGCGCAGTTCGAGGTGGCCGACCCGCAGCCGCTGGCACTGTTGCCGGAACCGAACCCGGGCGACCTCTTCTTCGACTTCGAAGGCGACCCCCTGTGGACCACCGACGGCAACCAGTGGGGGTTGGAGTACCTGTTCGGCGTCCTGGAAGCGGGGCCGGCCGGCACGTTCCGTCCGCTGTGGGCGCACAACCGCATCGACGAGCGCGCGGCGCTGAAGCAGTTCCTGGCGCTGGTGGCCAAACGCCGCAAGCGCTATCCCGACATGCACATCTACCACTACGCGGCCTACGAGAAGACGGCGTTACTGCGCCTGGCCGGCCGCTACGGTGTCGGCGAGGACGAGGTCGACGACCTGTTGCGCAACGGGGTACTCGTGGACCTGTATCCCCTGGTGCGCAAGAGCATTCGGGTCGGCGCCGAAAGCCTCAGCCTGAAGGCCCTGGAGCCGCTCTACATGGGCTCCCAGTTGCGTTCGGGTGATGTCACCACCGCCACCGACTCGATCACCTGCTATGCACGGTACTGCGAGCTGGTGGCCGGCGGCCGTACGGACGAGGCGGCGACGGTGCTCAAGGAGATCGAGGAGTACAACCACTACGACTGCCTGTCCACCCGCAAGCTCCGGGACTGGTTGTTGATGCTGGCCTGGGAGTCGGGCGTCACCCCGATCGGCGTGCAGCCGGTCACCGGGCGGGACACCATCAAAGACCACGACCAGCTGGCGGTGACATTGGCGAAGTTCACCGGTGACGCCGCTGCCGACGACCGCACGCCTGAGCAGACAGCGGTCGCCCTGATCGCCGCCGCCCGGGGATACCACCAGCGCGAGGACAAGCCGTTCTGGTGGTCGCACTTCGACCGGCTGAACTACCCGCTCGACGAATGGTCGAACAACACAGACGTTTTCGTCGTCGAGTCCGCCTCCGTGGTCGCCGACTGGCACACACCGCCGCGGGCCCGCAAGCCACAGCGCCGGCTGCAGCTGCAGGGAGAGCTGGCCCGGGGTGATCTGAATCCAGAGATGTTCGCGCTCTACGAACCGCCGGCTCCGGCCGGCATGGCTGAGGATCCCGACCGCCGGGGCGCCGGGCGCGCCCAGGTCATCGGTGTGGACGACCCCAGCCTGCCCGCCACAGTGACGATCCTGGAACGAACGGGCAAGGACGGCAACACCTTCGACCAGGTTCCCGTCGCCCTGACACCCGGACCGCCGGTGAAGACGACCGCGATGCGCGAGTCCATCGCGTCGACCGCGCACGCCGTCGCCACCGCACTGCCCACCCTGCCCCGCACAGCCCTGACCGACCTGCTGCTGCGGCGCCCGCCACGCACGCGTGGGGCCGGCGCTCTGCCGCGCAGCGGCGACTCCGTCGCCGACATCACGGCCGCGACGCTGAGCCTCGATTCGTCCTACCTGGCGGTGCACGGTCCACCCGGTACCGGCAAGACACACACCGCCGCCCGGGTGATCAAGACTCTGGTCACCGAACACCATTGGCGTGTCGGCGTGGTAGCGCAGTCACACGCGGCGGTGGAAAACGTGCTGGACTGCGTGATCGACGCCGGTCTGGAACCCGCCGTGGTCGCCAAGAAGAGCAACGATCACGCCGCCGCGCGCTGGCAGGAAATCGACGCCAGCCGGTATCCGGCTTTCATCGCCGACCATGCGGGCTGCGTAATCGGCGGCACCGCATGGGATTTCGCCAATGCGCAGCGGGTAGAGCCGGGCTGCCTGGACCTGCTGGTGATCGACGAGGCGGGCCAGTTCTGCCTGGCCAACACCATCGCCGTCGCGCCGTCGGCCACCAACCTGTTACTGCTCGGCGATCCGCAGCAACTGCCGCAGGTCAGTCAGGGCACTCACCCGGAGAAAGTGGATATCTCCGCGCTGGAATGGCTCGTCGACGGACAGCAGACGCTGCCCGACGAGCGCGGGTACTTCCTGGACCTGTCCTACCGCATGCATCCGGATGTGTGCGCCGCGGTCTCGGCGTTGTCCTACGAAGGCCGGCTGCGATCGCACGCCGAACGCACCACCGCGCGACGCCTGGCCGACTACGAGCCCGGCGTGCACGTATTTCCTGTTCGCCACCAAGGCAATTCGATCGACAGCCCGCAGGAGGCGGCCGCCATCGTGGCCGAGATAAGGCGCATGCTAGGCCGCCCGTGGACCGACGAGCACGGCACGCGGCCGCTGGCCGCCGCGGATGTGCTGGTGCTGGCGCCGTACAACGCCCAGGTGACCCTGATCCGTCACCAGCTCTCGGAGGCCGGTCTGCCGGGGGTCCGGGTCGGCACCGTCGACAAATTTCAGGGCGGGCAGGCACCGGTCGTCTTCATCTCCATGACGGCGTCCTCGATTGACGAGGTACCGCGCGGCATCTCATTCCTGCTCAACCGCAACCGGCTCAACGTGGCGATCAGCCGGGCGCAGTACGCGGCGGTGATCGTGCGATCGGAGTTGCTGACGCAGTACCTGCCCGCAACCCCGGCCGGCCTGGTGGACCTGGGCGCGTTCCTGGCGCTCACCGGCGGGCGGTGACGGTCAGACTCGGCCGGCGACCGGGTCGTCGGGATCGGACTGGGGCGAATACTCGGCCCCCGGGCGCACACGAACCCGGGAAGCGCCGTTGCGGCGGGGAACTGCGACCAGCGGCTGGGTGTTGACGTCGTAGGCAGAGTCCGGCTCCCGGCGAAGGATGTATTCGACGTAACCGTCGTCGTCGTCCAGGTCGTCGTCCGACTCGTCGGCCAGCGCGTAGCCGGCCAGGTCGTCCACTTCGCGCCGGCTCAGAGCCGAACTCACCGCGCCGACCAGGAACAGCGACGCGACGATCCCGAACAGAGCGATGAACGCAGGCAACAGCATCGACTGTGACATCGCAGCCGAAAAGGGCTCCCGCACGAAAGAGGGCAGCTGCAGGGCCGCCTCCTCTCCGTTCGATACACCCGCGCCCCCCGGCATCTCGGCGTTGATCCGCCACGTCATGAACGCGGCCATGCCCGCGCTGCCCAGCACCGCGCCCAGCTGCCTGGTCGCGTTGTAGACGCCTGAGCCGGCGCCGGCCTGCTCGATCGGCAGATTTCGGGTGGCGGTGGCGGCCAGCGGTGACCAGACGAACGCCATGCCCACCCCGATACCGACGAACGGCAACACCAGCCGCCAGACCGGGGTGCCCGGCTCCAGCTCCATCGCGAGCCACGTCATCGAGATCGCCAGCGCCGAAAACCCGAAACCCAGCACCGGCACCGGGTGCACCCTGTCGATGATGAGCCCGACGAGCGGCGCGAGCAGGCCGCTGCTGATCGCCACCGGCGCGATCAGCAGGGCAGAGCGCGTCGGAGACAAGCCGCACACCGACTGGGCGTAGAAGGTGAGCGGCAGCATCATCGCGGTCGTCGCGAACGAGATGATGGCCACTCCGATGTTGCACAGGCTGAAGTCCCGGTCGGCGAACATGTTCAGCGGCACCAGCGGTGCCCGCCGGTTGACCGACTGCCAGTAGATGAATGCCGTCATGAACCCGACGCCGGCGACCAGCACTGCCCAGATCCACGGCTTCCAGTCCGCCGATTCACCTTCCTGCAGCCCGAACACCAGCAGGAACATCCCCACGCCGGACAGCGCGACGCCGATCAGGTCGAAGCGCTGCGTGCGGAAGGGCAGGACCGGAATCAGCCAGATCGCCAGCGCCAGCGCGACCACGCCGACCGGCACATTGACGAAGAAGATCCACTGCCAGCCCAGGCCGTCGACCAGCGTCCCCCCGGCCAGCGGGCCGACCAGGCTGGCGACACCGGCCGTGGCCCCCCACATGCTCATCGCGGAGCCGCGGTGGTTCGCCGGGAAAATCCGGGTCAGCATCGACAGCGTCTGCGGGGTGAGCAGCCCGGCCCCCACCCCCTGCACCACGCGGGCCGCGATCAACATCGCCGCACTGCCGGAAAGTCCGCACCACACCGATGCGAAGGTGAAGACCACCAGGCCGATCACATAGAGGTTCTTGGGGCCGTACCGGTCGCCCAGTCGGCCGGCGACCAGCAACACCACCGCGTAGCCCAGCAGGTAGGCGCTGGTCACCCAGACCACCGTGGCGTATCCGATATGCAGCGCGGTCATGATCGTCGGATTGGCCACCGCGACGATCGTCGAGTCGAGCATGATCATGAAGAAGCCGAGCATCATCGCCCACAGCGCCGCCCAGGGGCTTCCGGAAAGGCTGTCCCCGGCCACCCGGCTCGTCGCCGTGCTCATCAATCGCACCTCGTTTCGGCTCCCGCATCGGGTCACGCGAAGTCCAGCCCGCATTATTCCCGCTGCGTTACCCGCCATGCTCTCCGGCCACGGCGGAGCAGGGCCGACGGCAGGATTATGTGAAGCTTTTCTGCCCGGCACTCATCTTGCGGGACGCGCGTTAGCCTGAAGAGACGCCGTCCCGAAGAGAGGCACTATGAGCGCTCGACGAAACAAGTCGGTACCGGACCAGCAGGCAGCCGAAAACGGAGGTTCCGGAGGCCGGCCGAAGGCATCCAGCAGGGCATTGGCCCAGATCATCGAACGCAGTTCGCGCATCCAGGGCCCGGCCGCCGAGGCGTATGTGGCACGTCTGCGCCGCGCGCACCCGGGCGCCAGCCCGGCCGAGATCGTGACCAAGCTGGAGAAGCGCTTCGTGGCCGCGGTGACGGCCAGCGGCGCGGCGGTGGGTGCCGCCGCGACGTTGCCCGGAATCGGCACCATCGCCGCGCTGTCGGCAGCGGCCGGCGAGACCGCGGTGTTCCTGGAAGCCACCGCGCTGCTGGTGCTGGCGCTGGCCACGGTGTACGGCATCCCTCTCGACCATCGGGAGCGGCGCCGCGCCCTGGTGCTGGCCGTGCTGGTCGGCGACAACAGCAAGGCCGCCGTGGCACAGGTGATCGGCGGCGGGCGGACCAGCGGGGGCTGGGTGTCGGAGAGCATGGCCTCGCTGCCGCTGCCGGCCGTATCGAAGCTGAACAACAGCCTGCTCAAGCGCTTCGTCAAGCGGTTCGCGCTCAAGCGGGGCGCCCTGATGTTCGGCAAGCTGCTGCCCGTCGGCATCGGAGCGATCATCGGCGCCATCGGCAACCGGATGGTGGGCAAGAAGCTGGTCCGCAATTCACGCTCGGCCTTCGGCCCGGCGCCGGAGCGGTGGCCCGTCACCCTGCATGTGCTGCCGCCCGTCCGGGATGCCAGCTGAACCGGATGCCGGCTAAAGCGCTTGGTCTCTCTCGCGGATCGCGGGCAAAGCGCTAGCCTTTATGGGTCAGAAACGGTCGGTACCCTTCACCGACCACCGAGGGGTGTGAGGCGCCCCGCCACCCGGGGCGCCAGGAGTGGCAGGCGTTCGCCAAAACGCTTGCAGGACACAAGAATTGAGGCGAACAGCGGCCGTGGCCAACATAAGTTCTCCATTCGGGCAAAACGAGTGGCTGGTCGAAGAGATGTACCGCAAGTTCCGCGACGACCCCTCCTCGGTCGACGAGAGCTGGCACGAGTTCCTGGTTGACTACAACCCCGAGCCGTCGGGCGAGGCGGGCCAGGACGGTCCCACGGCCACCAAGACCAAGCCCGCCGAGGCCAAGCCCGCCCCCGCCAAGCCGGCGCCAGCAGCTCCGGCCAAGCCGGCGGCCGCCGCACCCGCGGAAACCAAGCCGGCAGCACCGGCGAAGCCCGCCCCGGAGCCGGTCAAGCCGGCCAAATCCACCGCCGCCGGCGCATCCGGAAACGGCGCACCCGCGCCGGCCCCGGCAGCCCCGAAGGCCGCACCTCCCCCGCCCGCCGAAGGTGACGAGGTGCAGGTGCTGCGCGGCGCGGCCGCGGCCGTCGTCAAGAACATGTCAGCGTCGCTGGAGGTGCCGACGGCGACCAGCGTGCGGGCCATTCCGGCCAAGCTGCTGATCGACAACCGGATCGTCATCAACAACCAGCTCAAGCGGACCCGCGGCGGCAAGATCTCGTTCACCCACCTGCTGGGCTATGCGCTGGTGCAGGCGGTCAAGCAGTTCCCGAACATGAACCGGCACTACACCGAGGTCGACGGTAAGCCGAACGCCGTCACCCCGGCGCACACCAACCTGGGCCTGGCGATCGACCTGCAGGGCAAGGACGGCAAGCGTGCCCTGGTGGTGGCCGGCATCAAGCGCTGCGAAGAACTGCGCTTCGCCGAGTTCGTCTCGGCCTACGAAGACATCGTGCGCCGGGCCCGCGACGGCAAGCTCACCGCCGAAGACTTTGGCGGCGTGACGATTTCGCTGACCAACCCCGGCACCATCGGCACCGTGCACTCGGTGCCGCGGTTGATGTCCGGCCAGGGCGCGATCATCGGCGTCGGTGCCATGGAATACCCCGCCGAGTTCCAGGGCGCCAGCGAGGAGCGCATCGCCGAACTGGGCATCGGCAAGCTGATCACGCTGACCTCGACCTATGACCACCGCATCATCCAGGGCGCCGAGTCCGGCGACTTCCTGCGGACGATCCACCAGATGCTGCTCTCGGACGACTTCTGGGACGAGATCTTCCACGAGCTGAGCATCCCGTACCTGCCGGTGCGCTGGAGCACCGACAACCCGGACTCGATCGTCGACAAGAACGCCCGCGTGATGAACCTGATCGCGGCGTACCGCAACCGCGGCCACCTGATGGCCGACACCGACCCGCTGCGGCTGGACAAGACCCGGTTCCGCAGCCACCCCGACCTCGAGGTGCTGACCCACGGCCTGACCCTGTGGGACCTCGACCGGGTGTTCAAGGTCAGCGGGTTCGCCGGTGCGGAGTACAAGAAACTGCGCGACGTGCTGGGCCTGCTGCGCGACGCGTACTGCCGCCACATCGGTGTGGAGTACACCCACATCCTCGACCCCGAGCAACTGCGCTGGCTGGAAGAGCGGGTCGAGACCAAACACGTCAAACCGACTGTGGCACAACAGAAGTACATCCTGAGCCGGCTCAACGCCGCCGAGGCCTTCGAGACGTTCCTGCAGACCAAGTACGTGGGCCAGAAGCGCTTCTCGCTCGAAGGCGCCGAAAGCGTCATCCCGATGATGGACGCCGCGATCGACCAGTGCGCCGAGCACGGCCTGGACGAGGTGGTTATCGGGATGCCGCACCGCGGCCGGCTCAACGTGCTGGCCAACATCGTCGGCAAGCCGTACTCGCAGATCTTCAGCGAGTTCGAGGGCAACCTGAACCCGTCGCAGGCGCACGGCTCCGGTGACGTGAAGTACCACCTGGGCGCCACCGGCGTGTACCTGCAGATGTTCGGCGACAACGACATTCAGGTGTCGCTGACGGCCAATCCGTCCCACCTGGAAGCCGTCGACCCGGTGCTGGAAGGTCTGGTGCGCGCCAAGCAGGACCTGCTCAACCACGGCGACACCGACAGCGAGGGCGAGAAGGCCTTCTCGGTGGTGCCGATGATGCTGCACGGCGATGCGGCGTTCGCCGGCCAGGGTGTCGTGGCCGAGACGCTGAACCTGGCGCACCTGCCCGGCTACCGGGTCGGCGGCACCATCCACATCATCGTCAACAACCAGATCGGATTCACCACCGCACCGGAGTACTCGCGGTCCAGCGAGTACTGCACCGACGTCGCCAAGATGATCGGCGCGCCGATCTTCCACGTCAACGGCGACGACCCGGAGGCGTGCGTGTGGGTGGCCCAGCTGGCCGTCGACTTCCGGCAGCGGTTCCACAAGGACGTCATCATCGACATGCTCTGCTACCGGCGGCGCGGTCACAACGAGGGCGACGACCCGTCGATGACCAACCCGTACATGTACGACGTCGTCGACAACAAGCGCGGCGTGCGCAAGAGCTACACCGAAGCCCTGATCGGCCGTGGCGACATCTCGCTCAAAGAGGCCGAGGACGCGCTGCGCGACTACCAGGGTCAGCTGGAACGGGTGTTCAACGAGGTCAAGGAGCTGGAGAAGCACGGCGCCCAGCCCAGCGAATCGGTCGAGTCGCTGCAGATGATTCCGGCCGGCCTGGACACCTCGGTGGACAAGGCGCTGCTGGCCCGCATCGGCGACGCGTTCAAGGCGCTGCCCGAAGGTTTCACCGCGCATCCGCGGGTGCAGCCGGTGCTGGACAAGCGCCGCGAGATGGCCTACGAGGGCAAGATCGACTGGGCCTTCGGCGAGCTACTGGCACTCGGTTCGCTGGTGGCCGAGGGCAAGCTGGTGCGGTTCTCCGGCCAGGACACCCGCCGCGGCACCTTCTCCCAGCGGCACTCGGTGATCATCGATCGCAGCAACGGCGCGGAGTTCACCCCGCTGCAGCTGCTGGCGGTGAACAAGGACGGCACCCCCACCGGCGGCAAGTTCCTGGTCTACGACTCGCCGCTGTCGGAGTACGCCGCGGTGGGCTTCGAATACGGCTACACCGTGGGCAACCCGGACGCCGTGGTGCTGTGGGAGGCGCAGTTCGGCGACTTCGTCAACGGCGCCCAGTCCATCATCGACGAGTTCATCAGCTCCGGTGAAGCGAAGTGGGGCCAGTTGTCGACGGTGGTGCTGCTGCTGCCGCACGGGCACGAGGGCCAGGGTCCCGACCACACCTCGGGGCGCATCGAACGCTTCCTGCAGTTGTGGGCGGAGGGTTCGATGACGATCGCCATGCCGTCGACCCCGGCCAACTACTTCCACCTGCTGCGCCGCCACGCCCTGGACGGTGTCAAGCGGCCGCTGATCGTGTTCACGCCGAAGTCGATGTTGCGCAACAAGGCCGCGGTCAGCGACATCAAGGAGTTCACCGAGATGAAGTTCCGCTCGGTGATCGAGGAACCGACTTACGACGAAGGCGACGGCGACCGGAGCAAGGTCAGCCGGATCCTGATGACCAGCGGCAAGCTCTATTACGAGCTGGCCGCCCGCAAGGCCAAGGACAAGCGCGACGACGTGGCGATCGTGCGTCTCGAGCAGCTCGCCCCACTGCCGCGACGCCGGCTCGACGAGACGCTGAACCGGTACCCCAACGTCAAGCAGTACTTCTGGGTGCAGGAGGAGCCGGCCAACCAGGGCGCCTGGCCGTCGCTGGGGCTGACCCTGCCGGAGGTGCTGCCGGAGCGGCTCAGCGGGATCAAGCGGATCTCGCGGCGGGCGATGTCGGCGCCGTCGTCGGGCTCATCGAAGGTGCATGCTGTGGAGCAGCAGGAGATCATCGACACCGCGTTCGCGTAGCGGCGCGTGGGGGGGCCCGCTTTCGGGGACGTCACGCCCCGTGGTTGACCGCCTGCTGCACGAGCTGAACACGCGACGCGATGCCGAGCTTGGCATAGATGTGAGTCAGGTGCGTCTGCACCGTCCGCGGCGAGATGAACAGCCGGGTGCCCACGTCTTTGTTGGACAGTCCCTCGGTAACCAGCCGCGCGACGTCACGCTCCGAAGGGGTGAGTGCGTCCCAACCGGCGGCCGGCCGTTTACGGCCGGTCTGCCCGCGCTGTCCGTAGCCGATCGCGTCCTCGCTCGACATCGACGCCCCCTCGGCCCAGGCCCCGTCGAACTCCGGTTGACTTAACGCATCGCGCACGGTCTGGACGGCGATGTCGTAGGCGGCCTGGTCAATGACGAACCTGACCGAACCCTGACGCTGCCGCGCAGTCTCTGCCATCCCGAACAGTCGCGCCGCCTGGACATGAGCACCGGAATCGCAGCTCAAGATGGCGAGGCATTCGAAGATCTCGGGAACGTCCAGGTGCGCCCCGCTGTCTTCGGCGGAGGCGAGTGCGTCGTAGGCGTCACGCTCGGCCTGTTCACGCCTGCCTTCAGCCATCGCGACCCGTGCGCGCGTGAGCAACGCGACCACCAGGTGCCGGCCACTGGTGACCTGCACCGCATGGTCGCTCCAGCGGCGCGCCGTTTCGAGATCACCGCTGGCCAGGGCAACCTGTGCGTGGATGGAACTCCGTGCCGCGGCCGTCCGCGGGACGGCCAAGGCGAGATTCCGGGACGATTCCTCACTGGCGGCTTTGGCTGTTTCAACGTCTCCGGCCGCCAGCGCCGCCCGCGCCAGCGCCGAATAGCCCATACCGGCGTAGTAGCCGCCCAGTTTTGCCGCCTCCAGCGCGCCATCTGCGGCGGCGAGCGCTTCTTTGAGCTTCCCTTGGTGTGCCAGCGCGTAGGTCAGGCCCTGCAGGCCGTTGGCCCGGTGCATGACCTCGTGAGATGCCTCTGCTTCGTCGACCAGAGCGGTGAATTGTTCGACGGCAACGGCCAGCTCCCCCCGCATCATCAGCGCGAACGCCAGGCACCAGCGACACCACATCGACGCGGTTCGGTACCCGATCTCGTCGGCGAGATCGAGCCCCTCGCTCCCCGCTTCCCCGGCAGCAACGGGGCAACCCGCCAGGAGCGCGTCGACGGCTTGCAGCGTGAGAATCTGACTCAACCGCCAGCGATCCCGCACTCCCCGAGCGAGATCGATCGCCTCGGCGAAGAACGTCGCCGCCTGCTCGGCGCTGACCACGACCATCGTGATCAAGCCGTGGACGGTGAGCGCCCAGCACTGCAGACCCGGGTTGCCGAGCTTGCGCGCGATCTGCAGCGCGAGCTCGGCCTGCTCCATGCCCGACCCCACGTCGACAAAGACGTCGAGCAGCGCCTTGTCGGCCAACGCCCGGGCTTGCACGGCGGCGGAGACCTGCTGCTGTGTCCACCGCGGAGACCCGAAGACGCTGCCGAACCAGGCGCGTCCCTCCCCGACGCGGCCGCGCTCGATCCACACCGGCAGCAGCGACGACGCGAGCGTCAGGGCCACGTCGAACTCGGCACGCTCGCTGCTCCACAAGAAAGCCGCCCGCAGGTTGCCGAGTTCGATCTCCGCCCGGACGACGCGACGTGAGTAGTCCGGTTGCGCCGGGTCCTCCAACGAGGCGGCCATCGCCACGTAGTAGTCCCGGTGCCGTTGCCGCACCCGGTCCAGCTCGCCGGATTCGGCCAGCTTCTCCAGCGCGTAGTGACGGACCGTTTCCAGCAGGCGAAAGCACGTCCGCCCGCCCTTGTCTTCGGCCACGACCAGCGATTTGTCGACCAGCAGCGTCAGCCCGTCGAGGACCTGGTGCCGCTGAAAGTCCCCCGCCACCGCCTGCGCAGCGTCGAGGCTGAAGCAACCCACGAAGACACCGATGCGACGGAACAGCGTCTGTTCGGGCCCGGTCAGCAGCCGATAGGACCAGTCCACCGAGGCCCACAGCGTCTGTTGCCGGGGAGCCGAGGTGCGTGCACTGCCTGTCAGCAACCGGAACCGGTCACTCAGCCCGTCGGCGATCTCGTCGAGGGTGAGCGCCCGCACCCGTGCCGCCGCCAGCTCGATGGCCAGTGGCACACCGTCCAGGCCCGCGCAGATTCTGGCCACCGTGGCAGCCTCGTCCTCGGTAAGGCGAAAATCCGGCCGGGCTCGCCGTGCCCGGTCGTTGAACAATTCGACCGCTTCATCGGCCAGCGACAGCGGCGGGACGCGCCAGTTCACCTCTCCGGCGATCCGCAGCGGCTCACGGCTGGTGGCCAGCAAACGCACCTCCGGGCAGCCGTCCAGAAACGCAATCGCCACTGCGGCAACCGCATCGAGCAGGTGCTCACAGTTGTCCAACACCAGCAACGCGTCACTGTCGGCGAGGTAACGCAGCGCGCTGTCCAAGGTGGGACTGCCCGGCTGGTCATGAAGCCCGAGTGCCCGCGCAACCGCGATTGCGGCCAGCTCCGGCTCGCTGACCGGGGCCAAATCCACGTACCAGGCAGCGCTGAACTCTCCAGCCAGCTGCGCCGCCACCTCCGCCGCGAGCCGCGACTTGCCGACGCCGCCGGTGCCGGTGAGCGTCACCAGCCGGTTGCCGGCCAACAACCCGCGGATCTGCTCGATCTGCGCGCCGCGTCCGACAAAGCTCGTCAACGGGGTAGGAAGCCAGCGTGCAACAGCGTCACCGAAGCTGCGCAGCGGCGGGAACTCGACACGCACGTCCGGATGACTCAACTGCACCACGCGCTCCGCACGCGGTATGTCGCGCAGCCGGTGGGTTCCCAGGTCGGTCAACCACGCACCGGCCGGAAGGCGATCGAGGATCAGGCTTTCCGTGGCGGCCGACATCACCGTCTGGCCACCATGGGCCAGATCACGCAGACGTGCCGTCTTGTCCACCGTGAGACCGGCATCGTTGGTGCCGCCACGCGCCCGAACCTCGGCGGTGTGCAGCGCGATGCGCAACTCGATGGGGCTCAGCGGCGCTCGCTGCAAGTCGAGCGCGGCGGCCACGGCGTCGGAGGGGCGGGCAAACGCGAGGATCAACCGTCCGGCCTCGCCCTGCTCCAGACGCCGCACGTCCCCGTAGGTGTCGATCACGTCGCACACGGCGTGATCGAGACGGGCCACGGCGGAGTTCATGGCCTGCGCATCCGTGCGCCATAGCCGGGTCGAGTCCGCCGCCTCGGCCAGTAGCCACGTCACCGTCCCGAACGGCAGCGGCTCGCCTACTTTCACAGTGCTTCACCCGTTGCATTCGTGCTCGTCAGGCTCCTGCGATCGTCGACGACGATACCGCAGACCTGCGCGCGACCCGTGCTTCGGAGGGACGCACTCTGCGGCGGTTCAGGCGTGCGCGAGGCAAGGGAGGGCGAGGTTTAGAGCCTTTACGTCCGACTTTCGGAACTCTGACTCGTGGCACCCACTGATACCTCGGACCACCGGTACCGGCTAATCTCGACGCGGAGCTTCGGACAAGGGAGGGTGCTCATGGAGGGGTTCGCGGGCAAGGTCGCCGTGGTAACCGGCGCGGGGTCGGGAATTGGGCAGGCGCTGGCCGTCGAACTGGGCCGCTCCGGTGCCAGCCTGGCGATCAGCGACATCGACACCGAGGGACTGGCCGACACCGAGGAGCAGCTCAAGGCGATCGGCGTGCAGGTCAAGGCCGACCGGCTCAACGTCACTGAGCGCGAGAGCTTCCTGCTGTATGCCGACGAGGTCAAAGAGCACTTCGGCAAGGTCAACCAGATCTACAACAACGCCGGCATCGGGCACACCGGCAGCGTGGAAGTCGAGCAGTTCAAGGACATCGAGCGGGTGATGGATGTCGACTTCTGGGGTGTGGTGAACGGCACCAAGGCGTTCCTGCCGCACCTGATCGCCTCCGGCGACGGGCACGTCATCAACATCTCCAGCGTGTTCGGCCTGTTCTCGGTACCCGGCTATTCCGCCTACAACGCAGCCAAGTTCGCGGTCCGCGGCTACACCGAGGCACTGCGCCAGGAGATGCGCCAGAGCGGCCACCGCGTCGGCGTCACCACCGTGCACCCCGGCGGCATTAAGACCGCGATCGCCCGCAACGCCACCGTGGCCGAAGGGCTCGACCGCGACGAGCTGGCCCAGTTGTTCGACAAGCGGCTGGCCAATACCAGCCCGCGCAAGGCCGCCAAGATCATCCTCAACGCGGTACGCAAGAACAAGGCGCGGGTGCTCGTCGGTCCCGACGCCGTCGCGCTGGACATGATGGTGCGGGTGACCGGCTCGGGTTACCAGCGGATCGTCGAACTGGTCACCGGCCGCATCATCCCCAGCTAGCGTCCCAGCGGGTGCTCGCCCAACCACCCGTCGGCCACCACCTGCGGGTCGGCCCCGGCAGCGACCTTGCGGCGCAGGTCGGCCAGCGCGGCGGTGTCGAGCACCCCGGCAATCTCGTTGACTGCCAACAACTGTCGGGTACTCAACGCGTTGCGCCGGTACAGCGGCACCACGTTCTCGGCCTGGACCAATGAATCTTTGCTGCTGTCAGCCAACGCGATCAGGTCCGGCGGAATGCCGGGGTCGGCCGAGGTTGCCCACGCCACGGTCAGTTCGCCGGCCCGTAGTGCGGCGAACATCGTTGTGCCGTCCGGGAATTCGCGCGGGGCGGGCAGCTTGCACGAGCCCACCGGCGAAGGTGCCGGCCGTCCGGTGACCGCACCGACCGCCAGTCCGTCGCAGTGCGTGAGCAGCAGGGTCAGATCGCTACCGCCCCAGGCCGCTGAGGTCGCGGGCGTCACGATCAACGTCGGCTTGTCCTCGGCAGCGGTGGCGTAATCACCGGCGGCCACGCCTTCGGGCAGCGCGGCGTTCATGGCTTGGTACACCTGCTTGTCGGCCAGCTCGGAGGCACCCGGCTGCAACTGACGCAGCACCCGGCCGGTGTAGCCGGGAACGACCGTGAACGCACCGGAGTCCAGTTTGGCCATCGGGTCCGCGGCCGCCTCGGCGTGCGACGGAAACCCGTACGACCGCAAGGCCGAAACATACAGTGCGGCAAGTAACTTCGAATCCCCGTCCAGAGCGGATCCGACCGCCAGATCCGGGTGCCGGCGGCCGTCTTGGCCCGAACACCCGGCGACGATCAGCACCAGGCCGAGCAGCAGCGCGGCCAGCCTGCCGATGCTCACACCCAGTGGGAGTCTTCTGCGGCCAGCGCCACGGCGGTAGCCACGGCTTCTCCGACGCGCCGGTCCAGCGGGCTCGGCACGATCCGGTCGACGGCGAGGTCTTCGCTGGCCACCGAATAGATCGCCTCGGCCGCGGCCACCATCATCTTCTCGGTGATGCGGCGCGCCCCGACGTCCAGCGCGCCGCGGAAGATGCCGGGGAACGCCAGCACGTTGTTGATCTGGTTCGGGAAGTCGCTGCGCCCGGTGGCCACGACTGCCGCGTACTTGGCCGCGACGTCGGGATGGATCTCGGGGTCCGGGTTGGACAGCGCGAACACGATTCCGTCGGGTGCCATGGTCGCGATCAGCTGCTCGGGGACCAGTCCGCCGGACACCCCGAGGAAGACGTCGGCGCCGTCGAGCGCCTCGACCATCCCACCGGTGCGACCGCTCGGGTTGGTGCGCCGGGCCAGGTCCACCTTGACGCTGTTCATGTCGTCACGGCCGTTGTGCACGATGCCGCGCGAGTCCAGCACGGTGATATCCGAAACCCCGCTTGCCAGAAGAAGATTGGTGCAGGCCACGCCGGCGGCTCCGGCGCCGGAGACCACCACCCGCAGCGAGGTCATGTCCCGGCCCAGCACCTTGGTGGCGCCCATCATCGCCGCCAGGGAGACCACCGCGGTGCCGTGCTGGTCGTCGTGCATCACCGGGCAGTCCAGCGCCTCGATGACCCGCCGCTCGATCTCGAAACAGCGCGGCGCCGAGATGTCCTCCAGGTTGACGGCGCCGAACGTCGGCCGCAGCCGCACCAGGGTTTCGACGATCTCGTCGGGATCCTTGGTGTCCAGCACGATCGGGATGGCGTTCAGCCCGCCGTACTCCTTGAACAGCGCGCACTTGCCTTCCATCACCGGCAACGACGCCTCCGGGCCGATGTCACCGAGGCCGAGTACGGCGGTCCCATCGCTCACCACGGCGACCAGCCGGTTGGCCCAGGTGTAGCGCGCAGCCAGGGTGCGGTCCGTGGCGATCGCACGGCTCACCTGTGCCACGCCCGGGGTATAGGCGATCGACAGCGCGCGCTGGGTGTCGAGCGGAGAGGTCAGGCCTACCGAAAGCTTGCCGCCTTCGTGTGCCACGAAGATTTCGTCGTCCGTGACGATGACTTGGGAGCTCTCGAGGGTTTCGGACACGGCACTCAGACTACTCAGCCCGGCTATCAATCCAGAATCGCTATCGGAACGGGCATGGAAATCCCATTTCCGGCCGCGGCAGCTAGCTGCGCGAGCAGACGCAAAATCGCCTGGGAGCTGGCGCTCCCAGGCGATTTTGCGTCTCTTCGCGGCAATCCGCGCGGACTCAGATCAGCTTCAGCTCCGTCACGGCGCTGCGCTCGTCGGCCAGCTCCGCGGTGGACTTATCGATCCGGGCACGGGAGAAGTCGTCGATCTCCAGGCCCTGCACGATCGACCAGTTGCCGTCCTTGGTGGTGACCGGGAACGACGAAATCAGGCCTTCGGGCACGCCGTAGGAGCCGTCGGAGATCACGGCCATCGACACCCAGTCGCCGTCCGGGGTGCCCTGCAACCACGAGCGGGCCGCGTCGACGGTGGCCGAGGCTGCCGAGGCGGCCGAGGAGGCGCCGCGGGCGTCGATGATGGCCGCGCCGCGCTTGGCGACGGTCGGGATGAAGTCGTTCTCGATCCAGTCCTGGTCGTTGACGACCTCGGCGGCGTTCTTGCCGCCCACCTCGGCGTGGAAGATGTCCGGGTACTGGGTGGCCGAGTGGTTGCCCCAGATCGTCATCTTCTTGATGTCGGTGACCTTGGCCCCGGTCTTGCGGGCCAGCTGCGAGATGGCCCGGTTGTGGTCCAGCCGGGTCAGCGCGGAGAACCGCTCGTTGGGGATGTCGGGGGCGTTGGTCATCGCGATCAGCGCGTTGGTGTTGGCCGGGTTGCCGGTGACGCCGATGCGCACGTCGTCGGCGGCCACCGAGTTCAGCGCCTTGCCCTGGGCGGTGAAGATCGCGCCGTTGGCCTCCAGCAGGTCGCCGCGCTCCATGCCCGGGCCACGCGGCCGCGCGCCGACCAGCAGAGCGAGGTTCACGCCGTCGAAGATCTTGTTGGCGTCAGCGCCGATCTCCACGCCGGCCAGCAGCGGGAACGCGCAGTCGTCCAGTTCCATCACCACGCCCTCGAGCGCCTTGAGTGCCGGCTCGATCTCCAGCAGCCGCAGCTCGATCGGACGGTCCGGGCCCAGCAGCGAGCCGCTGGCCAGGCGGAACAACAGGCTGTAGCCGATCTGCCCGGCGGCACCGGTGACGGCGACCTTGAGAGGACTTGCGCTCACGTCGGTTCTGCTCCTTTGAGTAAGACTGGTTCGGGTCGAAACTAGCGCACCGCCGCCTCTGCGAAATCGCCGGTCCGCCGGGCAGCTGGGAAGTAGCTGCTGACAGCACCGTTACGTCTCTTTTTGTTCGGCCCGGGCGCGTACGATGACCACCGCCTACAGACCGGCGCCGTGATTGGAGGTGGATGTGTTCCCAGGGTTTGACGCATTGCCCGAAGCTCTCCGCCCCGTCGCGCGAACTCGCCAGCAGCATGTGCATCCGGTCCCCAATCCGCCGGCCCAGACGTTGGTCGACTGCGGCGTCTACGTCGACGGACGCCGGCTGCCCGGAAAGTTCACCCCCGCTGACGCGCTGGCGAAGGTCCGCGACCTCGAGCAGGACGGTCAGGAGGCTTTCGCCTGGATCGGGCTGCACGAGCCGGACCAAGCGCAGATGCAAGAGGTGGCCGATGCGTACGGTTTGCACCCGTTGGCCGTCGAGGACGCCGTGGTCGCCCACCAGCGCCCCAAGCTCGAGCGCTACGACGATTCCCTGTTCCTGGTGCTCAAGACCGTGAACTATGTGCCGCACGAGTCGGTGGTGCTGGCCCGCGAGATCGTCGAAACCGGGGAGATCATGATCTTCATCGGCGCCGACTTCGTGGTGACCGTCCGTCACGGCGAGCATGGCGGCCTGCACGAGGTCCGTAAGCGGATGGATTGCAACCCCGAGCATCTGCGACTGGGCCCGTATG
Organism: Mycobacterium sp. TY814; assembly: GCF_030755175.1. Taxonomy (NCBI): domain Bacteria; kingdom Bacillati; phylum Actinomycetota; class Actinomycetes; order Mycobacteriales; family Mycobacteriaceae; genus Mycobacterium; species Mycobacterium sp. TY814. Next base: position 124,176 of record NZ_JAUFRY010000003.1, read on the forward strand.
CGGTGATGCACGCGATCGCCGACTACGTGGTGGACCACTACCTGGGCGTCACCAGCCTGATGGAAGACGACGTGGACGCCATCGAGGTGGTCGCCTTTGCGCCGGGCAAGAAGATCGACGTCGAGCCGATCTACCTGCTCAAGCGCGAAGTCGTGGAGTTGCGCCGGTGTGTGGCGCCGCTCTCGAATGCCTTCCAGCGCATGCAGGTCGAGAATAAGGACCTGATCAACAAGGAAGTGCGCCGCTACCTGCGCGACGTCGCCGACCACCAGACCCAGGCCGCTGAACAGATCGCCAGCTACGACGACATGCTCAACTCCTTGGTGCAGGCCGCGCTCGCCCGGGTCGGGATGCAGCAGAACATGGACATGCGCAAGATCTCGGCCTGGGCCGGTATCGTCGCCGTGCCCACCATGGTCGCTGGGATCTACGGCATGAACTTCCACTTCATGCCCGAACTCGACTCACGGTGGGGCTACCCCACTGTGGTCGCCGCCATGGTGGTGATCTGTGTGGCCCTCTACTTCAGTTTCCGCCGCCGCGACTGGCTTTAGCGGCTCTCGCCCGTCCCGCCGCCCGTCGCGACCGTGAATTACCCGACGCTCCGGCGGCATGTCGCGTCGCGCGATTCACACTCGACGGTGCGCCCGCTCAACTGGGCTGCGCCGCAGGACGATTCGGGTCCAGCACGTCCACTCCATCATTCCGCCAGGCCTCGCGCATGGCGGCGGCGCCTTTGAGCCGGACCCAGGCCGCTTCGTTGGCCGTGATGGGTGTGGCGGACAGGAACTGCACCGGCTCGCGCGGCGGCTCCAGCGCCAGATCGGGAACGTCGCTGTGCCCCAGCAACACCGCGGTGAACGGAGCAGGCTGCCACAACGGCGCCCCCAGGTCGATCAGCGCATCGGGCACCAGCACCAGACCGTCCACCGCCGGCGTGGCGGCCAGGATCGCCATGGTGCGTACCAGCCCCTTGATCGGACCGGGGTCACGCAGGGCCAGAACCACTTCGGCGCGCGGGCCGCGTAGGTGGTCGGTGATCATCTCGGTCGGGTCGGTCATCGGGTAGCGCGAGCAGCCCAGCGAAACATAGTGCACCACCGGCTGATCCCGGAAACGCAGCACCTCGATCGGCTCCGCACCAAGGAAGGTCACGCTCGCCGAATCGGGCTGGGCGCCGAAGTGGTCGCGCAGGTGGGCGCGGACGTCGTCGAGAATCACTGCGCGGCCGGCACCGTCAGGTTCACACCGGAGTCGGCGTCGAACACAGCGAGTTTGCCGGGATCGAACGCCAACTCGATCGGTTGCCCGGTCGCCGCTTTCGACTCGGCGGGAACCCTTGCCACAAAACGGTTCTCATGTACTTCCGATTCGGCGGCCACCTCGTCCAGCCGGGCCGAATGCACCTGCGGACCCGCGGTGGTGAAGTACACGTACTTGTCGGAGCCCAGCGACTCGACCAGGTCGACGGTGACCTCGAAGGTCAGCGAGCCGATCCGCTGGTAGCCGTCGATCAGCGCCGCGTCGTGGATATGCTCGGGACGCAATCCCACGATGACGTTCTCCGGTTCGGGGTGTCCGGCGATCACCTGCTGCACCTCCGGCGTCAACGTCACCTCCCCGAACGACAGCCTCAATCCGAACGACGTCAGCGTGGCCGGGAAGAAGTTCATCGCCGGTGAACCGATGAAGCCGGCCACGAACAGATTCGCGGGCCGCTCGTAAAGCTCGGTGGGCGTGCCGATCTGCTGTGCGATACCGCCATGCATCACCACCACCCGATCCCCCAGCGTCATGGCCTCGGTCTGGTCGTGGGTCACGTAGACGGTGGTGGTGCCCAGCCTCTTCTGCAGGCGCGCGATCTCGCCGCGCATCTGTACCCGCAGCTTGGCGTCCAGGTTGGACAGCGGCTCGTCCATCAGAAAAGCCTTGGGCTGGCGCACAATCGCCCGGCCCATCGCCACCCGCTGGCGCTGACCGCCCGACAACTGCGAGGGGCGACGGTCCAACAGGTCTGTCAGGTCCAGGATCCGGGCCGTCTCCTCGACCTTCTGCGCGATATCGGCCTTCTTCATCTTCGCCAGCGTCAGTGGGAACGCGATGTTCTGCCGGACCGTCATGTGCGGATACAGCGCATAGGACTGGAACACCATGGCGATGTCGCGGTCCTTGGGCGCTTTCTCGTTGACCCGTTCACCGCCGATGCGCAACTCACCCGAGGTGATATTTTCCAGTCCGGCAATCATGTTCAGTGTGGTGGTCTTCCCACAGCCGGACGGCCCGACCAGAATCAGGAACTCGCCGTCGGCGATGGTGATGCTCAGATCACGCACCGCGGTATGCCCGTCGGCGTAACTCTTGTTGACGTGTTCCAGCACAATCTCGGCCATCGCGCTATCCCTTCACAGCGCCGGAGGTCAACCCGGCAACAATGCGTCGTTGGAATATGAGAACGAAGACAATGATCGGAATCGTGATCACGATCGCACCCGCGGCGATCGACCCGGTCGGCTCTTCGAATTGGGAGCTGCCGGTGAAGTTCGCGATCGCGACCGGCGCCGTAATCGCTGCCCGGGTGGCCGTGAGCGACAAGGCGAGCAGCAGGTCGTTCCAGGCGAAGATGAACACCAGGATGGCCGCCGTCACCAAGCCCGGGGCCGCCAGCGGGACGATCACCTTGACGAACGCCTGGGCAGGCGTGGCGCCATCCATCTTGGCCGCTTTCTCCAGGTCCCAGGGGATCTCGCGAAAGAACGCCGACAGCGTATAGATCGCCAGCGGCAAAGCGAAGGTGATGTAGGGCAGGATCAGCCCGGGCCAGGTGTCGAACAACCCGACGGCGCGTTCGATATCGAACAGCGGCGTCACCAGCGAGATCGCGGGAAACATCGTGATCAGCAGCGTCATTCCGATCAGGGCGCGCTTACCCGGGAAACTCAACCGGGCCACCGCATAGGCCGCCATCGCGCCCAGCACCACCGCGATCACGGTGGTGGTCAACCCGATGCCGATCGAATTGACCAGCGCCGAGGAAAAGAAATCACCACGGAAGATGCCGCGATAGTTGTCCAGCGTCACCGATGACGGAATCAGCTTGCCGTCCTTGACCATTGACGTCGGCTTGAGCGACAGGCTAAGGATCCACAGCACCGGCAGCAAGGCATAGCCGACCACCAGCATGTCGATCACGACCCAGAACGTCGCGCGCTTGACGGGGTCACCGGACATCTAGGTCGCTCCCCGGAGCCGATGCGCCGAACAGCTTGATGAAAACCAGCGCAATGATGCCCACGCACAGGAAGATCAGCACGCTGATCGCCGAGCCCAGGCCGAGGTTGAAGCCCTTGAACAGATTGTCGTAGCCCAGGATCGACACCGACCCGGTGTTGTTGGCGCCGGCGGTCAGCACGTAGATGTTGTCGAAGATCCGGAACGCGTCCAGCGTCCGGAACAGCACCGCCACCACCACCGCGGGCTTGATGATCGGCAGGGTGATCCTGGTCAGCCGCCGCCAGGCATCCGCGCCGTCGACCTGTGCCGCCTTCAACAGGTCCTCGGGCACCAGCGCCAATCCGGCCAGCAATAGCAGCGCCATGAACGGGGTCGTCTTCCACACCTCAGCGATCACCACCACACCGAGCGACGGAATCTGTTGCGTCAGTGGCGCACTCCCGCCAGGTAGCAGATTGGCGAGGTAACCGGTGCCCGGCGTCCAGGCGTAGTACCAGCTGTAGGACGCGACGACCGTGACGATGCCGTACGGGATCAGCACCGCGGTGCGTACCAGTCCCCTGCCGATCAGGGTGCGATGCATCACCAGCGCCAGGGACAGCCCGAGCACGAATTCCAGCGTCACCGAGACGACGGTGATCGCCAGCGTCACGGCCAGTGCGGTCCACCAGTACCGGTCGGTCAGGATCGTCTGGTAATTGCCCAGTCCGACGAACGCGGTGTCCTCGGGAGTGGCCAGGTTGTTGCGCTGCAGGCTCAGCCATATCGCATAACCGATGGGGTAGGCGGTCACCGCGAGCATCAGGGTCACCGCGGGTGCGACGAGCAGGTACGCGAGCCGCCGTTCAGACGACATGGCGCCGTTCCTCATCGCTTCGCGCTGCATGGTCGCCGTTCACGGCAGCAACCCTTTGCCGTCGATCGCCTTCTGCACCTGCACGACGAGTTCGTCGGCCGTGCGTTCCGGGTCGATCGCCGTGATCGGACTCAGCACCGAAGCCAATCGGATCGACACCGCTTGGTACACCGGAGTAGCGGGGCGCACCGCGGCATCGGTGAGTTGCTGGCGGATGATGCCGTACATCGGGTACTTAGCCTGGAACTGCGGATCGGAATACAGCGAGGTCCGTACCGGAGGCAGTCCGCCTTCGATCGCGATGTACTTCTGGTTCTGCAGGTTGCGTATGCAGCGGACTGCTTCGAACGCTTCACGCCGGTGCCCGGTGGTGCTGGCCACCGCCAGATTCAGCCCGCCGATCGTGACTTTGGCCGGTTGGCCGGCCGCCACCCCGGGGTAGGGCGCGAAACCGAACACCCGCTGACTGGCCGCGTAGGCCAGGTTGAACTGCTCGTCGCTCGGCGTGAACGTACCGGCTCCGTTGACGCTGCCGGACAGGGCGGGGTCACGGTTCAGCGGCAGGAACGCCACACCGCCTTTCACCGCGTTCTCCAGCATCGAGGCAAAGACGTAGGGCCAGTTGACCTCCAGCGCCGCCTTGCCCTGTTCGACAGCCAGCCGCGCCGCGCCCTCGTCGCTGCGGGTGATCGACGGGTCTGCCCCCGGCGCGGTGGCCACCGCCTTCAGGATCTGCAGCGCGCTCACCGTCGCGGCGCGGTGTTCGGGGGTGTCGGTCAGGGTGACGCGCTTGCCGTCTTCGGAGAGCACCTGCCCGCCCGCGCTGACCAGCAGGGTGTTGAACCAGACCACCAGCCCCTCGGCCTCGTTGGCCTGCACGGCGATCCAGCTGGGCTCACCCGAGGCCTGCAAGCGGCCCGCCTCCGCCACCATGGCAGCCCAGTCGCGCGGCGGTTGACGCACCAGATCCGTTCGGTACCAAAGCAATTGGGTGTTGGTGGTGACGGGGGCACCGTAGACGCGATGATTCCAGGTCGCCGTCTTCAGCGGACCCGGCAGGGTATCGGCGGTGGCGTCGGACTCGGTCAGTCCCGTCGGATCGTCGGACAGCGGCAGCGCCCACCCCGCTTCGGCGAACTCGGCGGTCCACACCACGTCCAGCGCCATCACGTCCAGGGTGTCGTCGTGCCCGGTCAGTCGCCTGGCAAGTTGCAGCCGTTGCTGGTCGGGCGATCTGGCCAGGCTCACATGCTCAATGCGGTACCGGCCGGCGGCCTGTTCCGAACACCGTTGGGCGACGGCGGTGAACGTCGCTGCGTCGGTGGCCGGCGTGTAGAAGCTGATCACCAGACCGTGACCGCCCGACCCGCAGGCCGAGAGCACCGAGGCGGTGGTCAACGCCGCCAGTGCGGCCGCCCCCCACCGCCGCACGCGACGGTTCACCAGTCAGATCGCCAGACGCGCCAGCAGATCTCGCGCTTTCTCGGCGTTCTGGGGGTCGCACAGCACGTCATATCGGCCGGCGACCAACTGCATGGTCGAGCTGAAGTCCCTGGTGCCCCGGGCCATGGCGTACGGCACGGCCGACGTGATCAGCCCGAAGAAAACTCCGGCGACCAGGCCGGTGATCAGCGCGCCCCACGGGTTCGGGCTGAAGAAGCCGAGCACCAGGCCGATGAACAAACCGAGCCAGGCACCGCTGAGCACTCCGCCGCCGAGCACCTTGCCCCAGGTCAGCCGGCCCGTGACGCGTTCCACCTGCATCAGGTCCACCCCCACGATGGTCACCTGCTGGACGGGAAACTCCTGATCGGACAGGTAGTCGACGGCACGCTGCGCCTCGGCGTAGGTGGGGTAGGAACCCACCGGCCAGCCTTTGGGTGGCGTCGGCAGCCCGGGCACATTGCGTCGACCCGCAGCCCCGCCGGCGGGTGGTTGTCCGGGTTGGAATGGGCTAGTCATCGGTACCTCATTCTCCTCCTGCCCGCCTTTACGCAAGCCATCGTTCCACCTACGCATCCGGGGCGCACTATCCATACCCCCGCGGGCCGCACATTTCACCTGGCCGGAGCGGGGCGCCTGCGCGCTGCATCGACGCCGTACCCACTGCCGGCCCATACGCTACGTTCATCTCCATGACAGCTCCCGGCGACTCCTCCGGCCAGGACAACGACACCGCGCAGCCCGCCCCGTCGGATCAGACGCAAGCCGCTGAGCAGCCGGTATCCGACGCTCCGTGGGTCGCGCCGTCGTCGTCTCCGGCAGCGGAGTACCCGCCACCTGCGGTCGACTACCCGCCCACTCAGGAGGCGCCGCTCCCCGGCTACCCGCCCGACTACCAGCCCAGCCCGGCGCCCGGCTACTCGCCCAACCCGGCGCCTGGCTACCCGCCCAACCCGGCACCCGGGTACCCGCCCAACCTGGCGGCCGGCTATCCGCCGCCGACTCCGCCGTCCGGCTACACACCGCCGCCGTACGGCGCCGCGGCCCCGGGTTATGGCAATCCCCCGCCCTTCTCGCCGCCGCCCCCGCCGATGCCCGGCCCGTACGGCTCGCCCCCGGCCGGTTACTACCCGGGTCCGGACTACTACGGCGGCGGGTACGGGTCCATGCAGACCGGCACCAACACGATGGCGATCATCGCGCTGGTCTGCGGCATCGTCGGCGTCTTCTGCTGTGTCGGCTCGATCGCGGGCATTGCCTGCGGCACGGTGGCGATCAACCAGATCAAGCAGACTCGCGAAGACGGCTTCGGCCTCGCGGTGGCCGGCATCGTGATCAGCGCCGCGACTCTGCTGGTCTATTTCATCGCACTGATGTTCAGTCTCGGCTCGCACTGAGTTAGGCGCCGGCCGGTCCTCCGGTGGCGACCCGCCGCGCCCGGCTCCGCCGGGCTTGCGATCGCCACGCAACCTGATGGTGGCGACCCGCCGCGCCCGGCTCCGCCGGGCTTGCGATCGCCACGCAACCTGATGGTGGCGACCCGCCGCGCCCGACTCCGCCGGGCTTGCGATCGCCACGCAACCTGATGGTGGCGACCCGCCGCGCCCGGCTCCGCCGGGCTTGCGATCGCCACGCAACCTGATGGTGGCGACCCGCCGCGCCCGGCTCCGCCGGGCTTGCGATCGCCACGCAGCCCCAACCTGCCGCCTCCACACCCGCTGCCTACGCTCTCTCCTATGGCGTCGGTCAACAGGGTGTACGTGGCACGGCTGCCGCGCATGATGGTGCTCGGCCCGCTCGGCGAATCCTTCGGGCGCGTCCGCGACGTCGTGATCAGCATCAGCATCGTCCGCCAGCAACCACGCGTGCTCGGCCTGGTCGTCGATCTCGCCACCCGGCGCAGCATCTTCATCCCGATCCTGCGGGTCGCGGCGATCGAACCGGACGCGGTGACACTGCGGACCGGCAACGTGTCGCTGCGACACTTCGAGCAGCGCCCCGGCGAGGTGCTGGCGATGGGACAGGTGCTCGACACCCCGGTGCGGGTCAACGACCCTGACCTACCCGACCTGGCCGGTGTTGACGTCGTGGTCACCGACCTGGGTATCGAGCAGACCCGGACCCGCGACTGGGTGGTGACCAGGGTGGCGGTACGCACCCAACGCCGGCTGGGACGTCGCGGCCCAGTGCACGTCGTGGACTGGCAGAACGTGCAGGGATTGACTCCATCGGCCCTGGCCATGCCGGGTCAGGGCGTGGCGCAGTTGCTGGACCAGTTCGAGGGACGGCGGGCCGTCGACGTCGCCGACGCTATCCGGGGGCTGCCCACCAAGCGCCGCTACGAGGTGTTCAAGGCGCTCGACGACAACCGGCTGGCCGACATCCTGCAGGAGCTGCCCGAACTGGATCAGGCCGAGGTCCTGGCGCAACTGGGCACCGACCGCGCGGCCGACGTGCTCGAGGAGATGGATCCCGACGACGCCGCCGACGTGCTGGGGGTGCTCAACCCGACCGACGCCGAGATGTTGCTGACCCGAATGGATCCCGACGACTCCGACCCGGTGCGGCGACTACTCAAGCACTCTCCTGACACGGCAGGCGGGCTGATGACGTCCGATCCGGTCGTGCTCACCCCGGACACCTCGGTCGCCGAGGCGCTGGCCCGACTCCGCGATCCTGACCTGACCCCCGCGCTGGCCTCGATGGTGTTCGTGGCACGCCCGCCGACCGCCACTCCCACCGGCCACTACCTGGGCTGCGTGCACCTGCAGCGACTGCTTCGCGACCCGCCGTCCGAACTGGTCGGCGGCATCGTCGACACCGATCTGCTGACCCTGTCGCCAGAGACCCAGTTGGGTGCGGTCACACGGTATTTCGCCGCCTACAACCTGGTGTGCGGTCCGGTGGTCGACGACCAGAACCATCTGTTGGGCGCGGTGACGGTGGACGACCTGCTCGACCATCTGCTGCCTCATGACTGGCGCGTGGACGTTCAGCAGCTCGATCCCGCCGGCAGGCCGCCACGGACCGGAGATGCCGTATGAGCAAATCCCAGACGACGCGACGGCTGTACACCCCGCGTACCTCACGCCGCTACACACCGCGGTTGGACCCCGAGACGGTGGGACAGTTCACCGAGTCCATCGCACGGTTTTTCGGCACCGGGCGCTACCTGCTGCTGCAGACGATCGTGGTGATCGTGTGGATCGCGATCAACATGATCGCCATCCAGTGGCAATGGGACCCGTACCCCTTCATCCTGCTCAACCTGGCGTTCTCCACCCAGGCCGCCTACGCCGCGCCGCTGATCCTGCTCGCCCAGAACCGGCAGGAGAACCGCGACCGGGTCGCCCTGGAAGAGGATCGTCGCCGCGCGGCGCAGACCAAGGCCGACACCGAATACCTGGCCCGCGAACTGGCCGCGCTGCGGTTGGCCATCGGCGAAGTTCCCACGCGTGACTACCTGCGTCACGAACTGGAAAGCCTGAAAAACCTGTTGGCGGACGTGCAGACAGCGGTGTCCGACGGTGCTGGGCGCCGTGCTAAGAAAACCAGCTGAGAATGAAGTCGCCCATTGCATTACTCCCGTGACGAGAGTTATGTATGGTGATCTAGTTCACGAAGCTAACAACTGGTCAGTTTCCCGGCGGCTCACAGAATTTGAGGACGGTCGAGGTGCATATTGGGGGACGCTGGGCTGACAACCCGGCCGTCGCGAAGGTGCGACAGACGGCACTTCGCGTCACCCGCACACCGGTTTTCGGCGTCGCCATGATCTCGCCGCTGATCTTCGCCAGCGCGGTCGGTGCCGCAGCGCCGTCACTGCACGGCAAGAATCAACCGCACCGCGCCGCGATCACACCGGTGGCCGCGGTCGGCCCAGCTCCGCACACCGACCTCTCCGGCCCCACCGTCATCTCCATCCAGCGGGTGCCGACCAGCTTCCACGTCGCCGCGGCCACCAGTTCCGCGCCGCCGCCCCCCACCGTCGTGAATACCCCTGGCGCACTGGGGATTCCGATCATGGCGCTGTCGGCCTACCGCAATGCCGAGCAGAAGATGTCGACCGCGCAACCTGGCTGCGGAGTCAGCTGGAACCTGCTCGCCGGCATCGGACGCATCGAGTCGGGCCATGCGGGTGGCGGCGCCGTCGACGCCCGCGGCACCGCGACCAACCCGATCTACGGTCCGGCACTGGACGGCACGCTGCCCGGCAACGAGGTCATCGTGCAGCGGGACCAGGGCAACCGGGTGACCTACGCCCGCGCCATGGGTCCCATGCAGTTCCTCCCGGGCACCTGGGCGCGCTATGCCGTCGACGGTGATGGCGACGGCATCCCCGACCCGCAGAACCTGTTCGACGCCACCCTGGCCGCCGCCCGGTACCTGTGCAGCGGCGGGCTGAACCTGCGCGATCCGCAGCAGGTGATGGCCGCGATCCTGCGCTACAACAACTCGATGTCCTACGCCCAGAACGTGCTGGGCTGGGCCGCCGCCTACGCCACCGGCGTGGTTCCGGTCGACCTGCCGCCGATCACCGGTCCCCCGCCCCCGATCGGCGACGCGCACCTCGAACACCCCGAAGGCCTCGGGCCGAACCTGCCGATGAATGTCACCGGATTGGGTGTCGGCGACCCGATGGGCCAGCACATGCCGCTGATCGACTTCGGGCAGCCACAGATCGTCGCGCAGTACCCGAACCTGTACCAGAACCCGCAGGCGCCGATGTGGCCGTGGATGCCGCCGGCCCAGGTGCCGCAGCCGGCTCCGGTGGCCACTCCGGGCTGCACCCTGATTTGCATCAGCTCGCAAACCCCTGACTCGCTGCCACCGGGCGCCGGCCCCATCCCCAACGGCGGGATCGTCATCGCTCCCGCCGCACCCCCGGCTCCCCCGGCCGCGCCGGCGTTCCCCGACCCGTTCGCCCCGCCACCGATGCCTCCGGCCGCGCCGCCGGCGCCACCCGCACCAGCGGCCCCCGCACCCGCCCCGCCGGCACCGGCGAACCGGGCACCCAACGGCGCACCGACGCCCAAGCCCGCCGGCCCGGCTCAGCCCAGCCCGCCGGCACCCGGAGAACCGGTACTGGCCCCGGTCAGCTGACCGTCGGCGAAAGCCTTGCGGCCGAGCCGCCTAGACTCGGCGTTGATGTCCGCAACCCGAGATGACGCAACCGATCTGACCACGGCTATCCGCTCAGCGCTGGGCAAGGTGATCGACCCTGAACTACGCCGCCCCATCACCGAACTGGGGATGGTCAAGAGCATCGATCTGGGCGCCGACGGAAGCGTGCACGTCGAGATCTATCTGACCACCGCAGCCTGCCCGAAGAAGAGCGAAATCAGCGAGCGGGTGACCCAGGCGGTCACCGACGTTCCGGGTACCGGCACGGTGCGGGTGAGCCTGGACGTGATGAACGACGAGCAGCGCACCGAACTGCGCAAGCAGTTGCGCGGGGATGCCGCCGAACCCGTTATCCCGTTCGCCCAGCCCAGCTCACTGACTCGGGTCTACGCGGTCGCGTCGGGCAAAGGGGGCGTCGGCAAGTCGACCGTCACGGTCAACCTGGCGGCCGCGATGGCCGCACGAGGCCTGTCCGTCGGCCTGCTGGACGCCGACATCCACGGCCATTCCATCCCCCGGATGATGGGCACCACCGACCGGCCCACCCAGGTGGAGTCGATGATCCTGCCGCCCATCGCCCACGAAGTGAAGGTCATCTCGATCGCGCAGTTCACCAAGGACAACACCCCGGTGGTGTGGCGCGGGCCCATGCTGCACCGGGCGCTGCAGCAGTTCTTGTCGGACGTGTACTGGGGCGACCTGGACGTGCTGCTACTCGATCTGCCGCCCGGCACCGGCGACGTCGCCATTTCACTCGCCCAACTGCTGCCCAACGCCGAGATCCTGGTGGTAACCACGCCGCAGCTGGCCGCCGCCGAGGTGGCCGAGCGGGCGGGCAGCATTGCGATCCAGACGCGCCAGCGCATCGCCGGTGTGGTGGAGAACATGTCCGGGCTGACCCTGCCCGACGGCTCCACGATGCAGGTGTTCGGCGAGGGTGGCGGCCGGCAGGTCGCCGAGCGGCTGTCGCGTGCGGTGGGCGCCGACGTGCCGCTGCTGGGCCAGATCCCGCTGGACCCCGCGCTGGTGGCCGCCGGCGACACCGGCGTGCCGATGGTGCTCAGCACACCGGACTCCGCGGTGGGCAAGGAGTTGGGCCGCATCGCCGACGTGCTGTCGTCGCGCCGTCGCGGCCTGGCAGGCATGTCCCTGGGCTTGGACCCGACCCGCCGCTAGGTGGCGCGAGCGGACGCTCAGGTGGCGTCGGAGTCGAACGGGGTGCGTTCGGGCGGGGCAGACGCGGCCGGCGGCTGCGGCGGCTGGGCAGGCGGCTGCTGGGCCGGGGGCTGCGGTGCCGGTGCGTCGAAGTTGCCGGTGAAGATCGAGTCGTCACCGTCGAGTAAGTGCTTGGTCAACGCCGCGCGGGGGGTCATCCCGCGCAACTTCTGCAGTTCGCTGAGCTGGCCGCGGATGTCGTCGAACTCGGGCCCCATGTCCTCGCGAAGCTGGTTGGACACACCGCTGAGGTAGTCACGCGCCTGCCGCAGGGCGCCGGCCGTCCAGCGAATCGCACCGGGAAGCCGCTCCGGGCCGAGCACCACCAGCCCGACCACCACAAGGACGAGCATCTCCCCCCAGCCGATGTTGGCGAACATCAGGTTGGATGGTGCTGACCCGCAGCGCCCGGCTGCGCCGCGCTTGCGATCATCACGGTTGGATGGTGCTGACCCGCAGCGCCCGGCTGCGCCGCGCTTGCGATCATCACGAGCTGGTGTCGGGGTCGGGTTTGACCGTCAGCGTCACATGACGCCCGTCGCGGACCACCTCGATCTGCGCGTCCTGGCCGATGGTCAGCTGCCGCACGGCGACGACGGCTTCGTCGGAGTCGGCGACCTTCCGGCCCCCGATCTTGACGATCACGTCGTTCTCCAGGATTCCGCCCTTTTGCGCGGGTCCCCCGGCCTTCACGTTGGCCACCTGCGCGCCCGAGGCGATCGCGTTGCTCACCGACCGGGTGCTGATGCCCAGCGTCGGGTGCACGATCTTGCCGTCCTTGATCAGCGTCTCGGCGACCAACTTCATCTCGTTGACCGGGATCGCGAAACCCAGCCCGCTGGCGCTGTCGGACAACGATTTGCCCGCACTGTTGATGCCGATCACCTGGGAGTCCATGTCGATCAGTGGCCCACCGGAGTTGCCGTGGTTGATCGAGGCGTCGGTCTGGATGGCGTCCAGGACGGTGTCGGTGTCAGAGCCCTCGCCCGACAACGGAACCGGGCGGTGCAGCGCGCTGATGATGCCGTGCGTGACGGTGCTGCGCAGACCCAACGGGGCACCGGCCGCGATCACCTCGTCGCCGACCCGCACCTTGTCGGAATTGCCGAGCCGCGCCACGGACAGGTTGTCGACGTTGTCGACCTTCAGGACGGCCAGGTCGGTCTTGGGGTCGCGGCCGACCAGGCTGGCGGGCACTTCCTTGCCGTCGTTGAAGACCACGGTCGTCTTGAACTGGCTGGGGTTGTTGGCGGCTTCGGAGATGACGTGGTTGTTGGTGACGATGTAGCCACGACCGTCGATGACGACGCCGGAGCCCTGCATCCCCTCCTGGTCGCTCTTGGACTCGATCGTCACCACCGAGTCGGCGACGGCGGCCGCGACCTTGGTGAACCGCCCGGCCGGCTCTTCGGCATTGCCCGCGGTGGACAGCGTCACCTTCGAGGTGGTGAACGCCTCGACCACTTCGGCGGTCTTGCGGCCGATCACCCCACCGATCGCACCGATCGCCAGCGCGATGATGAGCAGCACGGCCAGCGCGAGATACGACACCTTGCCGCCGAACAGCACATCGCGGACGCCGAGCTTGCCGCTGTGGCGCAGTTCGCCGTGGGTGACGATCGGAGGCAGCGCCGGAGTTCCCAGCGCAGCGGCCGCGTCCGGATCGCGCCAGGGATCCTCGGGCTCGTCGGGCTCACCATTCTTCTCGCCGGCCAGCGCAGCGGCATCGATCGGATGACGCTGCAAAGTCTCGGTGCCGCCGAACGGACGACCGAAGGCCTCGGCGAGCACCGGGTCGGACGGCTTGTCGTGCGGCCGGAACTCGGACTGGTCCCGATACTTCTGCGGACGCACCCGATCGGCGACGAAGGAACCCTGCTGCCCGGCCGGACGTCCGAACGTCTGACGCGAGCCAGGGTCCACCGGCGGCCGGTAAATGGGACGCGGCGCCAGCCGTTCGGTTTCCTGGCCGCTGTTGTTGCCTTCGTCGGAGCTCACGGTTCCTCTTCTAGATCCGTTTCGGGGCCCGGCACCGGGCCGGCCGTATACGCAGCGAAGAACCGCACGGCCCTGGAAGTTGTGCTGTCCACCCTAGTATCCACGGATCCCCGCCGGTCGGCATGAACCCACGCGAGGGCCCGCGCAGGCACCCAAACCCCAAGCTAGCGGCGCTTCCGGTGATCATCGCGCTCGGCAAAGTCATCCGAGAGCGGCAGGGTTTCCTCGTGTGGGTAGTGCGGAATTTCGGACAGCAACCCGAGCAACGAGCTGGGAATGCGGATCGGGTGGGAGTCGCGCAGCGCAGCCCGCGCGCGGCTGTGGTCGTCCACCTCGGCCGCGCACTGGGCGCAGAGCGAGAGATGGTGCGCGGCGCGCAGGTGTGCGTTCATCCTCAGCTCGCCGTCGACGAACGCGGCGATGGCCTCGATGGAGAGGTGCTCCGTGGAACCGAAGCGGCGCGGCGCACCTACCGGGGCATCGCTCTGGGAGGCGAATTGGGCGGGTAGCCACGAGAACGCACGCCGGAACACATCTCCCCGGTCGGCCATTACCAGCTCCTTCCGCACCCTATTGAGCCATTTGTATCTCGAATGTAGCGCGGTGTGCTGCTTGATAACCATGATCGGACCTTTAAACCCCGGAATTTGGGATCAGTTGGCAACCGTGCAGTGGCCGAAACGATGATCAGCCTGCGCCGGTGACTCAGCTGGCCGACCGCATCGAGCGGTCGTCGTGCAGGCCGAGTTCGGGATGAGCGGCCAGGTAGTCGCGGAGCGCTTGGCGCCCCCGGTGAATCCGGCTGCGCACGGTGCCGAGCTTGACGCCCAGGGTGGCGCCGATCTCCTCGTACGACAGGCCTTCGATATCGCACAGCACCACCGCGGCGCGGAACTCCGGTGGCAGCGAGTCGAGCGCTGCCTGCAAGTCCGGACCGAGCCGCGAGTCGTGGTAGATCTGCTCAGGGTTGGGCTCGTCGGCCGGCACCCGGTCGTAGTCCTCGGGCAGCGCCTCCATGCGGATGCGGGCGCGGCGCCGGACCATGTCGAGGAACAGATTCGTGGTGATGCGGTGCAGCCAGCCTTCGAAAGTGCCGGGCTGGTAGTTCTGCACGGACCGGAACACCCGGATGAAGGTTTCCTGCGTCAGGTCCTCGGCGTCGTGCTGGTTGCCCGAGAGCCGGTAAGCCAGCCGGTAGACGCGGTCGGCGTGCTGACGCACCAGTTCGTCCCAGGACGGCATGGTGGCCTTGTCGCCGGTCGCGTCGAAAATCGCGGTACCAAGCAACGCGTCAGATGATTCCACCCAGTCGCTCTCGGCAACCTGTTGCGGGTGCGACATGGTGGTCGGGCTCAAAGTAGTGATGGTCAATTCCTCCGGCTTTCCCCTGCCATCCAGGGTCGGCATTTCCTCACTCGCCGAAACACGAAGTTCCCATCCCGTATTCCCGCTCCAACCTCCGCCGCGTTCCATACGGCCTACCGTCGCGTACCCGAGTGTGGGCCAGGTATGAGCAGTCTGAGCTTTAGCTGAGAAACCATACTGTTACCTGGGTTGTCCAGGGGTTATGGAGTTTGCTATGAGGTGCGTCGCCCGGCCGGGTCCGGGCGTGTCGGCGCCGGTTCCCACGGGCGCGCCTGAGCGACGCCTCCGGCGGTTGGGCATACTCTGCGGACATGGAGGGCACGTCCAACAACAGTGACGAGACTGGCCACGCGACTCGGAGCAGGGCGGATTCGCTTGTGGCGCACGCCGAAGAGTCGATATCGGAGGACGCGATCCTGGCCGGCACCCGGGAACGCGCCGTCGACAGCGGCGCCGGCGCGGTCACACCCGCGGTGGGAGCGCTGCTGAGCCTGCTGGCGAAGCTGAGCGGCGGCAAGGCGGTTGCCGAGGTCGGCACCGGGGCGGGCGTGAGCGGGCTGTGGTTGCTGTCGGGCATGAGCGACGACGGCGTCCTGACCACCATCGATATCGAACCGGAATATGTCCGGCTGGCCCGTCAGGCGTTCGCCGAGGCGCACATCGGACCGTCGCGCACCCGGCTCATCAGCGGGCGCGCTCAGGAAGTGCTCACCCGGCTCGCCGATGACTCCTACGACCTGGTGTTCATCGACGCCGATCCGATCGACCAGCCGGAGTACGTCGTCGAAGGCGTCCGTCTGTTGCGATCCGGCGGAGTCATCGTCGTGCATCGCGCGGCACTGGGCGGGCGGGCCGGCGATCCCGAGGCGCGGGACGCCGAGGTGGCAGCCGTCCGTGAGGCGGCCCGGTTGATCGCCGAGGACGAACGGCTGACGCCCGCGCTGATACCGCTGGGTGACGGCCTGCTGGCCGCCGTCCGCGACTGAGCGTCAGGCGCCGAGCAGGGTTTCGGCGACCGCGAACGGGAAGTGGACGGTCGCGGTCGCGACTTCGCGGACGCCGTCGCGAACCGCGTTAACGATCGTCGCCGGGTTGCCGGTCAGCAGGGCCGCCCCGACGTCGTAACCCGCGTACTGCGGTGCCGTGACGAAGTTGCGCACGTCGACGAACAACTGGGTCGGCAGGTCCGCCGGCCCCACGGCGGCGCCGTTGTAGCTCACCATCGTCCAACCTGTTGCGGGGCTGCCCTGGACCACGACGACACCGGTGTTCGGCAAGGTCCGGGTGAGCAGGAACAGCGGGTTGGGGTTGTCGACCATCATCATGGTCCCGGTCTCGATGGTCAGGGCGCTGGAATAGGCGACGACGGCGTGGCTGGGAGCCGACGCACCGACGTTGTACATCGTTTGCACTGCAGAGTCGAAACCGGCGGCGAAGTTGAGGCCGGTCGGGTTCGTCGACAGCGGGGCCAGCATCGGGAACGCCGGCAAGCCGAGGGTCCACACCAGCGGGCCACCCAGATACAGCAATCCCGCCGGAATCTGCGGCAGGTCTTCGAACAACCCGGCGTTGATCTCGTTGAGACCGGGCAGTACGACCGCGGCCGGCTGTCCCAGGTAGGCCACCAGCGCCGCTGCCGTTTCCTGGGTCCTGATCATCTGCGAGTCGAAGATGCCGGCGAAGATGCCCTGGCCGTTGAGCACATTGGCGACGTTGGCCGCTTGCAGCACGCCCGTTGCGTCCAGCGGCGGGCCGGGCACGGCTGTATCGAGAATGCCTGCCACGTTGCTGGCCGTCTGGCCGTGCCGCACGAACTCGATGGTCACCAGTTGGTCGTTGAGGACGGGGACGGTGGAACCGCCCAAGCCGATGAACAGACCCGGGAATCCGCGGGCGCCGCTGGCCCCGGTGGGGGTGCCGGCCCCGCCGGCGCCGCCGTACCCGCCGTCGCCGAACAGCAACGCCTGGCCGCCGGCCCCGCCGGCACCGCCGGGATCGCCCAGGAGCAACGCCGCACCGCCCAGCCCGCCCCGGCCGCCATTGCCCATCAGCAGGCCGCCGACACCCCCGGCGCCGCCCGCGCCACCGGCCCAGCCCGTCCCGCCGGTGCCACCCGTACCGATCAAACCGGCATTGCCGCCAATTCCACCGTTCAGCGGCAGCACACCCCCGGTCGGTGAATAGCCGGACCCGCCGTCGCCGAACAGCAAGCCGCCCGCTCCACCGTTGGGGCTGAGCGCGGTTCCGGCGACGCCGTTACCGATCAGGTCGCGCCCTAACAACGCCTGAGTGGGTGCGTTGATGATCGGGTCGACCGCCTGGCCGAGCGGGCTCGCGATCCAGGTCTGCCCGGCTTGGTGAATAGGCTTGTAGATAAGGGCCTGGAATGCGCCCGAGGTGATTTCGTTGAGTGCTTCCAGCGGAGCGGAGGCGGCACCCCCACCGAGCAGTGTGGCCTCCAACTGCGCGAGGATCGCCGCTTCGGCGCCGCCGTAGGAGGCCGCGGCGGCGCCGAGGTTCCGCACGAATTCCTGGTGGTACACCGCCGCCTGCGCCGCCGCCGCCCGGTAGTCGTTGGCGTGCGTTCCGAACAAGCTCGCGATCGCGACGGACACCTCGTCGGCAGCGGCCGCGGCCAGTCCGGTGGTGGGGATCGCCGCGGCCAGATTGCCGGCTCCGACCGCCGCTCCGACCTGCGCGGCATCCGCCGACGCAGTTTCGATCATGTCCAGTGCCGCGACCACAAATGACATTTCGCTACTCCTCGATGCGTAATTCGGCCCGACCGACATCTTGGCACTGGATACGGAAAAAAGTCGGGAAATCGGCGGAGTTTTGGCCGTCGCCGTCAGGAGCCGCGCAGCCCCGCGATCCCGGTGTCCAGGGCCGCTTCCAGATACGACAGGTCGCCGGTGGCGAGCATGATGCCGACGCCGCCCTGAATTCCCGCCAGCAGTGCCGCCGCGGCCTGGTCCGGGTCTACGCGTGCGGACACCTTGCCGCTGTTCTGCATCGAGCGGATTCCGGTGGCGATCGCATCGTGCCATTGCGAGATCAGCTCGACGGTGACGGCCTGTGCGCCAGGGGTGGTCCGGCCGATCTCCGACATCAGCACCGCGATCGGGCAGTTCTGCCCCTGACGGCGGTAGCGGTCCACCACGGCGTCCCGCCATCGTTGCCAGGCCGCCCAGGAGGTCAGGTCTCCCAGGTGTGGTTGCTGGTCTTCGATCACCATCGCCGACTCGTATGCGGCGACCGCCAGCAGCAGCTGGTCCTTGCCTTCCGGGAAGTAATGGAACAGCTGGCTCTTGGACGTGTGGCTACGGGCCATGATGTCGTCCAGCGTGGTCATCGCGATGCCGTGGGCCCGGATCTCGCCGGCCGCGCCCTCGATGATGCGCTGGCGGGTGGCCCGGCCCTTCGCGGTCAATTTCTGGACTTGTGAGTCCATTTCGAAAACGGAACTCTGTGGACTCATGAGTCCAAACAGTACGCAGTTATCCGAACGCACGGCATTGGTCACCGGTGCCACCGCCGGTCTGGGCGCCGCCATCAGCCGTGCGCTCGCCGCCCACGGCGCGTATGTGATCGTCAACGGGCGCAACGCTTCCCGTGGCGAAGCCGTCGTCCATGACATCGTCGCGTCAGGCGGACGCGCGACCTTCGTCGACGGCGACCTGGGAGCGGGCACGGACGCGATCGCGGGCATTGCCAAGCGCGCCATGAAAGCCGCCGACGACCACCTCGACATGCTGGTGAACAACGCCGCCACCCTGCTGATGCCCACCGCCACCGCCGATGTCAGCGAGCAGGAGTTGACCGATGCGTTTGCCGTCAACGTGTTTGCACCCTTCCTGCTGACCGGCCTGATCGCGCCGCAGATGGCCCGGGCGGGCCGGGGTGCGATCGTCAACATCGGTTCCATCACCGGCCTGCGCGGGTCGGCCGGTTCGGCCGTCTACTCCGGCACCAAAGCGGTTCTGCATTCCTTCACCAAGTCGTGGGCCGACGAATACGGACCGGCCGGGGTGCGGGTGAACGCCGTCGCGCCCGGACCGATCGCCACTGAACGCGCGCTCGAATTCGCCGACAATGTCGGGCCGATGCTGGCGCGCATCCCGTCGCGCCGGATGAGCACTCCGGCGGAGGTGGCCGCTGCAGTGGTGTTCCTGAGCGGCAACGACGCCGCCAACATCCACGGCACCATCCTCAGCGTGGACGGGGGATGGGCGGCAGTGTGAGCCCGTCCCCTGCGATTCAGGCGCGGTTGAAGAAGCCGGACTGCCCGACGCCCGCGTTGAACGCACCCGAGTCCGCACCCGGACCGGTATTGCCCACACCCGAGCTGTGCTGGCCGGTGTTGAAGAATCCCGTGTTGTAGTAGCCGGCATTGCCGAAGCCGATGTCGTGGTTGCCCGCGTTGAAGAAGCCCACCTTCAGTCCACCCGCGCCGCGGTTGAAGAATCCGGTGTCAGTACCGGCGTCGCTGGCGTTGAAGAAGCCCGCGTTGTCCTCACCGCCGCCGGAGTTGCCCCAACCCGAGGCGTAGCCACCGGCGGATGTGTTGTTCAGACCCGAGTTGAAGTTGCCGAAGTTGAAGAAGCCGGAGTTGCCCGTGCCCGAGTTGCCGAAGCCCGAGCTGCCGGTGTGAATACCGGTGCCGCCGAAGCCTGTATTGACGTCACCCGAATTGAACAGACCGGTGTTGGTGTCACCGGAATTGAACAGACCCGTATTGGTGAAGCCGGTATTGAAGAAGCCGGTATTGCCGGCCAGTCCCAGGAAGCCCTGACCGAACACGGGATCCGTACCGCTGCCCCCGGCGTTGAAGCCGCCGGTGTTGCCGATGCCGGTGTTGGACCAACCGACGTTGCCGAAGCCGGCGTTGAACGAGCCCACGTTGTGGTTGCCCGCGTTGAACAAGCCCACGTTGTGGCCGAACAGCGAAGTACCGCCGGAGTTGAACGCCCCCAAGTTGCCGTTGCCGGAGTTGGCCAGCCCCATATTCGTACTACCGGCGTTGAACGACCCGGTGTTGAAGCTGCCGGCATTGAACAACCCGGTGTTGGTGCTGCCGGAATTTCCGAGGCCGAAGCTATTGGCACCGGAATTGAGCAGCCCGACGTTATGGACGCCGGTGTTGCCGAAGCCCAGGTTTGCGCTGCCGGAGTTGAAAAATCCGGAGTTGCCGGCGCCGGAGTTGAACAGGCCGGTGTTGGCGCTGCCGGAGTTGAGGCCGCCGAAGCCGATCTGGTTGTCGCCGGTCAGCCCGATGCCGATATTGCCGTGCCCGGTGTTGGCCAGCCCCAGATTGCCGTCGCCGGTATTGGCGAAGCCGACGTTGAAGCTGCCGTTGTTGCCCAGCCCGAAATTCCAGGCGGCGTTATTGGCGTTGAGCCCTCCGATGCCCATCTGGTTGTTGCCGGTGAGCCCGATACCGATGTTGTTGTTACCGACATTGCCCAGACCGAAGTTGTTGAGGCCGATGTTCCCGATGCCGGTGTTGTAGCTCCCGAGGTTGTTCAGGCCCACGTTGAAGGCAGAAGCCGTTCCGGTTACCGCCCCGGCCAAATTCCCGTTTCCGAAACCGAGATTGCCGGTGCCGACGTTGCCCAGTCCGACATTGAACTGACCGATGTTGCCCAGGCCGATGTTGTAGGTAGCCGCACCGGGATACGGCGCGCCGGCCGCGCCCAGAGTCGCGTTCCCGTTGCCGGCACCGATATTGAACGAGCCGTAGTTGCCCAGGCCGAAGTTGCCGGTGCCGTTCCCCGGGCCGCTGTTGCCCGCGCCGACGTTGAAGCTTCCGACGTTGCCGCCCCCGACGTTGAAGTCTCCGATATTGCCGATCCCCAGGTTGAGGCCTTGATTGAGGCCCACGTTGAGGCCCTGTGCGAGCTGCTGAAACGGTGCCAGCTGCGCGGCGGCGGCGGACACCCCGGCGTGGTAGCCCGACATCGCGGTCACATCCTGGGCCCACATCTGTTCGTACAGCGCCTCCGCAGCCGCGATCGCCGGTGCGTTGAAGCCGAAGATGTTCGACCGCACCAGCGAAACGAACTGAGTCCGATTTGTCGCCACCAATTGCGGATGCACCGTTGCCGCACGCGCCGACTCGAATACCGCAGCCACCACATTGGCCTGACCGGCCGCCGCTTGGGCGTGGGCCGCCGCCGTGCTCAACCATGACGAATACGGCGCGGCCGCGGCGGCCATCGCCCTCGAGGCGGCGCCCTGCCAGGACGCCTGCACCACATCCGACGTCACCGAGTTGAAGGACTCCGCTGCCAACGCCAACTCGGCGGCCAGCCCGTCCCAGGCCGCTGCCGCTGCCAACATCGGCCCCGAGCCTGCCCCGGAGAAGATCTGCGCCGAAGTGATCTCCGGCGGCAACATCAAGAAACTCATCACGCCCCCACGAATTTTCGGGCCGACTTATTCGCCCCCGGCCGCTGCCCCCGCACGACCCGGGACAAACCGTACCGAAAAGCAGAGTGCTGCGGACCATTTCGCGTGATCTCCGGTCCGTCCACGTCCAGCTCGGGCCTACCCCCTTGACCGCGGCTGAACGCTCGTTTAGCGTACTGAACATGCATTCAGCCGATCTGACTGCCGTGGCCCGGATTCGCGATGCGGCCATCGCACAGTTCGGTGAGCACGGATTCGGCGTGGGAGTGCGCCGCATTGCCGAGGCAGCGGGCGTGAGCGCGGCTCTCGTCATTCACCACTTCGGTTCCAAAGAGGGCCTGCGCAAGGCTTGCGACGAATACGTCGCCGAAGAGATCCGCAGCAGCAAGTCAGAGGCGATCCAGTCCAACGACCCCGCCACGTGGCTGGGACAAATGGCCGAGATCGAGTCCTACGCACCCTTGATGGCCTATCTGGTGCGCAGCATGCAGTCCGGCGGCGAACTCGCAAACATGTTGTGGCAGCGGATGATCGACAATGTCGAAGCATATCTCGAGGAAGGCGTGCGGGCCGGCACCGTCAAGCCGAGTCGTGACCCGCAGGCCAGGGCCCAGTACCTGGCCATCACCGGTGGTGGCGGCTTTCTGCTCTACCTCCAGATGCATTCCACCCCAACGGATTTACGCACAGTATTGCGCGACTACGCAAACGACATGGTGTTGCCCGCCCTCGAGGTGTATTCCGAGGGCCTGATGACCGACCGCACCATGTACGACGCGTTTCTCGCAGCGGAGAACCAAGGAGGGTCACATGACAACTAGCCACCAGGCGCCCATCGATGTTCGCGGTCTCACCAAGAACTTCGGCAGTGTGCGGGCACTCGACGGCCTCGACCTCACCGTGCACGAAGGCGAAGTGCACGGCTTCCTGGGACCCAACGGCGCCGGCAAGTCGACGACCATCCGCATCCTGCTCGGTGTGGTCAAGGCCGACGGCGGCGCGGTGCGGCTACTGGGCGGGGACCCGTGGACCGACGCCGTCCAGCTGCACCGCCAGATTGCCTATGTGCCCGGGGATGTCACACTCTGGCCGTCGCTGACCGGCGGTGAGACCATCGATCTCCTCGCACGGATGCGGGGTGGCATCGACCAGCGGTTGCGGGCTGAGCTCATCGAGCGCTTCGAGTTCGACCCCACCAAGAAGGTGCGCACCTACTCCAAGGGCAACCGGCAGAAGGTTTCGCTGATCTCCGCGTTCTCGTCGCGGGCCCGGCTGTTGCTGCTCGACGAGCCGACCAGCGGGCTGGATCCGTTGATGGAAAACGTCTTTCAGCAATGCGTCGCCGAAGCACGCGACCGGGGCGTCACCGTTCTGCTGTCCAGTCACATCCTGGCCGAGACCGAAGCGCTCTGCGAGCGGGTGACCATCATCCAGGCGGGCAGGACGGTCGAGAGCGGGTCACTGGAATCGATGCGCCACCTGAGCCGGACGTCCATCAAAGCCGAATTGATCGGCGACCCGGGCGATCTCTCCCGGATCAAGGGCGTGGCGGACGTCAGCGTCGAAGGCAACACGGTGCGCGCCCAGGTCGACGGCGAAAGTCTCGGCGAACTGATCCGGGTGCTCGGCGACGCGGGCGTGCGCAGCCTCGTCAGCCAGCCGCCCTCACTGGAGGAACTGTTCATGCGCCACTACAGCACCAACGGCGACCGCGACGCGAAGGAGGTGGCCGCGCGATGAGCACCGCGCTTGCAGACCGGCCAACCGTTGTGCCGCAACGTGGTTCGCTGCTCGCGGGGACATTCGGATTGTTGCGGCTCTACCTGCGCCGCGACCGGGTCGTCTTGCCCCTGTGGGTGCTGCTGCTGTCGCTCCCGTTGGGAAGCGTGTATATCGGCAGCATCGAAAAGGTCTACTCCACCGCGGCCGAGCGAGCCGGGTTTGCGGCGTCGATCATGGCAAGTCCCGCGCAGCGCGCGCTCTACGGCCAGATCTACAACGACGGGCTCGGCGCGGTCGGCATCTGGAAAGCCGGGATGTTCCACACGCTGATCGCGGTCGCGGTGATCCTCACCGTGATCCGCCACACCCGGGCCGACGAGGAAACCGGTCGCGCCGAACTGATCGACTCGACCGCGGTAGGCCGGTACGCCAGCCTCACCGCCGCGCTGTTGTTGGCGTTCGGCGCCTGTGTGGCAACCGGTTTGATCGGCGCCGCGGGGCTGCTCGCCACCGACGTCGCGCCGGGCGGTTCGGTGGCGTTCGGCGCGGCGCTGGCCGCGTCCGGGCTGGTCTTCACCGCCGTGGCGGCGGTCGCCGCGCAGCTCTCGCCCAGCGCCCGGGTGGCCCGGGGCTTTGCGTTCGCGGTGCTCGGCGCGGCATTCACGCTGCGCGCGGTCGGCGACGCAGGCTCGGGCGCTCTGTCGTGGTTGTCTCCGCTGGGCTGGTCGCTGCAGGTGCGTCCGTACGCCGGTGACCGCTGGTGGGTGTTGCTGCTGCACCTGACGACGACGGCGGTGCTCACCGCCCTCGCGTACCGGCTGCTGGCCAGCCGCGACGTCGGTGCCGGACTGTTCGCCGAACGCAGCGGCCGTCGTACCGCCTCAGCGGCGCTCGCGGGAGTGTTCGGCCTGGCGTGGCGCCTCGATCGCGGCGCACTGGTGGTGTGGACGGTCGGGCTGTCGTTGTACGGGCTCCTGATCGGCAGCGTCACCCACGGGATCGGTGACGAGCTGGGCGGCGCGGCCGGACGGGATATCCTGGCGCGACTGGGTGGAACCAGCGCGCTGGAAGAGGGATTCATCACCGTCGGGTTCGGCATGCTGGGCATGATCGCGGCCGCATTCGCGATCTCGTTATCGCTACGGGTGCACCAGGAGGAGACCAGTCAGCGCGCCGAAACCCTGCTCTCCGGATCGATTTCGCGCACCCGCCTGCTGGCAAGTCATCTGCTGATGGCACTGGGCGGGTCGACGTTGGCCATCATGCTGGCCGGTGCGGCCGGCGGGCTGGCCTACGGCATGGCCGCCGGCGACGTCATGGGCAAGCTGCCCACCGTGGTGGGCACCGCGGCCGTGCAACTGCCCGCCGTGTGGCTGCTGTCGGCAGTGACACTCGTATTGTTCGGCCTGAGACCGCGATTCACATCCGGCGCGTGGGGTGTGCTGGTCGGATTCGTCGCGCTGTACCTCCTCGGTTCCCTCTCGGGATCGCCGCAGTGGATGCTCGACCTCGAACCGTTCGCGCACACCCCGCGCGTGGGCGGGGATTTCACCGCAGTGCCGCTGCTGTGGCTGCTGGCCATCGACGGCGCATTGATTGCGCTGGGCGCCATGGCTTTCCGTCGGCGGGACCTGCGGTCATGAAAACGGTCGTCAAAATAGTCGCGTCGCTGCTGTACGGGGTGGTTCTCTACAGCGTGCTGGTGTTCGTGCCGGCCGGGACGTTGCATTACTGGCAGGGGTGGGTGTTCGTCGCAGTCGCGATGGGCGCGACAACGGTGTCCACCGTCTGGCTGGCGGTGACCAACCCGGCGGCGTTGCGGCGACGCATGCGGGGTGGACCGCGCGCCGAGGGCCGGACCGTGCAGAAGGTCCTCGTGACCGGTTTGTTCCTGGCGTCCATGGGGGTGATGGCATTCAGCGCGTTCGACCACCGAATGGGCTGGTCCTCCGTCCCGGCGTGGGTGTCGGTGTTCGGCGACGTGATGATCGCCGCCGGACTGGGTGTGGCCCTGCTGGTGGTGATCCAGAACAGTTATGCCGCGGCAACGATCACGGTCGAGCAGGGGCAGACCCTGACCTCCGACGGCCTGTACGGGATCGTCCGGCACCCGATGTACAGCGGGTCGCTTGTCATGATGCTGGGCATCCCGTTGGCCCTCGGCTCGTACTGGGGGCTGCTGATCGTGCTCGCGGGTGTCGCGGTGCTGGTGCTGCGGATCCTCGACGAGGAGAAGCTGCTCAACACCGAGTTGGCGGGATACCGCGAATACACCCGGCAGGTGCGCTACCGCCTGGTCCCCCACGTCTGGTGACGGGCGCCCCGGTGGGCCGAGCAGACGCAAATTCGCGCTGGAACAGGCGTTCCAGCGCGAATTTGCGTCTGCTCGCGCGGGGCACCGCGGCGCGTCTAAGGTAACGGCGTGGCCAGAGACCCGGCACCCGCCCTCGACCGGCCCTGGCGGCGGCCCGGCGCCGCGAAGTATGCGCGGGAACGGCTTCGCAGTATTGCCCGGCCGCCGGTCACCGTCACCGATCCGCCGTCGGACATCGTCGTCGACCGCGACATCGAAGTGCCGACCCGCGACGGAACTGCGTTGCGGATCAACGTCTTCCACCAAGGTGAGCGAACGCCACGGCCCGTCCTGCTGAGCATCCACCCCTACGGCAAAGACGACCTGCCCCGGCGCCGGCGCAACCGCTGGACGTTCTCTCCGCAGTTCCGCGCGCTGCGTCAACCCGGACCGCTGACCTTCTCAGCCCTGACCGGATGGGAAGCCCCCGATCCGGCGTGGTGGACCGGGCAGGGCTTCACGGTCGTCAACGCCGATTCGCGCGGATGCGGGCACTCGGACGGCACCGGCAAGCTGCTGTCTCATCAAGAGGCCGAGGACACCTACGACCTGGTGCAGTGGATCGCGGACCAGCCGTGGAGTGACGGCCGGGTCGTCATGCTGGGCGTCTCGTACCTGGCCATCAGCCAGTACGCCGTCGCCGCCCTGAACCCGCCCGCGCTCCGGGCCATCTGTCCGTGGGAAGGACTCACCGATCCCTACCGCGACCTGACTTTTCCCGGCGGGGTCCGAGAGTTCGGCTTCACCAGATTGTGGTCGTTCATGGTGAATCGGACCCGGCAAACCTACAGCCTGAAGGAACTGCAGGAAGAGCATCCGCTGCGCGATGACACGTGGCGAGCGCTGACGCCCGATCTGCCGGCCATCACGGCACCGATGCTGGTCTGTGGCAGTTTCTCGGACAACAATCTGCACACCCGCGGGTCGATCCGGGCCTTCACCCAGGCCGGTTCCAGCTTCACGCGGTTGTACACCCACCGCGGCGGCAAGTGGCGGGAGTTCTACTCCGAGCACGCGCTGAGCGAGCAGCTGCGGTTCTTCCGGACCGCGCTGGACGGCGCACCGGTGTCGCGCAGTGTGCGGCTGGAAGTGCGCGAGGACCGCGACACCATAGTCTCGGTGCGCGAAGAGAACGAATGGCCGCTCGCCCGGACCCGCTGGCGACGGCTGTATCTGTCCGCTGCCGGAGCCCTGTCCCCCGAGCCGCCCACCACTGCGGGCAGCATTACGTTCCAAACCCACTCTCGTGCAGCATCATTCAACTGGACGGTGCCACAGGACATCGAGTTGAGCGGCCCGATGGCGGCGCGGCTGTGGGTGCAGTTGGACGGCTTCGACGACGCCAACATCTTCGTAGGCGTGGAGAAGTGGCGCGACGGGCGCTACGTCGGGTTCGAAGGTTCGTACGGCTTCGGCCGCGATCGGGTCAGCACCGGCTGGCAGCGGGTGTCGTTGCGCGCAATCGACCCGGAGCTCTCCACGCCGTGGGAGCCGGTCCCGGCCTGCGACCGAGCGCAGCCGGTGCGTCCGGGTGAGGTGATCGCACTGGACGTGGCGCTGGGCCCGTCGGCGACCCTGTTCCGCGCCGGTGAGCAGCTGCGGTTCGTGGTCGGCGGACGCTGGTTGTTCCCGCGCAACCCGCTCACCGGCCAGTTCCCGGCGGCCTATCCCGATCCGCCGCGCGGTCTGGTGACTTTGCGCTGGGGCCCGCGCTATGACGCGCACCTTCTGATCCCCGAGATCCCCTAGGCGGCGCCACTGCCCGGCGAGCGAGGGGTCCGGTGCCGCGCGTCCGCTAGATCCAGACGCCCTTGCCCACCGCGACCACGCCGCCGGCGCTGATCGCGAAACGCTCCCGGTCCTTCTCCAAGTCGACGCCGACCATCTCGCCGGGCCCGACGACCACGTTCTTGTCCAGGATCGCGTGGCGCACCACCGCGCCGCGGCCGACACGGGCCCCCGGCATGATCACGCTGCCCTCGACGATCGCGCCATCGTCGACCACGACGTTCGACGACAGCACGGAGTTACGCACCGACGCCGCCGAGATGATGCTGCCGGCACCCACCACGGATTCCTGCGCCGAGCCGCCGTTGACGAACTTGGCCGGCGCCAGGTTCTCCGACTCCCCGCGGATCGGCCAGCGCTTGTTGTACAGGTTGAACACCGGGTGCACCGACACCAGATCCATGTGCGCGTCGTAGAACGCGTCCAGCGTTCCCACATCGCGCCAGTAGGCCCGGTCGCGGTCGGTGGCACCGGGCACCTCGTTGTCACTGAAGTCGTAGACAGCGGCCAGCCCGTCCTCGACCAGTCGCGGGATGATGTCGCCGCCCATGTCGTGGTCGGAGTGGTCGTCGTCGGCGTCCGCGCGGATCGCGTCGATCAGCACCTTGGTGGTGAAGATGTAATTCCCCATCGACACGAACGTGCTCGACGGGTCGTCCGGCGTGCCGGGCGGATCCAGCGGCTTCTCGATGAAACTCCGGATCCGGCCCGACTCGTCAGAGTCGATGCAGCCGAAAGCGCTCGCCTCGGTCCGCGGCACCCGGATGCCGGCCACGGTTGCGCCGGCCCCACTGTCGATGTGGAACCGCACCATCTGCTCGGGGTCCATCCGATACACGTGATCGGCTCCGAAGACCACGATGTAGTCCGGGTCTTCGTCATGGATGAGGTTGAGCGACTGGTAGATGGCGTCGGCCGAACCCGTATACCAGCGCGGCCCGAGACGTTGTTGGGCGGGAACCGGAGTGATGTACTCCCCGGCCAGACCCGACAGACGCCAGTTCTGCGAGATGTGGCGGTCCAGCGAGTGCGACTTGTACTGCGTGAGCACACAAATCCGCAGATAGCGGGCGTTGACCAGGTTGGATAGCACGAAGTCGATCAGCCGGTAGGCCCCGCCGAAGGGAACCGCGGGCTTGGCGCGGTCGGCGGTCAAGGGATAAAGCCGTTTGCCCTCACCACCGGCCAGCACGATGCCGAGCACGTGCGGCGCTTCCCTCATGGCACAAACCTATCGGCAGCCACGAACCGCTGCCACCGGTAGGTCCCCGAATGTCCATTGGCTAGATAAACGAATATTTAAATAAGTTGGCGCAGTTCCAGCCCTTTCCGGCGCGCTCGTCAGCAGCCCGCCCTGCGGGCTGCATCGTCGCCGAACTACGGTTCGGGTATGCGGGTGGCGATGATGACTCGGGAATACCCTCCGGAGGTCTACGGCGGAGCCGGCGTACACGTCACCGAACTGGTATCCCAATTGCGCAGGCTGTGCGCTGTCGACGTGCACTGCATGGGAGCCGAACGCCCCGGCGCCTTCGCCCACCAGCCGGATCCCCGCCTGCGCGGTGCCAACGCGGCCCTGTCCACCCTGTCGGCGGACTTGGTGATGGCCAACGCGGCCAACGCCGCGACCGTCGTGCACTCCCACACCTGGTACACCGGCATGGCGGGCCATCTGGCCAAGCTCCTGTACGACGTCCCGCACGTGCTGACCGCTCATTCACTGGAACCCCTGCGGCCGTGGAAGGCCGAGCAACTCGGCGGCGGCTACCAGGTGTCGTCTTGGGTCGAGCACACGGCCGCACTGGCCGCCGACGCGGTCATCGCCGTCAGCTCGGGCATGCGCGACGACATTCTGCGGGTGTACCCCACCATGGACCCCAACGCGGTGCACGTGATCCGCAACGGAATCGACACCGAGTTCTGGCACCCGGCCGGTCCCGTCCACACCGGCTCGGTGCTCGCCGAGCACGGGGTTGACCCGAACCGGCCCATTGTCGCGTTCGTCGGGCGCATTACCCGCCAGAAAGGCGTCCCTCACCTGGTGGCGGCGGCGCATCAGTTCAGCCCAGAGGTTCAGTTGGTCCTGTGTGCCGGCGCTCCCGACACCCCGGAAATCGCGGAGGAAGTGCGCTCGGCGGTCGCCAGGCTCGAACACAGCCGCACCGGGGTGTTCTGGATACGCGACATGCTGCACAAGACGAAGCTGCGCGAAATACTCACGGCGGCAACAGTTTTCGTCTGCCCGTCAGTGTACGAGCCGTTGGGCATCGTGAACCTGGAGGCAATGGCCTGCGCGACGGCGGTGGTGGCCTCCGACGTGGGCGGTATCCCCGAGGTGGTTGCCGACGGCGTCACCGGGTCATTGGTGCATTACGACGCCGACTACCCGGCGGCGTTCGAGGCGCGGCTGGCCGAGGCGGTCAACGCACTGGTCGCCGATCCCGACCGGGCGCAGCAATACGGCTACACGGGTCGTCAGCGCTGTATCGAGGAATTCTCGTGGGCCCACATCGCCGAGCAGACGCTGGACATCTACCGGAAGGTGTGTGCCTGAGCGGACGGGTGAACCGTCCGCGGGTCAGCTGGTGACGCCCTTCAACTCGTCGCCCAGCGCGGCAGCCTCGTCCGGCGTCAACTCGACCACCAGGCGACCGCCACCTTCAAGTGGTACCCGCATCACGATGCCGCGCCCCTCTTTGGTTGCTTCAAGTGGACCGTCACCGGTCCGGGGCTTCATCGCCGCCATCGAGCGCTCCCTCCAGATTCGAGCTGGCCCGCACCCGCGGACCTGGTCGGCGCCGAGCACGCCCCGCCAGTGGATTTCCAGCCATACCCGACATTGAACTGCCAAATCACCCCACCATTGTTCCCTATCGGGGAGACCAGGTGCACTTAGACCCGCTTGTGAGGCCAACCTGAGGCCTACCTGAGTTGTCCAGAACCGCCCGCCGGCACCCAGCACGTGCTGATGTGATCGTCGACCATGCCGGTCGCCTGCATCAGTGCGTACGCGGTGGTGGGGCCGACGAATCGGAAGCCGCGACGCTTCAACTCCCGTGCCATCGCCGTGGATTCCGGGCTGGTAGAGGGAATTTCGGACAGCTCGGCAAACCGGGGGCGGGGCGGCGGCGCGAACGACCACAGCAGGTCGGACAGGTCTTGGGGCGATCCCAGATCCAAGGCGGCACGCGCGTTAACAATCGTCGACTCGATCTTTGCCCGGTTGCGCACGATGCCGTCGTCTTCGAGCAGCCGCTGCACGTCGGCGTCGGTGAAGCGGGCGACCTTCTCGATGTCGAAGCCGTGAAACGCGCGCCGGAAGTTCTCCCGCTTGCGCAGGATGATCAGCCAGGACAGCCCGCTCTGGAACGCCTCCAGGCTCATCCGCTCGAACAGCGCCGTGCCATCGGTGAGGCGGTGGCCCCACTCCTGGTCGTGATAGTCGCGGTAGAGGTCGGCATCGGGCCCCGGCCGCACGACGGCCCAACCGCAGCGGACCAGGCCGTCCTCGCTCATGTCGGCCCGGAGCGGTCTACCGCGACGACGTCGACGTCGGAGGCGTCCACGTCGTCGGCCGGTGGCGCCTCGGTTCCGGAGGCTTGCAGAGCGGCCACCTGGCCGCGCAGCGCCTCCAACTCGCGGGCCAGCCGGTCCAGCACCCAATCGACCTCGCTGGTCTTGTATCCGCGCAGCACCTGGGTGAACTTGACGGCCTCCACGTCCGCAGCCGTGACGCCGTACGCCGGCAGCACCGTCGCCGTCGTCGCCCGCGGCAGGGGCGGCAATTGCTCGCCGCGACCGAAAAGCAGGCTGGCGATGCCGAACAACACGACGGCCACGAGGATCAGAACCACCAGGTAGAGCAATACCAACGCCACGAGACTCGATCTTGCCCTAAAGCACTGACAGGGCGGCGATCAGCAGGGTCTGAGCACGCTCATCGGCGGGCGATCTTCCAGCGAAACCGGCAGGGTGTGCGGGGTATAGCCGTCACCGACCGGGAAGAACTGGGTCAAACCGACACCCGAGTCGGGAATGCCACAACGCGACAGCAACGTCGCGATCACCTGCCGGCTCATCACGCCCAGCTCCTCCAGCGGCCGGTTGCGGTGTGCCCGTACGCCCAGATTGACCTGGGCGATCGCGTCGAGTCCGAGCCGGTCGAAGGTGTCCACCAGCAGCCCGATCTCCACGCCGTAGCCCGGCGCGAACGGCAGCGACGTCAGCAGCTCCCGGCTGGCCGCATACTCCCCACCCAGCGGCTGCAGCACCCACCCCAACTCCGGACGCAGCGCTGCCAGCAGGGGCCGCGCCACCAGCTCGGTGACCCGGCCGCCCCCGGTGGAGCCCGCGTCTCCGCTCGCGTCGCCGATCTTCAGCGGCCGCCGGTAGAACCCCTTGACCAGGTGAATGCCCTCACCGGTGAGCAGCGGCCCGACCAGGTTCGGCACGAACATCGGATCCGGGTCGATCAGGTCGGAGTCGATGAACACGACGATGTCCCCGCTGGTGGCCGCCAGTGAACGCCACAAGGCCTCGCCCTTGCCGGGCCGGGGCGGCAGCTCCGGCACCGCCTGCTCGCGACTGACGACGCGCGCTCCCGCCGCGATAGCCCGGATCTCGGTGTCGTCGGTGGACCCGGAGTCCAGCACGATCAACTCGTCGACCAGCCCGTCGACCAGCGGCGAGATGCTGTCGATGACGGAGCCGACGGTCTCTTCCTCGTTGAGAGCCGGCAGCACGACCGAGATCGTCCGGTCGGCCTTGGCCGCGACCAGTTCGCTGACGGTCCAGCACGGCCGATTCCAGCTCCGGTCGGCGAGGTCGCCGACGAGATCAGCCCCGACCAGCTCGGATGCCGTCATGCCAGTCCCCTCACCGTGCGCGCCGGCGGGCGGGTCCCCTGAATCGAGGCCACCATCTCCAGCACCCTCCTGGTCGCCGCCACCTGGTGGACGCGGAACATGCGGGCTCCGGCGGCGGCGGCCAGAGCCGTCGCGGCCAGCGTCCCTTCGAGCCGTTCGGTCACGTCCACGCCCAGAGTCTCCCCGACGAAGTCCTTATTACTCAAAGCCATGAGCACCGGCCACCCGGTCTTAACAAGATCGGCCACGTGCCGCAACAGGAGCAGACCGTGGAAGGTGTTCTTGCCGAAGTCGTGGGCCGGGTCGATCAGTACCCGGTCGCGGGCTACTCCGGCCGCGACGGCCCGCTCGGCGGCGGTGGTGACCTGGCGAATCACGTCGTCCACCAAGCCGCGGGTAGTCGTACCGTAACTCACCCGGAACGGTCGGGTGCGCGGTAGCGCTCCCCCGGTGTGCGCGCACACCAGGCCCGCGCCGAACTCGGCGGCCACCTCCTGCAGCTGAGGGTCCACGCCGCCCCAGGTGTCATTGATGATGTCCGCGCCTGCCGCGCAGGCCAGCCGGCCCACCTCCGACCGCCAGGTGTCGACGCTGATCAGTTGGTCGGGATAGGCGCCACGCAGCCATTCGACGAACGGCACCAACCGCTCGATCTCGGTGCCGGGATCGACCGTCTCGCCGGGACCCGCCTTGACCCCGCCGATGTCGATGACGTCCGCGCCCTCATCGACGGCACGGTGCACGGCCTCGCGCGCTGCGTCGTCGGCGAATGTCGCGCCCTTGTCGAAGAACGAATCAGGGGTGCGGTTGATGATCGCCATGATCAGGGCGCGATCACCCGCGACCGGGCGACCGCACAGGGTCTGCTGGCCGGCTGACGCCGGCGACGTCGAACGCACGCTTCCATAGTGCCTGCTCAATTCCGGTTGCCGGCGTCGAGTGTGCGGTGGCTGCATCGCGGGTGCGCTCACCGCGGCGAAATCGCGATTTCAGCGCTGCAGCCGCACACTCGATGCGGCCAGAGCACACTCGCCGGCGCGCTCCCCCAGCGCTGTCAGCCCTGCGGTCGCTTACCGGCGGCGACCTCGGCGGGGTATTCGTCGTAGAACGGCACGAAACCGTCTTTGCGGCCCGCCAAGACATACAGCGGGTCGTCCACGTCTGAGCCGTACGCCTGCTTGCGCAGCTCCACCTTGCGGCTCTTGAACGTCGTGGTGTGCTCGAGCGACTCCACCAACCGCACGAACAACGGCAGCGCGTACGCCGGCAGCTTGTCGTACACCGCGCGGGCCAGCGAATGACCGTCGAATTCGGCACCCTCGCGCAGCTTGATCGCGGCCATGCCGGCACGGCCGCCGGTGTCGGGCACCTCCACGCCGAAAACGGTGCACTCCTCGACATTGGGATCGGTCGCGACCGCGGCCTCGACCTGCGTCGTCGCCACGTTCTCACCCTTCCAGCGGAAGGTGTCGCCCAGCCGGTCGACGAAGGCGGCGTGGAACATACCCTGCGGGCTCATCACGTCGCCCGTGTTGAACCAGCAGTCGCCTTCTTTGAAAGCGTTGCGCACCAACTTCTTCTCGGTCGCCGACTTGTCGGTGTAGCCGTCGAACGGCTGCAACCGGTTGACCGGGCTCAACAACAGTCCGGGTTCGCCGGCGGGCACGCGGCGCACCCGCCCGTTCTCGTCGCGGACGGGTTCACCGGTGTCCGGGTCGTACTCGACATAGGCCAGCGGCATCGGCGAAATTCCGGTGCTGCGAGCAACGTTGAAGACGTTGATGAACGCCGTGGTGCCCTCGCTCGCGGCGTAGAACTCGCAAACCCGGGCGATGCCAAAGCGTTTGGTGAACTCCTCCCAGATATCCGGACGCAGGCCGTTGCCGGCGATGACGCGGATCTTGTGCTTGCGGTCGGTCGGCTTGGCCGGCTGGTTGAGCAGGTAGCGGCAGACCTCGCCGATGTAGATGAACGCCGTCGCGCGGTGTTCGATCACCTCGTCCCAGAACCGCGACGCGGAGAAGGACTTACCCAGCGCCAGCGTCGCCCCGGAGTTGATCACCGACGACACCGCGACCGTCAGAGCGTTGTTGTGATAGAGCGGCAGACAGCTGTACAGCGTGTC
Organism: Mycobacterium sp. TY814; assembly: GCF_030755175.1. Lineage (NCBI taxonomy): Bacteria > Bacillati > Actinomycetota > Actinomycetes > Mycobacteriales > Mycobacteriaceae > Mycobacterium > Mycobacterium sp. TY814. The sequence continues at coordinate 158,669 of NZ_JAUFRY010000003.1, forward strand.
CGAACTCTTCAACCGCAGCCCGAGTCCGCCGAAGGCGCCGAGCGCCTTGAGCCAGCGATAGTGCGTCATGACGCTGGCCTTCGGATAACCCGTGGTGCCGGAAGTGAAGATGTAGAACGCAGTGTCCTTGGCCCGCACCGCAGTCGACGTCGCCGGGTTGGTGGCCGGGGCGGTGGTGGCGAACCGCGCCAGGTCTTCCACGGTCAGCACGTCACCGACCGAACCGCCGGATTCGCTGACGGCACTCACCAAGTCGGACTCGGCGATCAGCACCTTGGCATCCAGCAGACCCAGGCTGTGCGCCAGCACGTCACCGCGCTGGTGGTAGTTCAGCATCCCGGCGACCGCACCGCACTTGACCACGGCCAGCATCGTCAGCACCGCGTTCGGGGAGTTGCGCAGCATGACGCCGACGACGTCGCCCGGCCCCACCCCGCGCGCGGCCAGCACGGCGGCATACCGGTTCGCGGTGGCGTTGGCCTCACGGTAGGTCAGCTGTTGATCCCCGAACCGGAGGAAGACCCGGTCGGCGTACCGAGCGGCGCGGTCCTGGAACACCGAGGCGATCGACGTCTTGGAACTGGGCCGGGCCAGCAGGCCGCTGACCCCACGCGCGATCGACGGCGCGTCGGCGATGAGGCCGGGCACCTGCAGGGCGATGTCGGTGAGCTTGACTCGTGCGCGTGCGCCTTGATCGGACACGTGATCCCTCGCTATCCCTGGCTTCGTTAAAAACCCACTTCGCCCGTCAGCCGGGCGCGCACGCGTTAAGCGCATCGCCGACTTTATCGACCACCATCAGCCGGTCGACGGCGGCCTGTGAGATGTAGCCGCTATCGATCAGTCCGTAAACCCAGGCGCGCACACCGTCGTAGTGTCCCCACGGGTCCAGCAGCACGATGGGCTTGTCGTGCACGCCGAGATACCCCTCGGTCCATGCGCTCAGCAATTCGTCCAGGGTGCCGACGCCGCCCGGCAAGGCGATGAACGCGTCGGCACGCTCCTCCATCACCTGCTTGCGCTCTCGCAGCGTGTCCGTGACGATCAACTCATCCGAATCATGGTCGGCCAGTTCACGTTCCAGCAACATGGTGGGTATCACCCCGACGGTCCAGCCACCGTGGGCCCGGGCCGCCGACGCCACCGCACCCATCGCCGAGACGTGGCCGCCGCCCCACACCAGCGTCCAGCCCCGCTCGGCTATGGCGGCTCCGAGCGACGCCGCGAGCTCCATCAACTCCGGGTGCGTCGGCGAGGCGGCGCAGTACACCGCGACCGTCCACCGGCCGCTGGTTGCGGAAGGCATATCCGAAACGTAGACCAACCCTGCAGAGACTGCGTACCGAACGCGGGCCATAGACTCGCAACGGTGCCGATTCGTTGGAACGTCCCCCAGCACACGGCCGCTTTACAGCGGCTCACCGCCGCATTGGCCGAACAAGGTGGCGCCGTCGTTCTTGGCCCCGACGGCGTCGGCAAGTCAACCTTGGCACGCTTGGCCGCTGAGGAGTTCTGTGCGCAGCACCCGGGCACGACAACCCGCTGGGTCATCGGCACCCCGGCCGAGCGCGTCGTTCCGTTCGGCGCCTTCGGGCATCTCATCGGGATCGCCGACATCGGCAAACCGGCCGCGTTGTTGCGCGCCGCCCGCACCTCGCTGACCCGCGCCGCACAGCAGGGCGATCTGCTCCTGATCGTTGACGAGGCCCACGACCTCGACATCCTGTCGGCCACCCTGGTCTACCAACTGGCCCTCACCCGGGCAGCACGGATGATCGTCACCGCCCGCACCGACGCGGCCCCTCCGGCGATCGCGGCGTTGTGGACTGACGGTCTGCTCGAGCGCATCGACCTGGAGCCCCCCGGTGGGGTAACGACGCCGGCCGAGGTCGACGAGTTCCTCGCGGAGTTGCCGAGGCCGGCACGGTCGGTGGTGGAATTCCTGTCCATCTTGGAACCACTGACCCTCGACGATCTCAACGTCCTGGCCGGCGACGGTGCGGTCAGCCGGGCCGAGGAGTTGGGAGCGGCCGAGACCCGGGTGCGCAACCACGACGATCAGCGTCCTGTGGTCTACACCGCGCACCCGCTGTTCGCCGTGCGCGCGCGGGCGGCCCTGGGCGCCGACGGAATACGACGCCGGCGCACCGAATTGGTCAGGCTGCTGGCGCAGCATCCGGCCGAGCACCTCAGCGACCGGCTCCGGTTGGCGTCGTTGGCGCTGGATTGCGACGCACCCCAACCGGTGGCGGAGGTGACCGAGGCCGCGCAACAGGCGCTGCGTCTCGGCGATCTACTGCTGGCCGAACGGTTGGCCCGTGCTGCCGTGAATCAATCCAGCGCAGTAGATGCGCATCTCGTGCTGGGTCAGGCACTTGCGTGGCAGGGACGCGGCCGAGATGCGGGCGCGGTACTGGCGGCAGTGGATCCGGCCGCGCTGTCGGAGTCGGAGTTGATGGCGTGGGCGGTGCCGCGGGCCGCCAACCAATTCTTCATGCTCGGCGAGCCCGAGAAGGCTACAGCTTTTCTGCAGACCACCCGCAGCCGGCTCACCGACCCGGCGGCCCGCACCGTACTGGACGGGTTGAGTGCCACGTTCGCGATGAATGCCGGAAATCTGCAGCGCGCAATGACTTTGGCTAACGAAGTGCTGTCCGGATCCTCGGCGAGCGACATGGCGGTGTCCTGGGCGGCGAGCGCGGCCGCATTGTCCTCAGCCCGGATGGGCCGCTTCGGTGACGTCGAGCGACTGGCGGGACAGGCTGCGGCCGCCGAACATCCCGGCCTGTTGCGGTTCACCATGGGTTTGAGCCAGGTCACCTCGCTGCTGATGGCGGGCGAGGTGGCCCAAGCGCAAACACTGGCGCAGCAGTTCACCGACTTCGCCGAACTGCAACAACCGGGCCGGGCTATCGGTGAAGTGCTGTTGTCCTATGTGCTGTTGGCCAAGGGCGAATATGAAACCGCAGCAACGCTTTTGGAGCCTGCGGCAGCCGCGTTGGAACGTACCGGCTATTCGTGGGGCCCGTTGTCGCTGATGCTCCTGACGATAGCGATCGCCCGCCAGGGCGACATCCCGGGCTCGGCAAAAGCGTTGCGGCGTGCGGAATCCCGGCACGGGACGAAGTCGGCTCTGTTCACCCCCGAACTCGGGATGGCGCGCGCCTGGACCCGCGCGACGGCACGCGACCAGACCGGCGCGGTCACGGCGGCACGCGAGGCGGCCCGTGCGGCCGAACGGGCCGGACAGTCGGCTGTGGCACTGCTCGCCTGGCATTGCGCCGTGCGACTGGGTGACCGGCGTGCAGCGGAACCCGTCACCCGGCTGGTCACTGAAATCGATTGCCCGGTAGGGCATCTCGTGTCCAGGCACGCCAGCGCCCTGGTTGCCGGCGACTCGGACGCTTTGACGGCGGCGGCTGACGAACTGGCCGCGATCGGGATGGGTGGCGCGGCCGCGGATGCGGCGGCGCAGGCCAGGCAGTTCAGTCGCTAGCCGGTCAGATACCCCCGGAGCATGTCCACGGCCGCGGTGATCGCCGCGACCGGCACCCGTTCGTCACGCTTGTGTGCCAGGTTCGGGTCGCCCGGTCCGTAGTTCAGCGCCGGAATGCCCCGCGCGGCAAACCGGGAGACGTCCGTCCAGCCGTACTTCGCCCGGACCTGCCCGCCGGCGGCTTCGACCAGAGACTTCGCCGCCGGCGCCGACAGACCCGGCAAGGCACCGGCCGCGGAGTCGGTCAGTTCGATCGACACGGTCAGTCCGTCGAGCACCTCGTGCACGTGCTGCAACGCGGCCTCCGGCGAGCGGTCCGGCGCGAAGCGAAAATTGATCGTCACCGAGGCGGCATCGGGAATCACGTTGCCTGCCACTCCCCCGTCGATCCGGACGGCCGAAAGGCCCTCGCGATAGACGCAACCATCGATGTCAACACTGCGCGGCCGATAGGCGGCCAGCCGGTCCAGCACCGCACCCAGCTTGTGAATGGCGTTGTCCCCCAACCAGGATCGCGCCGAATGCGCGCGGCTACCGGCGGCACTGACGACCACCCGCAGCGTGCCCTGGCAGCCCGCCTCGATGAAGCCGCCGGTGGGTTCGCCCAAAATGGCGACGTCGGCTGCCAGCCAGTCCGGCAGCTCGCGCTCCAGTCGGCCCAAACCGTTTGCCGCCGACTCGATTTCCTCGCAGTCGTAGAACACCAGTGTGAGGTCGTGCGCCGGTTGCGCGACCGTGGCGGCCAGGTGCAGGAAGACGGCGTCACCCGCCTTCATGTCCGAGGTGCCGCACCCGTGCAGTTCGCCGTTCTCGATGCGGCTGGGCAGGTTGTCGGCCACCGGGACGGTGTCCAGATGTCCGGCCAGCAGCACCCGCGACGGCTTGCCGGATGCCGTGCGCGCCAGCACCGCGTTGCCGTTGCGAATGATCTCGAACCCGGATGTCTGGGCGCGCAGCGCAGCCTCGACCTCGTCGGCGATGCGCGCCTCGTCGCGCGACTCGCTGGGGATATCCACCAGCGCCGCGGTCAGCTCAACAGGGTCTCCGCGCAAATCCAGCACGGGTTCAGCCTAGTCCGGCGAGCTGGGGGGACCTCCCAATGGCGAGCAGACGCGGAATCGCACTCGAGCGAGCTCGAGGATGCGATTCCGCGTCTGCTCGCCAGTCCCAGTACCCTTAGCGGTCGTGACTGGAGCTGCAGGCATCGGCCTGGCGACCCTCGCTTCCGACGGATCCGTCCTGGACGCGTGGTTTCCCGAACCCGAGCTGATCGAGTCGGAGACCACCGCCACCGCGCGGCTGGCATTGTCGGATCTGCCCGCGGTGCTGGGCGCGCTCGTCGGCCGCGACGACGACCGTCAGACCGAGACGATCGCGATCCGCACGACCATCAGCTCGCTGGACGAACCGGCCGCCGACGCCTACGACGCCTACCTGCGGCTGCACCTGTTGTCGCACCGCCTGGTGGCGCCGCACGGGCTGAACGCCGGCGGCTTGTTCGGGGTATTGACCAATGTGGTGTGGACCAACCGGGGCCCCTGCGCGGTCGAGGGCTTCGAAGCGGTGCGGGCGCGGCTGCGCCGGCTCGGACCGGTGACCGTCTACGGCGTCGACAAGTTCCCCCGGATGGTCGACTACGTGCTGCCTTCCGGCGTGCGCATCGCGGACGCCGACCGCGTGCGGCTCGGCGCGCACCTGGCCCCGGGCACCACCGTGATGCACGAGGGCTTCGTCAACTTCAATGCCGGGACCTTGGGCGCGTCCATGGTGGAGGGCCGCATCTCGGCGGGTGTCGTGGTGGGCGACGGCTCCGACGTCGGCGGCGGCGCCTCGATCATGGGCACGTTGTCCGGCGGCGGCGAAGAAGTCATCTCCATCGGCAAGCGCTGCCTGCTGGGCGCCAATGCCGGACTGGGCATCTCACTGGGCGACGACTGCGTGGTGGAGGCCGGGCTCTACATCACCGCAGGCACCAAAGTCACCACGCCCGACGGGAAGACGGTCAAGGCCCGGGAACTGTCCGGCGGCAATAACCTGCTGTTCCGCCGTAATTCGCTGACCGGCGCGGTCGAGGTGGTGTCCCGCGACGGTCAGGGCATCGCGCTCAACGCGGAGCTGCACGCCAACTGAGCCGGCTCCGCCAGGACCGTCCCGCTGGTTTCCGGCAGCAGGTACGTCGCGGCCAGGCTGACCAGCGCCAGCGTCGCCATCATCAACCCGATCGCCCAGCTGCCGTAATCGGAAAGCAGGGGCCCGGCGAGCAGCGGGGGCACCGCACCGCCCAGGATGCCGGCGAGGTTGATCGAGAGCGCGGTGCCCGTGTAGCGATACCGGGTCGCGAACAGCTCCGGGACGAACGAGGTAACGGGACCGAAAACGGCGCCGTCGACGGCGAACAACCCGGCGATCGCCACCGCGTACAGGGTGACATTGCGCGAGTCGATGAGCGGCATCACCAGCAACGCCCACGGCACACCCACCGCCCAGCCCACCAGAATGACTCGGCGGCGCCCGAAACGATCGCACAGCACCGAGGTGAGCGCTGCGGCCGCAATGCAGGTGAGCCCACCGAGTGCGCCCACCAGCAGAGTGACATTGCGCGAGTAGCCCAGATGCGTGACGGCATAAGCGGTCAGGTAGGTGCTGGCCAGATAGACCAGGCCGAAGCAGCCCAGCACGCAACCGGCGGCCAGCACGATCTCACGGCGCTGCAGGCGTAGCACCTCCGCGAATGGCGTTGCGCCAGCTGCATTCCGGGGCGTCTGCTGGGCGAATACCGGAGTCTCCCCGATGTTCAGGCGCACGTAGAGCGCGATGGCGATCAGTACCCCGCTGAACAGAAACGGGATGCGCCATCCCCAGGTCATGAACGCCGAACTGCCTTCTCCGATGGTGAAATTCACGCCGAGGAAGGTCAGACTTGTCAGCACCAGCGCGATTCCGCCACCGATCACCGTGAACATGCCGTAGCGGCCGCGCCGGCCGGCAGGGGCCGTCTCTGCGCTCAGCAGTGCCGACCCCGCCCACTCACCGCCGACCGCGAAACCTTGCAGCAGTCGCAGGGTGATCAGGATCAGCGGAGCGGCTGCGCCCACCGTCGCGCTTCCGGGCACCAGGCCGACCGTCACGGTGGACAACGCCATGATCAACAGGGTCGCAACCAGAGTTCTCTTTCGCCCCAACCGGTCTCCGAAATGCCCGAACACGGCCGCGCCCAGCGGCCGGGACAGGAAGGCGGTAGCGAATGTCCCCATCGACGCGACGGTGGCCATGGCCGGGCTCAGATGCGGATAGAACACGGTGGGGAACACCAGTGCCGCGGCCGTGCCGTAGATGAAGAAGTCGTAATACTCGACCGCCGAGCCCACCAGACAGGCCAGGGCAACCCGTCTCATGGGCGAAACGCAGGGGTCAACAACTGATGGACGCACAGCGTCTGAGACTAGGGCGTCAAATCCCCTCTACCGCCGTGAAAAAGCTGCGAAGATGCTGGTTCTTCGGGATAGATCCCGGCTATCCCCAGAGCTTGGGCGACCGGTAGACGTTGCTGGGGTCGTAGTCGATGCCGGCCGTGGACACGTCGCCGACCGCATGCAGTAGCCGCTCCAACTCGGCCAGGCCGGTGTCGCCGATACGTTCGGCGATGGCGTTGTCGAGGTCGGCCGCGGCGCGCCGCCGCGCGGTGACGTACTCGATTGCCTTCGGCGTCAGTACGACCACCTTCTCGCGCTGGTCTGTGGCCGACACCTCGGTCTCCACATAGCCGTCGCGGCGCAACTCTCCCACCACCTTGCTGGCCGCCTGCCGTGAGACGTCGAACTGCCGCCCCATCTCCGATATCGTCATCGGCCCCGGCTGCGCATAGAGGGCGAACACGTAGTTCATCGCGAAGCGCCGCTCCGGAAAGCCCGCTTCTTCCATGTCCTTGTCGATCCGAGTGACATAGCTCCACCAGGCCATCCGCATGCCCTGGCCAAGCTCGGTCTGAGGCGATCGCGGACTTTGCTCGTCAACCACCATTGACAAGGTACCGGACCCCCTCTTATAGTCGTAACTGTCAACCATGGTTGACGATTACGAAAGGAGCATGAGATGTTGAAGATCCGCGTCATGTCGGCCGGGCTGTTGTGTGCCGCCGGCCTGTCCCTGGCGGCTGCTCTGGCAGGACCGGCTGTGGCGACCGCCGCCCCGGGACAGCCCAATGTGGGCCCGATCCACTCCCCGGTGGGTCCGATGCGGCCCACCCCGCCGCCGACACACCCGATCTACCACTACACCGACGATCTGACTCACCCGGTCTGGTCGGTCACTCATCCCTTCTGGGCGATGGTTCCGTAACCACGCGCTCGTGCGTCGCCGGGGCCGCACACACACCGCCGACAAACCGTTTCGCGGTAGCTGTGCGCACCCCCGGCGGCCGGCGGGCATCAGCCTTCGGCCAGCAGTTGCTTCTTGAGCACCTTGCCCAGCGCGTTACGCGGCAGCGACTCGACGAAACGTACCTCACGTGGTCGCTTGTGCACCGAAAGCTGTTGCGCGACATAGTTGATCAGATCATCGGCAGCGGCGGAGCCGACGACGTACGCGACGATCCGCTGCCCCAGATCCTCGTCCGGCGGGCCGACCACCGCGACTTCCTCCACACCGGGATGACCGAGCAACACGGTCTCGATCTCCCCCGCGCCGATCCGGAATCCGCCGGACTTGATCAGGTCGACGGACTCGCGACCGACGATGCGGTGCATGCCGCCGCCGTCGACGACCGCCACGTCGCCGGTGCGGTACCAGCCGTGCGGGTCGAACGCCTCGGCGGTGGCCTCCGGACGGTTGAGATAGCCGTTGAACAGCGTCGGACCCCGAACCAGCAGCTTGCCCACCGTCTCTGCGTCGTGCGGAACCGGTTCGCCGTAGTCGTCGATCAACCGGGTCTGCACGCCCCGCAACGGCAGGCCCACCCAGCCCGGACGCCGTTCCCCGTCGGCGCGCGTCGACAAAGTGATCAGTGACTCCGAGGCACCGTAGCGTTCGATGGGCCGGTGCCCGGTCAGCTGCTCGAGGCGCTCGAAGACCGGCACGGGCAGCGCGGCGCTGCCGGAAACCAGTAGGCGCGCCGGGCGCAGCGCCTCGGCGGCCGCACCGTCGGCGACCACCCGCGACCACACCGTCGGCACCCCGAAATACAGCGTGCCTCTGGCCGCGGCGTAGCCGTCCGGTGTCGGTTTTCCGGTGTGCACGAAGCGGTTTCCCACCCGCAGCGATCCCAGCAACCCCAGCACCAGGCCGTGGATGTGATAGAGCGGCAACCCGTGCACCAGCACGTCGTCCGGTGTCCACTGCCAGGCTTCGGCGAGCGCGTCGAGGTCGGCGGCGATCGCCCGCCGGCTGACCTGCACGCCCTTGGGCAGCCCGGTGGTACCCGAGGTGTACACGACCATCGCCACCGAATCCGGTGACGGCTCGGCATACCGGTGCCAGGACCGCGCGTGCAGCCGCACCGGTATGTGCGGCAGACCCTCCGGATCGTCGGGCGTCGGCCCGAGCCACGCCTGGGCGCCGGAGTCGGTGAGCATGTGGCGGCGTTCAGCCACCCCCACGTCGGCCGGCACCGGCACCACGGGCACACCCGCGATCAGGCATCCGGTGATCGCCAGCACCGTCGATGCGGTCGGCGCGGCCAGCACCGCCACCCGGTGCGCGCCGGCCACCCGTTCGGCCACCGACGTCGCGGCACCGACCAGGTCGCTGCGACTCAGGGTGAACCCGTCGATCCTGACCGCGTCGGGGATGTCGGTGGCGGCAACGGCCGAGGGGTTCAGCGACGTCAGCAACACGTCTGGGACGTTACCTGTGCGGCTCGGGGAACAACGGGCGCAGTGCCGCCGGCGGCCGGAAGGGGGCCCAGCTGCCGGCCGGCTGTGCGAGCCGGTCCGCGATGGCCCAGATGGTGGCCGGGTGGTGGCCGTAGCCGATGTGGCTGCTGAGCACCGCGATGTTCTCGGCGCGGTCGGAGGTGGCGTCGACACACGTCTGCCAGGCGACCATGCCGTCGTAGCGCGAATAGATCGAGGTGGCCGGCACCAACAGAGGCTCGTTTTCCATGGACAGCGGCAATTCGTGCCGCTCCGCGTGCAGACGCGCGAACAGGTTGAAGTGGCGGGCGGCGCGGGACTGGCCTTCGTGCTGCATGCGGTACGGGCTGCCGAGCGTGATGACCTGCCGCACCGCCGCGGGATTGCGGCGGGCCAGCCTGCGCGCGAAGATGCCGCCCAGGCTCCAGCCGATCAGGCTGACCGGAGTGTCGTGCCGTTGGTGCAACTCGTCGAGCAGCGCGGACATACCGGCCACCACCTTGGTGGTCGGCCCGACGTTGACGCCCAGCCCCCAGCCGTGTGCCTGATAGCCGAGGCGAGTGAGCAGGCGCCGCAATGTCCAGGTGGTGCCGTCGCCGGCAAGCAGTCCGGGCAAGACCAAAACGGGATGTCCGTCGCCGGTCGGTAGCTTGCGCCGTAACGGCAGGGCGGCGACCAACTGGCCGTATTCCACGACGGCGCGCGGGATGTCGGTGAGCCAGAGTCCCAGCCCGGGGGCTTCGGCGGTGGCGTGACCCGACCAGGCGGGACGGTCGACGCCCGGGTCGGCGGCTTCGGTCAGCATGATCAAGCCTCCTCGTCCCACACCTTCATCAGCGTGGCCAGAATCTCCTCGCCGCGGCCGAGTCCGGCGAGGTGACTCTCGCCGGGCAGGTGGAACAGCTCGGCGTTGGGCAGGCGGGACACGACGTGCTCGCCGTGGGAGAACGGGATGATGTGGTCGTGGTCGCCGTGCCACCAGCGGACCGGGACCGTCACCTCCTCGAGCCGGAAGCCCCAGTCGCGGGCGAAGACGATGACGTCGTTGAACGGCGCGGCGAGCTGCTTGCGGCTGCCGTTGAGCAGATCGTCGAGGAACATCGCCTTGAATTCCGGCCGGGTGAGCAGATGGCGGTCGGCTTCGGGCGAGAGCAGCGCATAGACGTCCAGCGCCGGGGAGGCGATGGGGCGAGCGGCGCGGATCATCAGGCTCGCGCCGAGCCGCAACGGGTTACCGCCCAGCCGCAGCAACGGCGCGACCCGCAGCCCCAGGTTCATCAGGCCGCCGCTGATCGCGTCCGGCCCCTGGGTCGGCGCCACCCCGCCGAGCACACCGGCGGCCACCACCCGGTCGGCCAGCCCGGCGGCGCACGCGAGGGCGTACGGCCCCCCGCCGGACAGCCCGACGACGGCCATCTTGTCGATGCCCAGGGTGTCGGCGATGGCGCGCAGGTCGTCGGCGAAGGCCGAAACGGCCTCGTACTGGTAGGGCGTCGACGAGCCGATGCCGGGCCGGTCGACGCCGATCAGGCGGATGTTGTGGTGGTCGGCGTAGACCCGGGCCTCGGTCGGGATCTGCCGGCGGGCGCCGGGTGTGCCGTGCAGCCAGAAAACGGCGCGTCCCTGCGGCGCGCCGAACTCGGCGAAGCCGATCTGCCGGTCTTCCCCGACGGCGATGCTTCCTTCGATCTTGGGACGGGCGATCGCGACAACCATGCCGTGCAGCTTGTCATGCGGATGGGGCGCGATGCACCCCTTTCGAGCGGTTTCGGAACGTGATATCCGATACACTCTCGCATCAGATCGCGGATTTGTGCAGCTCAGAGGGTTTCAGTCGTTGGCCAGGTAGACGACGCGGTACCACTGCCGGGGCGGGTGCCCGCCGGTGTCCGCCTCGTCCAGCGGGGTGGCCGACGCCAGCCTGATGTCCGTCAGCTGCGGGTTCTGCATGCGGATGTAGTCCTCGAGCTGAGCGTCCCGCGCGTCTTCACCGAGGGCGCTGTCCGCGACCGCCCTGCCCTCGCACCTCTTCCACGTCACTCCGTCACGGTAGATGGCGCCGTCATGGCAAACCGCGCCGACCGTGAAGCTGGCTTCACGCCCGGCAGCGCGAACGGCAGGCCGAGTGTCAGTCGCCGGGCAGCCGCTCCCCGATGACCCGTTGCGCGCGCAGGGCCGTGAGCTCGTCGTCGGACAGGCCCAGCCCGCGCAGGATCTCGTCGTTGTGCTGGCCCAGGGTCGGCGCACCGGCGCGGTGGTGGCTCGGCGGCCCGGGCGTGATGCGAAACGGCCACCCCGGATAGCGCCGCGGTCCGGTAACCGGGTGGGTGAACTCCTGGTAGAACCGCCGCGCGTCGAGCTGGGCGAAGTCGTACATCCGGTCCCCGGTGGCCAGCTCTTCGGCCGGGATACCCTGTGCGCGAAGCGATTCGACGATGTCGGCGGAGTTTCGGGTACGCGTCCACCCGGCGACGAGGTCGTCGAACATGTCGTGGTCGAGCAGGCCCTCGTCGGGCAGCGACACCGCGACCCACACGTCCCCGTCGATCGTCGGGTACACGCCCTGCAGGTAGCCGCGCAGCCGGTTGCCGGGGCGCGGCAGCACGACACCGTTCATCGAATACTCGATCACCGGTTCGGCGGTCACGCACGCGGCGACCTCGATCTGGGCGATCTCGATCAGCTGCCCCTCGCCGGTCCGGCGCCGGTGCTCCAGCGCGGCCAGTAGTGCCACCCCGGCGTGCACACCGACGACGGGGTCGGCCGGACCCTGCAGGTTGCACGGCGGCCCCTCGGCGTAGCCGGTGGCTGCTGTCATCCCGGATGTCTGTTCGATGTTGAGTGCCCACCCGACGTAGTCGCGCCAGGGCCCTTCCAACCCGAAGCCGGGCATCCGTACCGCGATCACGTCCGGCTTGATCGCGATCAGGGACTCGTAGTCCAGCCCGAACTGTTCCACCACGCGCGGCGAGAAGTTCTCGACGACGACGTCGGCGTCGGCGGCCAACCGGTGAGCGATGTCGCGTCCGCCCTGTGCGGTGAGGTCGAGGGTGATGTCTTTCTTGTTGAGATTGGTCGCCTGCCACAGGGCGCTGCGCTCGTACCAGTCCTCACCTTCGAAGGGGTAGGCGCCCGAGTAGCGGTGCCCATCGGGACGCTGAATCGACTCGACCTTGATGATGTCGGCTCCGAAGGCGCCCAGATAGCAGGTCAGATAGGCGCCGGCCCAGAAGGTGCTCAGGTCGAGCACTCGCAGTCCGGCAAACGGCATGGAACCCGTTGCGGGCGGCCAGGATCGGCCGCTGCCCGACCACCGCGCCCGGCCACCCGGCCGCGGTGCCGGTTCGGGTTGCGCCACAGGGGTTTTGGACATCCGGAACGGCGCACCGGGACGCCGGAAGCCGGCGGTCTCGATGAAGAAGCCGCGCTTGGCGTACTGCGGGCAGTCCAGCACGGTGGCGCCGTCGTGGACCGGTGCGGCCGGTATGCGCATCGCCTGACACAGGTCGACGGTTTCGGCGACGGTGCGCTGTATCAGCAATGGCTCTGCCGCGGCGAAGAACTCGGCGCGTTCGGGACCGCCGAGCATGATCGCGATCTGGTGTTCGCCGTACTCCGGTAGCCCGAGCATCGCGCACACGTCGAGCCAGTGCTGCCCGGTCAGGCAGTTGATTCCCACCCAGCCGTCGGCCGCCCGCACCACGCCCAGCATCGGCGCGGACCGCTGATTCGGGGGCAGCCCCAGACTGCGCATGCGGTCGGACATCAGCATCGGGTAGGGCAACGTCGAGAGCAGCGCTTCGAACTCCGATACGTCGACCACGCGGCCGTCAAGCCGCAACGCCGTCAAGGCCCCCAGCGCGGCGTAGGCCCCGGCAACGTACTCGGAGATCCGGGCACCGGCCTGCACCGGCGGGCGGTCCGGGTCGCGGGCGCTGATCCACCCGGACACCGCCTGCATGGTCAGCGGGGTCGCGGCCCGATCACGCCACGGCCCGGTCCGACCGAAATGAGAAATGCTGACCTGCAACGCTTCTGAAGGCTCCAGCCCGAACTTCTGCAGCCCTCCGGGCGGCAGGTTCTCGATCAGGACATGCGCCCCCGCGACGAGTTCGCGGGCGTCCGCCTGCCCATCGGGCGTGGCGAGATCGAAAGTGGCACCGCGTTTGCCGGCGTTGAGATACTCGAACAGACCGCCGTGGCGGCCGGCGGCGGGCTCGGGGAACGGCCCCCAGAGCCGTAGTGAATCACCCTCGGGCGGTTCGATTTTGATGACCTCAGCACCGAGGTCGGCCAAAAGCTTTGCGGCGTAGGGACCGGAGATTCCGGTCGCGATTTCGACGACGTGCAGCCCCGTGAGGGGACCACTCACGCGGGCACTCCGATAGCCATCTGTTCCATGTACTGATACACCCCGCCGATTCCGCCGCCCTCCCGGCCCAGGCCGCTGAGCTTGAAACCGCCGAAGGGTGCGGCACCGGGGCCGCAGCCGTTGACCGCAACCTGCCCCGTGCGGATGCGGCGGGCCACGCTGACCGCGCGGTCCAGGTCGCCGCCCCACACCGAACCGGACAGGCCGTAACGAGAGTTGTTGGCGATGGCGACCGCATCGTCGTCGTCGCGGTAGCGCAGCACGCTCAACACCGGCCCGAACACTTCCTCCTGGGCGATCGCGGAATCGGGCTTGACGCCGGTGAGGACCGTCGGCTCGAAGTAGAAGCCGGTGTCCAGGCCGGCCGGCCGTCCGCCACCGGTGGCCAGCTCGGCGCCCTCGCGCAGCGCTCCGGCGACGTGCGCCTCCACCCGGCCGCGCTGGGCGTCACTGATCAACGGACCCATCTGCACATCGAGATCGGCGGGATCCCCGACCTTGACGTCCCGGGCCAGTCCCACCAGCCGCTCGACGACCTCGTCGTGCAGGGAATCGGGCAGCAACAGCCGGCTCTGCAGAATGCAAGCCTGGCCGGAATGCATTGAGCAACAGTCGAACAGCATCTTCTGCAGCATGTCGTCGGTGACGTCGGCGTCGTCGAGGACGATGCACGCCGACTTGCCACCGAGCTCCAGCAGCAGCCGCTTCAACGAGTCCCCGGCGGCGGACATCACCTGGCGGCCGACGACGGTGCTGCCGGTGAAACTGACCATGTCGATCCGCGGATCGGTGGTGAGCAGCTGGGCCGCCTCTAGTCCCGACGGGGTGACCACATTGACCACACCCGGCGGAAAGTCGGTGTGCTCGTCGATGAGTCGCGCGAGGGCGAGCCCGGCCAGCGGGGTGAGCGGTGACGGCTTGAGGACAACGGTGTTGCCCGCAGTCAGCGCATGGTTGAGCTTCATGACGTTGAGCAGGTGCGGGAAGTTCCAGGGCGTCAGGACCGAGACGACGCCGAGTGGCACGTGGCGCAGCACCGTCTTCCCGGCGCCGATCCCGGTGACGGTCTCATCGGCGAGCTGGGTGGCGAGTTGCGCGGCATGCATGGACATGAACGCGGCACCGTCGATCTGCATCATCCGTTCGTTGGCTGTGCAGCCCCACTCCACCTGGGACAGCGCGAAGAAGTCGTCGGCATATTTGAGCAGCGCGTCGCCCAGTTGGCTGAGACAGTTCGCGCGCTCCTGCGCACTCATGGTGGCCCACGGCCCCTCGTCGAACGCCCGGCGCGCGGCACCGACAGCGTCACTGACCTGACCGACGCTCGCGTCCGGTGCGGTGGCGATGACCTGTTCGGTGGCCGGCGAGATGTCGTCGTAGCGGCCGTCTTCGGGTTCCACCCAGGTGCCGTCGATGTACAGCTGATAGGTGTCGATCAGTCCACTGGGCGGTAGTTCGGCCATCTGCTTCCTCACCCCAACGTCGGTCATCTATCAACCTGGTGTACACCCGCCGGGACCCGTGGTCAATGATCCCCATGATGAATTGCAGGCGATTTCAATGCGTTGTCTTGCTGTTGACAGCGCAGCGTGACCCAGAGTAGACACGACCCACAGGACACTTTGTGGCAATGTGTCGGATTGCAGGGAGGCGCTGTGCTCACCGATGTTCCCCTGCACTCCCCCGATTTCTACGCCGGCGACCCCTACCCGGCCTACCGGGAGCTGCGCGCGACCTCGCCCGTGCACTGGAACAACGACACCGGATTCTGGGCGTTGTTGAAGTACGAGGACATTCGCTACGTCTCCGGCAACCCCGCGCTGTTCACCTCGACCAAAGGCATCTCGATACCGGATCCGAACGTGCCGAACCCGGTGCAGGAGGGCAACCTCATCTTCACCGACCCGCCGCGGCACCGGCAGATGCGCAAGCTGATCAATTCCGGTTTCACCCGGCGGCGCGTCGCGGTCCTCGAACCGAAGATCCGCGAAATCGTGGGCGGCATCCTCGATCGGATCGAACCGGGCTCGGTGTACGAGTTCGCCGAACAGATCGCCGCCCCACTGCCCACCCGGATGATCGCCGAGCTCATCGGCGCCCCCGCCGAGGATTGGGAGCAGTTCCGGGCCTGGTCGGACGCCGCCACCGGCACGGCTGATCCCGAAATCGAACTCGACGCCTTCGTGGCCATCGGCCAGCTCTTCGAATACTTCCAGAAGCTCATCGCGGCACGGCGCGTCGAACCGCGCGACGACCTGCTGTCAGTGCTGGCCGATGCCCAGATCGACGAGCACCGCCTGACCGACGAGGACCTGCTGAACTTCTCGTTCCTGTTGCTGGTTGCGGGAAATGAGACCACCCGCAACTTGATCGCGCTGGGCACCCTCGCGTTGATCGAGCACCCCGACCAGTGCCGCCTGCTGATCGAGGACCCGACGCTGATTCCCGGTGCGGTGGAGGAGATGTTGCGCTGGACCAGCCCGGTTGTCAGCATGTCGCGGGTGGCGAGCGCCGACACCGAGATTCGCGGCCGGCTGATCCGCGAGGGTGAGGTGGTCGCCATGTTGTACGGGTCCGCCAACCGCGACGAGGATGTCTTCGGCGCTGACTCAGAGGAATTCAGGGTGACGCGTCACCCCAACCCCCACATCGCGTTCGGATGCGGCGAACACTCCTGCATCGGAGCGCAATTGGCACGGCTGGAAGCGACGGTCTTCTTCCAGGAGTTGCTGCGCCGCTATCCCCGGCTCGAGCTGGCGGGTGACGTCGACCGGATGAAAGCCACCATGGTGCCCGGGGTGAAGCGGATGCCCGTTCGGCTGGGGGCCTGAGCCGGTGCACCTGGAATACACGCCCGAGCAGGAGCAGCTGTGTGCGGAGATACGGGCCACGCTGGAACAGGTGATGACGCCCGAGCGACTGGCGGCGATCGGCGAGAACATCGAGGGCGGACCGGCGGTGCGCGACACCGTGCGTGCACTGGCGCAGGCCGGCCTGCTGGGCGTCGGCTGGCCGAAAGAATATGGCGGACGCGGCTTCTCGGCGATTGAGCAGTTCATCTTCTCCGAGGAGGCCCGCCGGGTCGGCGCGCCGATCCCGCTGGTGACACTCAACACCGTGGGCCCGACGCTGATGCAGCAGGGTACCGAGGAGCAGAAGCAGCGGTTTCTGCCCGCGATCCTGGACGGCAGCGTCGAATTCGCGATCGGCTATTCCGAACCCGGAGCCGGCAGTGATCTCGCGTCGATACGCACCACCGCCGTCCGCGACGGTGACGAGTACGTGATCAACGGCCAGAAGATGTTCACCAGCGGCGCCGCCTATGCCGACTACGTCTGGCTCGCGGTCCGCACCGACCCGAATGTCAAGAAGCACAAGGGCATTTCGATTCTTATCGTGCCGACCTCGTCGCCCGGGTTCTCGTGGCAGCCGCTGCACACCATGCCCGGCATCTCCACGTTCTACACGTTCTACGACAACGTCCGGGTGCCGGTGAGCGCACTGGTCGGTGAGGAGAACCAGGGCTGGCAGCTGATCACCACCCAGCTCAACTTCGAGCGCGCCGCGCTGGGCAACCTCGGGGCACTGGAGCCGCTGTGGGAGAAGACGCTGCAGTGGGCCCGCGAGACCGAACTCGACGGGGGGCGGGTCATCGACCAGCCCTGGGTTCAGCTCGCGCTGGCCCGGGTGGAAGCTCAGGTCGCCGCCTACAAGCTGGTCAACCTGCGGGTGAACGCGGCCATGACGAAGGGCATTCTGAATATGGGCGAAGCGTCGGCGGCCAAGGTGTTCGGCACCGAGCTCACCCAGCAGGTCGCCCGGCAGCTGCTGGAGGTGTTGGACGGCAACGGGATACGTCGCGGCAAGCAGGCGCCACTGCGGGGCGCGCTGGAATCGGCGTACCGGCAGGCGGTGATCAACACGTTCGGTGGCGGTGCCAACGAAATTCAGCGTGACATCATCGCCATGGCCGGCCTCGGCATGCCGCGGGCCCCGCGTGATCTTCGAGCAACCGAGAAGTCAGGAGGAACTCAGTGACCGACGCTGAGCTACAAGCCAAGGTGCGGGCCCTGGTCGGCCAACCCACTGGAGGCACCGGAAAGCCCCAGCTGGCGCCCGATCCGGTCAATCAACCGATGATCCGGCACTGGGCGCACGCGCTTGCCGACTTCAATCCGGTGTACCTCGACCCGGATTTCGCGGCGACGTCACGGTTCGGCGGCATCGTGTCGCCACCGGTGATGCTGCAGACCTGGATCATGCCGTCGCCGAAGCTGGAGGGGATCGGCGAGCGCGGCGGCGCCCCGGTCGAGATCGCCGCGAACCCGACGGCGTTTCTGGATGAGGCCGGATACACCAGCACCGTGGCCACCAACTCCGAGTTCGAGATCGAGCGTTACCCGCGGTTGGGCGACGTCATCAGCTCCACGGCGGTGTACGAGTCGGTGTCGGAGGAGAAGACGACCGCGCTGGGCACCGGCTTCTTCCTCACCTGGCTGACCACCTATACCGACCAGCACGGTGAAGTGCTGGGCCGGCAGCGATTCCGGGTCCTGCGATTCAAGCCGGCCAACTGATGGCCACCCGACTGCCGCCAACGGTCAGCCCGGACTCCGAGTTCTACTGGAACGGGTTGCGGGACAACAAGCTGCTGATCCAGCGCTGCAGCGGCTGCGGCACCCTGCGCCATCCGCCCCGGCCGATGTGTCCGCACTGCCGCTCGCTGGAATGGGAGGCGGTCGAGTCGTCGGGCCGCGGCACCGTCTACAGCTATGTGATGCCGCACGAGCCCCGATTCCCGTTCTTCGAATACCCCTACGTGGTCGCCCTGGTGGAACTCGAGGAGGGCATCCGGGTGGTGTCGAACCTGACCGACGTTGAGCCCGCCGAGGTCACTGTCGGTATGCCTGTCGAGGTGTACTTCCGGAGTTTCGACGGGGCCAGTGAAGACCTGGTGTTGCACCAGTTCCGGCCGAGCGGCTAGTCATGGACTTCACCTTCACCGAAGAGCAGGACACCGTAGCCAAGCTCGCCCGCGAACTGTTCGAGCGCCGCGCCACCCCCGAGCGGCTGACCGAACTGGAGGCCGGAGTGCGCTTCGACCAGGCGCTCTGGAAGGAACTGGCGGCCGCCGACCTACTCGGCACCGCTCTGCCGGAATCAGTGGGCGGCAACGGCGGCGGCTTCGTGGAACTCGGGGTGCTGCTGGCCGAGGTCGGGTGGGGCGTGGCCGCGGTGCCCGCCTATGCGACCTTGGTTCTGGGCGCCGATCCCATTGCACGCCAGGGAAATCCGGAGCAGCAGCGCCGCCACCTGCCCGGTGTCGTGGCCGGCGACCGTATCCTGACGGCGGCTCTGGCCGAACCGGGACGCTCCGATCCGAGGTTTCCGGCCACCACCGCCCGGCGCGATGGGACGAGTTGGCGCCTGGACGGTGTGAAAGAGCTGGTACCCGCCGCGCAACTGGCCGACACCATGCTGATCCCGGCTGTGACCCCGGACGGCGATACGGCGCTCTTCCTGCTGGCCACCGACAGTCCCGGTGTCGACGTCCGTCCCGTGCCGACCACCAGCGGCGAACCGCATGCCGATGTATTCCTCGACGGCGCAGTGGTTTCCGGGCAGGACCGGCTCGACGGCGACATCGAGTCGCTGCACACCCGCGCCCTGGTCGCCCTGTGCGCCATCCAGCTCGGCGTCGTCGACCGGGCTCTGCACATCGCGGCCGGCTATACCAGTGAGCGTGAACAGTTCGGCCGGCCGATAGGCAGCTTCCAGGCCGTGCAACAGCGCATGGCCGACGCCTTCATCGACGTCGAAGCGATCCGGTGGACCACCTGGCACGCGGCGTGGCTGCTCGCCAACGGCCGCCCGGCCGACCGCGCCGCCCGCATCGCCAAGTTCTGGGCAGCCGAGGCAGGCGCCCGGGTGGCCGCCACCGCCCAGCACGTGCACGGCGGCATCGGGATCGACACCACCTATCCCCTGCACCGTTATTTCCTGTGGGCCAAGCACAACGAACTGACCCTCGGCCCGGCGTCCCAACAGCTTGCCCACCTGGGCGCGACGTATGGCGCGACCTATCCGGAAGGACCCGCATGACCGCCACCCACACCCGCACCACAACCCTGCGCTGGCAGGACATCTCCGAGGGTGACGAGGTCACACCCATGGACATCCCGATCACCACGACGATGATCGTCGCGGGCGCGATCGCCTCGCGGGACTTCATGCCCGTGCATCACGACCGCGACTACGCCAACAAGCAGGGGTCGCCGAACCTGTTCATGAACATCCTGACCAGCAACGGCTACTGCGTGCGGTTCCTCACCGACTGGGCCGGACCCGAGGCGATGGTCACGAAGTTGTCGATTCGCCTTGGCGTGCCGTGCTTTCCGGACGACCCGTTGCGCTTCACCGGGACGGTGACGGGCAAGACCGAAGGTACTGGGGGCGAGAACTTCGTCGAAGTGACGTTCCAGGCCGCCAACAGTCTCGGCAACCACGTCTCCGGCACCGCGATGCTCAGCCTGCTGGACGGAGCCGCCTGATGAGCAGTGCCCTGCCCGGCGCGGCGGCCATCGTCGGGATCGGCCAGACGGAGTTCTCGAAGGAATCCGGGCGCAGCGAACTGCAATTGGCGTGCGAAGCGGTCAGCGCGGCGCTCGATGACGCCGGGCTGGCGCCCGGCGACGTCGACGGCATGGTCACGTTCACCATGGACTCCAGCGACGAGATCGAGATCGCCCGCAACGTCGGCATCGGCGACCTGAGCTTCTTCAGCCGGGTGCATCACGGTGGTGGCGCGGCTGCGGGCACGGTCGTACACGCGGCGATGGCGGTCGCCACCGGCGTTGCCGACGTCGTGGTGTGCTGGCGTGCCTTCAACGAACGCTCCGGCTATCGTTTCGGCGGCAGCGGTCGCACCGACCTGGGGACGCCGCTGTTCATGGCGCACTACGCGCCGTTCGGATTGCTCACGCCGGCGGCGTGGGTGGCGATGCACGCGCAGCGGTACATGTCGACCTACGGGGTCACCAACGAGGATTTCGGCCGCATCGCCGTCGTCGACCGGGCGCACGCCGCCCGCAACCCCGACGCGTGGTTCTATGAACGCCCCATCACCCTGGAGGATCACCAGAATTCGCGCTGGATCATCGAACCGGTGCTGCGCCTGCTGGACTGCTGTCAGGAGAGCGACGGCGGCGTCGCGATGGTGATCACCAGCGCCGAACGCGCGCGGGACCTGCGTCAGCCGCCGGCCATCATCACCGCGGCGGCCCAGGGTGCGGCCGCCGACGGCGAAATGATGACGAGTTACTACCGCGACGACATCACCGGGCTGCCCGAAATGGGCGTCGTCGCCGAGCGGTTGTGGCGTGATTCGGGCCTCAAACCGGCCGACATCCAAACCGCGTTCATCTACGACCATTTCACCCCGTTCGTGTTCACCCAACTCGAGGAGCTGGGCTTCTGCGGACGCGGCGAGGCCAAGGACTTCGCCACCATCGAAAGGCTGTCGCTGGGCGGCGATTTCCCGATCAACACCAACGGCGGGCTACTCGGCGAGGCGTACATCCACGGCATGAACGGCATCACCGAAGGCGTCCGCCAGGTGCGCGGCACGTCCTACAACCAGGTGCAGAACGTCGAACACGTTCTGGTCACCTCGGGTACCGGTGTGCCCACCAGCGGCCTGATCCTCGCCGGGGCCGATTAGGTGCGGTCATGACCCAGGCGTCCACTTCAGCTGCGGGAACCGATACCCGGGAGGTCATCCTCGACGCCGCGTACGCCTGTTTCCGCAAGCAGGGCCTGCTCAAAACGACGATCGTCGACATCGCGAGGGAGGCCACCGTCTCCCGCAGCACCATCTACGAGTACTTCCGCGACAAGGGTGCCATCCTGGAAGCCTGCGCCGAGCACGCCTCCGAGCAGTTCTACCGCGAGATGTCGCGGGCCATGGCCCGGGGCGCTTCACTGGAGGAAAAGCTCTCCAACGCAGCGGTATTCGTCACCCAAGCGCGCCGCGCCATCGCCTCCGAGGAGTACTTCGACGAAGACGCGATCAGCCTGCTGCTGACCAAGGACGCCGCCCTGCTGCTGCGCGAATGCGTCGACTTCTTCGCGCCGTACCTCTCGGCCGCCAAACTCACCGGCGAGGTACGCAAGGACCTCGACATCGAGGCAGCCGGGGAATGGTTCGCGCGCATCCTGTTCTCGCTGTTCAGCACCGCGTCGCCGATTCGGGATATGGACGATCCCGGCGTGGTGGCCGCGTTCGTCAGCGCCTTCGCGGTACGTGGCTTCGCCGGCGATCGCCCCCGGCCGCGCCGGGTCACCGAAGGCCATTGACCCGCCTGCAAGCTTCTCGTGCAGTCGCACACCCTGACACCCCGTCGTACCCTGTTGGGACACGTTCGGCAGGATCCTTGGCAACGTGGCGGATGCGGGACGGCTGATCCAGAACCGGCTGCAGCACGGGAGGGGTGAGCAGCGTGTCAGAAACGGCGATCGGTCGCCCCGTCGACAGGGTGGACGGCGTCGACAAGGTGACCGGGGCGGCCCGATATGCTGCCGACACGGACGTAACTGGGCTGCGGTACGGCGTGCTCGTGCAGGCGGGCATCTCGCATGGCCGGGTCACTCGAGAGTCGCTGGAGTCCGCGGTCGCCGCCGCCAGTGCCGCGCCCGGCGTGGCCTGTGTCCTGACGCCGCTGAATTGCCCTGCATTACAAGCCGTTCCAGGTGATATCAGCTGGGATCTGCCGGTGGAGCGTCGCCCGCCGCTGGCAGATCTCACGGTTCAGCACTACGGCCAACACATGGCTCTGGTGGTTGCCGACACATGGGAGAATGCCACACTCGCCGCGTCCTCGATGCAACTGGAATACCGCGAACTTCCAGCAACACTCACGGCGCAGCAGGTGGTGCTCGATAACCCGGAACCCGCACGCGGCGGCGGTGACGCCATGATCCGCACCGGCTGGTATCGGCCCGACCATTTTGTGAAACTGCCGGAGGAAAAGCTTCAGGACCGCCGCGGCCCTGCAGACGAGCCGAACACCGGGACCCGGATCAGCGCGCGGTTCACGACACCCGAGAACGCACACTATCCGATCGAACTCGCGTCCTGCATCGCATCCTGGGAGGGCGATCGGCTGACGATCCACGACAGCACGCGCTGGATAGCCGGCGAACGTCGGGTCCTGGCAGCGCATCTCGGAATCTCCACCGACCAGATCCGGATCATCTCGCCGGTAGTGGGCGGCGCATTCGGATCGAAGAGCTTCCTGTGGATGCATGTGGTGCTGTGCGCGCTGGCCGCGAGAATGGCACGCAGCCCGGTCAAGCTGGTACTGAGCCGCGACCAGATGTTCACCTCGACCGGGCATCGTCCGCCCACCGAACAGGATTTGCGACTGGTCGCTGACGACAGCGGCCGGTTGGTCAGCATCGAGCACCACACCCTGACCACCACCTCGACCGTCGCGCACTTCTGCGAACCGGCGGGACTGTCCACCCGCTTCCTGTATCAGTCGCCGCGGCTGGTGGTCTCCCACACCGTCGGCAGAACTCACACTCCGACACCATGTTTCATGCGAGGGCCGGGCGAGGCTCCCGGTCTGTTCGCGCTCGAGGTGGCGATGGACGAGCTCGCCTACGCGCTCGGGACGGACCCGGTGCACTTGCGGTTGCTCAACGACGCACCCCAAGACCAGGCAACCGGCAGGTCGTGGTCTCAGCGCCATCTACTGGACTGCTATCGCCAGGGCGCCGAACGGTTCGGCTGGCCGTCACGACCCGTGTCGCCTCGTTCACTGCACCGCAATGGAATTCAGGTCGGGTGGGGTATGTCCACCGCCACCTATCCCGGGCGCAGGATGCCGGCGGGCTGCCGCGTCACCACCGACCGCGATGGTCATCTGATCTTCGCTTCGGCCACCCACGAGGTGGGCAATGGCGTGCGAACGGTCATGTGCCAGCTCGCCGCGGATGCCTCGGGCATGCCGCTGGACCAGGTGTCTTTTGTATCCGGAGACTCCTCTTTCCCGGAAGCGCCGTACAGCGGCGCATCGCAAACCACCGCGACCGTCGGTTCCGCGGTCTACGAGGCCGCGCAAGAGTGGAAGCAACGCCTGCTCTCGCTGGCCGTGACGGATCCGCAGTCTCCCTACTTCGACTGCAATCCGGGCACTCTCGACGTCAGAGCGGGAGCGGTGGTCAGTTCGGACGCGGCGATGCGTCCCATGCAAGTCACCGCGCTACTGGCCACCGCGTCGCCTGAGCTGCTGGCGGGTTTGGACTTCGTGCGGGTCAGCGATGGAGGTCCCACGGACGGGCCCGTCCCGCAGTCTTTCGGTGCTCACTTCTGCGAGGTCGAAGTCGACGAACAGATCGGCCGCGCGACGGTCACACGATGGGTCGGGGTGATGGACTGCGGCACGGTCATCAACCCGAAACTGGCTCGTAGCCAGGTGATCGGGGGAATCACCTTCGGACTCGGCATGGCGCTCATGGAACACGTGCCGTACGACCCGGACACGAATCACGCATTGGGCGAGTATTACGTCCCGACCCACGCGGACGTCCCTGATTTCGACATCTCTTTCATCGACAGCGCCGATCGCCAGCTCGATGCGTTCGGGGCGCGGGGCATCGGCGAGATCGGCATATGCGGCGTGCCCGCGGCGGTAGTCAACGCCATCTTCCATGCCACCGGCCGACGGCTGCGCGACCTGCCGATCACCCTGGAAAACCTGATGTCCCCGTTCACCTCCGAGGTCGAAGAGGTCCGCCGATGACTCCTGCCGCTCACCCGCACCCCATCGAGTTGACCGTCAATGACACCCCGCACACCGTCGCCGCCGACATCCGGTCCACCCTGCTCGACCTGCTTCGGGAACACCTGCACCTCACCGGCACCAAGAAGGGCTGCGACCACGGGCTCTGCGGGGCCTGCACGGTAGCGATCAACGGCGAACGCGTACTGAGCTGCCTGACACTGGCGGCAACGATCGACGGAGCCGACGTCACGACCATCGAGGGCCTCGCCGATGGCGACCGGTTGCACCCGCTGCAGGAAGCGTTCATCGAGCACGATGGATTCCAGTGCGGATACTGCACATCCGGGCAGATCAGCTCCGCGCACGCACTGCTGCGCGAACATGCCCGCGGCGACCTGTCGGTGGCCTCCTTCGACGAAACTCCGGCCGACATCGCCGAGGGCCCGGAGCGGCTGACGCACAACGAGATTCGGGAACGTATGGCGGGCAATATCTGCCGCTGCGGCGCGTATCCCAATATCGTCGCCGCGATTGCCTCCTGCCTGGACGGCCGCGATCGATGAGAACGTTCGAGTTCTACCGTGCCGCTTCGACACAGGACGCCATCGCCCGCGCCGCGACCGGCGCAACGTACTACGCGGGCGGGACGAATCTCCTCGATCTGATGAAACGGGGAGTAGAAGAACCCGCATCCCTGGTCGACATCGGCAGGCTGGATCTGCGCCACATCACCACAACTGAGCGCGGCGGCGTGCTGATCGGCGCCGGCACCACCAACAGCGCCATCGCCAATCATCACCTGATCCGCAGCCACTATCCCGTTCTGTCCCAGGCGATCCTGTCCGGCGCCACCACCCAGCTGCGGAACATGGCCACCGCCGGCGGCAATCTCATGCAACGGACCCGCTGCGCCTACTTCATGGACCCGGCGTTCCCTGCCTGCAACAAGCGGCAGCCCGGCTCAGGGTGCGCGGCACTCACCGGCTTCAACCGTGAACACGCGCTGTTCGGTGCCGGCGACACATGCGCCGCCGTGCACCCGTCCGACATGGCCGTCGCGTTGGCGATTCTGGACGCAGTCGTGCATGTCGAGTCGCCCGCGGAGACCCGCGTCATCCCGATCGGAGAATTCTTCCGGCTGCCGCACGATGACCCGCAGCACGACAATTCGACACGGCCGGGCGAACTGATCACCGGGATCGAGCTTCCTCCCTCCCCCTACGCGCAGAACTACTGGTATCTCAAGGTGCGTGATCGACACAGTTACGCGTTCGCCCTGGTATCGGTCGCTGTCGGACTCGCCGTCGTCGACGAGACGGTCGAATCCGTATCGATCGCCCTGGGCGGGGTGGCCGCCATGCCTTGGCGCGTAACGGAAGCCGAGGCGGCCCTGACGGGGAAGGCGCCCGTTGCGGAGCACTTCCTGGCGGCCGCCGAGCTTGCGCTCGAAGGTGCAGTCCCGCTGAGCCAGAACGGCTTCAAAGTGGATCTGGCCAAGCACAGTGTGATGCGGGCACTTCACCGCGCGGCAGCCCGCACCGGATGACGCGATGCCTGTCATGACGCTGGGGGTGGTCCTGGCGGCAGGCGCCGGCAGCCGTTACGGCTCGCCAAAAGCCCTCGCCGAGAACTGGCTGCAACGCGCCGTCTCGGCGCTGGCTGCCGGTGGTGTCGGCGAGGTGCTGGTCGCGCTCGGCGCGGCCGACGTGCCCGTCCCCCGCCCGGCGACGCCGTTATGGGTTCCCGATTGGGCCGACGGCCTGTCTGCGACAGTCGCCGCCGCGATCCATGCGGCGCAATCCAAACCCGGTGTCGAGGCGGTGCTGCTGCACACGGTCGACACTCCCGACGTGGGATCCGCCGTCATCGAGCGGGTGCTGAGGTCAAACGCCGCCGGGCTGACGCGCGCGGTGTATCGGGGACGCCCCGGCCACCCCGTCGTCGTCGGGAGAGCGCACTGGCACGCGCTGCTCGACGAGCTGTCCGGTGATGTCGGCGCGGGGCCGTTCCTCGAGGCTCACCCCGATCTGGTGCGGGTGGAGTGTTCGGACCTCGCGAGCGGCGTGGACATCGATGCGCGTTGAGCTCAGTGACCTCGTTCGGCCAGGGCCCGCAGGAAGAAGCCGAGATTGGCCGGCCGCTCCGCCAACCGCCGCATGAAGTAGCCGTACCACTCGGTGCCGAACGGCACGTACACCCGCACCCGGTTGCCCGCTGCAGCCAGTCGCAACTGCTCGTCGTCGCGGATTCCGTACAGCATCTGATACTCGAAACCGTCTGTATTACAGCCGAATTCGCGGGCCAGGGCCGGTACCGCCGCGATGATCGCCGGGTCATGTGAGGCCACCATCGGATACCCGCGACCGGCCATCAGCACCCGCAGGCAGCGCAGATAGGACTCGCTGACATCGGCAGCGGCCCGGTAGGCCACCGAAGCCGGTTCGTCGTAGGCACCCTTGCAGAGCCGGACGCGCGCTCCCACAGCGGCCAGCTCCGCACAGTCACCCTCGGTGCGACGGAGGTACGCCTGGAGAACCGTGCCGAGCCAGGGGAAATCGACCCGCAGATCACCCGAGATCGACAAGGTCGAATCGGTGGTGGTGTGGTCCTCGGCATCCACCGTCACCCAGGCGCCGATCGCTTCGGCCCGCTCGCAGATGGTGCGGGCGTTGTCCAGTGCGACCTTCTGCCCGTCACGTTCCAGCGACTGCCCCAGCGCCGAGAGCTTGACCGAGACTTCCAGCGGCCGCACCCCCTCGGAAACGCAGTCACCCCGGCGCCCCAGCGCATCGAGCAGATCAAGGTAGGCCTGCACAGTGGCCGCCGCGTCGTCGACGTCGGTGACGTTCTCGCCCAGGTAGTCGATGCTGATGCAACGTTCGGAATCCCTCAGCGCGGCAACCACGTCCAGCACACCGCCCAACGTGTCCCCCGGAACGAACCTGCGCACCACCCGGCGGGTGAGCGGCGAGCGTTCCACGGCGCGGCGCAACCCGTCGGCGCGGCCTGCCGCCAGCATCGCCGGGCGCAGCGTGTGCGCGAATACCCCGGCCATTACTCTGCCGCCATGTGCGGGTAGGCGTGGTCGGTGGCCGGGACGAAGGTCTCCTTCACCGTGCGTGCCGACGTCCAGCGCATCAGGTTCAGCGGCGAGCCGGCTTTGTCGTTGGTGCCGGACCCTCGTGATCCACCGAACGGCTGCCGGCCCACGACGGCGCCGGTCGGTTTGTCGTTGACGTAGAAATTGCCTGCGGCGAAACGCAACCGGTGCTGGGCGGTCAGGACGGCGCGGCGATCGTCGGCGATCACCGCTCCGGTCAACGCATAGCGCGATCCGTTGTCGATCACATCGATGATCCGCTCGTACTGGTCATCGGGATACACGTGCACCGCCAGCAGTGGGCCGAAGTATTCGGTGGCGAACGCCTCATCGGTGGGATCGTCGGACAGCAGCACGGTAGGTCGCACGAAATAGCCTTCACTGTCGTCGTATTCGCCACCTACCGCGATTGTCACGCCGGCGGCACCCTTGGCCCGCTCGATGGCGTCAACGTTCTTGGTGAAGGCTCGCCGGTCGATCAGGGCGCCGCCGAAGTTCGACAGGTCGGTGATGTCGCCGTAGCGCAACGAACCTACGGTGCCCAGGAAATCGTCGCCCATCTGCTGCCACACCGAATGGGCGATAAATGCGCGCGATGCGGCCGAGCACTTCTGACCCTGATAGTCGAAGGCACCACGAATCAGCGCCGTAGTCAACACATCCGGACGCGCCGACGCGTGAGCGAGCACGAAGTCCTTTCCGCCCGTCTCTCCCACCAGACGCGGGTAGCTTTGATAACCGCCGATATTCGCGCCGACCTGTTGCCACAGGTGCTGGAATGTCGCCGTCGACCCGGTGAAGTGGATGCCGGCCAACCGTGGATCGCGCAGTGCCACATCCGATACGGCCAGGCCGTCCCCGGTCAGGAGGTTGATCACGCCGGGCGGCAACCCGGCCGCCTCCAACAGTTGCATGGTGAGGTAGGCCGACAGCGTCTGGGTGATGGACGGCTTCCAGATGACGGTGTTGCCCATCAGCGCCGGAGCGGTCGGCAGGTTGGCGGCGATGGACGTGAAGTTGAAAGGAGTTATGGCATAGACGAAGCCGTCCAGCGGACGATAGTCGCTGCGGTTCCACTCACCCGGCCCGCTGATCGGCTGCTGCGCCAGGATCTGCCGGGCGAAGGCGACGTTGAACCGCCAGAAGTCGATCTGCTCGCACGGCGCGTCGATCTCGGCCTGGTACACCGACTTCGATTGACCCAGCATGGTGGCGGCCGCGATCTTCTCCCGCCAGGGCCCGGCCAGCAGGTCCGCCGCCCGCAGGAACACCGCGGCGCGTTCGTCGAACGGCGTGGCCGCCCAGTCGGCCTTGGCGGCGGTGGCCGCTTCGATGGCGGCGCACGCGTCCGCGTGCACGGCATTCGTCAGCGTCCCCAGGGCCGCGGCATGTCGGTGCGGCTGCACGACCTCGATCCGCTCGCCATCGCCCATCCGGTGTCTGCCGGCGATCACGTGCGGCAGGTCGATCGGGTGGTCGGCCAGCGCCGCCAGTTCGGCACGCAGTCGCGCACGTTCGGGCGAATTCGGGGCGTAGTCGTGGACCGGCTCGTTGGCCGGCAACGGCACCTGTGTGATTGCGTCCATTCCGCCAGGATGCCCGGCGCGGGCTGCCCTTTGATTGGCCGATCAGCCAAGCTTCGGCCATATCGCTAGTAAGATCCGACAATATGGGTATCGGCCTGGGGCAACTGTTGCTCGCGCTGGACGCGACGATGGTCACGCTGGTGCGAGCACCCCGCGGTCTGGATCTGCCGGTGTCCTCGGCAGCCCTGATCGACTCCGACGATGTGCGCCTCGGGCTGGCGCGGGCCGCCGGCTCGGCCGACGTGTTCTTCTTCGTCGGGGTGACCGGTGACGAAGCGGCACGCTGTATCGGCAGCCAGGTCAACAGCCCGGTGGCGGTCTTCGTCAAAGAGCCGTCGGAGGCGCTGGTGACCGCGGCCGTGCGGGCCGGCGCGGCTGTGGTGGCCGTGGAGCCCCAGGCGCGTTGGGAGCGCGTCTACCGATTGGTGAACCACGTCCTGGAGCACCACGGCGACCGGGCCGGCCCGCACGAAGATTCGGGTACCGACCTGTTCGGCCTGGCGCAGTCGCTCGCCGACCGCATTCACGGCATGGTCAGCATCGAAGACGCCCAATCACACGTGCTGGCCTACTCGGCCTCCAGCGACGAAGCAGACGAGTTGCGCCGGCTCTCCATCCTGGGCCGTGCCGGCCCGCCCGAGCACCTGCAGTGGATCGGGCAGTGGGGCATCTTCGACGCTCTGCGGGCCGGCGGCGACGTGGTACGCGTCGCCGAGCGTCCCGAGTTGGGACTTCGCCCCAGACTTGCGATCGGGATCCATCGGTCGGAGCCGCCGACGTTCGCGGGCACCATCTGGGTGCAGCAGGGTTCGCAGCCACTGGCCGACGACGCCGAGGAGGTCTTGCGGGGTGCCGCGGTCCTGGCCGCCCGGATCATGGCCCGGCTGGCGGCACGGCCGTCACCGCACGCTCAGCAGATGCAGCAACTCCTCGGACTCGGTCAGGGCGAGCCCGGTGATCTGTCCGCCGTCGCACGCGAGCTGGGGCTGCCAGCCGACGGGGCCGGCGCGTTGATCGGCTGGGACACCATCGGCGACACCGACCGGCAGTCCCGGCTCGCCGAGGTTGTGGCGTTGAGCGCCAGTGCCTTTCGGCCCGATGCACAGGTAGCGTCGAACGGTTCGCGCATCTATGCGCTGATTCCGCAGATCTCGAAGACCCGGTCGGTCTCCTCCTGGGTGCGCGGCACGATCAGCGCGCTGCGAACGGAATTGAACGTCGAAATGCGGGCGGTCATCGCGGCACCGGTCAACGGCCTGGCCGCCGTGGCGGCAGCTCGCTCCGAGGTGGACCGGGTGCTGGACAGCGCCGCACGCCACCCCGACTCATTCGGCCGGGTGACATCGCTGGCCGAGGCGCGCACCACGGTGTTGCTCGACGAAATCGTCACGCTGGTCGGCGCCGACGAGCGACTCGTCGACCCCCGGGTACGCGAGCTTCACGCACGCGACCCGGTGCTGACCGAGACACTGCGGGCCTACCTGGACTGCTTCGGCGACATCGGCGCAGCGGCGAGCTGGCTGCAGGTGCACCCCAACACAATCCGCTACCGGGTGCGCCGTATCGAGCAGTTGTTGGGCACGTCGCTGGCGAATCCCGATGTGCGACTGCTGTTTTCGCTGGGCATCCGGGCTACCGGGCGGCCGGCCTAGGCCACTACCCACAAGGTTCGCCGCAACCCTGCCCGCGCGGGGTAGAGTTTGGGACGCTCAGCGAGAGAAGGTGCGCAAGCCGTGTGGAGGTCACCGTGACGGAACAACCGCCGAATTGGCCGCCGCCGGAGTACCCACCGCCGAACCCCGGCGGTTACGGGTATCCGCCACCGAACTATCCACCACCGGCACCCGGTGGCTACGGCTACGGCTATCCGCCACCGGTCTACTCGGCGCCCAGGACCAACGCGCTGGCCATCGCATCGCTGGTGACCTCGTTGGCGGGGTTCTTCACCTGCGGCATCGGGAACATTCTGGGCCTGATCTTCGGCGTGGTCGGCCTGGTCCAGATCAGACGGTCCGGCGAAGGGGGCCGCGGACTGGCGATCGCCGGAGTCGTGATCAGCGCGCTCACATTCGTGGGCCTGTTAATGGCACTCATCATCGGAACCGTCAACCGCCACGCACGCGAAGAATACGATTACAGTTCCCAGCCCGCTGTGGTCGAACAGTGGTCCGCGCCGGTCGATCTCATGTCCTGCCACTGAGGCCCACGCGGCGGCCCGCGCCGGCGCAATAGTTATTCTCACGGTGAAGGTAACCGCAAGTGTTGCACCGGATTTCCGTGCGGTTAGGCTTCGTTGGTGGCCGATCATCCGTCGTCGTACCTGGTGCTGGCATCCCAGCGCAGCGGCAGCACCTTACTGGTCGAATCCCTGCGCGCGACGGGTGTGGCCGGTGAGCCTCAGGAGTTCTTCCAATACCTGCCTACCACCAGCCAATCCCCGCAACCACGCGAGTGGTTCGCCGGGGTCGAGGACGAGTCGATCCTGAAGCTGCTGGATCCGTTGGACGAGGGCAAGCCCGACCTGGCACCGCCCGAGATCTGGCGCGACTACATCCGCACGGTGGGCCGCACGCCCAACGGGGTGTGGGGCGGGAAACTCATGTGGAACCAGACGCCGTTGCTGCTGGACCGCGTGGCCGGCCTCAAGGAACGGTCGGGCGATGGCTTGCTGGCCGCCATCCGCGACGTGGTGGGTGAAGATCCGCTGCTGATCCACATCCACCGCCCCGACGTCGTATCCCAGGCCGTGTCGTTCTGGCGGGCCGTACAGACCCGCGTGTGGCGGGGCAGGCCGGACCCGGTTCGCGACGCGCGCGCCACCTATCACGCCGGCGCGATCGCTCACGTCGTGCGGATGCTGCAGGCGCAGGAGGAGGGCTGGCGGAACTGGTTTGCCGAGGAGAACGTCAAGCCGATCGAGATTTCCTATCCGGTGTTGTGGCGCAACCTGACTGAGGTGGTCGGCAACATCCTCGAAGAACTGGGCCTAGACCGGCGACTGGCACCCGAACCGGTGCTGCAAAGGCAGGCCGACCAACGTTCCGACGAGTGGGTGGACCGCTACCGGGCGGACGCCGAAAGAGAGGGGCTACCAACGTGACGCTCACGGATACAACTCACGTCGACGAGCTGCGCCTGCTGGAAGCCGAGGCGGTGCACATCATCCGTGAGGTCGTCGCCGAGCTGGAGCGACCGGTGCTGCTGTTCTCGGCAGGAAAGGATTCCATCGTTCTCCTTCGGTTGGCGGAGAAGGCTTTTCGTCCGCTGCCGCTACCCTTCCCGGTGATGCACGTCGACACCGGACACAACTTCCCCGAGGTGATCGAGTTCCGCGACCGCAGGGTGACCGGCCAGGGGCACAAACTCATCGTGGCCTCCGTTCAGGAGTCCATCGACAAGGGGCGCGTGCCGGACCCCGGGCCCAGCGCTTCCCGCAACCGTGCCCAGACCCGCACGCTGCTCGATGCTCTCGAGGAGGGCGGCTTCGATGCGGCATTCGGCGGCGCCCGTCGTGACGAGGAACGCGCCCGCGCCAAAGAACGCATCCTGAGCTTCCGTGACGAGTTCGGCCAGTGGGATCCGCGGGCGCAGCGCCCGGAGCCGTGGAGTCTCTACAACGGCCGGATCAAGAAGGGCGAGCAGGTCCGGGTGTTCCCGCTGAGCAACTGGACCGAGATCGACGTCTGGCGTTATATCGAGCTGGAAAACCTTGAAATACCGTCGATTTACTACGCACACGAACGGGAGGTGTTCGAGCGCGACGGCATCCTGCTGGCGGTCTCGGAGTACACCAGCCCGATCGACGGTGAACGAGCCGCGGTGGAATGGGTGCGCTACCGCACCGTCGGCGACCTGACCATCACCGGGGCGGTGCGCTCAGAGGCCACCGACATCACCCGGGTCATCAGCGAGATCTCGGCGGCGACGGTGTCCGAGCGCGGTGAGACCCGCGCCGATGACCGCACGTCGGCCGCTGCGATGGAAGACCGTAAGCGAGAGGGGTACTTCTGATGACCACCACCGAAGAGGCCGGAAAAGCCTCCCCGGGCCGGGGTTTGACGCGGCAGCTGCTGCGCATCGCCACCGCCGGCTCAGTGGACGACGGCAAGAGCACCCTGATCGGGCGCTTGCTGCACGACACCGACAGCTTGCCGCTGGACCACCTGGAGGCGGTGACCGACGAGGAGGGCGTCGCCGACCTCGCGGCCCTGTCCGACGGGCTGCGGGCCGAGCGCGAGCAGGGCATCACCATCGACGTCGCCTACCGCTTCTTCTCCACCGAGAACCGCAGCTACATCCTGGCCGACACCCCCGGGCACGAGCGCTATACCCGCAACATGTTCACCGGTGCCTCCAACGCGCACGTGGCGATCCTGCTCGTCGATGCGCGGGCCGGCGTGCTGCGCCAGACCCGCAGACACGCGCGGATCGCAAAACTGTTGGGTATCAAGCACTTCGTTGCCGCAGTCAACAAGATCGACCTGATCGACTTCGACCAGGACGGCTTCGCCGAAGTCGAGAAGGAACTGGGCCACGTCGCCGCGCGGCTCGGCGAAGTGGACCTGACGGTGATCCCACTGGCCGCCAAGCTGGGTGACAATGTCGTGCACCGTTCCGACAACACGCCGTGGTACAGCGGGCCCACCCTGCTCGAATATCTGGAGACCGTGGAACTGGTAGCCCCACAGGCCGAGGCGTCGCGCCTACGCCTGCCCGTCCAGTGGGTCTCGCGGCCCACCGCCGAGGTGCGCCGCCGCTACACCGGCCGTCTCGCGGCCGGGACGCTCAGCGTCGGCGATCCGGTGATCTCGCTGCCCGCCGGCACCCGCTCCACGGTGACGGCGCTGGATACCCTCGACGACGAACGGACGACAGCTGTTGCCCCGCTTTCGGTTTCGATCGAACTCGCCGATGACATCGACGTGGGCCGGGGCGACGTGTTCATCAGCGGCGCCGAGGACGCGGTGCCGCCGGTGCTGGCCCGTGAACTCGACGCCATCGTGTGCTGGTTCGTCGATTCCCCGCTGCGGGCCGGTGATCGGCTCGCCCTCAAGCAGACCACCAAGAGTGTGCGGGCAACCGTGCAGGAGCTGCACTCCCGCCTGGACCCGGAGACCCTGGACGAGCTCGACGGTCCGGTTGAATTGGTACTGAACGACATCGGCACAGTCACGCTGCGCACCAGCTCGGTGGTCCTGGCCGACCCCTACGACGAGAACCGGGACAGCGGCGCCTTCATCCTCATCGACGAGACGACCAACGACACCGTCGGAGCCGGCACCATCGTCGAGGCCAGGGAGGTCAAGCCCGGGAGCCACCAGCGCACTGACATCCGTTGGCACCCATCGGCTCTGGATCGCAAGCACCGCTGGACCGCTACCGGCCAACCAGGCGCGACGATCTGGTTCACCGGCCTGCCGGCGTCCGGGAAGTCCACCGTCGCGGTAGCCGTCGAACGCGCACTCGTCGAATCGGGCCGGGTGGCCTACCTGCTCGACGGCGACAACCTGCGCCACGGCCTGTCCGACGACCTCGGCTTCTCCCCCGGTGACCGTGCCGAAAACATCAGGCGGGTCGGGCATTTGACCCGTCTGCTGGCCGACGCGGGTGTGGTGGCGCTGGCGTCCCTGGTATCGCCGCTCAAGTCGGACCGGGAAACCGCTCGCGCCCTCAGCGAGGCCGCCAAGCTGCCGTTCCTGGAAGTCCACGTGGCCACGTCGCTCGCGGAGTGCGAAAAGCGGGATCCCAAGGGGCTTTACGCGCGGGCCCGCAGCGGTGAACTCAAAGGCCTGACCGGAGTCGACGCGCCCTATGAGCCGCCGGAGAGCCCCGACCTGGTGCTGGACACCACCAACGCCGACATCGACGAACTCGCCGCGCAGGTCATCAGCCTGCTCGACGAGGTCAGCCCCCGGCCGCCCCGGTAACAGTTCCCCAAAAACTCCGGTTCAGCGGTAACGTCGGTGGTAACCAACCGGTCCGCCGACGGGAGAAACCATGAGGCACCGCATCGTCGCAGGGCTGGCCGCTGTGCTGATGGCCGGGGAACTGATCGCCGCGGCGCCGCCGGCCAGCGCCGGCTGCCAGTACGGCGGCGGCTTCCTCAGTAAATGCGACGGACCGATCCAGCCTGACGGCACGTGGCAACGGTGCGTGGCGGTGACCCGGCTGGTTCCCAACGGCGCCAGTTCGTATCTGGTGCCGGACAAGCGCTGCGACGTGATGGGTCCCGGCCAGAACCCAGGCGATGTCGCCTTCGGCGACCCGCCGACGCACATCGACGACTGAACCGGCCGGCGCCCGATTCCGCTAACCGACGCGCCGTCCGTCACGCGACACGGTGACCCGGTCGCGCGCGTAGACCTCCGCCAGGAACTGTTCGACGGCGACCGCCGTGTGCGCCGCGCGGGCCGAGCCGAAGATGTCGAAAGCGTGCTGCGCCCACGGCATCTCGGCGTATACCACCGGATTGCGGCTCACCTCACGCAGCCGTGCGGTGAAGGCGCGCGCCTGCTCGACCGGGATCAGCGAGTCGTTGGTGCCGTGCAGCACGAAGAATGGCGGCGCATCCTCGGAGACGTGGGTGATCGGCGAGGCGAGCCGGAACGGCTCGGCAATCTCGTTGCGGCCCAGCTTGAAAACCCGTTTGGCCATCATGGCCGGCATCATCGGATGCACCGCGTCGTCGCGGGTGAAGTCGTAGAACCCGTAGAACGGGATCGCGGCCTGTACCCGGGTGTCCGCCTCCTCGAAACCGACCTGGAACCGCGGCTCGTTAGGGGTAAGCGCCGCAAGGGAAGACAGATGTCCCCCGGCTGACCCACCGGTGATCGCAATCCAATCCGGATCGCCGCCGTACTCGGCGATGTTCTCCTTCGTCCAGGCGATCGCCCGCTTCACGTCGACGATCTGGTCGGGCCAGGTCGAGCGCGGGCTCAGCCGGTAGTTGACCGACACGCAGATCCAGCCGAGTTCGGCGAGGTGGCTCATCAGGGGGTGGGCCTGTCCCCGCTTGTTGCCCACCATCCAGGCACCGCCGTGCACCTGCAGCAGCACCGGTGCGGGCTCGTCGCGGTCGAGGTCAGGCCGCCGCCAGATGTCGAGATGATTGCGCGACCCGAATTCTCCGTAACTGATGTCGACGTCGTGGGCGTAATCGCGCCAGATGCGCAGCATCCGCGCCGGGCCGGGCTTCTTGGCGGTGGCGCCGTCGGGCGCCGGCCGCTTCCACAGATCGCCGGCCCCGGTGCGCCGGTCTGGTCCCAGGCCCTCGTCCAGCGCAGCGGTCAGCACCTCGTCGGCGGACCGGCCGCTGCGGTGCAGCCCGAGGAGCCCGAGCCCGGACACGGTCGCCAGCAACCAGCTGACCAGGCGTGTGCGGCGCGGCACCTGAGGAGTTACCGCCGCGAGCGCGGCAAACTGTGCAGCGAGCGCCGGCACCGGGAGCTCGGTTGCGAACAGGCCGTAGCCGAACGCATGCCCTGCCAGGTAGCCGCGCTTGCTCACCGGTCGGTAGCCGTTGACGGCGAACAACAGCCCAGCCAGAGATACCAATATCGCCGCTATCCGCTTCATCGACTTGTCCTCCCCGTCGACCTCGGGCATCA
Organism: Mycobacterium sp. TY814; assembly: GCF_030755175.1. Taxonomy (NCBI): domain Bacteria; kingdom Bacillati; phylum Actinomycetota; class Actinomycetes; order Mycobacteriales; family Mycobacteriaceae; genus Mycobacterium; species Mycobacterium sp. TY814. The sequence continues at coordinate 195,466 of NZ_JAUFRY010000003.1, forward strand.
CCCGCCCGATGCTTCTTTAACTAACCTAACTGCCCGGCTTAAGGCACCTTTAACCGGTTTCCCCCGCCTCGCCGGCGCCGCCGGCGTCGTGTGTCTCCGGCGGCTGCTGCAGCACCTGATAGGCGGGGTCGACCATGGTGATCGGCCGGTTCCCGGTCTGCCGGGCCTTGCCGGTGATCCGCAGCACCTGGCCGGGCTGAATGTCGCCGCCGCCGTGGCCGGGGCGGAACGTGACGGCAAGGTCGCCGGTATCGTCTCCGATCACGATCCGCCGCAGCGTGTGCCGCCGCTCGCTGACGTCCTCGACCTCGCGCACCCGGCCTTCGATCGTGGCGCGTTGCCCCGGTACCAGCCCGGCGACCGTGATCACCGAGTCGGGCCGCTGCGGGTGTTCGTATGCCTCGACGTTTCGGTCCTCGCCCTGGGAAACCCACGCTTCGATCTTGTCCAGCCGACGGGCGAGCCGCTGCTCGAAACGGTCGGGATAGGCCTCCTTGATCCGGGATTCCACGTCGTAGGGCACGATCGTCGCCGCCGCATCGGGGATGAGACTCACCGCGCGGGCGATCTTGTCGGCGGTGCGGTCGTGCAGCAGCCGCCCGAGCAGCGGCGCATAGGTCCGGCGCGGCAGCAGCACCGTCACATTGGTGTCGGGATGCTCCTTGCTCGTTTTCGCCACCAGGATCTGCGCGGCGCGGTTGATCCGCCGGTCCGGGCAGTCCACGATGCGCAGCCGGGTATCGAGACCGAAGTCATCCCAGCGCTTGCGAAGGTGTGCGGCATGGGCCGCGTCGACCATGAAGTGCACCGCGATCAGCTCGTCGGCCCGTAATCCTTTGCCATATCGCAGTCCTTCGATCACGGCGAGGTCGACCGAGTTCACCAGGATGTACACCCGGTGCCGGGCGTACTTCACCATTTCCGGTCTATCGGTGCGGAACATCTCGAGAATGGCTGCCTCGGCGCGGTATTCGCGGTTGAGCCGGATCAGCATGAAGACCAGCAGCGGGAACACCACGACCACCAGCCACGCGCCTTCGGTGAATTTGGCGACCGCGAAGATGCCGACCACGATCGTCGACAGAATGCCCGCCGAGAGGTTGATCGCCAGCCGGTGTCGCCAGCCGGGTTCCCGGTGGGTCAAGTGATGTTTGGTCATCCCGTAGCCGGCCATCGAGAAACCGGTGAACACGCCGATCGCATAGAACGGCACCAGAGCGTTGACCGAACCGCCGGTGGTCACCAGCAGCACCACCGAGAGCGCGGTGAGCGCGATGATGCCGTTGGAGAACACCAGGCGGTGCCCGCGCTTCATCAATTGCCTTGGCAGAAAACGGTCTTCGGCGACAAAACTGGCCAGCGCCGGGAAGCCGTTGAAGCTGGTGTTGGCGCCGGTGAACAGAATCGCCGCGGTAGACGCCTGCACCAGAATAAAGAAGACGTTCCCGATCATGCCGTTACCGAAGACCGCTCGCCCGATCTGGGACAGCACCGAGGGGTACTCGGTGAGATACGGCGTGGCGTGGGTGGCGTAGGCGAGATAGGCCACGCCGGCCAACAGGAACCCGAGAATGCACGCCATCGCGGTCAGCACCCGACGCGCGTTGCGGCCCTGCGGTTTCTGGAACAGGTCGATCGTGTTGGAGATCGCCTCCACGCCCGTCAGCGACGACCCGCCGTTGGCGAAAGCACGCAACAGCACCAGGATCGTCGCGCCCATCACCAGCCCGTTGCCCTGGTGAACCGGGACCGTGCCGGGCAGTCGTCCGGGGTCGTAGACCGGCAATCCCCAGAACAGCTGGCGGACCACGCCGACCACGATGGTGCCGGCGACCATGACGATGAAGAAATAGGTTGCGGCGGCGAAAGGCGTTCCCGCTTCCCGCATTCCGCGCAGGTTCAGATAGCAGATGAGGATGACAACACCGACGGTGATCTCCAGGCTGTACGGTCCCAGGGTGGGAAGCGCCGAGACGACAGCGACCGTTCCGGCCGCCGATTGCACCGCCACGGTAACCACGTAGTCGATCAGCAGCGCCGCGGCCGCGATCTGCGCCACTCGCGGACCGAAGTTGTCCCGCGCCACGATGTAGGAGCCACCCGCCCGGGTGTAGGCCATCACCACCTGGCGGTAGGACGCCGCGACCAACATGAGGATCAGCAGGATGACGCCGGTGACCGGCAGCAGGAGCGCGAACGCGGCCAGTCCGGCGTTGGGCAGCAACTCGATCAGGATCTGTTCCGGGCCGTAGGCGGTCGAGGAGATCGCATCCGGCGACAGCGCACCCAGCGCCACTCCGTTCGATAACCGCTCACCGGCCAGCTGCTCGGTGATCAGCGGCTTGCCCAGAAACACTCGCTTGAGGACGTCGCCGACGGTCAGCGGGATACGCAACCTGCTCACCGACTTGCCCGCCGGACTGGCCAAGTCCACACCCCCTGCCTCGTTGCTCGCCGAGCAGACACAAAAGCGCCCAAAGACCGCCGATAAAAGGTGATTTTGTGTCTGCTCGCGCTAGAAAGGCTAGCCCAGGCGGGCGGCGGCGGCGTTGATTCGCTCGTCGGTGGCAGTCAGCGCGACGCGGACGTGCCGCGCGCCGGCGGGACCGTAGAAATCGCCGGGCGCCACCAGGATGCCGCGTTCGGCGAGCCACTCGACGGTGTCCCGGCAGTCCTGGCCACGGCTGGCCCACAGATACAAACCAGCCTCCGAGTGGTCGACGGAGAAACCCGCGGCCCGCAGCGCCGGCAGCAGTACGGCACGACGCCGTGCATACCGCTCGCGCTGCACCTTCTCGTGGTCGTCGTCGTCCAGGGCGGCCACCATCGCGGCCTGCACCGGCGTCGGCACGATCATCCCGGCATGCTTGCGCACCGCCAGCAGTTCGGCGACCACATCCCCGTCTCCGGTCACGAAGCCGGCCCGGTAACCGGCCAATGACGAACTCTTCGACAGCGAATGCACCGCGAGCAGCCCGGTATGGTCGCCGTCGCACACCGAGGGGTGCAGCACCGAGAGCGGTTCGGCCTCCCAGGCCAACCCCAGGTAGCACTCGTCCGAGGCCACCAGCACGCCGCGTTCCCGGGCCCACCCCACGACCTTGCGCAGGTGGTCGATTCCGAGCACCCGCCCCGTGGGATTGCTCGGCGAGTTCAGGTAGATCAGCGCCGGGGACTGCGGCCCGAGTTGGGTCAGCGAATCGGCCCGGATCACCTGCGCCCCGGCCAGTCGCGCACCCACGTCATAGGTGGGATACGCCAGTTCCGGCACGACGACCACGTCAGCGCCGCCCAGCCCCAGCAGGCTCGGCAACCAGGCGATCAGTTCCTTGGTACCGATGACGGGCAGCACCGCGGACTCCGGCACGCCGGTGATACCGAACCGGCGGGACAGTGCCGCCACGGCCGACTCCCGCAACTGCGCGGTACCGGCGGTGGCGGGATAGCCCGGCGCCGCGCTGGCCGCGGCCAACGCCTCACGGATCAGTGGCGCGACCGGGTCTACCGGGGTGCCGACCGACAGGTCAACGATGCCGTCCGGATGGGCCGCGGCAGTGGCCTTCGCCGCGGCCAGAGTGTCCCAGGGGAACTCCGGCAGCGACGCCGACACGTGCTGTCGCGCGCTCAGTCGTCCTCGCCCTGCGGCGGCAGGTCCTTGACCACTTGCGGGTCGTTCTCGGTCATGCCGACCTTCGCTGCGCCACCCGGCGAGCCCAACTCGGCAAAGAAGTCGGCGTTGATCTGGGTGTACTGGCTCCACTGGTCCGGCACGTCGTCTTCGTAATAGATCGCTTCGACAGGGCAGACCGGTTCACATGCTCCACAGTCGACGCATTCGTCGGGGTGGATGAACAGCATCCGGGCGCCCTCGTAGATACAGTCGACCGGGCACTCTTCGATGCACGCCTTGTCCTTGATATCGACGCAAGGCTGGGAAATCACGTACGTCACGGACGTCTCCTCAACGTGTCCTCCATGAACGGGCTGCGGGTCGCGTCACCCCAGGGGCTTCGAGGGTGAGCGTTCGGTTACTGATACTAAACGTCGCACATACAACTCCGGCAATTGGCACGCCCGTCGCCCCCACACCGCGGAGAACGACGTTGCGTCCCCGCGTCCGCCGCCCTTAAGGTTCGCGGGTGGCGCTGCCCCGCGCAATCCTGGTTTCGCTCAGCGAACACGCCGGTTCGGGCTCCGGACTGGCCAGTCTTCCCTACCGCTCGATCGCCACCGCCTCCGGTCCCACCATCGGGGTCGACGCAGCGCGGGCGGAGCGCGCCGGGCCATGACGCAGTACCCGCACTTGTCCGCCCCGTTGGATCTCGGCTTCACCACCCTGCGCAACCGGATCACGATGGGTTCGATGCACACCGGGCTGGAAGACCGGGCCGCCCACACCGACCGGCTCGCCGCGTACTTCGCCGAACGGGCCCGCGGCGGTGTCGGCCTCATCATCACGGGCGGCTACGCGCCCAACCGCACCGGATGGCTGCTGCCGTTTGCCGCGCAGCTGGTTTCCCCGGCCGAAGCGCGGCGCCATCGGCGTATCACCAGGGCAGTGCACGACGAGGGCGCCAAGATTCTGTTGCAGATCCTGCACGCCGGCCGCTACGCCTACCACCCGCTGTCGGTGAGCGCATCGTCAATCAAGGCGCCTATCAACCCCTTTCGCCCGCGGGCGCTGAGCGCACGCGGCGTCGAATCGACCATCGCAGACTTCGTGCGGTGCGCTCGACTGGCCCGCGAGGCCGGATACGACGGCGTCGAGATCATGGGCAGCGAGGGATATCTGATCAATCAGTTCCTGGCCCCGCGCACCAACAATCGGACCGATTCCTGGGGCGATTCGCCGGCCAACCGGCGCCGGTTCGCGGTGGAGATCGTGCGCCGCACCCGCGCCGCAGTCGGGCCTGACTTCATCATCTGCTACCGGCTGTCGATGGCCGACTACGTCGACAATGGGCAGAGCTGGGACGAAATCGTGGCGCTGGCACAGGAAGTGGAGGCCGCCGGCGCCACCCTCATCAACTCCGGGTTCGGTTGGCATGAAGCGCGAATCCCGACGATCGTCACCTCGGTGCCCAACAGTGGCTTCGCCGACATCAGCAGCACCCTGGCCGAACAGGTCGGCGTTCCGGTCATGGCCTCCAACCGCATCAACATGCCGCAGGCCGCCGAGCGGATCTTGGCCGAGACCCACGTGCAGTTGATCTCGATGGCACGGCCGTTGCTGAGCGACCCGGACTGGATGCTCAAGGCGCAGTCTGAGCGGGAGAACGAGATCAACACCTGCATCGCCTGCAACCAGGCCTGCCTGGACCACGCCTTCGCGAAGAAGGCGGTGTCGTGTCTGCTCAATCCGCGCGCGGGACACGAGACAAAGCTGGTGCTGTCGCCGACACGGCGCGCCCGCACGGTGGCTGTTGTGGGCGCCGGACCGGCCGGGCTCGCCGCCGCGGTCGGCGCCGCGCAACGAGGACACCAGGTCACCCTGTTCGACGCCAACGATTTCATCGGCGGCCAGTTCGACCTGGCCCGCCGTATCCCCGGCAAGGAAGAGTTCAGCGAGACCATCCGGTACTTCTCGACCATGCTCGGCAAACACCGGGTCGACGTCCGGCTCGGTACCCGGGTCACGGCCGCCGATCTCACCGGATGCGGACCCGGATACGACGTGATCGTGCTGGCCACCGGCGTCGCGCCGCGCCGGCCGAGCATCCCGGGCATCGACCACCCGAAGGTACTGACGTATGCCGAGGCGATCACCGGTATCCGGGCGGTCGGCCGATCGGTCGCGGTGATCGGCGCGGGGGGCATCGGGTTCGACGTCAGCGAGCTGTTGGTCACCGATCAGTCGCCGACGCTCAACCTCGAGGACTGGCGAGCCGAGTGGGGCGTGCTCGACCCGGGCGAAGCCCCCTCCGCGCGCGGGGGGATCACCACAGCCGTGCCGGCGCCCCCGGTTCGCGAGGTGTACCTGCTGCAGCGCACGGCCGGGCCGCAGGGCAGACGACTGGGCAAGACCAGTGGGTGGGTACACCGGGCGTCGCTCAAAGCAAAGGGCGTCCGCCAACTTTCCGGGGTGCGCTACGAGCGCATCAGCGACGACGGCCTGCACGTCAGCGTCTGCGCGAACCGGACCCGGTTGCTGCCGGTGGACAACGTGGTGCTGTGCGCGGGCCAGGAGTCGGTGCGCGACCTGGAAGGCGAATTGACCCGGGCCGGCGTGCCGGCGCACGTCATCGGCGGCGCCGCGGTGGCCGCAGAATTGGATGCCAAGCGCGCCATCCGGCAGGGCACCGAACTGGCGGCCCGGCTGTGACCGGTGCCCGGGGACCCGATTTCGCTCACCGCGAAACGGCGGTTTACACGGTTCTGACCTGGGAATAGTTACATCCGCACAAAGCCGTGCGATATCAATTTGCGTAGGAGCAAGTCCAGGGGGCCTGGTAGCCTTGACCGCAGACGGCAACCGCTGGGCAGATGTCGTCGCCGTTGAAGCTAGCGGTGCAAAAAGTTTGGGGAAGGTGTCCACACAATGAGGCTGTCGTTTATCGGAATGGGTGTCGCCGCTGGCGCCGCCGCCATGTCTTTGGGTTTGGGAGCCGGCGTCGCCTCGGCAGACCCGTTCGACGGAGTCGTCAACACTACCTGCACGTACCCGCAGGTGATCGCCGCGCTGAACGCAACCAACCCGGGTGCCGCGGCGCAGTTCAACTCGTCGCCGATCGCGCAGAGCTACCTGCAGCGGTTCCTGGCTTCGCCGCCGCCCGCTCGGGCGCAGATGGCAGCCCAGCTGCAGGCTATGCCTGGGGCTGCGCAGTACATCGGCGTTGTCGGTGAAGTCGCCGGAGTCTGCAACAACTACTGAGATCGACCCGCGAGCGTAACGCCGCGGCGCTACTCCTGCGGGGGTGGCGCCTGCGTTACGCTCGCGGTTTTTTTGGCGCCTGATCGGTAGCCGCTCAGCGAGCGGCGCGTCCGGCGCACAGTCTGCGGACCGACTCGACCGCAAGCTCCGCGACGGGTCCCGTGGGCCAACCTCAGAGCATCAACCGCCGGCGCGGCACGGTCGCTGCCGGAGTATTCGCTGACGCGCCGGCTAGGCGACCAACGTGGCGTACGTCGTCGTGCGCTGACGCGCCGGGCGGCCGATGCCCTCCGCGATCGCGGCCAGCTCGGCCGCCGATTTCGCCGATCCGTGTTCAGAGCCGGCCATCCGCGAAATGGTCTCCTCCATCAGCGTGCCGCCCAAGTCGTTGGCACCGCCGTTGAGCATGACCTGGGTGCGCTGCACGCCGAGCTTGACCCAGCTGGTCTGAATGTGCGAGATGCGCCCGTGCAGCATGATTCTGGCCAACGCGTGCACCGCGCGGTTGTCGCGGTGAGTCGGTCCCGGCCGCGCGGCCCCGGCCAGGTAGAGCGGCGAATTCTGGTGCACGAACGGCAGCGGCACGAACTCGGTGAAACCGCCCGTGCGGTCCTGAATGCCGCGTAGCACGTTGAGGTGCCCGACCCAGTGCTTCGGAGTGTCGACGTGGCCGTACATCATCGTCGACGACGACCGCAGACCCACTTCATGTGCGGTGGTCACGATCTCCACCCACAGCGACGTCGGCAGCTTTCCCTTCGTGAGTACCCACCGCACCTCGTCGTCCAGGATCTCCGCGGCGGTGCCCGGAATGGTGTCCAAGCCCGCCTCGCGAAGTCCGGTCAGCCAATCGCGGATGCTCAGCCCGCTCTTGGTCACGCCGTTGGCGATCTCCATCGGGGAGAACGCGTGCACGTGCATCGAGGGCACCCGCGCCTTGACCGCCCGCACCAGATCCGCGTAACCGGTGACCGGCAACTCGGGGTCGATACCGCCCTGCATACAGATCTCGGTGGCCCCCGCGACATGGGCCTCCCAGGCCCGGTCGGCCACCTCCTGCGCCGACAGGGAATACGCGTCGGCGTCCCCCTTGCGCTGAGCGAACGCGCAGAACCGGCAGCCGGTGTAGCAGATGTTGGTGAAGTTGATGTTGCGGTTCACCACGTAGGTCACGTCGTCGCCGACCACCTCGCGGCGCAGCGAGTCAGCCAGTGCGGCAGCGGCTTCCAGCGCGGGGCCGTCAGCGGTGGCCAGGGCGAGGTACTCGTCGTCGGTACAGCCGCCCGGGTCGCGCTCGGCCGATCGCAGCGCCGCCAGGACATCGGTGTCGATCCGTTCCGGTGCCCGGGAGGCCAGTTCGTGGACACGCGACCGGATGGACTCCCAGTCTCCGAAGGCACTGTCGAGGTCGCTGCGGGCCTCGGTGTTGCGGCCTTCGGTGTCGATAGCGGCGCCGAGGTCCACCCGGCCCGACGACGCGACCTCGTCGGGTTCCTGCCACGGCAGACCCTGAGGATTAACATCGCGGGCCAGCCCGGTAGCCGGATCGGCAAGTGCCACAACATGTCCGCGTACGCGCGGATCGATCCACGCCGCACCCGCCTGCACATACCTGGGCTGCGCGGTCAGTCGCTGCACCAGGTCGTACCCGGCCTGCTCGGTGACGGCGGCCAGGTCGTCCAGGGCCGGCCAGGGCCGTTCGGGGTTGACGTGATCGGGTGTCAGCGGCGAGACGCCACCCCAGTCGTCGACACCGGCCGCGACCAGTGCCAGACATTCGTCGCCGGACACCAGGTTCGGCGGCGCCTGGATGCGCATTGCGGGTCCCAGCACCAGCCGGGCCACCGCGACGGTCGCCAGGTAGTCCTCGATGCCGGCGTCGGGCACGTCCGCCATCGCGGTGTGTTCCTTGGCCCGGAAGTTCTGCACGATCACTTCCTGAATGTGGCCGAATTCCTTGTGCGACTTGCGAATCGCGTGCAGCGTATCGGCCCGCTCGGCCAGCGTCTCGCCGATTCCCACCAGCAGCCCCGTGGTAAACGGAATGGACAACCGGCCGGCGTCGGTCAACGCGCGCAACCGCACCGCCGGGTCTTTATCGGGACTGCCGTAATGGGCCAGACCCTTGGTCTCGAACAATCGCCGTGACGTCGTCTCCAGCATCATTCCCATCGACGGTGCCACCGGCTTGAGACGAGACATCTCCGACCAGGTCATGACGCCGGGGTTCAGGTGCGGCAGTAATCCGGTCTCTTCGAGCACCCTGATCGCCATCGCCCGCACGTAGGACAGGGTCGAGTCGTAGCCCCGCTCGTCGAGCCATTCGCGGGCCTGCGGCCAGCGGTCCTCGGGACGGTCACCGAGGGTGAACAACGCTTCCTTGCAGCCGAGCTCGGCACCGCGGCGGGCGACATCGAGAATCTCGTCCGGTTCCATATACATGCCGATGCCCTGGGCGCGCAGCTTGCCCGGGACGGTGACGAACGTGCAGTAGTGGCAGGTGTCCCGGCACAGGTGAGTCACCGGGAGGAATACCTTGCGCGAGTAGCTGATCGGCAACCGGCCGTTGGGCCCGCGACGCCCCGCCGATTCCAGGCCGGCGTCCCGGACCCGCGCCGCACTGGCACACAGGTCGGTCAGGTCGTCGCCGCGTGCCGACATCGCGACGGCAGCCTCGTCGAGGTTCAGCACGACCCCGTCCCGGGCCCGGCGCAACACGCGGCGCAACGCCGAGCTACTGACTTTGGGTGGCACGACGGGACTGGGCAAAACCGTCGGCTCCGGTGGCCCCGGTATTACTGGCACGTTGGTGTAACTTCCCCGCTCTCCGATTTCATCCGCACGTCCCACCCTGTGAGACCGTTCCATGCCGCGAGAATCCTCTGTATCCCCGGTCCCCCGCAACAGTAGCGGCAGGCGGCGGCCGGCACGCGACTGACTAACGGGGGCGGGGCCCCGGGGGCCATTTGACCAAGTAGCGCAACTACCGGCGGCGATCGGGATAAAATCGGTACCTGTCCGCCCAGCCTGACCATGGCTGGGCATCGTCGACCCGGTATCGAATAGGAGGTGAGTGGGATGTCCTTCATGCACGCGGATCCGGAGGCGCTGAAGGCGGCCGCCTCCAGCATTGCCGGCATCGGCTCCGAGATCAGCTCGGCCAACGCGGCGGCGTCACTGCCCACCACCGGCGTGGTGGCCGCCGCCGCGGATCAGGTGTCCGCCCAGGTCGCGGCGCTCTTCTCGTCGCACGCACAGGGATACCAGCAGCTCAGCTCGCAGATTTCGGCGTTCCACGAGAAGTTCGTCCAGGCCCTGGGCACCAGCGCCGCGTCCTACGCCAACGCCGAGAGCAGCGCGGCACAGACCCTGGCCAATGCGGTCAATGCCCCGGCTCAGCAACTGCTGGGACACCCGTTGACCGGGCCGGCAGCGCCGAGTCTGGCCGCGGCGGCCGCCCGGGCGGCGACGCAGGTGCAGGGCGTGTTGCAGGGCGTCGGGGCCGGCAACCTGCTGGGCGCGCTGGGCCTGACCCCGACCGGCGGTATCGGCAGCGTGGCCGCCACCAGCGCGCTGCTGGGTCCGATGGCCGCGCAGGCGGCACCGGCGGCGGTGATACCCGTGTCGTGGGCTACGGCCATCGAGAACTTCTACAACTTCGTCGAGCCGTACGTGGCGTACGGCTTCAACCTGGCCTCCTACCTGGTCGGCTGGTTGCCGTACGTGGGGATTCTGGCGCCGCAGATCAATTTCTTCTACTACCTCTTCGAGCCGATGGTCCAGGCCGCCCTGTTCAACTCGCTGGATTGGCTGAGTGGAACGATCAGCTTCAGCCAGGGCCTGGCCAACTTCTGGTCGGTCACGTCGGCGTCGATCAACCAGTTCATCAATACCGAGATCTACTGGTTCCTCAGCTTCTTCCCGCCGCTGCCACCGTTCCCGCCGCTGCCGTAACTCCGGCTCACGGATGGGCCCGGCGGCGCCACAGCACCCACACCGGGGGCACCACGCCGAGCACGATCAGCACCAGGGCCGCGTAGGCCATCACACCCTGGCCCCCCAGGATGATGTCGCCGCCGGGACCACCCAGGCTCGCTACGGCCACGGTGAGCAGCCAGGTCCACAGCGGGAGCGCGGCCATTCTCGGTGAGGTGGTCCATCGGCTCGCGGCCCACACCAGGGCGGCGTTGACCAGTCCACTGATCAACGCGCTGATCGGGAAGGGAACTGAGCCGATATAGGAGGGCAGGAGCAACGCCCCGGCCAGCGCGGAGAGCACCCCATCGACGGCCAGCAGCGCCAGGACAACAAAACGTATCGCCGGATCTGTCGCGCCGGTCTCCTCACTCAAGACGGCGCGTGGCTGGGTGTCGGTCAGGTTGGGACGCTGTCGATCTGCGAGGCGATGGAACCGAGTACCCACTGCAGGCTGTCGAGTCGGTCCTGCCAGTGCTGCAAGTTAGGGTCCAGATCGGGGTCCATGCGCGTTCCTTCCTCTTCCTTTTCGAGGCGGCCTGAGCTAAAGCCTAGTTGTCAGACCCGGTGATGCCCAGACCGGCAAGCAAATCCGTTTCCCACCCGCGTTCGTCGCGCTCCCCCGCCGCACCCGCGACGAGAATGTAGTGCTCGTGCGAGAGGATAGGCAGGGCAAGGTTATTCGACAGTGCGCAGGCCCGCCCGGTTGCGCCGACAGTGAGCTGGGTGGCGTGCGCGGCGAGCGCGGCGACCTTGGCTGCGTGCGCGTCCGCACCGGCCTCCACCACGGCGTTGATGTCCTCGTCGGGGAAGGTGAAGGGAATGTCCTCGGGCGGCAGTGTCCACTCGGGTCGCAGGTCTTCGGGGACGAGTGCCCGCAGGCCGGCGGCAATCGCGTTACGGGCCAGGACCGTCCAGTAGAACTTCGGCACCGGCCACGGGTCGCCGGGGAAGTCCTCCGCGTGGCCGGCCGCGGCCACGGCCGAGGTGGTGATCGCGTGAGTGCGGATGTGGTCCGGATGGCCGTAGCCGCCGTTGGGGTCGTACGTCACCACCACGTGCGGGCGCAGCTCACGGATCAGCGCGACCAGGGCGCCGACGGCTTCCCGCTCGTCGGCGTCGACGAATCGGCGCGGGCTGCGCGGCTCGGTGCCGGCCATGCCGGAATCGCGCCACCGTCCCGCACCACCGAGATACACAGGGCCACGGACGCCCAGCGCGTGCAGCGCGCGGCTGAGTTCGCTGATGCGGTAGCCACCGAGTTGGTCGGCATGGTCGACGGCGAGTTGCGCCCACCGGTCCCCGACCACCTCACCCTCCTCACCCAGGGTGCAGGTCACTACGTGCACCTGCGCTCCGCGCGCGGTGTAATGCGCGATGGTGGCGCCGTTGGCCAGGCTTTCGTCGTCAGGATGTGCATGAACGAACAGCAGCCGCGGCGTCTCAGGCATGGACGAACCCTACCGCCGACTGGTCGTCAAGCCGAAAAACCGCCTTCGGCAGCCGATAGGAACGCTTACGGCTACTATCGACCAATGCCGCAGGGGACCAAGACCACACCCGGCGCCGGCCGCAGCCGGCGGCGCGGCGAAGTGCTCGAACGGGCGCTCTACTCGGCGACTTTGGCCGAGCTGGCCGCGGTCGGGTACGGCGGTCTGACCATGGAGGGCATTGCGGCACGCGCACACACGGGCAAAGCAGCCCTGTACCGGCGCTGGGCCAGCAAGCATGACCTCGTGCAGGCCGCCATGACACACAACGTGCCGCCACTACCGGAGCCACGCCCCAGCCGGTCGACCCGGGAGAACCTGCTGGCGGTTTTCACCGCCCATCGTGATGTGTTGGCGGGCAAGACGGATTTCCCCGGTCTCGAGATCATCAGTCAGCTGATTCACGAGCCCGAACTGCGCGCGATCTTTGTCGATGCGGTGGTGGTCCCGCGCGTGAAGATCGTCGAGTCGATTCTGCAGACCGCGGTTCACGACGGTGACATCGATGCGGCGACGATTACCCCACTGACCGCGCGGATCGGGTCGGCCCTGATCAACCAGCACTTCATGCTGACCGGAACGCCGCCGACCCGCCGCGAACTGGCACTCATCGTCGATACCGTGATACCCCCGAAAGCCTCTGCAACGCGTGTGAATTGACATGCGCTGCCGAGTCAGGCGTCCTAGGTACCGGTGATCAGACCGGCCAGGTCCAGGCCGGCCGCCATGCTCTGATCGAAAGCACCCAGCAGGCCTCCGATCTGGCCACCGTTGAACGGCTGAGCCGCGGTACCGAGCAACAACCCCGAGTTGAAGTTCACCGGCACCTGCGCCCCGGAGAACAGGTTGAACGCCTGCTGACCGGCACCCAGCAACATGTTCCCGACATTGAAGCTGCGGTTGAGGAAGCCGTTCAACGCGCTGTCGGTGTGGAAAACCTGCTGCTCCCAGGCGACCTCGTTGGTCACCAGATTCTGGTTGAAGGTGGTCTCGCCGTTCACCAGATTGGTGTTGAAGTTGATCTGGGCCGTTTCGATCTGATGCAGGAAGCTGGCCGGCGAACCCAATAGCGACTGCGCGGGCGCGGGAAGCACGCTCAGCAGCGCCTGCCCGGGCGGACCTCCCACGAACAATCCGGCGAAGTTCGCACCGGCCGCCAGGGTTTGATCGAATGCGCCCAGCGGGCCACCGATGGCGCCACTGTTGAAAACCTGTGCGGCACTGCCGGTCAACAGGCTCGACGTGAAACTGGCCGGAACTTGAGCGCCCACAAGCGCATTGAATGCCTGCTCCCCGGTGCCCACTAACAGATTCCCGGCGTTGAAGCCACGATTGATCACGCCATTGAGCGCGGTGTCGCTGCCGAAAATGCTTCTTTCCAAGGCGAGTTCGTTGGCCACCAACGCGTTGTTGAACGACAGTTCGTTGGCCACCAGGTTCGAATTGAACGCTATCTGCGCCTGCTCCAGCTGCTGCATCGGAGACGTCGCCGCGGCAATCGCCTGCAGCGGTGACACATTGGCGGCTTCGGCGCCGGCGAAGGCAGCCCCTGCCGATCGCATGGTCTGTACGAACTGTTCGTGGAACCGCGCGGCCTGGGCGTTGAGAGTCTGGAAAGCCTGGCCATGTGCGCCGAAAAGTGCTGATATGGCTGCGGATATCTCGTCGGCGCCGGCCGGCAGCACCGATGTCGTCGCCGCGGCCGCGGACGATCCGGCCGCGCCGATCGACGAACCGATGCCGGCCAGATCGTTTGCCGCAGATGCCAGATACTCCGGCATGATGGTCAAAAAGGACATCGAACACCTCCCCGTTCCTGCGCGACGGCCTTCCCCGTTCGGCCGCCTGAATCGCCAGGATGTGCCGATCGTAAGCAGATCAGGATTCAGTGCTTAAGCGTTTACTATGAATAGAGCGGTTGCCGCGCCTAACAATTCGTGGCGCGGACATTTATTCGCATTACGCACCTTTCAACACCGATCGGCCCGCCACCACAGGTGACGGGCCGATCAGGGGATGTACTCAGCGCAGCTGCTATAGGTTCGTGTCGATATCTCCACCGATGGTGCCGCCGACCGTGCCGCCGATGGTACCGGTGCCGGTGAGGACGCCCGTCAGTGTGGCGTTGATGTTGGCGAGCAGGCTGGGCAGACCGCCGGTGAGCGTCACCTGGATCGGGGAGAAGAGACTGCTCAGCACCGCCGCGTCGAACAACCACTTCTGCTCGAACGCGCCGAGCAGGCCGCCTGCGGTGACGCCGCCGAAGACGTCGCCCGGAGCGGTGACCAGCAAGCTGCCTGTCAGGTCCACGGCCGGGGCGCCCAGCAGGGCATTGACGACTCCCTGCGGTGTACCGACCAGGAGCAGGTTCAGGCCGTTGAAAGCGTTGTTCACCGCCCCGTTGAGAGCACCGCCCGTCCCGAACACCATTGTCTGGAACAACTGCTCATTGGCCACCAGGTTGGCGTTGAACGCCAGCTGGCTGTCCACCAGTCCCTGCAGGCTGGCGGGGGTGAGGTTCAGCTGCGCCAGCAATGACGTGTCGAGCCCCGGCACACCGCCCACCGCCGTGTTCAGCGAAAGCAGCTGGTGGGCAACGCCGGTCAGACCACCACCGATCGGGAAGTCAGGCGCCTCCAGCGCGCCGTTGACGATCAAGCTACTGGTCAGGCCCGCCGCCGGCGCACCGATGACCGCATTGACCAGCTGCTCACCGGTGCCCACCAATAGGTTGCCCGCATTGACGGCATATCCCAGTGGCCCGGCCAGCGCCGGTGCCCCGAACAGCGCGACCTCGTTGGCGACAAGCGCTTCGTTGAAGGCGATTTCGTTGCTGACCAGCCCGCCCAGCATGCCGCTCTGCAGCTGCTCGAAGCCGGCCAGGCCCGTCGTCGGAAGCGCCGCCACAGCATTCACCAGGGCGGTGACGCCGGTGGTGTCGCCGTTGAAAGCTCCGCTCAGCGCGGCACTGACCTGCCCACCGAGCGCGGGCAGGCTGAGATTCAGGTTGGCCAGACCGGTACTGATGTTGCCGGCCAGCGTGGCGCCGGCTTGCGTCAAGGCGGCGAAGTTCGGCACCGCGAAGTTGAAGTCCGGCAACGCGAAGTTGAAGTTCGGCAATGCGAAGTTGAAGTTCGGCAACGCGAAGTTCGGCAGGGCGAAGTTGAAGTCCGGCAACGCGAAGTTCGGCAACGCGAAGTTGAAGTTCGGCAGCGCGAAGTTGAAGTTCGGCAGCACGAAGTTGCCCGACAGAGCCCCGTTGAGCGCGGCGCTGAGCTGTGTGCCCAACCCGGAGAAGCCGCCGGTGATATCGGCAACCAGCGCAGGCAGATTCGCGGTGAAACCGCCGGTCAGAGCGGGCAGGGTGATGTCGAAGCTCGGCAGCCCGGTCAGCGCGGCACTGAGGTTGGCTGCCAACGTGCCGCCGGTCTGGGCCAGGCCGGCCAGGCCAGAACTCAGGCTGGTCGCCAGCATCCCGCCAGTCTGGGCGAGACTGGTGAGACCGGCATTCACGTTGGCCGCGAAGGCATTACCCAGAGTGCTGAAATCAGGCAACCCGCCACTGAGGCTGCCCGACAGGGCAGCGTTGAGCTGAGCGCCCAGGCCGGACAGCGCGCCGCTGAAAGCGCCGGAGAACAGTCCGGGCCCGACATTGGCGTCAAGGGCACTGTTGATGACCAGACTGGTATTGAAGTTGGCCGGAACCTGTGCTCCGAGAAGCAAATTGACGGCCTGCTGACCGCCACCCACGAACGAGTTCGCAAAGTTCAAGCCGGTGTCGACAGCATTGGACACCGCGTTCCCGCCGCCGAAGAGAGCCTGCCGCAGCGCCACCTCGGTACCCACCAGCGACTGATTGAAGGACACCTGGGCATTGACGATGTTGGCGGTGAAACCGGCCCAGGCCTGGCCCAGCCCCTCAAACGACACGCTCGGGGCGGCCAGCCCGTTGACCAATGCCTGCACCGTATTCGCTTCTGCCGCAGCATAAGCGCCGGCACCCGCGGTCACGGCTTGCACGAAACGTTCATACGAGGCCGCGACCTGCGCGCTGACCTGTTGATACCCGGCTGCGTTCTCTGAGAACAGTGCGGCGATCTGCACCGACACCTCGTCGGCAGCCGCGGATAGCACGCCCGTTGTCGACGCAGCTGCTGTCGCATTGGCGGCGCCGAGCGCCGAACCGATACCGGACAGATCTGCGCCGAACGCCGACATTATTTGTGGCTCGACAAAAACGAATGACATGGACCGACCCCTCACCGCAAGATTGCTGGCTTACCCCGGCCCGATCAGGTGCCCTCTACCCCCGACCGAAGCGTATCGCGGGGGTTGACCGGAGCATGCGATTTTCAAACGTAGATTTTTGTAACAATTTGTTGCGCGCCCGATTGGCCGGTCTCCACTAAGGCGAGCACCATGCGAGCAGTTTCCAGATCGTGCCGAAATGATCTGTATGGCATGGATTTCGGGGTTATTGCCCGGTCTTCACCCACTGACCGGCATCGCCGACGATGCCGACCGGCACCGCTCCGGTCAGGCTGACGTTCTGCACGCTGGGTCCCGCTCCCACGATCGTGGTGTCCTGCAGGATCGGCAGCACGGTCGACATATTCCACAGGCGCGGCTCCACCGCGGTGATCACGTCGTTGATGTTCTTCGACCCGTTGAGGGCGGCGTCGATGTTCGATTCGACGCTGCGGTCGCAGATCCCGGTGAGGTTCGACGGTGCTTTGACCAGTGCACCGGGTTCGGGCTGGCGGCTGGGCGTCGTCGGCACAGACGTGGTGTCCGGTGCCGCCTGCGTCGTGGCGGCTGCGGATGTCGGGGACGTAGTAACGGTAGGAGCCGTCGGTGCCGGTACCTCGGTCGCCTGCAGTGCCGGGCATCCGAACCGAGAAGCCAAGGAGGTGGCCAGGTTTCCGCCGGCCTGGTGCCAACCCACCAACGCGTCCACCTGGTGGTTGTTCAGCGCGTCGCGGTAGAGCGTCACCGGATCCAGCGCCAGCACGCTCGCGGCGATACCGACGTTGCGAAGCTGGTCTGCGGCGGTATTGGCCACGGCCACCGACGTCGGGTCGTTGACCGCCACACCGATCACCAGCGATAACTGTTTGCCGTCCTTGCTGATTCGGCCCCGGATCACTTCCGGCGGTCCGGTGCTCACCGGCGCGGTCGTGGAATTGGGTGCCGGGGAAACCGATGTGCTGCTTTCGATCTGGAAGCCGGCGGCCTCAAGCAGGCCCATGGCGGCGGTGGTGCTCATGGCGGGCGGCGCGGTGGGCACATAGCCGGGGTCACTGGGCGAGCGGATCTGCGCCTGGGCCAGGGTGACGGTGTTGTCGCTACCGGCCCCTACCGCGGCGAGCAGGTCGACGTCGACCAACCCCAGGATCGCCTTGCGGACCTGCGAGTCGGCCAGTTTCGGCTCGTTCGCCCGCAGCGTCAACTGCATCACGCGGGGCGTCACGATGCGGGCGGTCCGCACATCGGGGATCGCCGACAGCTGAGCGAACGCGGCCGAACCCCCGTGCACCTGAGCCACCTGGGTGTCGCCGTTGCGCACCGAGTCGGCCAGCGCTGCTGGAGCGCCGGCCCGCCGGAACTGGATGAGCGCCGGCTTGGCGGGCGGCCCCCAGTAACGATCGTTGCGGGCGATCAGGATCTCGTCGCGCTGCGGATCGATGTTCTCCACCCGGAACTGCCCTCCGGTAACCGGCAGGGCACGCGCCAACCCCGAGGAGAACCCGCCCGGCACGTCCTTGACGATGTGTGCCGGCAACAGATTGTTGAACAGTTCCCGCCACGCCGGGTACGGCTGCGCGAACGTGACAACGGCTTGCTTGCCACCCTCGAGCGACTGGACATTGGTAATGAGGTCATAGCCGGCCGGGTCCACCACCCCGGGCTGACTGACCATCTGCCGCCACAGATACCAGAAGTCGTCCGCCGCGATCGGGGCGTTGTCGGTCCACTGCGCCTCGGGCCGGATCTTGTAGGTGACCGTGAACGGGTTCTCGCTCGTCACGTCCGCGGACACCAGCAAGGTGGGGTCCATCTCCCAGCGCGAACCCGTCGACGAATTGGGGTCGGGCACCGGACGGAACGCGCTGGGCAGCACCAGGGCGCTGATCGCCGCGTTCACCGGCGACAGGTCCGACAACAGGTGGGGGTTGAAACCGGCCCCGATCGAGTCGATACCCATGATGATCTGGCTGGGATGCTGCGGCGGCGGCGGCGTGTTGTGGGGCGTGTCCGTGCTCTGCGGCGCCGGCGGCGGGCTGACCGTGCACCCCGACAACACCAGCCCGATGGCCGCGACCAGCACGCCGATAGCCACCAGGACGTGGCGGGCTCGATGCAGCACGCCAATCAGGGTATCGACGCGCACGTGGCCTACCCGCGTGCCTTGGCGCGCGAGCGGCTGCGGGCGCGGGAGGTGGCGTCCAGCTCGACCTTGCGCACCCGGACGATCTCCGGGGTCACCTCGACGCACTCATCCTGCGCGCAGAACTCCATGGCCTGCTCGAGGTCGAGCTCGAGCGGCTTGGCCAGGGTCTCGATGACGTCGGCCGTCGACGACCTCATATTGGTGAGCTTCTTCTCCCGGGTGACATTGATGTCGAGATCTTCGGCCCGTGGATTGATTCCGACGACCATGCCCTCATAGGTGTCCTGGCCCGGTTCGACGAAGAACTGGCCACGGTCGGCGAGCTGAATCAGTGCGAAGGGGGTGATGACGCCGGCGCGGTCGGACACCAGTGAGCCGGTGTGACGGGCCCGGATCTCACCGGCCCACGGGCGGTAGCCGTCAAACACCGCGTTGGCGATGCCGGTGCCGCGCGTCAGGGTGAGGAAGTCGGTGCGGAAGCCGATCAGGCCACGGCTGGGCACGATGAAGTCCATCCGGACCCAACCGGCGGCGTGGTTGGTCATCTCCTCCATGCGCCCCTTGCGGGCGGCCATCAGCTGAGTGATCGCGCCGACGAACTCCTCGGGGCAGTCGATGGTCATCGCCTCGTACGGCTCGTGCAGCTTGCCGTCGATGGTCCGGGTGACCACCTGCGGCTTGCCGACCGTCAGCTCGAATCCTTCGCGACGCATCGTCTCGACCAGCACGGCCAGCGCCAGCTCGCCGCGACCCTGCACCTCCCAGGCGTCGGGCCGGCCGATGTCGACGACCCGGATCGACACGTTGCCGACCAGTTCGGCGTCCAGCCGGTTGCGGACCATGCGTGCGGTCAGCTTGTGCCCGGAGACCTTGCCGGCCAGCGGGGAGGTATTGGTGCCGATGGTGACCGAGATGGCTGGTTCGTCGACGTGGATCCGCGGCAGGGCGTGGGCATGGTCTGGGTCGGCCAGGGTGTCGCCGATCATGATCTCGGGCAGCCCGGCGACGGCCACGATATCGCCTGCCACGGCCTCGTCGGTGGGGCTGCGCTCGACACCTTCGGTGGCCAGCAACTCGGTGATCTTGGCATTGGTGATGACGGGCACTCCGTCCACCTCGCGCATCCACGCCACCTGCTGGCCCTTGCGCAGCTTGCCGTTATAGATGCGGATCAGGGCGAGTCGGCCGAGGAAGGCCGATGCGTCGAGGTTGGTGACCAGCGCCTGCAACGGCGCCTCCTGGTCACCTGAGGGGGCCGGGATGTGCTCCATCAGCACCTCGAAGAGCGGATCGAGGTTGTCGCCGGCCGGGGCCTCACCGTCGGCGGGCTGCTCGGTGCTGGCGATGCCGGCGCGCCCGGAGGCATACAGCGTCGGGAGGCCCAGCGCGTGCTCCGCCGCCGCAGCCGCTTCGGGGTCGAGGTCGGAGGCGACGTCGAGCAGCAGGTCGTGACTGGCGTCGACCACCTCGCCGATCCGGGCGTCGGGCCGGTCGGTCTTGTTGACGACGAGGATCACCGGCAGATGCGCCTGCAGCGCCTTGCGCAGCACGAACCGGGTCTGCGGCAACGGGCCCTCGGACGCGTCGACCAGCAACAGCACCCCGTCGACCATGGACAGACCGCGTTCCACTTCGCCGCCGAAGTCGGCGTGGCCGGGGGTGTCGATGACGTTGATCACGGTGAGCGTGCCGTCCGCGTTGTGACGGTGCACGGCCGTGTTCTTGGCCAGAATGGTGATTCCTTTTTCCTTCTCCAGGTCACCGCTGTCCATGATGCGTTCCTGGGTGTCGTCACCACGGTGGGTCAGCGCACCGGACTGCCGCAGCATCGCGTCGACCAGGGTTGTTTTGCCGTGGTCGACGTGGGCGACGATGGCGACATTGCGGAATGGCACGTCGGTGATTGTGGCAGCGGGGCCGGTTAATAGCGAACCGGGCAGGTCACCACCGGCCCGGCCGGCGTGCTCACCAGCCCCGTCGGCGCGGTGCCGCACCGACCAATTGGTGTTTCTCCGCCGTGTCTCGGCTGCGGTAGACGATGTAGGGCCGGAACAGATAGCCGATCGGCGCGCTGAACGCGTGCACCAGCCGGGTGAACGGCCACAGCGCGAACAGCAGCAGCGCGATGAGCACGTGGATCTGGTAGTACGCGGCCGCCTGCACCATCAGATCTCCGCGCGGGTCGAGTAGCCAGATCGACCGGAACCATATGGACACCCGCTGCCGGTAGTCGTGCAGTTCACCGAAGTGTGTGAGGCCCATCAGCGTGCAGCTCAAACCCGCCACCAGTGCGCACACCAGTACGAGGTACATCAGTTTGTCGTTGCGGGTGGTGGCCAGGGACACCGCCGCGCGGGTGCGCCGCCGATAGATCAGCAGCCCGATGCCCAGCAGGGTGGCGACGCCGGCCGGCACGCCGAGCAGCACCGCTTGCATGTGATAGAGGTGATCACTCATCCCGACCGCCCTGGTCCAGGACTCGGGAATGAACAGCCCCATCACGTGGCCCATGATCACCGCGAGGCTGCCGAAGTGGAACAACGGGTTGGCGATCGACAACAACCGCGACTCGTAAAGCTGCGACGAACGGGTGGTCCAGCCGAACTTGTCGTAGCGGTACCGCCACCAGGTGCCCACCACCGCGATGGAGAGCACCACATAGGGAATGTCGTCCCAGAAGATCTCCAGCAATTTCAGGTGCACCCGACGTCAGCCTCCCTCGGCGCGCCGGGGCGGCACGGTCAACGTAAACGGTTGCAGTCCAACGGATTCGACGGGCGGTCCGGCGGCGGCAAGCCGCCGCGCCCGGCTCGACTCCGCTTCGGTGCCGGCCGGCAGCGTCCCGCACACCGCCGCCACGGTGTCCGCATAAGGCGATCCGGCGTCGGCCAGCGCGCCGCGGAGCACCTCGATCGGGACACGGTGCTCGTGCAGCAGGCGGCGGCCGGTTTCGGCATCGACGGTGGCCGCGAACTCCAGCACCACGGGCAGGAAATCCGGCGCCTCCGAACGTGGCGGCTCGACGCCGGCCTGCCGGTATGCCGTTGCAAATGCCAGCATCTCGCGGCCGCGGTTGCGGGTGTCCCCCGCTGTCCAGTAGGTGAGGTACATGGTGGCCCGCCGCCCCATGTCGAACGTTTCGACGTAATGCGCCGCGGCGGCCATTGTCGAGCGGGAACGCAACGCAGCGGCTGTCCGGCCCAGCAGCGCCGCCGCGGTGCCGCTGAGATGACTCAGCAGCTCGTCGACCATCTCCAGCCGCGCTGGGTCATCGGGATAGGCCAGCAGCAGGGAGGCCCCCTGCCACACCAGGCGGTCTCGCATGGTGTCGGCGGACGCGCGGGCACGGGACAGCAGCTTCATCGGTGGACCGGCCCGGCTTCCGGGAACAAGCTCTCGGGCCTGCCTCTGCCGTCCCAGTTCAGCAGGTTTGTCTGTCGCCGCCGCAGCGCGTGGAAGGTCTCCACGGCGACCGGGACAGGGTGGCCGCTGCCCTCGCCGAACGGACCTGACTCATACATTCCCGGTCCGCCGTCGAACGACAGCGAACATCCCATCTCATCGGATGCGGCGCCCGGGTGCAGATCTGGCGCGTATGCCGTCGGAATCACATACCGCTCTTCGTATTTCGCGATGGCGAGCAGGCGGTACATGTCGTAGATCTGCTCTTCTGTCATCCCTACCGCATGGGCGATATGCGGCTGGGTCTGACGGCCCAGATTGACGTCACGCATGTATGAGCGCATCGCCGCCAGCCGCCGCAACACGCCGGCGACCACCTGCGTGTCACCGGCGGTGAACAGCTCCGCCAGGTACTCAATGGGGATGCGCAGTGCGTCCAGGGCACCGAACAAGTTGCCCAGATCCTCGCCATCGTGACCGTCGTGGCTGACCGCGTCGACCACCGGGGACAGCGGCGGGATGTACCACACCATCGGCATCGTCCGGTATTCCGGGTGAAGGGGGAGCGCGACTTTGAAGGTGTTGATCAGCGCGTACACCGGCGAGCGCTGCGCGGCCTCGATCCACTCCTGCGAGATGCCCTGCGCTCGGGCACCGGCGACAACCTCGGGATCGCCGGGGTCCAGGATGATGCGGCGCTGCGCTTCATAGAGGTCGGTGTCGCTTCGCACCGACGCCGCCTCGAGCACCCGGTCGGCGTCGTAGAACACCAGACCGAGGTAGCGCAACCGGCCCACACACGTTTCCGAGCACACCGTCGGCAATCCGACCTCGATGCGCGGGTAGCACAGCGTGCACTTCTCGGCCTTGCCCGTCTGGTGATTGAAATACACCTTCTTGTAGGGACATCCGGACACACACATGCGCCAGCCTCGGCAGCGGTCCTGGTCGACCAGGACGATGCCGTCCTCGGTCCGCTTGTACATCGCACCGGACGGACAGGACGCCACGCATGACGGGTTCAGACAGTGCTCGCAGATCCGCGGCAGGTAGAACATGAAGGTCTCTTCGAGCTTGAGTTTGACCTCTTGGTTGACCTTTTTCAGGATGGGGTCGTCCGGCACGATCTCCGTTGAGCCGGCCAGGTTGTCGTCCCAGTTCGAACCCCAGGAGACCTTCAAAGGCTGACCGGTGAGCGCGCTGCGCGGGGCGGCGGTGGGAAAGGTGTCCCCCGCCGGCGCCCGGGTCAAATTCTCGTAGTCGTAGGTCCAGGGCTCGTAGTAGTCGGTGATGGTGGGCAGGGTGGGGTTGGCGAAGATGCGCAGCAGTTTCTGGAATCGGCCGCCGTCGCGCAATCTCAGCCGCCCCTTGCTGTCACGCAGCCACCCACCACGCCAGCGGTCCTGGTCTTCGTAGGTGCGCGGATAACCCACTCCCGGGCGGGTTTCCACGTTGTTGAACCACACGTACTCGGTGCCCGGACGGTTGGTCCAGGCCTGCTTGCACGTCACAGAACAGGTATGGCAGCCAATGCATTTGTCGAGGTTCATCACCATCGCCAGCTGCGCCATGACTCTCATCTAGTAGGTCACCTCCTGGCTGCGGCGGCGCACCATCGTCACCTCGTCACGCTGATTGCCGGTGGGCCCCAGATAGTTGAACCCGAACGTGTGCTGGCCATAACCACCGGCCAGGTGGCTGGGCTTGATCCGCACCCGGGTCAGCGCGTTGTGGTTGCCACCACGCTTGTTGTTGGTCTCGGTTCGTGGCGTATCGACGGTGCGCTCCTGCACGTGGTAGACGAACACCACACCGTCTGGCATCCGGTGGGACACGATCGCGCGGCACACGAAGATGCCGTTGGCGTTGACCGCCTCGACCCAATCGTTGTCGCGCACTTCTATTTTCGCGGCATCACCGGGACTAATCCACATGGTTGGACCGCCCCGGGACAGGGAAAGCATGTACAGGTTGTCCTGATATGTGGAGTGAAACGACCACTTCGAATGGGGCGTCAGATAGCGCACGGTAAGCCCGATCCCGTCACCCCCGAGCTGAGGCTGATTGAACAACCGCGCCATATCGAGCGGCGGCCGGTAGACGGGCAACTGCTCGCCGAGTTCCTCCACCCAGTCGTGGGCGAGGTAGAAATGCATTCGCCCGGTCAGCGTATGGAACGGCTTGAGGTGTTCGATGTTGATCGTGAACGGCGCGTAGCGACGTCCACCGGTCTCGCTGCCGGACCATTCCGGGCTGGTGATCACCGGCACCGGACGGGCTTGGGTGTCCGCGTAGCTGATGCGTTTGTCCTCGCTGCCCTCAGCCAGTTGCGCCAGCCGTTGCCCGGTGCGCTTTTCCAGTTCCAGGAAACCTTCCACCGCGAGTCGGCCGTTGCACGTTCCCGACAGAGCGAGAATGGCGTCTGCCATCCGGTGGGCGCTGGTCAGCGCCGGGCGCCCAGCTGCGACACCGGAATTCATCACCCCGAACTTGGCGGCCAGCTCGCTGCACTCACGGACCGGGTAGACCGTACTGCCCTTGACCGTCGTGCCGAACGTCTCGATCAGCGGCCCCAACGTCACCCATTTGTCGTAGGTGGCCCCATAGTCACGCTCCACCACGGTGAGCCTGCCCATGGTGCTGCCCGGCACCGGAACCTCGCCGGTACTCAGCCAATCACGCTGCGCGCCTTCCGGATACGCCATCGCGTCCGGACTGTCGTGTTGCAGAGCGGTCATCACCACATCGGTGCGCGTACCCAGATGTTGTGTGGCCAGCACACTGAAGGCGCGTGCAATCGCTGCGAATGCGTCGTAGTCCGAACGGGTTTCCCACGGTGGGTCGATCGCCGGACTGAACGCGTGCACATACGGGTGCATATCCGTGCTGGACAGGTCATGCTTCTCGTACCAGGTCGCCGCGGGCAGCACCACGTCGGACACCAGCGTCGTCGACGTCATCCGGAAGTCGATCGACATCATCAGATCCAGCTTGCCCTCGGGCACGCCGGCACCGGGCGCCTCGGCCTGCACGTTGGAGTCGGTGCCCAGCAGATGCCGCAGGAAGTACTCCCCACCCTTGCCCGACGAGCCGATCAGGTTCGCGCGCCACACGGTGAGCACCCGCGGCCAGTTGGCGGGGTTGTCCGGATCGCCGGCCGCCAGGTTCAGGGTCCCCCCGCTCAGTTGTTCGGCGACGAACTCAGCGATATCGCGGCCGTCCGCCTTCGCCTCATCGGCGACGTCGAGACTGGACCGATCGAATTGCGGGTAGAACGGGCTCCATCCCATCGCCGCCGCCGATTTGAGCAGATCCATGGTGTGCCTGCCGTCGAAGCGCCCGCGTCCCACCGGACTGGCCAACTTGTCGGCCGAGTACTCGTCGTAGCGCCACTGGTCGGTGTGGGCGTACCAGTACGAGGCGCCGGGAACCTGCCGCGGCGGCCGCACCCAGTCACCGGCGTTGGCCATGGTCTGCCACCCCGTCAGTGGCCGGACCTTCTCCTGGCCGACGTAGTGGGCCCAGCCGCCACCGTTGCGCCCCATCGATCCGGTCAGCATCAAAAGCGCCAGCACCGCGCGGTACATCACGTCGCTGTGGAACCAGTGACAGATCCCTCCGCCCATGATCACCATCGATCGCCCGCCGGATTCCGCTGCGTTGCGGGCGAATTCCCGGGCGACGCGGACGGCCTGCACGGCCGGAACCCCGGTGATGGCCTCCTGCCAGGCGGGGGTGTTCGGCCGGGCGGGATCGTCGAAGCCGGTCGGCCAGTCGCCGGGAAGGCCCCCGCGGGAGACGCCATAGTGGGCCAGCATCAAGTCGAACACGGTGCACACCAGATGCGTGCCGACACGGCGCACCGGCACCCCTCGCGACACCGTCTCACCGTGACCGTCGACGGTGTCGAAACTGGGCAGGTCCACCAGGACGGCCCCGTCGCCACCGTCGACGCTCAGCGCCGGTATCACCGCGCCCAGGTCCAGGTTCCACTTCCCGACGCAATCCTCGCCGAAGCGGAAACCCAGCGACCCGTGCGGTATCACCACGCGTCCGGTGACCTCGTCGAGCAGCGCCGGCTTGAAGACCGCGTTCTCGACTTCCCGGCCGATGTCGGCAGCGGTGAGGAACTTCCCGGGCACAAACGTGTCGTCCCGCTGCTCGAGCTTGATCAGAAACGGCAGATCGGTGAAGCGCCGCACGTAGTCGGTGAAGAACGGAACCTGCTTCGTGACAAAGCATTCGGTGAGAATGACGTGTCCCATCGCCATGGCCAGTGCCGCGTCGGTACCGGCGGCGCAGCGTATCCACTCGTCGGCGAACTTGGTGTTGTCGGCGTAGTCGGGGCTGACCACCACCACCTTGGTCCCGCGATAACGCACCTCGGCCATCCAGTGCGCGTCGGGAGTGCGGGTGATCGGCACGTTGGAACCCCACATCACCAAATACGAGGCGTCCCACCAGTCTCCGGACTCCGGCACGTCGGTCTGGTCGCCGAAGACCTGCGGAGATGCCACCGGAAGGTCGGCGTACCAATCGTAGAACGAGGTCATCACGCCGCCGATCAGCTCGATGAACCGCGATCCGGCGGCATGGCTGACCATGGACATGGCAGGTATCGGTGAGAATCCCGCGATTCGGTCCGGGCCGTAGGTCTTGATCGTGTGAACGTGCGCGGCGGCGATCATCTCCGTCGCCTCAGCCCAGCTCACCCGGATCAAACCGCCTTTGCCCCTGGCTTTTTGGTAGCGACGGCGCCGCTCGGAGTCGGCCTGAATGTCTGCCCACGCCAGCACAGGGTCACCGAGCCGTGCCTTGGCCTCCCGGAACATCTCCACCAGCACGGCGCGGGCATACGGATAGCGCACCCGCGTCGGCGAATAGCTGTACCAGGAAAAGGACGCACCCCGGGGACATCCGCGCGGCTCGTATTCGGGACGGTCCGGGCCCACCGACGGATAGTCGGTCTGCTGCGTTTCCCAGGTGATGATCCCGTCCTTGACGTAGATCTTCCAAGAACATGACCCGGTGCAGTTGACCCCGTGGGTGGACCGGACGACCTTGTCGTGGCTCCATCGATCGCGGTAGAACACATCGCCTTCGCGCCCCCCGCGGCGGGTGACGGTGCGCAGGTCCGCGGAGAACTCCCCGGGTGTGAAGAATCGCCCGCTGCGCTCCAGGATTTCCTCGAGGTGCCCACCGATATGTGGCGTGGCAGTCAAGAGATTCAGGCCTCCTACTCACTCGCGGCGCGCCGCCGGGTGTGAACCGGCCGGGGCGGCCGGCAATTCCAAACCAGGGGTAGGTCAGGGTCCTTCAATCCCCAGTTGACGACGCGTACCTTCCGAGACGCTGTGCGTTCACCGAAATGCGGCTGTGAGTAGGCATCAAAGTTGCTGTGTGCGTCTTCGATCGGCGGTCTCGTTACCGCCGTGGCGTTCGGCCCCCGCATCGCATGGTCGGCAATGCCCCGACCCGATCGAGCAGCGCACACCCGCCGCGGCTGCCGGCCCAATGGCCAGGATTTCGCGGTAGCCTAAAAGCGTTGTCATCCAATCGAATCGGCCAGGCCACGGGTCTGCAACTGCGAGGTGCTCGACGACGGCTCGTCAGAGCGCAGCCGCCAGATCGGGGAGCCACGCGCGATCGGCCGGTACCCAGTCGACGTCATCGAGCTCGGCGGCCGTCACCCAGCGCAAGGCCTGGTGATCGCGCGGGTGCGGTTCGCCGCTCACCAGGCGGACCCGATAGGCCCGCAGGGTGATGGCCTCACCCAGAAGAACGTCACCGCCGAGGCGCTCCCCAACGGTGGTGTCGATTCCGAGTTCTTCAGCCAGCTCGCGGGCCAGCGCAGCGGGCTCGGTTTCACCCTCGGCCACCTTTCCGCCCGGAAGTTCCCAGCAGCCGGCCAACTCCGGGGGCCGGATGCGTTGCGCCACCAGGACCGCGCCACCGCTGATGATGGCACCGGCGACGACGATCTGGGTCGGCATGGCCACTGACGGTATACCTTCGGAGTTATGGCTGTTCTCACCGATGAGCAAGTTGACGCCGCACTACCGGACGGTTGGGAGCGCGCCGATGGCGCGTTGCGCCGCTCAGTCAAATTCCCGGCATTCTTGGCCGGCATCGACGCCGTGCGCCGGGTGGGCGAGCACGCTGAAGAGCAGGATCACCATCCTGACATCGATATCCGTTGGCGGACCGTGACTTTCGTGTTGGTCACGCATTCCGAGGGTGGGATCACGCAGAAGGACCTCGATATGGCGGGTGAGATCAACGGGATCGTTGCCGCGGGGTAAATCAACGGGGCTCGGCGACACCCTCACGCCGGCGTGAACCCCGAGCCGTTCGCGTCGTAGC
Source organism: Mycobacterium sp. TY814 (assembly GCF_030755175.1). Lineage (NCBI taxonomy): Bacteria > Bacillati > Actinomycetota > Actinomycetes > Mycobacteriales > Mycobacteriaceae > Mycobacterium > Mycobacterium sp. TY814. The sequence goes on from NZ_JAUFRY010000003.1 coordinate 223,958, forward strand.
TACCCAACCCAGCGTCGCCAGCGCCGCGACCACATACACCGATCCGGCCCAGGCCAGGTACCACGGGCGGCTGATCACCCAGATGGTCGGCTGCTCGAAGCTCAGCAGCCAGGGCACGCCGATCACGGTGAGCACCAGCCAGCCCCAACCGAGCACTCGCGCTGCCAGACGCTCGCGCAGCGGTCCGTGAATCAGCCACACCATCAGCGGGACCAACCACACCCAGTGGTGCGTCCAGGAAATGGGTGAGAGCAGCAGGCCGAACAGTTCGACTACCAGCAGCCTGCCCAGAGCATCAGAGCTGTCCAGCGCACGCCATGCCAGCACGGCAACGACGGCCGTGACGACGAGCGCGGCCAGCACCAGCGGTCCGTATCCGGCGTCGTAGCCGACAATGCGCGAAATCGCGCCCCGCCAGGACTGGTTGAACGAGGTGGCGATCGGCCCCACCCGGTGCGCGTCGCCGAGCAGGTCGGTGAAGTAGTAGCGGGCCTGATCGCCGACCACGAACAGCGACACCCCGATCGTGAGCAGGAACACCGCCAGCGAGAACAGCGCTGCCGACCAGCGGCGCGCGCCAAGCAGATAGATGCCCGCGACAGCCGGGGTCAGCTTGACCGCGGCGGCCAGACCCACCAACGCCCCGGACAGCCACCATCGCGTCGTGTACACCGCCCACAGCACCGCGAGCACCAGGAACACGTTGATCTGCCCGTAGTCGAAGTTGCTGCGCAGCGGTTCGATCCAGATGCCAACCGCGGTCCACAACATCGCGGCCGGGCGGTCCGCGGCGGTGCCGATCAAGCGTTGACTGACTCGCACCACGCCGTACAGCGCCGCCACGATCGCGACGTGCCAGAGGAACGCCAGCACCCCGAACGGCACGAAGTGAAGCGGGTAGAGGAGCACCGCAGCAAACGGCGGATAGGTGAACGGCAGCGGGAAATCCGGGGTCTGGTCGGCGTAGACATAGCTGTACAGGGTGCCGGGATGATCCAGTGCCGCGGCACCGCCAACGTAAACGTGCAGGTCGACGAAGTTGGCCCCATTCGGCGCCAGATAAGTCCACGCGAACCGTGCGGCGATGCTGAGAACCAAAAGTGGCAGCGCCAACGTCTGCAGCAAGCTGCGACGGCGCCGGGGAGTTACTGCCGCATCGGCGGCCGAAGTCGTGTCTATCGGCCCGACTTTACCGACCCGGCAGCGCGCCGAGCCTTTTGTAACGGCGCGAACACGATTCCCAGGTCGCCGGTCACCGCCCTCACTCGTATCGGTAACGATCGCATAAATGCCACACGTGTCACTTGAGTCACTTCTGTACCAGGCTAGCTTCGGCTCTGGGACCAGTCATCGATCAACTCAGGGAGAGTCATGCCAACCATGTGGACTTACGTCCGAGCCGCCGCCGTCCTGGTCGGCTCATCCGCCGCGCTGCTGACCGGCGGCATCGCCCACGCCGACCCCGCGCCCGCTCCGGCCGAGACCAACATTCCTCAGCAGCTGATCGCCTCAGCGGCCAACGCTCCGCAGATTCTGCAGAATCTGGCGACCGCGCTGGGTGCCACCCCGCCGGCGCCTCAGGGGGTGCTTCGTTCACCTGACCCGGCGCCTGCCGCTCCGGGTGGGTTGAACCTGCCTTCCGTCCTGCCCGGTGCAACCGCTCCGGCTCCGGCGGCCGCCCCCGCGGCCACGCCGTCCATCCCCGGCGTGAACGCCCCGCTTCCCGGCCTCACCGCTCCCGCCGCCCCGGCCGCCCCGGCTGCGCCGGCGTCGGTTCCGTCGATCCCCGGCGTGAACGCACCGCTGCCCAGCCTGGCCGCACCGGCCGCTCCGGCCGCACCCGCCGCCCCGGCGTCGGTTCCGTCGATCCCCGGCGTGAACGCACCGCTGCCGGGTCTGACCGCGCCGGCAGCTCCGGCGGCACCCGCTCCCGCGTCGCTTCCGATCCCGGGAGTCACCACCCCGATCCCGGGTGTCACGGCTCCTGCCGCTCCTGCCGCGCCCGCTGTGCCCGCGACGCCTGCCTCGTCGTTGCCTGGTTTGGCGACCGCGATTCCGGGGCTCGCCCAAGCCGCGTTGCCGGCTATCACCTCAGGTATTCCGGGTCTCGCGGGTGCCGGTGCTCCCGGCGCGAGCGGTCCGCAGACCCTGCTCGCCGCACTGCCCTGAGTCCGGTAATCACCGACGGCTGACCTACTACCAACAACCGGGAGAAAACACCGTGGCAAGCACTTGGAGTCTGTCCAAAGGTTTGGCCGCAGTCGTCGTCACTTCGGCTGCCGCGCTCATGCTCACCCCGAGCGCGGCAGCCGACCCGGCGCCGACGCCGCCCAACCCCGCTCAACAGCTACCGGGGCTGCCGGCGTTGACCGAGTTGAGTCCGATAATCCAGCAGGCAGCCGGTAATCCGGCGCAGGCGACGCAGCTGCTCATGGCCGCGGCGCAGGCTTTCACCCACAATCCGACCGCTCCCAGCGAGGCCAAGAACGTCGCCGCGTCGGTCAACCAGTTCGTCGCCGACCCGGGCGGTAGCCCGCACTTGAGCACCCAGGTGCCGCCCGGCGGCACTCCGCCCGAGGGCGCGCCGGTGCCGCATGTCCCGCCGCCCGGCGTCGAGCCCGGCTCGCTTCCGCATCTGCCGACGGGCGTCGACCCGCATCACGCGGCGGGTCCCGCACCCGAGGGCGACGTTCCCTCCGTGGTCAATCCCCGGCCGGTCGATCCGCCCCCTCCCGGCCCGGAACCGGCGCCCCGCGCGGTGCCCGCGCCCGCTGCCGCGCCGGCGGCGTTACCCGCACCTGCTCCGGCCGCTGCCCCCGCTCCTGCTGCTGCTCCGGCCGCCGCGCCGGCACCGGCTCCGGCCGCTGCCCCCGCCCCAGCACCCGCACCAGCCGCCGCCCCCGCACCGGCTACTGCTCCGGCCGCCGCCCCGGCACCAGCACCCACACCAGCCGCCGCCCCCGCACCGGCACCTGCGCCCGGTGCGGCGCCCGCGGCCGCAGCTCCGGCTTTCGGTCCTGACGCGCCGCCCACCCAGGACTTCATGTACCCCTCGATCGGGACGAACTGCCTTGGAGACGGCACCAACGCCCTGGCAACAGCGCTTTCGGTGGCGGGACCGGCTCCGATCCCGACACCGGGACCAGGTCCCGGCCAGACCGCTTACGTGTTCACCGCGGTCGGTACCCCTGGGCCCGCGGACGTGCAGCGTCTGCCGCTGAATGTCACGTGGGTCAACCTCACCACCGGGAAGTCAGGCAGCGCCACGCTCAAGCCGCGCACCGATATCAACGGTGAGGGCCCCACGACGCTGACCGCGATCGTGGACACCGGCTCGGGCAGCATCATGTCGACGATCTTCGGGCAGGTCACCACCAAAGACCGTCAGTGCCAGTTCATGCCCACCATCGGCTCGACGGTGGTGCCTTAAAGGCATTGCGCTGCCGCACCGGCCCGCGAGCGTGCGCGGATGTACATCGGCCAGGGCGTGTCGTTGTACAAATGCGCACGCTCGCGGCGCGCGGCGTCAGTACGCCATGAACAGGATCGCGTCCCGGTCGTAGTCCAGACCCGGGTGCACGCTGGCGAGGTGGGCCTGAGTCAGCTCCACCAACTCGTCCTCATCCTTGCCGACGATGGCTTCGCCGCACGGACACGTTATGTGTGTCTTCACGTTGCCGCCTTTCCCTTCCCAGAGGCTTTCCCCGAGGCTTTCCCCGAGGCAGCAGCCTTCATCTGCTTCTTATACGACCGCACCTGACTCAGCGACTCGGCATCGACGATATCGGCAATCGACATGTGCGTGCCCGCCTTGCCGTACGCCCCCGCGGCGGCGCGCCAACCGGTGGGCGTCACGCCGTATTGCTTGCCGAGCAGCGCGAGGAAGATCTGCGCCTTCTGCTCGCCGAAGCCGGGCAGTGCCTTCAGCCGCCTCAGCAACTCCTTGCCGTCCGGGTCTCCGGCCGTCCACAGCGCCGCGGTGTCCCCGTCGTAGCGGTCGACGATAATCTGCGCAAGCGTCTGGATGCGCTTGGCCATTGACCCCGGAAAGCGGTGAATGGCAGGCTTTTCCGAGCAGAGCGCCGCAAACTTGTCCGGGTCGTGATCGGCGATCTCGGCGGCGTCGAATCCCCCCATCCGATCGGCGATCTTCTTGGGGCCGGCGAATGCCGTTTCCATGGGAACCTGCTGGTCAAGCAGCATCCCCACCAGCAACGCAAAGGGATTGGATTCCAGCAGCGCGTCGGCGGCCGGGTCTTGAACAAGCTGCAGTTTCGCCACGCAGCCAGTTTAGATCGGCGTGGCGGGCGGGCCTTCGGAGCGTCGCCGGGCACTTGGACCCGGTTCGCCGACAGCTCGAATTCGGTTCGCCGACAGCGCTATTCGAGTCGGCTAGCCGCTCTTGCGGCGGAACTCCCGGCGGTTACCGGCTGCGCCGTGCGCCCGCGACTGCTTGCCGCCGCTGTCCTTGTGGTCGGAGCCGCCGGACGACTTCGCCAGCTTGCGTTCGAGGGCTTCGCGGAACTTGCGCTTGTTCTCGTCCTCTGGCTGTTCAGACGATTCCGGGGCGTTCGTTTCGGCCATACCGGCAGCCTAATGGGTGAGGCGGCAAGCCGGTACGCAATATCACCGCCGGCCCGGTGGCATCCCGTACACATGCGAGATCGGCATGGTCAGCAGCACCCGCCGATCGGTGACCATGGCTTCGCGGTATTCGTCCCAATCCGGGTGCTCACCAGCGATGTTGCGGTACAAGGCAATCAGGGCCTCAACGGTGTCGTCGCCGGGCGCCATGGCCGGCGGAGTCAGTTCCGCAGTCCCTTCCGCGACCGCATACGACCACCCGTCATCGGCATCGACCAACAACGATGCACGCGGGTCACGCCGCAGATTGCGGGTCTTGGCGCGCGGCTCGGTGATCGACACCTGCAACACCAGACCGCGGGCGTCGAAGTAGTACTGCACGTTCGACAGCTGCGGCCGGCCGTCGCGCTTGATGGTGGCCAATACTCCGATCGAGTTGCAACTGATCACGGCCAATAGCTTGTCGTCGAAGACGTGGCGTCCCATGCCGAAAGCCTACGTCGCGTTGCATCGTTGTTTGAGGGCCTGCTGGAATCGACTCATGACCAAGTACGCGGCATTCCTGCGCGGTGTCAACGTGGGGGGCGTCAACCTGAAGATGGCCGAGGTGGCCGACGCACTGACCGACGCCGGATTCACCAACGTCCGCACCATCCTGGCCAGCGGCAACGTGCTCATGGAGTCATCGGCCAAGGTCGCCACAGTGCGCACAAAGGCCGAAGCCGCGCTGCGCGAGAAATTCGGCTACGACGCGTGGGTGCTGGCCTACGACCTGGACACCGTGCGTGCGATCGACGACGGCTATCCCTTCGAGCGCGAGGTCGAGGGCTTGCAGTCCTACGTCACCTTCGTCACCGACGCGGACATTCTCGACGAACTGGCGCGACTGAGCCCAGGCCCTGACGAGAAGATCCAGCGCGGCGAGGGCGTCATCTACTGGCAGGTCCCCAAGGGCAGCACCCTGGACAGCGGCATCGGCAAAACGATGGGAAAGAAGCGCTACAAGTCCTCGACCACGTCGCGCAATCTGCGCACCCTGGCCAAGGTGCTCGCATGAGCGACTCCCCGTCCGGGTCGCATAAGGTCGCTCTGACCGGCGTCTCGGAAACCGCGCTCCTGACCCTCAACGCCCGCGCGACCGAAGCGCGCCGCGGCGACGACCGGCTCATCGACGACCCGATGGCGGTGCAGCTGGTCGACTCCATCGATTTCGACTTCGCCAAGTTCGGCCCCACCCGTCAGGACATCGCAATCCGGGCGCAAGCCTTCGACCGCGCCGCGAAGGCTTACCTGAGTGCTCACCCGGCGGCCACCGTGGTGGCGCTGGCCGAAGGCCTGCAGACCAGCTTCTGGCGCCTGGATGCCGCCCTCCCCCAGGGTCAGTTCCGTTGGCTGACAGTTGATTTGCCTCCGGTCATCGACATCCGCAAGCGGCTGCTGCCGTCGTCACCGCGGATATCGGTGCTCGCCCAGTCGGCGCTGGATTACAGCTGGATGGACTCCGTCGACTCCTCGAACGGGGTGTTCATCACCGCCGAAGGACTGCTGATGTACCTGCAACCCGAGCAGTCGCTGGGGCTGATAGCGGAGTGCGCGAAGCGATTCCCCGGCGGCCAGATGCTCTTCGACCTGCCGCCGCGCTGGTTCAGTGTGTTCAGCCGGCTGGGCATCCGCACCTCACTGCGTTACAAGGTGCCGGCGATGCCGTTCAGTCTGTCGCCCGCCGAGGCGGCCGATCTCGCCGCGACGGTGCCGGGCGTCACCGCGGTCCACGATGTGCGGCTGCCGAAGGGGCGCGGGCTGATCTTCAACACCGCGCTGTCGGCGGTGTATCACGTTGCGCTGCTCGATCCGCTGCGCCCGAACCTGACGCTGCTGGAATTTTAGGACGACGCCGGAGTTCTAGTCGTCCGGCACGTTGGTCAGGTAGCGCATGGCGTCGGACTTCGTGAGCCCCAGCGCCCGAGCAACTTCCACGTATTCCTTGGCCGCCGCCGCCATCGCCGCATCGGTGGGGTCGAAGCGGGAGATGAAAGTGCCGAAACGCCCGCGAGTTTCGACGATCGCCGCAGATTCCAGCTCACGGTAGGCGCGGGCGACCGTGTTGGCGGCCACCCCCAGCTGGCCCGCCAAGTCGCGCACCGTCGGCAGCCGGGTGCCCGGCGGCAACGAACCGGTCCGGACCCCGTCGATGACTCCGGTTCTGAGCTGGTCGAATATCGGCTTGCCCGCCTTCACGTCGACCTTCAATAAATCGCGCAACTCCACATAACCAGTATTGCCCACACGCGGCTATCTTTGTGGGATGCGAGTGACGGTGCTGAGCGGCGCGGGTATCTCGGCGGAGAGCGGCGTCCCGACGTTCCGTGACGACAAGAACGGATTGTGGGCCCGCTTCGACCCGTACGAGCTCTCCAGCGTCCAAGGCTGGGAACGTAATCCCGAGCGCGTGTGGGGCTGGTATCTGTGGCGCCACTACCTGGTGGCCGACGTGCAACCCAACGCGGGGCACCGGGCCATCGCGGACTGGCAGCAACATCCTGACGTCACTTCCGTCACCGTCGTCACCCAGAATGTCGACGACCTGCATGAGCGGGCCGGCAGCACCCCGGTACACCACCTCCATGGCAGCTTGTTTGAATTCCGTTGCGCGCGTTGCGGAATGGCATACACCGACCCGCTCCCGGTGATGACGGAGGCCGCTATCGAGGTGGAGCCACCGGTGTGCCGCTGCGGCGGCCTGATCCGGCCCGACATCGTCTGGTTCGGCGAAGCGCTGCCGCAGGGACCGTGGCAGAGTGCGCTCGACGCGACCGAGAACGCCGACGTGGTGGTGGTGGTCGGCACGTCGTCGATCGTCTATCCGGCGGCCGGGTTACCGGAGATGGCGCTGGCCCGCGGCACCGCGGTGATCGAGGTCAACCCCGAAGCCACTCCGCTGTCGCAATACGCCACGCTCTGCGTGCGGGAGCCGGCCAGCCAGGCGTTGCCCGGGCTGTTGGAGCGACTGCCCGCGCTGTTCAACTAGGTGCCGCACGCCGTGTCGGCCGCGAAGGTGAGGCGGACGACGCCACTGCGGCGTGTCGCGTCGGAGAATTCCCGCTCGGCGATTGACCCGGGGGCGCTACGGGCGGTGCGCCCGGCCCAGCGCCAATTCCGACACCGGCAGTGGCGCCCACGCCGGCAACGTCCACTCCCGCCGGGCCCGGTGCACTTCGAATCCAGCGTCGACGATCGCCCGCTCGGTCTCGCGATGTGTGTGGCAGTTGCCGAACATCCTGGGCCAGAACGTCGCATCGGCAAACTGCTGAAATCGGCCGCGGGCACCGGCGCTGGCGACGTGCTCCAGGTACCGCAACTCGCCGCCCGGCCGCAGCAGCGAGTGCAGCCGTCGCAGCACGCCCAGCTGGTCGTGCACCGAGCACAACACCAGCGAACAGACCACGGCGTCGAACGGCTCCACGTCGCCGAGCTGCTCGGCGGTCTCGTGGGTCACCTCCACCGGGATCGGCGCCTCGGCCGCCGCTTGTCTGGCGATGTCCACCAGTCGCCTCTCGGGCTCCACGGCCAGGACGTGTGTGACGGCATCCGGGTAGTAGGCGAAGTTGGTCCCGCTGCCGGCACCGATTTCGAGCACCCGACCCGCCAGGCCGGCCAGATTCTCCCGGCGCAGCACCCGGACCGATTCCGCTTCGTGGGCGGCGAAGACCGGCCACACCCGAGCGAAAAAAGGATTGTCGACACTCGGCGTCATGTTTGCGCCTCCCCTGCGGGGCGCTGCTCGAGCACCCAGTCCACCAACTGCCGGGACGTCGCGTCGGCGCCGACGAGCCCGGCAACCATATGACCGCACAGTACCGCGCCCAGAACCCGCTGAGCGAACGCATCGACGTCACCGAAGGGCAAGTGCGGCTTGGCGATCAGAATCGCGGCCACGCCGTGCGCGGCGGTCCACAGTTCCAGGGCGATCATGGTTGGGTCTTCGGCGCGGTAGACACCCTCGTCCATCAGCGACTGCACCGACACACGCATGTGCTTGAACGCCGAACTGTCCAGTGCCATATCGACATTGCTTCCGGGGCGCCATTCGCCCATGGTGGCGAGCCGGTAGAGCTCCGGGGTCTGCAGCGCGAACCGCACGTATGCCATGCCCTGGGCGCGCAGAACCTCGACGGTGCACGCGCGCCCTACCGCCGCCCGCTCCATCGCCTCGTCGAGGCGTGCCAGATAGCGCGCGCACACCGCATCCAGTAACGCGTTCTTGTCCTGGAAATGCAGGTAGATCGACGGCGACGTGACCCCGACGCGTTGTGCGACCGATCGAATCGACACCGCCCGCGCTTGCCCGGTCTCCAGCAGCAATTCCGTTGCCGCATCCAGGATTTCGTGCCGAAGCCGGTCGCCCGACCCGCGCGGGGCGCGCTGGCGGCGCAGCCCGTGCACGGACACGTCAACCACGGCGCGTCACCGAGGCGTGCACGTCGCGCCCGTTGCGCTGGGACGGCATCTTGGCGGTGTCCGCCTCGCTCGGCACCCGGTGGCCGGCAGGCTCGGCGGGCTCCTCGAAGTGGCCGCCCTCGCTGATGCCGAACCGCTCGTGGACCCACGCCAGCGGCTTGGGCGCCCACCAGTTCCACCTGCCCATTACGTGCATGAAGGCCGGGACCAGGACCATCCGAACCAGGGTGGCGTCGGCGAATACCGCAAGAGTCAGGCCCAGTCCGAACATCCGCATAAAGGACACGTGCGCCGCGATCAGCGCCGCAAACGACATGGACATGACCAACGCCGCAGCGGTGATCACCCGGCCAGTACGAGCCACGCCGAGCGCCACGCTCTCGTCGTTGGCGGCGTGCGCCTGTGCCGGGCTCGGTGTGGCGGGCCGGGCGGCCCCGGACGCCAGCCAGTACTCCCTGATCCTGGAAACCAGGAACACCTCGTAGTCCATCGACAGCCCGAAGGCGATGCAGAACAGCAGCACGGGCATATTCGCGACGAGCGTGCCGCTCGGCGTGGTCCCCAGGGCGCCGAGGTGGCCATCCTGGAAGATCCACACCAAGGCGCCGAACGCAGCGCTCAGCGAGAGCATGTTAAGGATCAGAGCCTTCAACGGCAGGACCACGCTGCCGGTCAGCAAGAACAGCAGGACGAAGGTCACCACGGCCATCAGCCCCAGGACCAGGGGCAGGCGATCGGTCACCGCGTCGACGCTGTCCCGGTTGACCTGCGCGACGCCGGCCATCTCCACGCTGCGCCCGCCCGGCCCGGCCACCTGATGCAGCCGCTTGAGCTGGTTGTCCGAGGCTTGTGAAAACAGCGGCGCGGTGCTGCTCACGGTCAGCAGGGCGCTGCCGTCAGCCATCCCGGTAGCCCCGACCGGCGGGCCGGATGGCTTGCCGTTGATGAACGTGCCGGTCGGCGCCGACACCGCCGACACGTCGGGCACCAGGGACAGCCCAGCGGCGTACTGGCTCAGATCGTCCGGCGTCAGGCCGCGGGCGTCGGGAACAACGACCGGCACAGCCGTCGCCGAGTCGCGCGCGAAGTTGTCACGCAGCTGGTTGCCCACCTGGTGCGACGAGGCCGAGCTGGGCAGCACCCGGTCGTCCGGGAATCCCCATTTCACCGAGAGGAACGGCAGCCCCAGGAGCAGCAACAGCGCCACGACGGCCGAACCGATCGGCAGCCAGTACCGCATCACGAACTTGCTCGAGCGGTACCAGAACAGCTGCTCTACCGGCTTGTGCACCGGCTCGGGGCGCCGGAAAACCCGGCGCAGCAGGCGCCGCACGTCGAATGCATCGATCCGCGGACCCATCAGCACGATCGCGGCCGGAGTGATCACGATGGACGCGGTTGCCACGAAAGCTACCGTCGCCACACCGGCGTACGCGAATGACTTCAAGAAGTACATCGGGAAGGCGACCGTCGCTGCCATGGACAACGCCACCGTGACCGCCGAGAACAGCACCGTGCGACCGGAGGTGGCCATGGTGCGGATCAGCGCCTGTTCCCGGTCGCAACCTTCGGCCAGCTCGTCGCGATAGCGGCTGATGATCAGCAACGTGTAGTCGATGGCCAGCGCCAGTCCCAGGGCGGTACTCAGGTTGAGGGCGAATATCGAAACCTCGGTGGTGAAGGTGACCAACCGCAACACCGACATCGACCCGACCACGGCCAGCGCACCCAGCGCCATGGGGAGCGCCGCCGTCAGCAGCCCGCCGAACACCCATACCAGCACCAGGAAACTGAACGGGATGGCGATCATCTCCATCACGAGCAGGTCGGCCTGGTTCTGTTTGTTGATCTGCGCGTATTCCATCGCCGATCCGCCCGCCTGAACGGTGACGCCGTCGTGGTCGTGAACGAACTGGTCGGCCAGGGTCTGGGCGTTCTTCTGCGCGTCGTTTTCACCGCCCTTGAGGTTGACGACGATCAACCCGGACTTCCCGTCCTTGCTGATCAGATCGGCGGCGGCTTCCGGTGGCGCGGTCCAGGGCGAGGTCGCGTTGTAGACCAGAGGCGACTTCGCGAGCTGTTCGACCAGATCGGTGCCTGCGGTACGGGCCTGATCGCCACGGGCTCCGCCGGGCGCAGTGACCAGGATCAGCATCTGCTGGCCACTCTGGCCGAACTTGGCGGTCAGCTGAGTGATGGCACGTGCCGACTCGGAGTTGGGATCCTGAAACCCGCCCGGTGACAAGCTGTTGGCGACCGGGATGCCGAAGACCGCGGCGGCGATGAAGACCAGAAGGGCGATGCCGATGATGCGTCGCGGTGCCGCGATGGCCAGTCGAGCGATCCCCTGCAGCATGTCGTGTCCCTCCGGCCGGCCAGCGCGCGCCGTCCCGGGCAACCGCACACTATCGGCGCTAACTTAGCAACGCTAACTTACAAGTGTCAAACAAGACCCCTGCAGTGACACGGCCGCAGGTAGGCGATGGTTCAACGGGGCGCGAAATGGGTAATCTCGCGCAGCTCGGCGGCACCCTACCCACCGGTAAGAATTGCCACCAATTTCCGAATCGTGACTCACTGATTCCTTAATGCTGGCTCTTACGCTCAGTGTCATGTGGATCGACGACACCAATGCCGATGTCATCAAGGCTGACTTCGAGGCTCTCTACCACGGCGACATGCTCGTCGAGGGTGAGTGTTCAGAGCAGTTCGAAGAATGGCAACCGCTTCCTACAGCGAGCTGAGGTAACACCATGGGCGTAATTGCACGATTGTTGATGGCCGAACCCACCGTTTCCCGATGGTTTCGTCGATAGCCACCTAGTGGTTCCGATGTAAGCCCCCCGCGACCGCGGGGGGCTTCTTCGGTTTCTGGGGCACGTTCTCGACAAGCCACGGGTGGCTGTCTTGGCCCCGAGGCTCAGCGCGGCGCCATCCGGATGGCACCGTCGAGCCGAATCACCTCGCCGTTGAGCATCGGGTTCTCGATGATGTGCACGGCCAGCGCACCGTACTCGTCCGGGTCGCCCAACCGCGCGGGGTGCGGAACCTGCTTGCCCAGCGACTTCTGCGCTTCCTCGGGAAGCGAGCCCAGCAGCGGGGTCTTGAACAGTCCCGGCGCGATGGTCACCACGCGAATGAGTTCGCGCGAGAGGTCCCGCGCGATCGGCAGCGTCATGCCCACCACTCCGCCCTTGGACGCCGAGTAGGCGGCCTGGCCGATCTGGCCGTCAAAGGCGGCGACCGAGGCGGTGTTGATGATGACGCCCCGCTCTTCTCCCACCGGCTCCGTCTTGGCGATCCGCTCCGCGGCGAGGCGCAGCACGTTGAACGTGCCGATCAGGTTGACCTCGACCACCTTCTTGAAGCCCTTGAGCGGGAAAGGTCCGTCCTTGGACAGCGTCTTGATGGCGTTGCCGATGCCGGCACAGTTGACGTTGATGCGCACCGGGCCCAGGGACTCGGCCAAATCGAGCGCCTTGGCAACCCCGTCCTCGTCGGTGACATCGGTCTGGGCGAAGTGCGCGCGGTCGCCCAGCTCGGCCACCGCCTCCTCACCCCGCAGATCCAGCACCACGACTTGCGCGCCGGCGTCGAGCAGCCGCTTCGTGGTGGCCAATCCCAGGCCTGAGGCTCCCCCGGTGACGACTGCGACGGCGTCCCTGATCTCCACGCCAAAACCCCTTCCATTGTCCCAACCTACTGGTTGGTTGGGACTATACCCAGTCGGAGAGAACCGCTTCGATGTCCCCCACCGCTTCGGCCGGGTGCGGTGTCTCGGCCGGGGTGCGGGAGAAGCGCGGGGCGGGCATCGGCTGCAGATGACCATTGACCTCGTAGAACGTGTTGCGCTCGGTGATGTGGGGTTCGGTGTGCGCTTCGCCGAACGCCAGCACCGGCGTCACGCACGCGTCGGAGTCGGCGAACACCTTGGCCCAGTGGTCGCGGTCGCGGCTACCGAAAGCTTCGACCAGGCGCGCCCGCAACTCGGGCCAGCGCGCGACGTCGTTCTGCGGTGGCAGGGTGGCCGGGTCCAGCCCCAAGCCCTCGAGCATGGCGGCGTAGAACTGCGGTTCGATGGCGCCGACAGCGACATAACGCCCGTCGGCGCATTCGTAGGTGTCGTAGTAGGGCGCACCACCGTCGAGCATGTTGGTGCCGCGCGCGTCGGTCCACATGCCCGAAGCCCGCATCTGCCACATCATCTGGATGAGCACACTGGAACCGTCGACCATCGCGGCGTCGACCACCTGCCCCTTGCCCGAGGTCTGCCGCTCCCACAGCGCCGACAGGATGCCGAGCAGCAGGAACATCGAGCCGCCACCGAAGTCGCCGACCAGGTTCAGCGGCGGCACCGGCCGCTCACCGGCCCGTCCGATCGAATGCAGGATGCCGTTCAGCGAGATGTAGTTGATGTCGTGACCGGCCTGCTGGCTGCGCGGGCCGGTCTGCCCCCAACCGGTCATCCGCCCGTAGACCAGCCGTTCGTTGACCTTGGCGCAGTCCTCAGGCCCCAGGCCCAGCCGCTCGGTAACTCCTGGGCGGTAGCCCTCGATCAGCACGTCAGCCTTCGCGACCAGCTTGAGCACCAATTCGCGGCCTTCGGCGGATTTGAGGTCGGCGGTGACTATGCGCCGGTTGCGGCTCATCGAATCCTTGACCGGGCCACTGGGACCGGGCCGGTCGACCCGCACCACGTCGGCGCCGAGGTCGCCCAGGATCATCGCGGCGTGCGGGCCGGGCCCGATCCCCGCCAGTTCGACAACACGTAATCCACTCAGCGGTCCCGCCATGGGTGCACCGACCTTTCGTCTGCTCTGACGCCCTAACAACCGGTTGATTGCATCTTCGCAGCCGCCTCGGGCGACCGTGCAGCCCGGGTCGCTTACTGTGAATCGCATGTCCGAATCTGGAATTGCCGCTCTCGCCCCTGTCGCGGGCCTCGACGTCGACCTGACCGACGGCGTGCTGTCGTTGACGATCAACCGGCCCGACAGCCTCAACTCGCTGATCATTCCGGTGATCACCGGCCTGGCCGACGCAATGGAGGCCGCCGCCACCGACCCCGCGGTGCGGGTGGTGCGACTCGGCGGCGCCGGTCGCGGCTTCAGCTCCGGGGCCGGCATCAGCGCCGACGACATGTCCAGCGGCGGCGGCGTCCCGCCGGACGAGATCATCCTCGAGATCAACCGGCTGATCCGGGCCATCACCGCACTGCCGCACCCCGTGGTTGCCGTCGTACAGGGACCTGCGGCCGGCGTCGGCGTCTCCATCGCACTTGCCTGTGATGTCGTATTGGCTTCTGAAAAAGCGTTTTTCATGCTTGCGTTCACCAAGATCGGGTTGATGCCCGACGGTGGGGCCTCGGCTTTGGTCGCTGCCGCGGTCGGCCGGATCAGGGCGTTGCGGATGGCGTTGCTGCCCGAGCGGCTCACGGCGACCGAGGCGCTGTCGTGGGGTCTGGTGAGCGCGGTCTACCCCGCCGACGACTTCGACGCCGAGGTGGCCAAGGTGGTCACCCGCCTGCTGACTGGCCCCGCGGTGGCGTTCGCCAAGACCAAAGCCGCGATCAATGCGGCCACACTGACCGAACTCAGCCCCACCCTGGACCGGGAGTTCGACGGTCAACGAGGCTTGTTGCAGGCACCCGACTTCAAGGAGGGCACCCGGGCATTCCAGGAGCGCCGCTCCCCCAATTTCACGGACTCCTGAGTTGCAGGATTACCAATCCGTTCTGGCGTCTACTCCGAATAATTGGTGACTGTGAGCGAACGGGGTCCTGTGGCGGCTGAACCGATTCATTGCTTGGTGACCGGAGCGACCGGTTACATCGGCGCGCGGCTGGTGCCGCGCCTGCTTGACGAGGGCCATCGCGTGCGCGCGCTGGCACGCAACCCCGGCAAGCTCGACGACGTGCCGTGGCGATCCGACGTCGAGGTGGCGCGCGGCGACCTCGGCGACGTCGACTCCCTCATCAAGGCATTCGACGGGATCGACGTCGTCTACTACCTGGTGCATTCCATGGGCGGTGGAGCGAAAGACTTTGCCGCCGAGGAAGAACGCGCGGTACGCAACGTGGTGACGGCCGCCCGCCGGGCCGGGGTGCGCCGGATCGTCTATCTGAGCGGTCTGCACCCCGAGGACAAAGAGCTGTCTCCGCACCTGCGGTCCCGCAAGGCGGTGGGCGATCACCTGATCGACTCTGGAATCGAAACCGTGGTGCTGCAGGCCGGTGTGGTCGTCGGGGCGGGTTCGGCGTCGTTCGAGATGATCCGGCACCTGACCGACCGGCTGCCGGTGATGACCACCCCGAAGTGGGTGCACAACAAGATCCAGCCGATCGCGGTGCGCGACGTGCTGTACTACCTCGTCGCGGCCGCAACGGCGCCGGTGCCGTCCTCGCGCACCTGGGACATCGGCTGTCCCGACGTACTGGAGTACGGCGACATGATGCGGATCTACGCCGAGGTGGCGCGCCTGCACAAGCGCTACCTCATCGTGTTGCCGTTCCTGACGCCGACGATCGCCAGTCTGTGGGTGGGCACCGTGACACCGATTCCGCCCGGTTTGGCACGCCCGCTGATCGAGTCGCTGGAGTGCGACGCGGTCATGCACAACTGCGACATCGACTCGATCATCGAGCGACCCCCGGGCGGGCTGACGGGATACCGGCGCGCCGTCGCGGTGGCCCTCAATCGCGCGTTCGCCGGCCTGCCCGATCCGACCTGGGACTCGCTGGACTCCGAGCCGGCCGAGCTGTTGCCCAGCGACCCGGATTGGGCCGGCGAGATCATCTTCGACGACGTGCAGTCAGCTGCGACCTCAGCCGGGCCCGATGAACTGTGGAAGGCCGCGGAAAACGCCGCCAACCGCGGCCGGTGGTATTCGTTTCCGCTGGCGCCGCGACGGCGCTACTCGGCCACCCGGTGGAGCGTCGCGGCGAGCGAACCGGGCGAGAAGCTGCGGCTGCGGGCGGAAGTGCGCGCACCGGGACAAGCCTGGCTGGAGATCACCACCGCGCCGGGCAGGTACACGCAGCGGGCAATCTTCTACCCGCGCGGCATCCCCGGCCGGTTGTACTGGTTCCTGTTCCGGCCGCTGCACATGGCTGAACTCCGCAAACTGGCGCGCGACGTCGTCGCCGGCCAGTAGCTACAAAACGCCGAACATCGGCGGCAGCGCCAGCACCATGATCAGGCCCCAGACGAAGTGGGTCAGCATGGGCGCCAGCACGCCGCCGGTGGCACGCCGGGACAACGCGTTCACGGTGCCCAGGATCACCCCGGCGAACCCGAGCATCGGGTTTCCGCTGGCCATGGTCGCGGCGACGTACAACACCGTCGAGATAACCACCGGATGGTGCCGGCCCAGCGCCGTGTAGAGGGCGCCGCGGAAGAACACCTCCTCGGTCACCCCGTTGACCACGGTGATCAGCACGATCAGCAGGAACGGCCCCTGGTGTGCGTACTGCAGCACGCGGGTGATCCACGTGTCGATCGGCTGGATCTCCCGGACGATCAGGCCGCCCACCACGAAGATGCCGCCGAGGATCAGACCGATCGTGGTGCCGGTGATGACGGGACGCTGATTGCGGCCACGCCAGCAGATGCCGCCCAGGTGCAGGGGTCCGGAGGCGAACGCGCCGAGCAACCACACGGCGGCCAGCGCCAGCGTCAGCCAGTAGAAGCTGGCCTCGCCCGGCCGGGTCCGCAGCGAGATGCCCAGTATCGCGGCCCCGAGCACCAGCGTGATCGCGACGACGATGCGGCGGCGAAGCACGACGCCGGGCGGTTCATGATGCGGCACCGCGACTTTGACCATCGCGCGGCGGATCTCCTGGAAGGCGCTGGTGCGGTTGGGGGTAGCAGTTTGGGTCATGCCGTGCGGATCCTCGGGGTGAGCGTTAGCAGGATGTCCAGGCTGGTACGCAACGCACCGGCAAGGGGGCCGGGGACGATGTTAACCAGTCGGAGGGTGGGCCGCACGATGGGCGGCGTGACGGTCCGGGCGAGCCGGCGGATGCGTAAGGCGTCCCCGCCCGCCCATATCGGGTCGCTGTCGGCGAGATGGTGCGGGTCGGCCAGCGCGCTGACCGGCCGGGGCGGGTGATCGGTGTGGCCCGACAACGCCAGCGAAATCGCCTCATCGATGCCCAGCAGGCCGCCCGGCGGGTCGGGCACCTTGTTCTGCAGACCGCTGCCCGACGCGCGCATCGGATGGTCGAGCGACTCCACCAGGTCCCCGGCCAGGCCCCTGGGCACCGGCAGCGCTATCGCCGCGAACAGCGACGCGATCGAGGTGTCGATGCCAGGGACACGGCATGCGGCATGCCATCGGCCGGAAATGTGCGCGTATCGCTTGAGCAGGTCGCGGTAGGAGGTTGTTTCGGGGCCGCTGATGTCGTAGGCGCCGGCCGGGACCTTGTCCGGGTCGGCCGCAGCCACCAGGTAGTGCAGGACGTCGCGGATCGAGATCGGATCGAGCGGGTTGTGCATCCAGCTCGGCATCGGCATGACGGGAAACCGGTCACCGACGTAACGCAGGATCTCGAACGACGTCGACCCCGCTCCGATGATCAGTGCCGCGCCCAGCCACACCAGCTCCGGGCCGTTGTCGACGGAAAGGGACTCGGCCACCTCGGCACGGCTGGTCAGATGTTCCGACAGCGCTTCGTCGTCGGGTACGAACCCGCCCAGGTAGACGATGCGGCGCACCCCGGCGTCGCGGGCCGCGGTGGCGACGTTGGTGGCCGCCGCGTTGTCGGCTTCGCGGAAGTTCGCCTGACCGATCCCGTGCACCAGGTAATAGACCACCTCGACGGGGCCGGCCGCGTCGAAAGCGGCCCGCGCCGACGCCGCATCCGCCGCGTCCAGCTGGACCGCCGTCACGTCGTCTGACCAGCCAAAGCGCTTGAGGCTGCTCGGGTTTCGGCTGGCGGCCACTACCTCGTGACCAACGTCCAGCAGTGCTGTGACCAGACGTGAACCCACATACCCGGTGGCGCCTGTCACCAGAATCCGCATATTCCCAACCTAACTGTCGCGTTCGGGGTCGTTGTAAGGGCCGAAAGCCCCGCGTTGCAGGGCAACTGTCCCCAGTCAGGTACCCCAACCCGGGCCTCGGCAAATCGGTGCAGGTCAACGGGTCGGTGAACCGCGACGACAGCGGCACCGTGACTGGCTACATGAGCATTACCTCAGGGGGAGATTCGGCACGTCCCGTCACACAGCTTTCCGTTGCCGAGAACACGCCATCAGTCGCGGGGGTTGCCGTGCAGTTCCCGCACCACCTCAACAGCCAAGAGGACACCATCGCGGCACTCACCGACTTCGCCGGGCCGGAGTTCCGGCGTTTCGCCCTGAGCAGCGGCGTGCAAGCTCGGCACACGGCTCTGCCGCTCTCGCGCTACGCCGACCTCAGCGGGTTCAGCGAAGCCAACGACACCTTCATCGGGGTGGCACTTGATCTGGCCGAACAGGCGCTGCTCCGGGCGCTGGACACGGCCGGGGTGCGCCCGTGCGACGTCGACATCGTCTTCTCGACGACCGTCACCGGACTCGCGGTGCCGACCCTGGAGGCGCGTCTGGCCAAACGAGTGGGACTGCGCCAAGACGTCAAACGTGTCCCGCTGTTCGGCCTGGGATGCGTCGCGGGCGCGGCCGGCGTGGCCCGGATGCACGACTATCTGCGGGCATTTCCGGACCAGGTCGGCGTGCTACTGGCGGTCGAGTTATGTTCTCTGACGATTCAGCGCGAAGATAGCTCCGTGGCTAATCTTGTCGCATCCAGCCTGTTCGGTGACGGCGCGGCCGCCGTAGTGGCCACCGGTGCCCGCCGTGCGACATGTCGGGCCGCTCATGGCCCACAGGTCCTGGCCACCCGCAGCCGCATCTATCCCGACACCGAAGAGGTGATGGGCTGGAAGATCGGCAGTGACGGCTTCCGGATCGTGCTGTCGGCCGATGTGGCGACGGTCGCCGAGAAGTACCTGGGCGACGACGTGCGGACATTCCTCGCCGACCACGGGCTGACCCCGGAGGACGTTTCGACGTGGGTCTGCCACCCGGGCGGGCCCCGGGTGATCGAAGCGGTGGAGAAGGGATTGGGACTGCCCGGCGATGCCCTGGATTACACTCGGAAGTCATTGCGCAGCAACGGAAACCTGTCGTCGGTGTCGGTACTGGACGTGCTCGCCGCCAATATGGCCGATCCCCCGCCGGCCGGGTCGATCGGACTGATGATCGCGATGGGGCCGGCATTCTGCTCGGAATTGGTACTGCTCCGATGGTAGGTCCTTATTACCTCCTGATCCTGGCGGTCGTGCTGGAACGGCTGGCCGAGCTTGCGGTGTCCCGCCGAAACGCGAAATGGTCATTTGCCCAGGGCGGCAAGGAGTTCGGTCGGCCGCACTACGTCGTCATGGTCATCCTGCACACCGCCCTGCTGGTCGGCTGCCTGGTGGAACCGTGGGCATTGCACCGCCCGTTCATCCCGTGGCTCGGCTGGTCGATGGTGGTGGTACTGGCACTCTGCCAGGGGCTGCGCTGGTGGTGCATCACGTCGCTGGGCAAGAGGTGGAACACCAGGGTGATCGTGCTGCCGCACGAACCGCTGGTGAAGAAGGGCCCCTACCGATTCCTGCACCACCCGAATTATGTTGCGGTGGTGGCCGAAGGCATCGCCCTGCCGATGGTGCACACCGCATGGCTGACCGCGATCATCTTCACGCTGGCCAACGCCGCGCTGCTGACGGTCAGGTTGCGCGTGGAGAACTCGGTGCTGGGTTACGCATGACGGACTACGACGCAGACCTGCTGGTGGTCGGGGGCGGCCCCGGCGGCCTGGCCACCGCGCTACACGCACGCGCACAGGGGCTTTCGGTGATCGTGGCCGAACCCCGGGAGGGCCCCATCGACAAGGCGTGCGGGGAAGGACTGATGCCCGGCGGCCTCGCCGAGCTCACCTCACTCGGCGTCGACCCGGTCGGCATGCCCTTTCGCGGAATCGCGTATGCCAACCAGCATCGCCGGGCCGAAGCGTTGTTCCGCACCGGCCCGGGCCGCGGGGTACGGCGCACCACGTTGCACGCGGCACTGGCGGCACGCGCCAAAGAGGTTGACACGGAGTGGATCCGGACGAAGGTGAGCACCGTCGCGCAGGACTCTTCCGGTGTGTCGGCGGCGGGCGTGCGGACCCGGTGGCTGGTGGGCGCCGACGGGTTGCATTCGGCGGTGCGCCGCGCCGTCGGGATCGCCGCGACGCGCGGCACCCCGCGTCGCCACGGACTGCGCTGGCACTACCGGGTGCCGGCCTGGTCGGAGTTCGTCGAAGTGCATTGGTCGCGCTGGGGCGAGGCGTACGTGACGCCGGTGGAACCGGATCTGGTAGGCGTGGCGATCTTGTCCCGCCAGCGTCCGGAGCTCGACTGGTTCCCTTGGCTGGCAGCGCATTTGGACGGGGCCGACCGCACGCCGGCGCGCGGCTGCGGGCCGTTGCGGCAGGTGGTGTCCCGGCGCGTGGCCGGCCGGGTGCTGCTGGTCGGCGACGCCGCCGGGTACGAGGATGCGTTGACCGGTGAGGGCATCAGCCTCGCGGTCAAGCAGGCCGCCGCGGCCGTCGGCGCCCTCGTCGACGACGCCCCACAGGCCTACGAGCGTGCCTGGCACCGGGTGACCCGCGATTATCGGCTACTCACCCGGGGTCTGGTACTGGCCAGCACCCCCCGCGTGGTGCGCCGGGCGCTGGTGCCGGCCTGCACGGCGATGCCGCCCCTGTTCCAGTGGGGCGTCAACGTGCTCGCCTCCTAGCGCGCCTTCCACACCGGATCGCGCTTTTCGGCGAACGCCAGCGGCCCTTCCCGGGCGTCCTCAGACCTGATCAGCGAACGCATTTCGCGCATCGTGCGGTCCCAGCCCACTTCCTCGGCGGTGATCACGCCCTCGTCAACGCCGTAGGCGATGCGCTTACTGGCCTGCACCGACAGCGGCGCATTGACGGTCACCCGGGCGGCCAGGGTCAGGGCGGCATCCAAGACCGTGCCCTCCTTGACCACCTGGTTGATCAGGCCCCACTCGTAGGCGTCCGACGCCGTCAGTGGCTCGCCGGTCAACAGCAGCTCCATCGCGACCTTGTGCGGCAACTGGTCCATGATCCGGAACACGCCACCGGCAGCGGCGATCAAGCCGCGTTTCACCTCGGGCAAACCGAACTGGGCACGCTCGTCGGCCACCACCAGGTCACTGGCCAGCGCCAGCTCGGTGCCGCCGCCCAGTGCCGTCCCGTTGACCGCGGCGATGGTGGGCTTGTCGATGAAGTGGTGCACGTAACCGGCGAATCCCCACTCCGGACGATCCGGGTGGTAGATGTTCTCCCGGCGCGAGATCGCCTTGAGGTCGGCACCGGCGCAGAACGACTTGTCGCCTGCGCCGGTGATCACGACCGCCCGCACCTCGGGATCCTGCTGGGCTTCCTCCAGCGCATTACCGACCCCGATGCTCACCGCGCCGTTGACCGCGTTGCGGGCCTCCGGCCGGTTGATGGTGATGATCATGACGTTGCCGCGGCGCTCGACCAGAGCGCCGGGCGCATCGTTGGGAACGTGGGTCACAGGAGCTCTAAAATGGTGGCGTTGGCCTGCCCGCCGCCCTCGCACATGGTCTGCAAGCCGTAACGAATTCCCTTGTCCCGCATGTGGTAGAGCAGTGTGGTCATGATGCGGGCACCCGAGCCGCCGAGGGGGTGGCCGAGGGCGATCGCCCCGCCGTTGGGGTTCAGCTTGGTCTCGTCGGCACCGATGTCCTTGAGCCAGGCCAGCGGAACCGGCGCGAACGCCTCGTTGACCTCGTAGGCGCCGATGTCGCCGATGGACAGGCCGGAGCGCTTGAGCACCTTCTGAGTGGCCGGGATGGGCGCGGTCAGCATGATCACCGGGTCCGCCCCGGCCAGCGTCGCGGTGTGCACCTTGGCGATCGGCTTCATGCCCAGTTCCTTGGCCTTCTCCGCAGACATGAACAGCAGCGCCGCCGAGCCGTCGGAGATCTGCGAGGAGTTGCCCGCGTGGATCACGCCGTCCTCCTTGAAGGCGGGCTTCAGCGAGGCCATCTTCTCCATCGGGGTGCCGCGGCGGATGCCCTCGTCCTTCAGAACCACGTTCCCGTCGCCGTCCTTGATGCCCACGATCTGGTCGTCGAAAGCACCGGCATCCTGTGCGGCAGCGGCCTTTTCGTGCGAGTCCAGGGAGAACTGGTCGAGGTCGAGGCGGGAGAAGCCCCACTGCTCGGCGATCATCTCGGCGCCGATGCCCTGGTTGGGGATCTTGCCCTCGTAGCGGCTCAGGAAGTTCTCCGGGTAGGGGCGGCCACCGTTGGCCAGCGAAGCGCCCATCGGGGTCCGCGACATCGACTCCACACCACCGGCGACCACCACGTCGTAGTGGCCGGCCACCACACCGGCCGCGGCGAAGTGCACCGACTGCTGGCTCGAGCCGCACTGGCGGTCCACGGTCACCCCGGGCACCGATTCCGGCCAGCCGGCGGTCAGCAGCGCCGTCCGGCCGATGTCGAGGGCCTGCTCGCCGGCCTGCATCACACAGCCCCAGATGACGTCGTCGACGAGCTCGGGGTCGATGCCGGCTTTGGTGACCAAACCGTTGAGGACCTGCGCGGACAGCTCGGCCGGGTGCACCCCGGACAGTCCTCCGTTGCGCTTTCCGATGGGGGAACGCACTGCCTCGACGATGACGGCTTCAGCCATGAGATGTCTCCTTTGACAATAAGTAATTCCTTAGATTGTCAACCATCCGGTTGGGAGGGCGCGGGGCGGGGTGTCATTTAGCTATAGAACCTATGCATCCGGCCCGGTCGCAGCGCCGGCGGCCCGTCCTTGTCGAACTCTTCGAGCAACCGCACCGGACGGAGGCGCGTTCAGCCGCGATTGACGACGATGAACAGGCCGGTGATCAAATCGTCTCGAGCGACGATGTAGTTGGTCAGGACCAGTTCGTCGGGTAGGCCCGTCTTGTCGAAGTCACCGTCGTAGCGGGCCCGAAGTACGGTCAGCCCGGAGCGGTCATCGGTGTCCAACACCTCCATGGTCACGCGGTCACCGACGATCTCCGCGGCCACCCAGCCTTCGATGGCAGCCGCGGTGGCGAATTCGCGCTGGTTGTCGTTGACGACCGCATCGGGGGCGAACGTCCGCATGACGGCGTCGATGCTGAAAGCGTTGACAGCTGCGACGTAACGTTGAGCGACGGAGTGCGTGTGAGTAGTCATGCACCAACCGTGGGCGCCGACGCCGCGGGAGAGTCAAGGCGGTTTGGCGGCCTTGACTCTCCCGCAACGGGAGACTTCACAATGAGCCCATGACCACCGGCATATCGATTGGCGACTTCTCCCGGATGACGCAGTTGCCGGTCAAGACGCTGCGCCACTACCACGAAGTCGGTTTGCTCGAACCGCATCGTGTCGATCCGGCCACCGGCTACCGGTACTACAGCACCGACCAGGCGCCGACCGCCCAGGTAATCCGACGGCTACGCGACCTCGGGATGCCGTTGGCCGACGTTCGCGCCGTCCTCGTCTCCGCACCGGCCGACCGGAACGCACTCATCAGCGCTCACCTGGCACGCCTCGAAGACCAGCTCGCCGCAACGCGGAGCGCCGTGGAATCGCTGCGGGCGATTCTCGATGCCCCGGCTCGCGATTCGCGGATTGAACACCGCACCGTCGCCGAGACCCCCGCCGCCGCGATCACCGCGACCGTCGATCGCGACGATCTGCTGCCCTGGTGGCAAGGTGCGGTGGGCGAATTGCGGGCGACGGTGCAGGCTGACCGTCTGCTCGCTCCGACCGGGGTGCCCGGGGCCTTGTTCGACTTCGACATCTTCGCCGGTGACCGGGGCGGTACGACCGTGTTCATCCCGGTCGCCGGGGCGGTGCGAGCGGTCGGGCGAGTGACGCCGATGACCATTCCGGCAGCCGAATTGGTGGTCATCTCACACCGCGGTCCGCACGACGACGTCGACGTCCACTACAGCGTGCTGGGCGAGTACGCGACCCGCCACGAGATCAGCGTCGAAGGCCCGCTGCGCGAGTACTACGACCGGTTCGCCTGGGACACTGACGATTCCGCGGACTGGTTGACCTCGCTGTGCTGGCCGGTGTTTCGGGCTGACGCATGACCACGCTGCAGGGCCGGCGTGCGGTCGTCACCGGGGGCACTAAGGGGACCGGCGCCGCGGTCACCGCCTGGCTGCGTTCGCGGGGAGTGCGCGTCACCACGGTGGCTCGTCAACACAGCTCGGGCACTGACGATTTCATCGCCGGCGACCTTTCGTCGCCGGCCGGAGTAGAGCAGGTGGCCGCTCGGATCCGTGAACGCGGCGGACTCGACATCCTGGTGCATGTGGCGGGCGGATCCGGTGCACCCTCGGGCGGCTTCGCCGCACTCGACGATCGGCACTGGACCGACGAGCTCAACCTGAATCTGCTGGCAGCGGTCCGCCTGGACCGTGCGTTGCTGCCCACGATGATCGAAGCGGGCGCGGGGTCCGTCGTGCACGTCGGCTCGATTCAGAGCAGAATGCCGCTTTTCGACGGCACCCTGGGGTACGCCGCGGCCAAGGCCGCGCTGCGCGCGTACAGCAAGGGTCTGGCGAACGAGCTGGCGCCCAAGGGTATTCGCGTCAATACGGTGTCGCCGGGGTTCATCCAGACCAACGCCGCCGAGGATCTCATCACCCGGATCGCCGCCGCCGGCGATGGTGACCGCGACGCCGCCCTGCACTCGATGATGAACGCGCTCGGCGGCATTCCCCTCGGTCGGCCCGCACGCCCCGAGGAGATAGCCGCGGTCGTGGGCTTTCTCATCTCCGATGCCGCGGCCGCGGTGGTCGGTGCCGACATCGTGGTCGACGGCGGCACCGTAGCGACCGTGTGAGACTCAGATATTTGCCTGCCACTCGGCGATCCGCCGCTCGCGGTACCGGCGCTCGGGCTCGGCGACCGCCTCGGTGAGTGACGCGCGCGTCGCCTCCACCGCTTCGGCGAATCTTCCTTCCCGGGAGAGCAATTCGCCGCGTACGGCATGCCAGCGCTGGTCCGGTTCCAGGGGCGCCAGTGCCTGCAATCCCGCTGCGGGCCCGTCTCGTTCGGCGATCGCGACGGCTCGGGCCAGGGCGACGGGAGCACTCGGCCGCACCGACAGCAGCAGGTCGTAGAGCCGGACGATCTCGGCCCAGTCGGTGGCGTGATAGGACGCGGCCCGGGCGTGCTCCGCGGCGATCGCGGCCTGCAGCTGATAGGGGTCGGCGACTCCCCCGGTGCGCCGCAACGAGTCGTTGAGCAGCCCGAGCGCTTCGGTAATCGCGGCGGTATCCCACCGTGTGCGGTCCTGGTCAGACAGCGGAATCGGCTCGCCGGCCTCGTCCAGGCGCGCGGCCCGGCGCGCGTCGGTCAGCAGTTGCAGTGCCAGCACGGCCATCGGCGCGGGCTCGTCAGGCATCAACTCGTGCACCAGGCGCGCCAGTCGCAGCGCCTCCCGGGTTCCGTCGACGTCGGTCAGCCGGTCACCGCCGGCCGCGGTGTGGGCGATCGTGTAGGAGGTGTGCAGCACCGCGCACACCGCCGCCAGGCGCGCCGGCAACTCGTCGTCTGCCGGCACCCGATACGGAATCGCCGCCGCAGCAATCTTTTTGCGGGTCCGGGTGAGGCGCTTGGCAACGGCCGCCTCACTGGTCAGCAACACCGCTGCGATCTGCGCCGGCGACAGGCCGCACAGGGTGCGCAGCGCGAGGGTCACCTGCGCCTCCAACGCGAGTGCCGGGTGACAGCAGGTGAAGATCAGCCGCAGCCGGTCGTCGGCCACCACGCTGTCCGGCGGCAGGTCGGGAACCGACAGTTCCACGCTGGCACGCTCCTTCTGCGCCCGGGCGCCTTCCCGGCGCAGCAGGTCGATGGCGACCCGGCGCGCGGTCACCGTCAACCAGGCGCGCGGTTCGGCAGGCACCCCGGTGCGGGGCCAGTCGCGCATTGCCCGCAGCGCGGCCTCCTGCACCGCGTCCTCGGCGAGCTGTAGCGATCCCACCGTCCGGATGAGGGTCGCCAGGATGCGCGTGCCCTCCATCCGGACGGTTTCGGCGAGTGCAGCGTCGGTATCCATCAACCGACCGGGAGCATCAGCCGCCGAATTCGATGACTGGACGCACCTCGACGGCCCCGTCCCAGGCGGCCGGGATGTCGGCGGCGATGCGCAGGGCCTCGTCCAGGTCCGCCGCCTCGATCAGGTAGAACCCGGTCAGCGCTTCTTTGGTTTCGGCATAGGGCCCGTCGCTGGTGACGACGTCGCCACCACGCGCGCCGCTGACGCGCACCGTGGTCGCGGTACCGGTGGGATACAGGGCGGCTCCGCCCCGGATTGCGGCCCCGTGGTCTTGGCCGAATTTCATGTATTCGGCCATGTCGGCGGCCTGTTCAGGGGCCGACCAGTCGACGTCCCTGGTGTAGGTGAGCGCGGCGTATTGCGGCATGGTGTCCTCCTGTACCGATCATGATGCGGGCATTTCCCGATCTCACCAACAGGACGATTGCCGCGGTACCGAAAAGGACACCTGGCCCGGAAATTATCCGACCGGGTAGCCCACCGATTTGATCTCGGTGTACTGGTCGAATCCGGCGATGCCGTTCTGCCGTCCGACGCCGCTCTGCTTGTAGCCGCCGAACGGCGTGTCCGCGCCGTAGGGGGCACCGCCGTTGACGCCGATGAAGCCGGCCTTGATGCGTCGCGCCACCGCCAGCGAGTGCTCCAGCGAACCCGACATCACATTGCCCGCCAGGCCGTACACGCTGTCGTTGGCGATGCGGATCGCGTCCTCCTCGTCGTCGAACGGGATGACGGAGAGCACCGGGCCGAAGATCTCCTCCTGGGCGATGGTCATGGAATTGTCGACGTCGACGAAAAGCGTTGGGCGGACGAAGAATCCCTTGTCGAAGCCGGTGGGCGCGTCCGGTCCGCCGACCAGGGCGGTGGCACCTTCCTCGACGCCCTTGCGGATGTAGCCCATGACGCGGTCGCGCTGACGCTCGGAGATCACCGGGCCGCACAGGGTTCCGGGGTCCTGGGGATCACCGCAGGTGACGTTCTCGTAGATGCTCTTCAGAATCGCCACGCCCTCGTCGTAGCGCGAGCGCGGCAGCAGCATCCGGGTCGGGTTGGCGCAACCCTGGCCGGCGTGCATGCACGGTGCGATGCCGATCGCGCAGGCCAAGCCGAAATCGGCGTCCTCGAGCACGATGGTGGCCGACTTGCCGCCAAGTTCGAGGAACAGCCGCTTCATCGTCGCGGCGCCTTTTTCCATGATCCGTTTGCCCACCACCGTGGAGCCGGTGAACGAGATCAGGTCGACCTTCGGAGAGAGCGTAAGCTCCTCTCCGACAAAGTGATCGGACGCGGTGACGACGTTGACCACCCCGGCGGGGATGTCGGTCTTCTCGGCGATCAGCCGGCCCAGTCGGGTGGCGTTGAACGGGGTGTTGGGCGCCGGCTTGAGCACGACCGTGTTGCCGGTGCCCAGCGCTTGGCCGAGCTTGTTCAGAGTCACCTCAAACGGGAAGTTCCACGGCACGATCGCGCCGACCACGCCCACCGGCTCCCGCCACACCTTGATGGACGTGTTCGCGCCGGTCAGGCTGATGACCCGGTCGCCGAGGTCGGTCTCCCAGGCGTACTCGTCGATGAGCCGGGCCGGGTACTTCAGCCCGTCTTGGAGCGGGGCGTCCAGCTGCGGGCCGAAGGTGATGGCGCGCGGCGAACCGACCTCGAGGATGAGTTCCTCGCGCAGCTCCTCCTTCTCCTCTTCGATCGCGTCGTGCAGCTGCAGCAGGCAGCGCTTGCGCAGCTCCCGGTTGGTCGACCAGTCGGTCTCGTCGAAGGCGCGCCGCGCGGCGTCGATGGCCCGGTGCATGTCCTCCTTCGAAGCGTCGGCGACCTCACCGAGCGACTCCTCGGTGGCCGGGTTGATGTTGGTGAACGTGCCCGCCTGGCCGTCGACGAGCTTGCCGTCGATCATCATCTTCGGCTCGAACCGGACCTTTACAGTGTCAGCCATATTTGTTCAGCTCTCTTTTGACAAGGCGCTGGTGAGAGCGCCGGGACGTAAACGGCCACCCGCTAGACACTAACTCTACGGTGAGCCTTACCGGAAAGCACCCGGTTGGTCTACTGCGGATCGAACAGCACCGGTACCGAGGTGGGCGACCGGAAGACCTGTCCGCGAATGTGGGGGTTGTCGGCGTCGGGATCCAGCCGCAGGTTCGGCAGCCGGTCCAGCAACAGGTTGATCGCGGTGCGCATCTCCAGCCGGGCCAGGTGCATGCCCAGGCACACGTGTACGCCGTGACCCCAGCCCAGGTGCGCCCGCGCCTGCCGGTGGATGTCGAAGGTGTCCGGGTCGGGATAACGATCTTCCTGACGGTTCGCCGAACCCAGCATCGGCATCACCGTGGCGCCGGCCGGGATCGCCACCCCGCCGAGTTCGGTGTCGCGGGTCGCCACCCGGGTGATGGTGAGCAGCGGCGGCTCCCAGCGCACACCCTCTTCGATGGCCTGCGGCAACAGCGACCGATCCGCGCGGATCGCGTCCAGTTGCGCGGGATCGGACAGCAGCGCCAGTAGCAGACTGCCCAGCGCGCGGTACGTCGTCTCCACTCCGGCGGGCAGCAGCAGCCGCAGGAACGAAAAGATCTCTTCGTCCGCCAGCTTTTGTCCGTCAATCTCGGCCGCGGCCAGGGCACTGATCAGATCGTCATTCGGTTCGGCGCGCCGGGCTTCGAGGATGGGTGCGAAGTATTCGCACAACGCCGCCGCGGCCGCGAGCCCACGTTCCGGGTTCATCAACCAACTCAGTAGCGAGATCGACCACCGCTGGAACTGGGGGTAGTCCTGCTCGGGCAGGCCCAACAGGCCGGCGATGATCTGACTCGGGTAGTCGAAGGTGAACTCCTTGACCAGGTCGGCTCGGCCGTTGGGCGCGAAGTTGTCGATCAGGCTGTTCGCCACCCGGGCCACCAGTTCGTCCTGGTACCGCGCCAATGATTTCTGCGAGAAGGCTTTTGACACCAGTGACCGCAGTCGGCCGTGCACCGGCTCGTCCATTCCGAGCATCACGTGTTCGCCGAGCACCGGGCCGAATGCGGCAATGACGGCGGCCGAGGAGAACGTCTCGTTGTCGCGCAGCATCTGCTGGACGTCCTCGTGGCGATACACGATGAACATCGGCAGCGACTCCTCGTGCGGAAGCGCCCCGGAGGTCTCGAGGCGCTGCACGGGTTCCTCGCGGCGCAACCGGGCCAGCTCCGTGTACGGGTCGCGGACGTCACCGGAGATGGCGTCGTCGAAGGCGCCGAAGTCTTCCAGATCGTCGAATAGCTGTTCCATTACTGCCTTTCACTCCCCTTGTTACGCTTCGCCACCAACGACGCCACCCGCTGCAGTAGCGGCTGCGGCACCACGCGTGCGGTGAATACCATCGCCCGTTGCGCAGTCGTCAACGGATATGCTCCGCCCCGCATCGAACCCTGCTTTGGTATGCCCAACACCAGCCGGGAGGCATGGTGCATGCCGGCGGCGGGCAGGATCCTGTTCAGCGCCAACAACATTGAGGCATCCAGGCCCACCCCGCGGCGACGGAACGGCTTAGTGTCGCCGAGCGCCGTGAGCAGCCCGTCGGTGAACCGTTCGGGTGGTCTGGCCAGTTTCATCGCTAGCCGCCCACGGGTGTTCATGGTCTGGTGCACGCGGGCGTACGGTCCGCCGAGATCGCGGTTGTCGGTGGTGCCGGCATCGGTGATGATCTCCGTGTCGTAGGTGCCGGCCACCAACACCGTGACGCCCAGACCGAATGGAGCGATCTCGCATGCCATCGACTCGCCCCAGCGCTCAAGGGCCCCCTTCGCCGCCGAGTACGGGGCGGTAGCCGGTTGGCCCCGAACCCCGGCAGCGCTGGATACCAGCACGATGCGACCCACACCCGCTGCCCGCATCGACGGCAGCAGCGCCTGGGTCAGCAGGACGGGGCCGAGGACGCTGGTGGCGAACATCCTCTGCCACAACGCCCTATCTGTCTCCTCGACCACTCCCGCCGCCGAGATGCCCGCATTGTGCACCAATGCGTAGGGTGTCCCGACGGTCTCTTCGATGGCCTTGGCGGCGGCCGTGATCGACGCGGGGTCGGTGAGGTCCAGCTGCACCGGGACCAGCCGGTCCAGCCGGTCCACGTCTTGGGCCGCGCCGGTTGCCTGCTGTAGCAACGGGAGTGCGCGGTCCGGGTCGCGCATGGCCGCGACCACCCGCCACCCCTCGCGGTGCAGGCGCACTGCCGAAGCGAAACCCAGCCCGCGCGATGCACCGGTGATGACGACGGTGCGGGGCTCAGTCATGCTTGGCCGCGCAAGGGCCTTCGCCCGCCGGCGGCGGGTCGACGTGCGGCCGGCCGTCGGGCATTCCGCTCATCCAGGTCGACCAGATGCCGACCGAGTAAGGGCCCGGCGCCCCTGCGCGCTCGTAAAATCCCTGTGGGTCATAGACTTTGGCTTCCGGATAGGGCCATGGGCAGGCGACGGAGGTGGCCGCCTTGGTGGCCTTGATGACGGCGAACCACGCGCCGTAGGCGAAATAGGACACGTTGATGATGGCGAACATGACCACGAACGTTCCGAGCACCGGGCGGCTGGGAAACAGCCTGGCCTTCGCGGCGAGCTTCTCGGCCACCGATTTGCCGGTGTCGTCGCGGTAGCACAGGATTGCGGCGGGAACCATCACGAACGTCACCGAGAACGATTCCCAGATCAGCGGGAACTGAAAGGTGGTCCCAGTGAACACCGAGCCCCAGGGAATCACCTGCGAGTAGATGTACATGCCCATGTGGACGAGCTGAATTTCCAGGAACGCGTCGAAGACGAAGCCGATCGCGCACGTCAGCAGACCCAGGCTGAGCAACGGGTGGCGCGACACGAAATGCTGCGGCCCCTTGCTGGCCTGCCACCTGCGCAGGATCCAGACGGCCGGGAAGTACGGGCCGAAATAGAACGTGACGTAACCGAACACCACGAAGGGTTCCACGGTCGGCGACAGCGACACCAGCGGCCAGGACTCCGGCCAGTGCGTGAGGTCGGGGTTGTAGACCGCGAACGGCGCCCAGTTCATGATCGGGTCCTGCCACACGATCAGCGTGGTGCACAGGAACATCAGCATGACCGGACTGCCCGGGTTGCGCCGCCATCCCCTGATGAAGACCACGAGCAGGACGATCAGCATCGCGATGGTGGAGATCTCGAGGAAGGTGATGTAGTCCAGGCCGAAGACGAAGCGCACGGGGCGCGGCCGCCCCTGCACATTCGGATTCGCCACTCGCGGATCGAGCGCCGTGCGGCAGTTCGCGAGGAAAAACAGCGCAAATGCGGCCAACGCAACCGCGGCAATCCAGCTGCCCCAGTTAATGTTCCGGCGCCGCAGGTCGGGCTCGGCGGTCTTCACCGGTGCGGCCATGTCGTCATCCGTCCTCTCCGAAGCGATCGACCAGGTGCGAGTTGACCCCGTCAGCATCCAGCGTCCGCGCGACCAGATAGCCCGCCCCCATCCAGGCCCGGCGGGTCCACTTGCCGAACGACACCCGCGTGCCGGGCGCCCCGGCCGCGGCCGGCATCATCTTCACCCGCTCGAGCGCCTCTTTGACGCCGCGTGGACTGAGGGGGTGGGCGTCGGCGAACGCGCGCACCAACGTCTCGGCCACGTCGCGATTGACCGGCGGCACACAGTATTCGGGACGGCGTCCGTCGTATCTATTGGCGTAGCGGTCCAGGAATTCCTGCCCGACCTGATTCGCCTCGTCATACTGATCCACGCCGATCCAGCCCATGAACGCGTTCCACATGATCGGGTTCACCCAGGCGTTCTGGAAGGCGGTGGTGGTGAATCTCGGGGGATCCCAATCGACGGCCTGCAATGCCGGGTTGATGAAGACGATCCCGAATCCGAACCCGAGATGAACGATCGCTTCAGCCTTCGCGTCGTGCAGGGTGCGCACGGCGTCGTTGATGTCCTGGGCGGTCTGCGCGATCGGCGCCTCGGCGACGATCCGAATACCTTTGCGCCGCAAAGCGTTCCGGAGATTTCTCAGATAGCTCTCACCGATCAGGTTCTGCTCGACCAGAACTCCGATCTGGGTGAACCCGCGTTTCGCCACCAGGTCCGCAAGGAAGATCGGCTCGTCGGTCATCGAGCCCTGCGGGAACGCGAATGTCCACTCACCCAGCCAGTCGTCGGTGCCCGTCACACTGATCGCCGGAACCTTGAACCGCTCCTCGATCGCCTCCCGGGTGGGGACGCAATTGTCGGTGATGTGCGGGCCGAACACCACCAGGCATCCTTCGTCGACGAGGTCGCCGAACGCGTCGATCACCGCCTTGACCGATCCCTTGGGCAGGCCCTCGACTTCGCGGTAGATCATCTGCACCGGGCGGTCCAGCTGACCGTTGGCCAGGGCCTCTTCGAAGACCAGGTCGAAGCAGCGGGTGAAGTCCGCCAGCATCTCCTCGGGAAAGCCGGGCGGCAGCGTGAAGTCCATCAGGTAGCCGACCTTGATCGGCTCTGCACTGCTCTCGTAGGACATCCGGCCTCCCCAGCTCACCGACTCCCCGGAGGGTGTAAAACCTAATATTTGTTCCGACGCTAGCGGTGGTCCTCGGTAGCGTCAATCATCGGCCATCCTCGCCCAGGTAGAGCTCGATCATCTCGTTGAGCGCCCTGCTCACCGCCGGGTCGTCGGTCAGCGGCCCGGCGATGGCGGCACGGGCCGCCTCGGACCGGCTCAGCCCTTCCGCGATCAGCCGGCCCGCGGCGATCAACACGCGGGTCGAGGCAACCTCACGCAGACCGCCGGTTTCCAGACGACGAACGGCCTGGCCCAGGCGCACCAGCTCAGCCGCGGTCCCATGGTCCACACCGGCTTCGTGCGCCACGATGCCCTGTTCGATATCGGCTGGCGGAAAACCGAATTCGAGAGCCACCATGCGCTGGCGGGTGGAGTCCTTGAGATCCTTGAGGACACTCTGGTAGCCGGGGTTGTACGACACCACGAGGCCGAATCCCGGCGCCGCATCCAGGGTGACGCCGAGGCGCTCGATGGGCAGCTGACGCCGGTGGTCGGCGAGCGGGTGCAGCACCACGGTGGTGTCCTGCCGGGCCTCCACCACTTCGTCCAGGTAGCAGATCGCACCCTCGCGCACCGCTCTGGTGAGCGGACCGTCCACCCACACCGTTTCCCCGCCCTGCAGCAGATAGCGACCGACCAGGTCCGCGGTGGTCAGATCGTCATGGCACGCAACGGTGATCAGCGGCCGGCCGACGTCGTGAGCCATCGCCTCGACAAACCGGGTCTTGCCGCAACCCGTCGGCCCTTTGAGAAGCAGGGTCAGGTTCTGCCGGTAGGCGGCCTTGAAGACGGCCTCTTCGTTACCGACCGCCCGGTAGTACGGCCGCGCCCGGTCCGCCCCGGGCTGGGCGTGGTGAACGAGCGCGGTCTCGTGGGCCATGACTTCCCTTCTGCCGTTGCCCGGAGACTAACCGGAACAGATGTTTGTTTACAACTCTGGCGCACCGGCGAACGACTTCCGGCGGGCCTCTGCGGAGCGCAGTGCGGACCGGAACAGCGGCCCGATCACACCGGCAAGTTGATCCGGGCGCGCGACGATCGCGTGCGCGGTGTCGCCGAACACCCGGCGCAGGGACGGCCCGTCGGTTCCGACGGTCAGGCACACGCAACCGGTTCCGCGACGCCGGGTTTCGGTCAGCGCGCGGCGCGCGTCCGCTGCACCGTAGGGGCGCTCGTAGCCATGGTCGAAGGCGAGCCCGTCGGAGACCACCACCAACAACCGCCGCGAAGTACCGCCCCGTGATTCCAGCACCGCCGAGCCGTGCCGGACAGCCGCGCCCAGACGCGAATACGCGCCGGGCTGCAGGCTGTTCAGCCTCCTGATCACCCGGGCGTCCAGACGGTCGTCGAAGCGCTTGACAGCAAGCATGCTCACCGCTGCCCGGCCCTGCGAACAGTAGGCGTAGACCGCCACCCGATCACCCAGATCATGCAGTGCCACAGTCAGATTGGCGACGACCGCGCGCTGCTGTTCGTGCACCGTCCGGCCCAGCGTTCCCGGCTCGGCCGCCGACCCCGACACATCGAGCAGCAGCAACACCGACAGGTCGCGCCGGCGTCGCAGGCTGTCGAGGTAGACCGCCTCGCCGGGGACCGAGCCGGCCAGCATCCCCACCCGCTCTTCGACCGCGGCGTCGATATCGATGTCGTCGCCCTGCGCCTGACGGTGACGGCGGTGCAATCCCATACCCAGCCGCGACAATGGCCGCCGCACGGCGATTGCATCGTCGATTGCCTGGTTTGCCGTCGCGTCGATGGTCGGTTCGGTCTCTCGCACGGTGCACCAGGCGGGGCGGTAGCGCCGGCGGGTGACGTCCCACTCCGGGTACCGGACACCGTCCGGCGCGGCAGGGCGGTCGTCGACCTCCTTGCTCCGGGTCGCGGCCAGTGACCAGACGGCGTGCGATCCACGCCTGCCGGAGTTGGTCCGGTGCGTCGGGCTGTCCGCGCCGGGCGGTCCGCCACCGCTACCGGTCTTGCGCGCGGAGGAAAGCATCTTCTTCAGCCAGGTACCGATGAAACCTCCGCCACCGACCGGGCTGGTAAACGGATCGTCGAAGTCCTCGGTCTCGCCGTCATCGAGCTCGTCGAGCTGCCGCCTGCCACCTCGTCGGGGCGTGTGTTGCGGACTCGACGAATCCTGTTGGGCGGACTGCCGGTCACGGAGAGCCAGCACCTTCGACGGGCGGATCACACCGAAACCCGCCACCTCGTCGATCGCCGCGGATCCGCCGGCGATGCGCAGCGACCGTTGCGGGCAGTCGGTGTGGCCGGCGACCTCGGCATCGCCCAGGTCCGTCAGGATGCCCGGCAGCAGAGCGGCATTGGCGACCAGGGCACGGTGGCCCTCGATCGCCAGATAGCGCCTGGCCAGCCGACGGTGCCGCGCCAGGGACCGCATCACGTGGCTGTCCAGGCTGCCCGCGGCAATCAGCGAGGCCTGCACCGCGACCGCCTCGAGCCCTGCCCGCTGTCCCGCAGTACCGTCCACGAAGATCGTCTGGCCGTCGGTCCAGGCGGGTGCGCCCGGCTGGGTGTGTGCCACGGCGACGGGCCTGCCTGCCCATGCGGAAGCCAACATGCCCAGCGCCTGCTGCCGGTGAGCCTGCGGGTCGTCCACGCGCCCACCTCCGAACGACCGGCCGGATTGACCAAATATCTGTTCCAACGTAGAGTTCGGCTTGGCTGCAGTCAATCACGCGCAGACGGGGTTCGAACGCAAACGTGGATTTCTCCTATCCGGCCGAGGTCGAGCGGTTCCGTGCTGAGCTGCGTGTGTGGTTGTCGGCCAACCTGACCGACGATCTGATCGCGGCGCGGCGACCCTCCGGCCGCGACGAAGCGGCGTTCGACAAGCTGCGCGCCTGGAATGCGACCATGGCCGACGCGGGCTGGGCGGCGGTCTCCTGGCCCGTCGAGTACGGCGGCCGCGGTGCGACGGTGCTCGAACAGCTCGTCTACACCGAGGAGACGACGCGGGCCCGAGCGCCGTTGCCGCTCAACGTGATCGGCATGAACAACATCGCACCGGCGATCATGCAGTACGGCACCGAAGCACAGAAGACCACGCTGCTGCGCCGGATGATGCGGGCCGACGACATCTGGTGTCAGGGCATGTCGGAACCCGAGGCCGGATCGGACCTGGCCGCCCTGCGCACCCGGGCGGTGCGCGATGGCGACGACTTCGTCGTCACCGGGCAGAAGATCTGGACTTCGCTGGGACACAAGGCCAAGTGGTGTCAGCTGTATGTCCGCACCGATCCCGACGCGCCCAAGCACAAAGGCATCTCCTGCCTGATCGTCGACATGACGCTGCCCGGCATCGAGGCCCGTCCACTGGTAACCCTCAATGGCGACGCCGATTTCGCCGAGGTCTTCTTCCACGATGTGCGGGTGCCCGTCGATGCGCTGCTCGGCCCGCTCAATGGCGGCTGGCAGGTGGCGACCACCACCTTGAGCCATGAGCGCGCCGGAGCGGCCCGCCTCTACGCGGAGTTGGAACTGCGGCTGGACGAATTGGTGGCCGACTTCGCCGATGTCGGCGATGCCCTGACAGATCCGGTGGTGCTGAGACGATTGGGTGAGATCGCGGTCCGCATCAAGTATCTCGAAGTCCTGTGCCAGCGGTCCATTTCGGCGGCGCTGCACGGAGGTCCGGAAATCACCGCGTTCGGGTCGGCGAGCCTGGCCAAGACGGTGTGGGGCGAGATCGGCCAGGAGCTTGCCGCGCTGGCGTTCGACGTGCTCGGCACCCGCGGGGTGCACGGCAGGTGGAGTGACTACCGGCTGACGTCGCGATCGCTGACCATCGCCGGCGGCACCACCCAGATCACCAAGAACATCACCGCTCAGCGGGTCCTGGGGTTGCCGCGCAAATGAACCTCGAACTGGACGGCGAGCGAATCGCGCTGCGGGACACGGTACGACGCTTTCTTACCGAGCGGGCATCGATTGCGGGCCATGTGCGCCCGATGCTCGACGATCCCACCGGCACCACCGATGCGGTGTGGAGCGGCCTCGCCGATCTCGGAGCGACCGGGGTACTGGTGCCGGCCGAACTCGGCGGCGCCGGCATGACGATGGTCGACGCGGGCATCGTCGCCGAAGAACTCGGCGCCGCCCTGCATCCCGGGCCTTGGTTGTCCACCGCGGTGGCGGCGACCCGGCTGTTGACCGCCACCGGTGGCCAGGCGGGCGCCGACGTCCTCACCGCAATCGCCGACGGCACCTGCACAGTCGCTGTCGCCGGGTTGGCCGAGCAGACAGAAAGGCCCCGCGTTTCGGCACGAAACGGCGCCTTCAGTGTCTACTCGGCACCGGTGGCCACGCCGGATGCGGCGGCTGCGGATCTGCTCCTGGTTTTCGACGGCACTGCGCTCTTCGCCGTCAGGGCCGACGACACCGGTGTCTCGGTGACCGCCGAGCCCGGTATCGACCCGACTCGCAAGCACTTTCGCGTCGCGTTCGCCGATGCCGGCGCCCAGCGACTGGGCGCCCTGTCCCCCGACGACGTCCAGGCGGTCACCGAGGATGTGCTGATCGCCGCGGCCGCCGACGCCCTGGGTGCCGCCAGTGCCGTCATGCACATGGCGATCGAATATGCCAAGACGCGCAGCCAGTTCGGAGCACCCATCGGTTCGTTTCAGGCGGTCCAGCACCTGTGCGTCGACATGTTCGAGACGGTGGAACTGGCCCGCAGCGGCGTGATCCACGCTCTATGGGCGGCGGAGAACTCACCCGGCGAACGTCAGCTGGCCGCCATCCGGGCGAAGGCCTTCGCCGGACGGCTGGCCACCGTCGGCGACACCGCAATCCAGGTTTTCGGGGGTATCGGCTACACCTGGGAGCACGACGCCCACCTCTATCTCAAGCGTCTCCTGAGCTGGAGCTCGTTGCACGGCGGACCGGACCGGTATCTCACCGAAGTCGGTGCGCGGCTCGCCAAGACGGCACAGCGGTGACCGCTTCCCTCGACTTGGCGGGACAAGTCGCGATCGTCACCGGGGCGTCGACGTCGGCGTCTGAGCATGGAGCGCTCTAGGATGTGGCCCACAGCCCCGTCGGCTTCCTCAGCAGCGCGTTTGCCGCGTCAGGTCTGATAGCCTCTACCAAAGATTTGGTTCAGCAGGAGGACGACTTGCGCACGTTGCCGGCACCGCTGTCCTTCGCTGCCGACCGGCCATGACCGACAGCGCAACCGAAACCGGAACGCGCCGAACGGAGATACTCGAGACCGCGGCGTCGTTGATCGCCTCGTCGGGTCTGCGCACCTCGCTGCAGGAGATTGCCGACGCGGCAGGCATTCTCCCCGGCAGCCTGTACCACCACTTCGAGTCCAAGGAAGCGATCCTTGTCGAACTCATCCGCCGCTACCAGGCCGACCTCGCCCGGATCGGCGAGCGCGCCCAGGCCAAGCTGGACGAACCGGACTCGCGCTCCCCGGCCGAGAAGATCATCGAGCTGGGATCGGCGATCGCCAACTGTGCGGTGCGGCATCGGGCCGCGCTGCAGATGTCCTTCTACGAGGGCCCGAGCGCCGATCCCGAACTAATGAAGCTGACGCAGCAGCGGCCCGTCGCCATCCAGGAGGCGATGCTGCAGACGCTGCGTGCGGCGCGCTGGAGTGGCTACATCAAAGCCGACATCGACCTCCCGACGCTGGCCGACCGGATCTGCCAGACCATGCTCCAAGTGGGACTCGACGTCATTCGGCACAACTCCTCCGCCGACCAGGTAGCCGCCCTGATGTGCCGGATCATCCTGCAGGGGTTGGCGTCCCGGCCCCCTACCGACGGGGCACTGGACCGCTCGAAAGCGTTCGCCGCCGCGGGCTCCGTCATCGCCTCCTGGGCCGACGACAGCGAAGCCGACCCACGCGACAAAGCGGCACACCTGCGGGCGGTGGCACGAACAGAGTTCGGCCGCAAGGGATATGAAGTCACCACGATCCGGGACATCGCATCGGCCGCGGGCCTGGGAACGGGCACCGTATACCGCGTAATCGGGTCCAAGGACGAACTCCTGGCGTCGATCATGCGTTCCTTCGGCCAGAAGGTGGAAGCGGGCTGGGTGGACGTGCTGCGCTCCCCGTCCACCCCGATCGAGAAGCTGGACGCGCTGAGTTGGGTCAATGTCAATGCGCTCGACCAGTTCTCCGACGAGTTCCGGATCCAGCTCGCCTGGATGCGCCAGTCACCCCCGAACACCGCCAACCCCGGCTGGTTGTACACGACTCGGCTGCGTCAAATGAAATCGCTTCTCTCCGAGGGTATTCGGTCATCGGAAATCCGGGTCGACGCGCCCGGCATCACGATGCTGGCCCGCAGCATCATCGGCATGCAGTGGATACCGGAGAACATCCTGCGCGCGATAGGCACCCGCTCGTCGCTCATCCTGGCTCGTGACACTGTCCTGCGCGGAGTAGCGATCCGCGCCAAGCCGTAGCGGGGTAGCGTCGAATTATGGCGCACATCATTGTCATCGGCGGCCACGGCAAGGTCGCCCTGCATCTGGCCCGGATCCTGACTGGGCGCGGCGATCAGGTCAGCTCGGTATTCCGCAACCCCGACCACGCCGACGAGGTCGCGGCCACCGGAGCCACGCCGATCACCGCCGATATCGAGCACCTCGACACCGACGCCCTGGCAGACCTGCTGAGCGGGCACGACGCGGTCGTCTTCACCGCCGGCGCGGGCGGTGGTGACCCGGCACGGACATACGCGGTGGACCGCGACGCCGCCATCCGGGTGATCGACGCCGCCGGCCGGGCCGGCGTCAGGCGATTCGTGATGGTGTCCTATTTCGGCGCGGGCCCCGGACATGGCGTCTCGCCGGAGAATTCGTTCTTCCCCTACGCCGAGGCCAAGGCCGCCGCCGATACCCACCTGCGCGCCAGCGACCTCGATTGGACCGTGCTCGGGCCGGGACGACTCACCCTGGACCCGGGCACCGGACACATCGCGGTGGGCAAGGCCAAAGGCGAGGTGTCGCGGGAGGATGTGGCGGCCGTCGTCGCGGCCGCGCTAGCTGAGGACGCGACGATCCGCCACACGATCGACTTCAACAACGGGGACGTACCGATCGCCGTCGCGGTGGCGACCGCGCGGTAACAGACGCGCCGCACGGGGTAGCCTGGGCCTCGCAACTGGTCTGCAGGCGCCCCCGTGGCGTCGGCATCGAGCAAGGCACACGCGCCTTGTGAGAGGGAACCCGGTGAGAATCCGGGACTGTCCCGCAGCGGTATGCAGGAACGACCGCCGTCATCGGCACTGGTCCAATCGGACTGGGAAGCGACGGCCAGTAGGGGCACCTTTGCGGTGCGCGCCTGTGAGTCCGAAGACCTGCCAGCTGTGCCGGGCGCGCCGCGCCTGGCGGCACATCGCCTCGTGGAATGGGCGTTTGGCCGGCCAGCTGTGGTGGTACGCGGGCTCTGGAGAGCACATGCGCATCGCCCCGACTGTTGGCTGCGCGTCCGCGGGCGGTGTCCATACCGTCGAATGAAGGACCGCTCGTGACCGCTCCAGCTAGTTTTCCGAAATTCACCGCAACCATCACCGGAACCCCCCGGATCGGCCCGCGCCGCGAACTCAAGCGCGCGACCGAGGGATACTGGGCCGGCCGAACCAGCCGCTCCGACCTGGAATCCGTCGCTGCCACGCTGCGCCGCGACACCTGGGCCGACCTGGCCGCCGCCGGCCTCGACTCGGTGCCGATCAACACCTTCTCCTATTACGACCAGATGCTGGACACCTCGGTGCTGCTGGGAGCCCTGCCGGCCCGGGTCGCCGGGATCTCCGACGATCTGGACCGCTACTTCGCCGCCGCGCGGGGCAATGACGACGTCGCCCCACTGGAGATGACCAAGTGGTTCGACACGAACTACCACTATCTCGTTCCCGAAATCGGTCCCGCGACCCGATTCTCGCTGCACCCCGACAAGGTGCTCTCCGAGCTGAAAGAAGCTCAAGAGCAAGGCATTCCGGCGCGTCCGGTGATCATCGGGCCGGTCACCTTCCTGCTGCTGAGCAAGGCGGTGGACGGCGGAAGCCCACCGGTCGAGCGGCTGCAGGAGCTGGTGCCGATCTACTCCGAACTGCTCTCGCTGCTCGCCGGCAACGGCGCTCGGTGGGTGCAGTTCGACGAGCCGGCGCTGGTCACCGACATCTCCCCGGACGCACCCGCGCTGGCCGAGGCCGTCTACAACGCGCTGGGTGCGGTGGCCAATCGCCCGGCCATCTACGTCGCGACGTACTTCGGCGACCCGGGTGCCGCGCTGGCGGGGCTGGCCCGCACACCGGTCGAGGCGATCGGCGTCGACCTCGTCTACGGTCCTGACACCGCGCTGGCGGCAGTACCGGAGTTGGCAGACAAGACGCTGGTGGCCGGGATCGTCGACGGCCGCAACATCTGGCGCACCGATCTGGACGCGGCCCTGGGCAGGCTGGCGACGTTGCGGAATTCGGCTGCAGCCGTGGCGGTTTCAACGTCGTGCTCAACGCTGCATGTCCCGTATTCGCTGGAAGCTGAGACCGGTCTGGATGACAACCTGCGCAGTTGGCTGGCATTCGGGGCCGAGAAGGTGCGCGAGGTGGTGGTGCTGGCCCGGGCGCTGCGGGACGGCCGCGAGGCGGTGGCCGACGAGATCGCGGCCTCCAACGCGGCCGTGGCCTCGCGCCGGAAAGACCCACGCCTGCACAATGACGAACTCCGGTCCCGCATCCGATCGATCGTCGCCTCCGGCGTCCACCGCGGTGATCCCGCCGAGCGTCGCGCCAGCCAGGAAGCCCGCCTGAAGCTGCCCGTGCTGCCGACCACGACCATCGGCTCTTACCCGCAGACTTCGGCGATCCGCATCGCCCGGGCCGCCCTGCGCTCCGGAGAGATCGACCAGGCCGAGTACGAGCGCCGGATGAAGCAGGAGATCGCCGACGTGATCGCACTGCAGGAGCAACTGGGCATCGACGTGCTGGTGCACGGCGAGCCCGAGCGCAACGACATGGTGCAGTACTTCGCCGAGCAGCTGGAAGGCTTTTTCGCCACCGACAACGGCTGGGTGCAGTCCTACGGCAGCCGCTGTGTGCGTCCGCCGATCCTGTTCGGCGACGTGGTACGCACCCACCCGATGACGGTCGACTGGATCACCTACGCGCAGTCGCTGACCGACAAGCCGGTGAAGGGCATGCTGACCGGACCGGTCACCATCCTGGCGTGGTCGTTCGTCCGCGACGACCAGCCGCTGGCCGACACCGCCAACCAAGTGGCGCTGGCGATCCGGGACGAGACGGTCGACCTGCAGTCCGCGGGCATCGCCGTGATCCAGGTGGACGAGCCGGCGCTGCGGGAGCTGCTGCCGCTGCGCCGGGCCGATCAGGACGAGTATTTGCGTTGGGCCGTAGGCTCTTTCCGGTTGGCCACCTCCGGTGTCGCCGATTCGACCCAGATCCACACTCACCTGTGCTACTCGGAGTTTGGTGAGGTGATCGGCGCGATTGCCGATCTGGACGCCGACGTCACGTCCATCGAGGCGGCGCGCTCGCACATGGAGGTGCTCGACGACCTGAACGCCATCGGCTTCTCCAACAGCGTGGGCCCGGGCGTCTACGACATTCACTCGCCGCGGGTGCCGAGCACCGACGAGATGGCGGCGTCCTTGCGGTCTGCGGTTAAAGCGGTTCCGGCGGAACGTATTTGGGTTAACCCGGACTGTGGCCTGAAGACCCGGAATGTCGGGGAGGTGACCGCATCGCTGCGGAACATGGTGGCCGCTGCGCAGCAGGTGCGCGCGGAGTAGGGCGGGCTTGGGGGCACGCCGCTTGAGTGGAGGCGTGCCCCCGCCCGTGGCTAGCTCCGGCTGCGCAAATCGGTGCATGCGGCGATGTCGACAAACAAACCGGGCCAGGGCCGCAGCGCCGCGATGTTGCGAGCCTCGATGCGTTGTGCGGGTAGTCGGAGCGTCGTTCTTGCGACGAGTCGGGCGATCATTGCGGTCATCTGGGTGATCGCCATCGCCGAGCCGATGCAACGATGCACACCACGGCCGAACGGGATGAATTCGTAGGGCGTCGGTTTTCGGTAATCGGGTGCGCTGGAGTCCCAGCGTTGAGGACGGAATTGCCATGGGTCGGGCCACAACTCGGGAAGCCGGTGGGTGACGTAGGCGCTGAACACCAGGCGCTGCCCCGCTCGAATGGGGTGCCCGTCGAACCACAAGTCACGCTTGACTTTTCGTGCGGAGTTCGTCGTGCATAGCCGCACCGTCTCGTGCACGACGCCGTTGATGTAGGTCAGCTCCCGAAGGGCGGCCGGGCTCGGTGGGCCCCCGGCCAGTACGCGGCGCACCTCCGCGGCGGCGGTGTCCCAGGCGCCTGGGATGGTCAGCAACGCGTAGATCGCCCACGCGATCGCGCCGCTGGTGACGTCGTAGCCATCCGCGATCAGGGAGACAATCATGTCACGAATCTCTCTGTCGCTCAGCGATTCACAACGACCATCGCGGCCGTTGACCATCGTCGTCAGCATGCCGTCGTCGACTCTGGGCCGCAGGCGGCAATCGGCGATTGCGGCGTCGACGAGTTGGTCGATCCGTTCGCGCGCGGCCATCGCCCGTCGCGACAAGGGCGACCCGAGCAGGCGGTGTAGTCGCCGCTTCCTCGGGTCCAGATTGGTCAGGTCGATCAGAGGCTGAAGTTGTTCACCGAGGAAGTCGGCATGGTCAGCGATGCGCGGGCCGAACAGACACTCGGCGGTATTGCGCCGGACCACCGAACGCAATTGCTCGTAGATTTCGACCCGCGCCCCGGGCCGCCAGGTGTCGATGACCGCGTCCGTGTTGTCCACGATGGTGTGCACGTAATCCCCGACCCGCCGGTGTTGCAGCGCCGGGATCGCGA
This sequence comes from Mycobacterium sp. TY814, assembly GCF_030755175.1. Classification (NCBI taxonomy): domain Bacteria; kingdom Bacillati; phylum Actinomycetota; class Actinomycetes; order Mycobacteriales; family Mycobacteriaceae; genus Mycobacterium; species Mycobacterium sp. TY814. Next base: position 267,596 of record NZ_JAUFRY010000003.1, read on the forward strand.
AGCTTCGCCGCCGGCGGTGGTCGGCGCCGTCGCTGACGATCAACGCCGTCGGGCCGTCAACCGGGATCAGCGCTTCGAACGCTTCCTTCCAACTGAAGGCATCGGAATGGGTGAACACGAACTCGTTGGCCTCGGCGCCGAGCAGGATCACCGTATTGCGTCGGCGGACATGGATAACGGGGCCTTGCTGCCGGTAGAGCGCCAGCAGCGCGTCGCATGGCGGAAACGCAAATAGCCAAGGCTGTTTCTCCACGTCGGTCCCCTTGACGGACATCAACCTGCGGCAGGCTACCGCTCGACTGTCGAACGTGGTAATCTCCGCTATACGAATCTATCAGATTCACTATGCGGATCAAGGAAAATTTCAGCTATGACTCACGAAGTTCTGTTCTCCGAGGACGAGGCGGCGTATGCGATGCCGCAAGCCACATTCAACGCGTACAACTGCGAATAGACTCCACCGCTGCGGCTCCCCGGCGAGCAGACGCAAAGTCGCGTTCCGGCGCGCCGGAACGTGCGATTTTGCGCCTGCTCGCGCCCTAACTGGACCGCTCGCGCCCTAACTGGACTGCTCGCGCCCTAACTGGACTCCACCACGACGGGGATGTCGTCGGCCCAGGGCTGCCGCGTCACCATGTCGGCCACCCGGACGTAGCCGTGCTCGAATTCGCCTGTGGCAGCGTCGACCAACCGGTACCGCTGGATCTGGCGGTGGATCGGTTGCGCGTCCAGCAGCACGACGCGCACCTCCCCCGGCTCGAATCGGCAGCGCCGTTGCATCGCGGCGATCAGTTGCTCGTTGTGCATATGGCCGTCACCGAAGTTCCAGCCGATGGCGGTGCTGCAGATGCGTTCACCGTCGGTGATGACATAGTCGTCCTCGTTCTGTCCGGCCATCGCGCGGTGCGCCAGCGTGAACAACGCGCGGCCGTGAGTGTTCATGGCGCGGAACGCATATCCCAGATACATCGGGATCTGCGCGCGATCCTTGCCGTAGAACCGCTCCAGCTGAGCCTGGGGCATGCTGGCGATCGCGACGATGCCGCGGGCGATCTTCTCACTCGCCGACGGCTTGATGCACCACAGCGTCGTGTCCCAGTTGCCGGCGTAGTAGCGCATGCCGGGCAGGAAGGAGATCTTGCGCGGGAACATGTTGCCCAGGATCACCGTGCCCACCAGCACGGTGAACAGAATGGCAACCGGTGCGAGGTTTTGCACGTCGCTGATGCCCAACTTCGCGTGGCCGACAAACAGCGCGAAGACGCCGAAGATCATGAACACGTTCCATTCCAGCGGCACTCCCATCGGAATCGCGGTCAGGATGCCCAGGTGGAAGCACACCATCACAATCGCAGCGACGGTGGTCGGCCACCCGCCGTGCGAGAAGAACAGGGCGAGCGGCACGAACATCTCGATGAAGGTGCTGACGTGAGCGAACAGCCGCGACAAGAGCCCGGGCCGTAGATCGTCGGGGAACTTCTCGAAGAACATGCGCTTGATGAACCGCGGCCGGAACAAGGGGTTGTTCGACATCATCGTGGAGATCACGAACGGAAAGTGCTTGTTGAGTTTGGACGTCGCCGCGCCCATCCAGATCACCAGGAATACCAGTTTGGCCGCGACGATCATGTCGATGGCGTTCCAGGCGCCGAACAGGAACGTGACGGTCAGCGACCCGTACACCTCGCCGCGGGCGGCCAGGAAGATCACCTTGTCGCGCAGCCCGGCAGCGGCCAGCACCAGCAGGATGGCCACGATCTGCCACGTCGGCAGCAGCCCGACCTGAGTGCCGAGCGCCGGGATCGGCCCGGTGCCGTCGGTGAACAGCGCGGTCGTCAGCAGCAACAGCAGCAAGGCATAAAGCGCGACGTCCACCGGCTTGCGCTTGGTGCCGAAGGTCAGCGGGACGCGATCCGGCCAGGGTGGCAGCCGGATGGTGCCGAACCGCAGCCAGTAGAGAATCGAGCCCATCGGCGGGAAGAACCGGTTGTTCAGCGGTCCGAAGCCGCAACCCAGCCCGACCACCTCGAACAGCATCGTGTAGAGCACGACCTTCTCGAAGACGATCGGCTCGGCGTACCAGGCCCGAACATTGGTGAACCCGTCAATCCCTTTGGTGGTCAAGACGATCAGCCAGGCAACCAGGATGTATAGCAGAATCTTGACGACGTAGAACAGGTGCATCACCACTGGCGTGCCGAAGCCCACCTCGGCCCAGTGCCGGGCCATCGGGCGGATCTTCTCGCTGCGGGTGCCCTTGCTCCACTCGGCGATGTCGACCTCGGGCAATTGGGGCTTGAGAAATCCCATGGTTTCACAGATTAGAACGTGTTCTAGCTATCTGCCCAGCCCGCCGCTCCGAATCCGTGGTCAGCGGCTGCCACGAGCGATAACGTCAGGTGAAGGTGTCGAAGGGAGTGGGGAGCATGCGTGCAGCCCGATGCCTGAAAAGGGCGGTCGCCGGGGCCGCCATACCAATCGCATTCGTCCTCGGCAGCGCCCCCGCGCAGGCGCAAGCGCCGTCCCCGGGTGATGCGTGCACGGTGCTGCACGCCACCACCCAGGACGCCGACGGCAAGACGATGTGGTGCAACCCGACCATGACGGGCAGCCACAGCCTGGTGTGGCAATACGGCGGTCCTGGCTAGACGATCCTCACGGTGCGCCGGGCGCCAGGAACGGCAGGGCCGGCGGGCAACCACTGCGCGCCAGTTCGAGCACCGCGTCGACGTCGAGGTGACGTTCGATCAGGTCGCCGAGCAGATCCAAGCGCCGCTGGCGGGCGACCGGGAAGCTCACGGCCGACGGTGTGAGCCCGAGCGTCTCGCACAGGAACGCCCGGCGCAGTGCGTCGCCTTCCAGCGAGCCGTGCCACATGGTGCCGAACACCTGGCCGTCGCGGACGCCGCCGAGAAACTCCTCCCCCGCGTGGCCCCGGGCGATCCTGCCGTGATGGATCTCGTATCCCGACGCCACCACGCCGAGTCCCTCACCCTGCGGTAGCCGCAGCACCTTGTCGGCGCCGAACACCGTCTCCACGTCGAGCAATCCCAGGCCGTCGACCTCGGCCACCGCCCCTTCGACACCGTGCGGGTCGCGAATCGTGCGGCCCAGCATCTGAAATCCGCCACAAATGCCGAGCAGTGGCTTCCCCGCGGCGGCGTGTGCGAGCACCGCACGGTCCAGTCCCCTGGCCCTCAGCCAGGCGAGGTCGGCGATCGTGGCACGCGTGCCCGGCAACACGATCAGGTCGGCATCGCCCAACGCGCGAGGGTCGGAGACGAACACCACATCGAGGTCGGGTTCCAGGCCCAGCGCGTCGACGTCGGTGAAGTTGCTGACCCGGGGCAGCCGCACGACGGCCACCCGGCGGGCACCGGTGGCGGCCGTTCGTCTGCCTTCCAGATCCAGGGCGTCCTCGGAGTCCAGCCACAGGTCGGGATGCCACGGCAGCGTGCCGTATACCCGTCGCCCGGTGACCCGTTCCAGGTCGCGCAGACCCGGCGTCAGCAGTGCGAGATCGCCACGGAACTTGTTGACCACGAACCCCGCAACCAGCGCCTGGTCCTCGGCAGACAACAGGGCGACGGTGCCCAGAAATGCCGCGAACACCCCGCCGCGGTCGATGTCACCGACCACGACGGTCGGCAGCTCCGCGTGCCGCGCGAGGCCCATGTTGACGTAATCGCCTGCGCGCAAGTTGATTTCGGCCGGGCTGCCGGCACCCTCGGCGACGACGACGTCGTACCGGGTGGCGAGGTCGTCAAAGGCGCGGTGTGCCGCCTCGCCCAGTGCCCGCCGACCGTCCAGCCAGTCCGATGACACGACCTCGCCCCACGGTCTGCCCATCAGCACGACGTGGCTGCGCTGATCGGCGGACGGTTTGAGCAGGACCGGATTCATGGCGGGTTCGGGTGGGACTCCGGCCGCAAGAGCCTGCACCCATTGCGCCCGGCCGATCTCCACGCCCGCGCCGTCCGGCCCCGCGCAGACCATCGAGTTGTTGGACATGTTCTGCGCCTTGAAGGGCGCGACCCGCACCCCGCGCCGAGCCAGCGCGCGGCACAGCCCGGCCGTGACAGTGGTCTTGCCGGCGTCGCTGGTCGTGCCCGCTATCAGCAGACCCGGCACCGGGTGGCCCCTCGGGAAATCGTTGTTGTGCTCACCGCCCGCTATGGTCTCACCGCCCGGGATCAACGCCCCTGTCGGACTCTGGCAATCACCTCAGGGAGCGCTGAGGCGGTCCCACATACTCGCTGAGCGGGCGGATCAACGCGTTCGACGCGGTCTGCTCCATGATGTGGGCGGTCCAGCCGGTGATCCGGCTCATCACGAAAATCGTTGTGAAACAGGCGATGTCGAAGCCCATCAGGAAGTACGCCGGACCGGTCGGGAAGTCGAGATTCGGCTTGATGCCGGTGGCGGCCGCCATGCCTTGTTCGAGAACGTGGTAGATGTCGAGCCAGCGCCGGCCGTCACGCGCCGCAGCCACCCGCTCCAGCGCCTTCTTCATGGTCGGCACCCGCGAGTCGCCGTTGCGGTACACCCGGTGGCCAAAGCCCATGATCTTCTCTTTGCGGGAGATCCTGTCCTGCAGCCAGTCCGCCGCTTGGTCCGCGGTGCCGATCTGCAGCATGTCGTGCATCACGGCCTCGTTGGCGCCACCGTGCAACGGACCCTTGAGCGCGCCGATGGCGGCCGTGACGGCGCTGTAGATGTCGGACCCGGTGGAGGTGACCACGCGTGCGGCAAACGTGGAGGCGTTGAAGCTGTGCTCGGCATAGAGCACCATGGACTGCTCGAAGGCATCGACGATCACCTTCTCGGGCACATCCCCGAAGCACATGTGCAGGAAGTTCTGCGCGTAGTTCATGTGGCTGTGCGGGGCAATGGGTTCCAGGCCGCGCCGGCGTCGCATGTCGGCTGCGACGATGGTCGGGAGCACCGCGTACATTCGCACGGCCTTCGCGTAGTTCGCCTCCGCGCTGCTGTCGTCCTCCTGCGCGTCCTCGGCGCCGAGGTAGCTGATCACCGTGCGCACCACGTCCATCGGATGACAGGTGTCCGGCTGCTTGACGATCAGTGACAGCAGCGAGCGATCCAGCCGGCGGTTGGCGCGTTCTCGCTGGATGAACAGGGCCCGCTGTTCCTCGTCGGGCAGCTCACCGTGCCACAACAGATACGCCACCTCCTCGAAGCTGCAGCGGGAAGCGAGATCCTGGACCGGGTAACCGCGGTAGGTCAGCGAGTTCGTCTCCGGCACCACTTTGGAGATGGCGGTGGTGTCCACGACGACTCCGGCAAGGCCCTTGAAGATTCGCGGCCGCTCTTCGATCGTGCTCATGGCGTGACTCCTTGCCGGGTGAATGTGTTGACGCCGGAATCGAAGATCCCCGGCGGGACTATCGGCGCCCTGTTCAGCACGTCAGGATTGGCGATCAAGTTCAACGCGCCGAGTCCGCCGGCCTGCAGTTCGGGCAAGCCTTCGACCACGGACAGAAACCGTTGCCGCTCATCGTCGTCGATCACACCCCCGGCCAGCTCGGTGAACTTTGCCACGTACTGCTCACGCCCGAAAGGCCTGGCGCCCAACGGGTGTCCATCGGCAACGCCGATCTCGTCGACGATCACCTCGCCGCTGCGCAGCGTGACCTCCGCGCGGGCGCCGAACGCTTTCACCGCGGGGTCGTCCGAGTGGTAGCGGCGGGTCCATTCGGGATCTTCGCGCGTCGAGATCTTGTGCCACAGCTCGACGGTGTCCGGCCGGTGCGACCGCTCCGGGACGTAGGACCGTTCGTGATGCCAGGCGCCGTCCTGCAACGCCACCGCGAAGATATACATCACGGAGTGATCCAGGGTCTCGCGGGACGCATCGGGATCCATCTTCTGCGGATCTCTTGCGCCGGTACCGATGACGTAGTGGGTGTGGTGGCTGGTGTGCAGCACGATCGTCGCGACCTGCTCGAGGTCCCCGATCCGCTCCCGCAAGCGGCGGGCCAGGTCGATCAGCGCCTGGCTCTGGTACTCGGCCGAGTGCTCCTTGGTGTAGCTGTCCAGGATGGCGCGCTTGGGCTCCCCCGGCTCGGGCAGCGGCACCCGGTAGGTGTGCTCGGGACCCGAGAGCAGCCAGGCGATCACGCCGTCCTCGCCCTCCCAGATGGGTGCCGGGGCGCCTTCCCCGCGCATGGCGCGGTCGACGGCCTCGATCGCCACCTTGCCTGCCCAGGCGGGAGCGAACGCTTTCCAGCTGGAGATCAGGCCCTTGCGAGACTGGCGGGTGGACGTCGTCAGGTGCAGGGCCTGGCCGATGGCCTGATAGATAGTCTCCTGGTCCAGCCGCAGCATCGTCCCCAGGCCGGCGGCCACCGACGGGCCGAGGTGCGCGACGTGGTCGATCTTGTGCTCGTGCAGGCAGATTCCCTTGACCAGGTCGATCTGGATCTCGTAGGCGGTGGCCAGGCCGCGGATCAGGTCGGCGCCACCCATACCGAGGTGCTGGGCGACCGCCACCAGGGGCGGGATGTTGTCACCCGGGTGGGAGTAGTCGGCGGCCAGAAACGTGTCGTGGAAGTCCAATTCGCGCACCGCCACGCCGTTGGCCCAGGCGGCCCACTCCGGGGAGTAGCTGCCCTCGACGCCGAAGACTCTGGCGCCGTTGACCGCAACGGGATGCGCGAGCGCTTGGGCCCGTGCGGTGGCGACCGGCCGCCTGATCACCGAGGCCGCCGAGACGGCGGCGTTGTCGATGATGCGGTTGATCACCATGGCTTCGGTGTCCGGGGGTACGGCGACCGGGTCGGCCGCGACGTCGGCGATCTTGGCGGCCAGGTGTTCGCGGCGGGGGAAGTCGTCGGCGCTGCGCCGCGCCCTGACGTCGTGAATGCGCATAACACGCACAGTACGCAGCCACCCAGCCGCGGTAAATCCACTGTAAGAGCGTAATTTTGCGTCCTTGAACTTCGAGGTTTGCGAATGTTGTGAACGATGGCTGGCGTACTGTGTCCACCGTGGCGAAGACCTTCGCCGGCGCTCGTTTGCGGCGGCTACGCGAAGACCACGGGTTGACCCAGGTGGCACTGGCGCGTGCGCTGGGGTTGTCGACCAGCTACGTCAACCAGATGGAGAACGACCAGCGCCCGATCACCGTGCCGGTGCTGCTGACGCTGACAGATCGGTTCAACCTGCCCAACACCTACTTCGCGCCCGATACGGACGCCCGGCTGATCGCCGACCTGAGCGAGGTGCTGGCCGAGGGACCTGCCACGGCCGCGCAGATCGAGGAACTCGTCGCGCGAATGCCGGCGGTCGGTCAGACGCTGGTCAATCTGCACCGACGACTGCACGACGCCACCAGCGATCTGGAGGCTCTGCACGGTCGGGCCAACGTCGATTCGTCGACGACAGCACAACAACCGATGCCCTTCGAGGAAGTCCGCGACTTCTTCTACGACCGCAAGAACTACATCGCCGAACTGGACGTCGCGGCCGAGCGAATGTTCGACGAAAACCGTTTGCGCGTCGGCGGACTCGACGTTCAGCTGGCCTCACTGCTCTCCGCAGAGCTGGGCGTGACCGTCGTCATCGACGACGGAGAGATGCTGAGCCCCAACGCCAAGCGGCACTTTCGCCCGGAGTCCGGGAGGCTGCATGTAGCGCGTTGGCTGCATCCCGGACAGCGCGCCTTCCAGCTGGCAACCCAGATCGCCTTGCTGACCCAGAATTCGTTGATCAGCGGGATCATCGCCGCCGACGATCAACTCAGCGACGACGCACGCGGCGTGGCCCGCATCGGCCTGGCCAACTATTTCGCCGGGGCGCTGTTGTTGCCGTACCAACGGTTTCTCGAGGCAGCCGAGTGCGTGCGCTACGACATCGACCAACTGGCACGCCGATTCGAGGTGGGATTCGAGACCATCTGTCATCGGCTGTCCACCTTGCAACGCCCCAGTGCGCGCGGTGTGCCGTTCATCTTCGTCCGTGCCGACATCGCCGGTAATATTTCAAAGCGACAGTCGGCCACTGCTTTTCATTTTTCACGCGTGGGCGGAAACTGTCCGTTGTGGGTGGTTCACCATGCGTTCGCCCGGCCCGGTCAGTTCCTGACGCAGGTCGCTGAGATGCCGGACGGGCGCACCTATTTCTGGGTGGCCCGAACCACCACCACCGAACCAAGTCGGTACCTGGGTCCTGACCGGAGTTTCGCCGTCGGGCTCGGCTGCGACGTGGCCCACGCCGAAAAGCTAATCTATTCAGTGGGAATCGATCTGGCCGACGCCGAGGCGACGGTTCCGATCGGCGCGGGTTGCAAGATCTGCGACCGCCCCGCCTGCTCGCAACGGGCCTTCCCCTATCTGGGCACTCCGGTGCATGTCGACCCGCACGTCAGCACCGACCTCCCCTATCCACCGGTGACCACCGGTCAGACCTCCGTCGGCTGAGTTTCATTCGGCGACAGGCAAACCCGCTGACAGAAGCGTCAATATCGCGGAATCGTTTCGGCGGTGCCGGGATCGGTGTAGCTTGCTGCTGGGGCGGCACGGCGTCAACGAGGAGCCAGCATGACAGATGTCGACTATTGCGTTGTCGGAGCCGGCTTCGCGGGACTGACGGCCGCGCTGCGCCTGAAGCAGGCGGGTCACTCGGTGGCACTGCTGGAGGCCCGCGACCGAGTCGGCGGCCGTACCTTTACTGTGACCCGCGACGACGGGGTATGGATCGATCGCGGGGGTGCCTGGATCGGACCGGGCCAGGACCGCATCTACGCGCTGATGCAGGAATTCGGCGTGCGGGAATACAAGCAGCACAACGACGGTGACGCCATGATGATCGTCGACGGCAAGAAGCGCCGCTACGGCGGGAAGCTGCCGTGGACGATGAGTCCGTGGGCGGTCGCCAACCTGGGCATCGGCCTGATGAGCATCGAGCAGATGTGCAAGTCGATTCCGCGCGAAGCACCGTGGGAGGCCGAGGAGGCCGCCGAGTGGGACCGGATGAGCATCGGTGACTGGCTGGAGCGCAACGTACTTTCCCGGCCGGCCCGCGAGATGTTGGACATGGTGCTGGGCGGTACGTACACCTCGATGGCTTCCGAAGTCTCGTTGCTGTGGATGTTGTTGCAGATGTCTTCGGCGGGTGGACCGACCTTCGTCATCTCCGGCAAGGGCGGCTCGCAGGATGCCCGACCCGTCGGCGGGATGGGCGCCATCTACCGCCCGATGGTGGCGGAACTTGGCGACGCACTCCACCTGTCGCGGCCGGTGCGGACCATCATTCAGGACACCGACGGCGTCACCGTCCAATCCGACGGATTTTCCGTGCGCGCATACCGCGCCATCGTCGCTATCCCGATGGCCATCGCCAGTTCGATTGTCTATGAACCGGCACTTCCTGCGGACCGCGCCTTTCTGAATCAGCGCATGCCCAGCGGCGCCGTCATCAAGACCTCCGTCATCTACGACGAACCGTTCTGGCGTACCGACGGGTTGTCGGGCCAGACCGCCGCGCCGGGAACACCGGCCACACTGACCATCGACGCATGCACCGATACCGGCAATCCAGGGATCCTGTGCGCCATCACCGAGGGGCCCGCCGCGCGCCGCCTCTCCGACCTCAGCGACTCCGACCGCAGAGCCGCCATCATCGGCGAACTCGTCGAGCGGTTCGGCGAAAAAGCGCGTACGCCAGTGGAATACCACGAGCAGAACTGGTCTCTCGAGCACTATTCCGGCGGCGGGATGATCAGCCACACCCCCACCGGCGTGCTCACCGAATACGGGCACGCGCTGCGCGTGCCCTGCGGGCGGGTGCACTGGGCCGGCACCGAAAGCTCAGCCGTCATGTGCGGGTGGATCGACGGCGCGATCCGCTCCGGTGAGCGCGCCGCGGCCGAAGTGGTTGCGGCGCAGACCTAGCCGACCCCGGTACGCGGAATCACGCTGGGCCGGTTCTGCGTCACGTGCGGACTCGCGCCGCCGCGGCCCGTCATCCCGCCGGGCATTCCGGCACCCGCACCACCGGCGCCGGCGCCCATCGGCATCGGCATCATCGGCATCCCGCCGCGGGACTGGATTCCCGACGCCATCTCGGCCGGGTTGGGCGTCGCTGCCACGCCGTGCATCGCTGAACTGGCTATGCCCTTCGGCGCCGCCCCCGCCCAGGTCGGCGGCACCGATAGGGCCCCCACCATCCGCGCGTGACCCAGGCTCCCCGACATGCCCGCCCCCGGGCCGGCGCCTCCGCCAAGCCCCTTCACTGCCGGAGCGGTGTCCCCCACGAACTTGGTCGCGTCGACCACACCCGTTGTGGCACCGGCCAATCCAGCGGTGCCGGCGGCATTCGCCGAATTCGCCAGCTGCATCATCGGCGACATCAGCATGCTCGCCGGATACATTCCAGCCTGAGCGACCGACACCAAGGACTGGATCGGCAGCGCCGACGCCGCCGATTGCACGCCGGCAACCAGCCCCGGAGCTGCCGACACCACGCCTTGCACCGCCGGGCTGACCGCGGCCGAGGCCGACGTGGCGAGGCCAGTGAACTCGGCGCCGACGTTGACGGCCAACCCGGCCAGGTCCACCGGCGGAATAGCAAACGGAGTCAGGCTCGCGGCCACCGCCGTCGCACCGCCGTGGTAGCCCACCATGGCGGCCACATCCTGCGCCCACATCTCCACGTAATCAAACTCGTTGGCGAAGATGGCCGGCGTGTTCAACCCCAGGAAGTTCGTGGCGACCAACGTCGTCAACGACATCCGGTTGGCCTGCACCACCGCCGGGTGCACTGTCGACGTCAGCGCACCCTCGAAAGCCGTCGCCGCCGCCCGCGCCTGACCCGCCGCCGCGCCAGCCTGAGCACCCGCGGTACCCAGCCAGTCCACATACGGCAACGCCGCAGCGGCCATCGACGCCGACGCCGGACCGGCCCACGGCCCACCGGTCAAACCCACGATCACCGCATTGAACGACGACGCCGAAGCCGACAAGTCCGCCGCCAGAGTCTCCCAGGCCGCCGCCGCCGCATGCAGCGGACCCGACCCGGCTCCGGCGAAAATCCGCGCCGAGTTGATCTCCGGCGGCAACCACGCAAAGTCCAAAATCATCACAACCCCAACCCCCGCGACCGGTATCTCACTACTGTCGCCACTTGTCGCCTCGCACGGTCATGGATTCAGCTGACTTTCAGCAACATCCCAGGCCGTCTCAAGGCAGTCCCGCCCCGCCGCCGATCGCCGCCGCAAGCTGTTCGGGCAGGAAGGTCAACAGGCCCGGCACGATGCCACCGAAGCTCGTACCGAAAAGCGGGATCGGTCCGGTCATCCCGAAGATCTGCACTGTCAGCGACGCGGTTTGAGCGGGAGTGAGTATCCCGCCAAGGGGCACGTTGGTGGTCGTGGTCAGTTCTCCGAGTGAGACCGAAAGCGGCAGAGTGGCCTGGCCGTTTAGAAAGCCGTTCAGCACCGTCGCGGGTGCGTCGAACAGCGCGGCGCCCGCGCCCAGGACGTCGCCGGTCTGCAGCGCGCCGAGTACGGCGTTCGCGCTGGAGCCGACCGCGTTGAACGTGGTGACGACCGGACCGATCGCTTCCAGGCCCAGGACCAGTGGCAGGCCCACCTGCAGGTCGCCGGTGACCAAATCCAAGGTCTGCGAGGTGTCGGTGACCGTGGTGATCACATTGGTGAGATGCTGCGAGATCTGGGCGGGAATCGACCCGGCGGGGAGCAGGTCGGTGACGTTTTGCGCCATCTGGCCCGGGATGGCGAGAATCGGCAACAGGTCAGCGATGGTGCCCGTCGGGGTGATGTTGATCAGCATCGTCTCCATGTCCTGGTTGGCCACCAGGCCGGTCAGGAACAGGTTTCCGAATCCGGTCGCGACGCCGCGTGCCGCGGTGGCGCCGGCGGCAGCGGCGGTAGCGGCGGAATCCTCAACGGGTCCGGAGGCACCGGCGGGGCGGGCGGCGCGGCCGGGCTGAGCGCCCTCACCAGCGGCGGGGCCGGCGGAACCGGCGGCAAGGCCGGGCTGATCGGTGACGGCGGCGACGGCGGTGCCGGTGCGGACGGTCACGGCGGCGCGGGAGGGGCCGGCGGAAACGGCGGCAACGCGGTCCTGATCGGCGAGGGGGGCAACGGCGGCAACGGCGGCACGGGCACGCCTCCCGGCAAACCCGGCACCGGCGGCAAGGCCGGCTTGCTGCTCGGCCGGGATGGCAATATTCAGACGGCCTGACCCTGCGGGCTACCCGGCTTGTTTGGCCGGCGGCCGGTAGAAGATCAGCAACTGGCCGACAGCCCCGGCCAAACCCAGGCCCACCGAGATAGCCAGACCCTGCCAGCCGTCGAACCAGTTCTTGCCGAAGATCAGGTGATCCAGGCTGAGCTTCCCGGCACCCAGGGTGGCGACGACCACCGCGGTCACCGCCAGCACCAGGTTGTACTCCCAGCCCTCCTTGACGATGAAGAACCCGTTGGCCCGGTGCACCGTCCACGCCGCCACCAGCATCAGCGAGACGAATCCGGCCGCGGGAATCGGTGTCAGCAACCCCGCCGCCAGCCCCAGCCCGGCCGCCGTCTCGGTGGTGGCGGCGACGGTGGCGTGGAACTTGCCGGGCTTCATCCCGATGCTTTCGAACCAGCGCGCGGTACCCGGTATCCGCCCACCACCGAAGAATTTGTTCAACCCGTGCGCGGCCATGGTCAGACCCAGCACCAGCCGCAGGATCAGCAACGCGACGTCATAGGGAGTCATACCGTCAAAACTAACGGGTAAGCAACAGCGGCGAGCAGCCGAGCCCGGTGATCGGTATGGGACCATTGCGGCGTTCCGGCAACGACGAGGGGGTGAATCTTGGCTGGTGTGGCGCACGGCCGGCACTCCCCCGCGCGCACGCTGACGAACGCTGTCGTCGCGCTGGACGGCCGATCGAGCCATCCGCGGGAAATCCTCGGCAAAAAGGGCCACGGAATCGACACCATGCGCCGTCACAACCTGCCGGTGCCCCCCGCATTCTGCATCACCACCGAGGTGGGCCTGCGCTATCTGACCGACCCCGGGCCCACCATCGATGCGATCTGGGCGGACGTGCTCGACCGGATGAGCTGGCTGGAAGAGCAAACCTCGCGCACCTTCGGACGAGGACCGCGTCCACTCCTGGTCAGCGTGCGCTCCGGGGCCACCCAGTCAATGCCGGGCATGATGGACACGATTCTGGACCTCGGCATGAACGACGACGTCGAAGGTGCACTGGCCGAACAGGGCACCGTCGAGTTCGCCCGCGACACCCGCCGCCGGTTCACCGCGATGTACCGGCGCATCGTCGGCGCCGACTCGGACCCGTCCGACGACCCGTACACCCAGCTGCGCACCGGCATCGAGGCCGTATTCGCCTCCTGGAACTCTCCGCGGGCGCTGGCCTACCGCGATCACTACAGCCTCGACGAACGTCAGGGCACCGCGGTGGTGGTGCAGGCGATGGTGTTCGGCAACCAGGCGGCCAAGTCGGGCGCCGGCGTGCTGTCCTCGCGCAACCCGATCACCGGAGCCAACGAGCCCTTCGGCGAATGGCTGCCCGGCGGCCAGGGTGACGACGTGGTGTCCGGCCTGGTCGACGTCGAACCGATCACCGCGCTGCGCGACGAACAACCCGCCGTTTTCGACGAGCTGATGGACGCCGCCCGCACCCTCGAGCGACTCAATGCCGACGTCCAGGAGATCGAGTTCACCGTCGAAGACGGCAAACTGTGGCTGCTGCAGACCCGGGGCGCCGAACGTTCGGCGCACGCTGCCGCGCGGCTGGCGCTGCAACTCCGCCATGAGGGGCTGATCGATGACGTCGAGACGCTGCGGCGGGTGACCCCGGCCCACGTCCAAGCTGTGCTGCAACCGTCACTGCAACCCGAAACCCGGCTCAGCGCACCACTTCTGGCCCGGGGTCTGCCCGCCTGTCCCGGCGTGGTGACCGGCACCGCCTACACCGACGTCGACGAAGCTCTCGACGCCGCCGACCGGGGCGAGCCGGTCATCCTGGTCCGCGATCACACCCGGCCCGAAGACGTGCAGGGCATGCTGGCCGCACAGGGCATCGTCACCGAAGTGGGCGGGCCGGCCAGCCACGCAGCCGTCGTCAGCCGCGAACTCGGCCGCGTCGCGGTGGTGGGTTGCGGCCAGGGTGTCGCCGCTTCGCTGGCCGGCCGGCAGATCACTGTCGACGGGTACGAAGGCGAAGTGCGAGAAGGGATTCTGAGGCTGACGGCATGGTCGGAAGACGACACGCCGGAGTTGCGTGAGCTGGCCGGGATCGCCCTGCGCGTCAGCCCGCTGCGTGCGCACGCGAGCGGCGACCATCCGCGCCTCGACGACTATTCCGACGAGGCCTTGCAGACTGCCATGGCCGCCGGACACCTCGACGTCGTCTCGGCAACGCCGCTGATCACCATGCTCAACGCGATACGGTTGCGGGCCGGCTCATGACGGATCTGCCCGTGCTGCAAGCTGTCCGCCTGAAAGGCCGGGTCAGCCCCGCCGACCTGGCCCGGACCCTGGATGCCGATGACGCTGACACCGAGGCTGCGGTGCGCCGGCTGGTCGACGCGGGCCTGCTGATCGCGGGCCCCACCGTGCGGATCAGCCCCGACGGGCGCGCCCGCCTCGCCGAGTTGCTGGCCGCTGAGCGGCAGGACGTCGAGTCCGCGACGATCGACGCCGCCTACCACGAATTCCGCTCGGTCAACACGGATTTCAAAGCTCTGGTCACCGACTGGCAACTCCGCGACGGCCAGCCCAACGATCACCGGGACGCCGACTACGACGCCGCGGTGCTGGCCCGCCTCGACGACGTGCACCAGCGGGTGACGCCGATCATCGCGGCGGTCGCCGCGCAGCTGCCCCGCCTGCGCGGCTACCCGGTAAAACTTGCCGCCGCGCTGACAAGGGTGACGAACGGCGAAATCGCTTGGCTGACAGGGCCACTCATCGACTCCTACCACACCGTGTGGTTCGAGCTGCATGAAGAGCTGATCCTGGCCGCCGGTCTGACCCGCGAACAGGCGGCCCGATCGGGCGACGCGCAGTAACTCACAGCGCAGCCTCCAGCCGCCGCAGATACCCGTCGATGTCCGGCATCGCCGACTCCGCCGCATGCACACTGATCGCGATGGTGTCACCGATGCCGTGCACGCCGTGGGTCAGACCCATCACCGGCGAAAGGGCCGGATAGCCCGCCGTCAACACCACCGGCACATCGCCGAAGCTGAGATCGGCGGCGCCGCGGTGCACGCTGGACACCACCGTGTTCCCCGATACCTGCTCGGGGCGCGCCTCGACATCGAATTGGCTGACACCCCAACGCAACAGCACTGCCGGCACGGCGGCGAACGCCGCGTCGGAGGCGCGCGTCGCCGGATGCTCGAAGCGGCGCCGGCCATTGGCCAGGTCGGCGGCGATGCGCTGCACTCTTTCGTCGTGCCCGAGCGCCGGGTACAGCCCCACTACGATGTTCCCGAAGTGGTTGAAGCCCAACGGCACACCCGGCTTGGCCATGGGTACCTCCGCAGCCAGCGACGCCGCCGACTCCCCCAACACGTCGGACAGCGCCGTGGATATGGCGGACAGCGCCGCAACCGTGACCGTCGGGCCGTTGAGTTGCCCGCGGCGGCGCACCACCGTGCGCATCATCCGGGTGCCGCCCGGTGCGGAATTGGTGGCCAGCAACGGCCGCGATCCCAGTCCCGGCGCCAGAGATCCGCCGGCGGTGTCACGGACGAACCGGCGGTGCGCCCGGGCCGCGAGCACGCCCCGCCACGGCAGGAAGCCCGCCCGCGTCCGCACGGCCGGCACCGGATCCTGCCGGCCGAACAACCACGCCGCCATGGCCGACGCCCGAGCGCCGTCGGCCAGCGCATGCGCGGCCTGCAACACGGCAACGATGCCCCTGCCCTGAACCCCCGGGATCCCGCTTACGGATGTGAAAACATGTAATTGCCGGGGTTTTTCGCGGATGTCCAGTTGGTGGCCCGCCAACCCGGCGACAGCGTCCAGGCAGCCCGCCCAGCCGTTGTCGGGTAATTCGTGCCGGGTCACCCGCCCGGCGTCGACCGGCGCCCGCACCCACCGCGGATACGTCAGCGGGCCACCTTCCTCGGCCACCAGCCCCAACTCCGGGCAGGCGCGGGCCCGGCGCACCACCTGCGACACCGCGGCGTCGAGGTCGGCGGGTTCGCCGCCGTAGGCATAGAGCAGAAACTCGTCGTTGGGGATCTTGGCCGACATCCAGTAGAACTGCGCGTCGACGGCGGCCATCCGCTGCCCGGCGGCCACTAGGGCTTTGCAGCGCCGGGTGAGCCGATGAAGGACAGGACCGACTCCGCGACCTGGTCGGGCTGCTCGAGCTGCAGGAAGTGACCGGCGTGCGCGACGATGGACACCTCGCTGCCGGGCGGCAGGATGGGTTCGACCCAGTGCGCGAACGCCGCGGTCATGCAGCCGTCGTCGCGCCCGTGCAGATATAGGGTCGGCAGCTTCGGCGGCTGGGTCCAATACCGGTGCAATTCGGCGTACTGCGCCGGCGGCCGCGTATTGCGGATCGTGGCGCGGTAATAACCCAGCGCCGCGCGCCAGCTCTCCGGCGTTCCGATCGCGGCGTCGACATGACGCAGGTCCTCCTCGGCGTGGTAACCGGGTGACCACCGGCGCCACAGCAGCGGCACCACCCATGAGGCGGATCGTTCCGGCAGCAACGGCAGCTGGAAGTAACTGATGTACCAGCTGCGCAGCAGCTGGCGGGAGAGTTCAGCGGCCAGCCGGCCACGGTCGTCGAGCCGGCCCAGCGGCCGGAACGCGCCCGACGGCGGCACCGACATGATCACCGCTTTGGCGAACGGGCTGTCCGGCATCGCGGCCAGCCCGGTGGCGGCGATCGCTCCCCAGTCGTGACCGATCACCACATCGCGCTCGGAGCCGCCGGCGGCCGTCCGGACCCGTAGCGCGTCGTGCATCAGGGCGCCCACGTGGTAGCTCCCGTCCACCGGAATGGACGAGGGCGCGTACCCCCGCATGAATGGCGCCACCACCCGCCAGCCGGCCTCGGCCAGTCGGGGCGCGAACTTGCGCCATCCGTACGCGGTATCGGGAAAACCGTGCAGGCACAACGCAATCGGGCCGTCGGCGGGGCCCCAGGTCAGAGCTTTGAGGTCACCGTTGGGGCCCTTCACGTCGATCCACCGTGGTTCAGACAACTCGACTCCTGTTCGCCGTGTACAGCCCGCACCGTCCAACGTAACCGGCCGCACGGGGGACAAGAAGCCCGTCGATCGGGGGACACGAATTTCCTCCCCCGGTGTAGCCGCTCGGCCGACAGACTGCAGCCCCTCGTCACGGGAGCCTTAGTGCAAGGGCGCAGAGGGAGGAGCAGCAACGATGATGTTCGCCGCCTTACCACCGGAGATCAACTCCGTTCGTATGTACACCGGGCCGGGTCCCGGCTCGATGCTCGCCGCCGCGGCGGCCTGGGAGCAGCTGGCCGCCGAGCTCGAATCGACCGCAGCCTCATTCGACGCGGTGATCACCGACTTGATCGCTGGCCCGTGGCTGGGCGCCGCCGCGACGACCATGGCCGCCGCCGCGGTGCCGTACCTCGGATGGCTCACCGCCACCGCCGGGCAGGCCGCTCACACCGCCGGCCAGGCCAAGGCGGCCGTCGCGGCCTACGAGGCGGCCTACGCGATGACCGTCCCACCGGCGCTGGTCGCCGCCAACCGCGCTCAGCTCGCGGCGCTGACCGCCACGAATTTCATCGGCCAGAACACCCCGGCCATCGCCGCCACCGAAGCCCAGTACGGCGAGATGTGGGCGCAGGACTCCACAGCGATGTACATCTACGCCGCCGCCTCGACGGCCGCCGGCAGGCTCGCACCCTTGACCGCACCGCCGCGGCCGGCCAATCCGGCCGCTCCGGCTGCGCAGACGGTCGCGCAGGCCGGCGCGACCTCGGTGACGGCCGAGATCATGAACGCGTTGTCGCAGCTGATCGAGGCTATCCCCACCGTGCTGGGCGGCATCGGGTGGAGCGGGCTGCCCGATTGGGTGAGCGACCTGCAGACGGTGATGAGTATTTTCGGCACACCGTTTTTCGCCACGACCTCCCTGGCGGGCCTGGGGATGTCGATGATGTCCACCCTGAAGGGCCTGGCCCCCGCGGCAGCCGCCATCGGCGGCCAGATCGCCTCGTCGGTGGCGCCGGCCCTCACCGCGAGTTCGGCATCCCTGCCCGGTGCGGTGTCGGCCGGCCTGGGCAAGGCGGCCGGCGTCGGGGCGCTGTCCGTACCGCGCGCCTGGACGCCGGCGGCACCGGTGCTCTCCGGGGCCACCGCGCTGCAGGGCAGCCCCGCCGGTGCCACGGTCCGTGCCCTGGACAGCGTCCGCCCGGAAGGCCTGCTGGGCGGGTTGCCGCTGACACAGATCCCCGGCCGGACGATGACGACATCCGAATCCCGGGTCGAACTCCCCACCCTGCGAATCCTCCCGGAGGCGGTTGGCTGATGGCAGACATGACTTCGTCAGCACGGGCCCGCCGCTGGGCCAAGACCGACGAGACCCAGCGCCGGATACTTGACGCGGCGACCCAGGTATTCGCCAACAAGGGCTTCACCGCCGCGACGATCGCCGAAGTGGTTTCCGGCTCGGGAGCCAGCATCGGCAGCATCTACCACCATTTCGGCGGCAAGAGCGAACTGTTCATGGCGATCTTCGAGCAGATGGCCGATACCGTCGACCGACGTATCCGGGCCGCATTGAACGGACCCGGCTCAGCCACCCAGGACCGGCGCCGCCTTTTTCAGCTGCACGTGCGGGCCTACCTGGCCGGGATGTGGGAAAACCGCCACGCGGCCCGGGTGCTGTCGTCTGGAGATACTCCCCCGGGCTTCGAGGTAACCCGTCGCAAGCGCCTGGCATCGGTCCTGCACAACTGGATGGAAGCGCTCGACATGGACACCTCACCGCGTCAGCAGCTGATGGTCCGCGTCCTGATCGCGACGGTCGCCGAGTCGACGCTGATGGTCATCGGCTGCGACGACCCGACCGAGGTGCCGCCGATCATCGACGCCACGATCGAATGGATCGACCAGATCACCGAGTGAGCTCACACGGCCGCGGCGGCCTGCTCCAGCTCGGCGACGACGATCTTTCGCATCCCGTGCATGGCCTTGGTGGCCGCGGTGGCGCGGGCCGGGTCGGGATCGGACACCAACTCATAGAGCCGGTCCGGAATGATCTGCCAGCTCAGCCCGAAACGGTCCTTGAGCCAGCCACATTGCGATTCCTCGCCGCCGTCGGTCAGCCGCTGCCAGTAGTAGTCGACCTCGTCCTGGTCCTTGCAGTGGACGGTGAAGGACACCGCCTCGCTGAAGGTGAACGCCGGCCCCCCGTTGATGCCGATGAACCGGATCCCGTCCAGGACGAAGGTGCCGCTCAGCGCCGTCCCCGGTTCGTAGGGTCCGGCGTCGGTGCAGCGGTTGATCTGCTCGACCTTCGAGTTGGGGAACACCGAGGTGTAGAACTCGGCCGCCTCCTCGAGGTTGTTGTCGAACCACAGTGAGGGCGTGATCGCCGGCATGAACGTCTCCTAGCTGTCGGGGTCTGTGCAGGGATAGACCACCCGCGGACGGTGAACTCACCGCACTTGCCCAGAAAGATTACGGATGTAATTATCTGGTGGTGGGGTTGCTGGACGGCAAAGTCGCCGTCGTCACCGGGACCAGTCGTGGCGTGGGCGTGGGCATCGCACATGAGTTGCTGCGGGCAGGGGCCACCGTCGTCGGGTGCTCCCGATCGCCACTGGACCAGTTGCCCGGCCTCAGCGGCCCCGACGCGGAGCCGGATTGGGCCCGGCGCTGCGCCCAAATGGTCTGCGATCAAGGCGATTACCGCGCCATCGACGCTTTCGTCAGCCAAGTCGTGGACCACTACGGCCGCATCGACATCCTGGTCAACAACGCCGGGGGCACGGTACCCGCCCCGCACGTCGAAGACATTCCCGAACTGGTGCAGCGTCTGCAGGGCGCGCCGCGCAGCACCGACGATTTCGAACGCACCGCGTTGTTCCACGCCTTCGCGGTTCAGATGAACCTGATCAGCCCGTTGTGGTTCGCCATCCGCGTCTACCGGCAGATGAAGACACAGGACGGCACGGGGTGCATCGTCAACATCTCCAGCGGCGCCGGGCACCCAGCTGGCGCGCCCACGCTGGTGTCCTACGGCGAGGCCAAGTCCGGGCTCAACCATCTGACACGTTCGCTGGCTCAGGAATGGGGCCCGAAGGTGCGGGTCAACTGTGTGGCGCTGGGACCGACCATCACCGAGAACTTCCGCGCCTTCGTGCTGCCCAAGGACGACCCGACCGGCACCGAATATTTCGCGAAGGTCCCGATGAAGCGCGGCGGTGAGCCCGCTGAAGTGGGTCGCACCGTTGTCTTCTTAGCCTCGGGCACAGTCGATTTCATCAACGGCACCACCATCGAGATCGACGGCGGCATGCTGCCGGGAGTGCTCTATGACGCGGGCCTGAAGACGATCACCGACCTGATGTGAGGAGCATCCCGTGACATATGACCGTGCCGATTTCGACGCGTTCCGGGAGGACTGGCAGCCCGGTCACTACCGGTCCTGGTCCGAGATGAGCGCACCGCTGTGGCCGGTTCCCCAGGTGCTGTCATGACTCGCGTCATCCAGTACTCGACCGGAAACGTCGGCCGGCACGCCCTGCGCATGCTCATCGAGCGGCCCGACTTCGAACTGGTGGGTGTGCACGCCCGCAGCCCGGACAAGGTGGGACGCGACGCCGCCGAACTGTGCGGGCTGACAACGCCATCAGGCGTCACGGCCACCGACGACATCGATGACCTGCTGGCACTGAACGCCGACTGCGTGGTCTACACCTCGCAGGCCGAGACCCGGCCCAAAGAGGCCATCAAGGAGATCAGCCGCTTCCTGCGCGCCGGCACCAACGTGGTCGGCTCGTCGTTCGTGTGGATGGTGGCCCCCGAGCAGGCCGGCGACTGGCTGCGCGATCCGCTGCAACAGGCCTGCGCAGACGGCGACGCGACGCTCTACATCAACGGCGTCGACCCGGGCTATTCCGGTGACACGCTGGCCTACACGGCGTTGAGTCTGACCGAACGCGCCACCAGTGTCACGGTGCAGGAGATCTGCGACTACGCCAGCTACGACGATGCCGAATTCACTGGTGTCAGTTTCGGTTTCGGCACCGACCCGGATCACACGCCGGTCATGTTCCTGCCCGGCGTGCTGACGTCGATGTGGGGTGTGCAGGTGCGCAGCCTGGCGCAAGACCTGGGAGTCGAACTCGACGAGGTACGGGAGCGGTGCGAAAAATGGGTGACGCCCGTACCGATCGACTGCACGATGATGCATGTCGATCCGGGACAGGTCGCCGCGGTGCGGTTCGGCGTCGAAGGCCTGCGCGGCGGCGAGGTCGTCATCACCATGGAGCACGTCAACCGCCTGGGCCCGGACACCGCACCGGACTGGGCCTATCCCCCCGACGGCCGCGCCGGCGTGCACAGGGTGATGGTGACCGGCAGTCCGGGTGTGGAGATCAACACCCACCTGGGCGGCGAGATCGACCACAACGAGGGCGGCGTGATCGCCACCGCCGCGCGCGTGGTCAACCTGATCCATGCGGTGTGTGCCGCTCCCAGCGGCATTTTGGCCGCCCACGATCTGCGGCCACTCGACCACCTCCGCGGCGTGATGCGTTGACAGCCCCGCGCCGACCCGCCAGCGGTGGACAGGCCCGCGCCGAACGCAGCCGCCAGGCCGTCATCGACGAAGCCGTCCGTTACATCCTCAAGGAGGGCTTCGCCCCGCCCAGCGTGCGCCAGATCACCGAACGCGCCGGATTGACCTGGGGCGTCGTGCAATACCACTTCGGCGATCTCAACGGGATTCTGATGGCGGTGCTGGACAAGGGTTTTGCCGACCTTTTGGAGACTCTCGACCAGCTGCCCGCTCAGGCCGCGCAGGTCTCGCCACAGGACCGCCCGGCTTTCGTCGTCGACGCGGTGTGGCGGGCGTTCTCAAGCCCGACCTCGATGGCGGCGCTGGAGATCCTGATCGCCACCCGCAGTGCGCGTACCGACAAGGCCAACGCCCACCTCGCCGCCATGACAGCCCGGATGACCGAGATCGGCGAACATCTGGGCAGCGGGATCGCCCCGGCCCAGGCGACCCGGCTGGGCAATCTGATCTGGGCCACCATCCGCGGGCTGGTGGCCGTGCAGCTGACGTGGCCCAGGCCGTTGGACAGCACCCGGGATCGAGCGATGCTCGCCGAAGTCATCACCGCGTACCTGGCCTCAACCCAAGGAGATTCTCAATGAAGTTGTCAAGCCGCCGCAGCGCTAGGTGCGGTGGGTTGATATGGCTTGTGGTCGCGCAGCATTGCCCACAGGACGTTGAGGCGTCGTCGGGCAAGGGCAAGCACGGCTTGGGTGTGGCGTTTTCCCTCGGCGCGTTTGCGGTTGTAGTAAGTCCGCGATGCCGGGTCGGTGCGGATGGCGATGTGGGCAGCCAGGTAGCAGGCCCGCAGCAGACGTCGGTTGTAGCGGCGGGGGCGTTTGAGGTTGCCGCTGATGCGTCCGGAGTCGCGCGGGACTGGGGCCAGCCCCGCGACGCCGGCCAGGCGGTCGGGGTTAGCAAAAGCGCTCATGTCCCCGCCGGTGGCGGCCAGGAACTCGGCACCAAGGGTGACGCCGAAGCCGGGCAAACTCAGGATGATTTCGGCGTGGCGGTGGCGGCGAAATCGCTCCTCGATCATCGCTTCGGTGTCGCCGATTTCGGTGTCGAGGGCCATCACCTCCTCGGCCAGCCGGGCCACCAAGGCCGCGGCCACTTGCTGTCCGGGTACGACGGTGCGTTGGGCGTTAGCCGCCTCCATAGCGGCAGCGGCAATGGCATCGGCGTTGCGGGCCTTGCGCTTACGCAGCCAGAGCGCGAGCCGGGCGGCACCGGCGCGACGCAGCCCGTCGGGTGTTTGATACCCAGTGAGCAGGGTCAGCGCGGCCTTGCTGGCGCTGTAGTCGAAGGCACGCTCGAGGGCAGGGAAATATTCGAGCAGCTGGGCGCGCAACCGGTTGAGCGCCCGGGTGCGATCGGCCACCAAATCGGTGCGCCTGGCCGTGAGGATCCGCAAGTCCACAGCGATGTCGTCCCCGGCTCGCAGCGGTTGCAGGTCGCGGCGCATCCGCGCCTGATCGGCGATCACGGCGGCGTCTTTAGCGTCGGTTTTCCCTTCCCCGCGGTAACCGCCCGAGGCATGGTGCACGGTGCGCCCCGGAATATAGAGCAGCCGTTGCTCGGCGGCGATCAGCAAGGTGATCAGCAATGCCGCCCCACCGGCATTCAAATCGATCGCCCAGGTCAGCTCACCACCATCAGCCAGCGTCTGGACCGCGCCGATCAGATCCAGCAGCGCGGATTCGTCATTGGCCACCCGCCGCGACAGCAGCCGCTTCCCGTCGGCATCGATGACCACGCAATAGTGGTCCGATTTCCCACCATCAACCCCAGCCCACAACGGTTGTGCCACAACCACCTCCCTGCTCGCTATCGGTCCGACCAACCCAGCAGACGACCACGCCGTCACGTCCTTACACAGCGATCAAATCGCATCTCTCAATTAGCGGTCGAGTCGTCGCGGGACAACAGGCGGCCAATCTCCTTCGGCCATCAACGATGGCGACCACATGAAAGCCATACCCGCTGCCCCTGGGCGATTCGAAGCCTACGGCCGACGGCAACGAACACCCTGCAAGAAAGGTAAGGATTCATGACCATGACAGGCAGCCCCGAGACAGTGGAATTCGCCGGGGTGGACGGGATCACGCTGGTCGCCGACGAATGGAACCGCGGTGCCGCTGATGGTCGGCCCACCATCTTGATGCTGCACGGCGGCGGCCAGAACCGGTTCTCCTGGAAGAACACCGGGCAGGTGCTGGCCGACGACGGCTACCACGTCATCGCCCTCGACACCCGCGGCCACGGCGACAGCGACCGCGCACCGGACGCCGACTACGACGTGGAGACGCTGACCGCCGACGTCATGCACGTACTGGAGGCGATCGGGCGACCGGTGGTGATCATCGGCGCCAGCATGGGCGGACTGACCGGGATCCTGGTCGCCGACCGGGCCGGGGCGCAGCGGGTGACGAAGCTGGTGCTCGTCGACGTGGTGCCCCGGTTCGAGAAGAACGGCAGCGCCCGCATCCGCGAGTTCATGATGACCAACATCGACGGCTTCGAGTCGCTGGAGGACGCCGCCGAGGCGGTCGCCGCCTACCTGCCGCACCGCACCAAGCCGCGCAGCCCCGAGGGCCTGAAGAAGAACCTGCGGCAACGCGACGGACGCTGGTACTGGCACTGGGATCCCGCGTTCATGACCAAGCCCGGCGACGATCCCGAGTTGCGCACCGAGGGTTTCGAGGAAGCCGCCGCCAACCTGGCCATCCCGGTGCTGTTGATCCGCGGAAAGCTGTCCGACGTCGTCAGCCTGGAAGGCGTTGAGCATTTCCTGTCCCAGGTACCGCGTGCGGAGTTCGTCGAGCTGTCCAACGCGGGGCACACCGCCGCGGGTGACGACAACGACGCGTTCAGCGACGCGGTGGTGGCCTTCGTCGAACGGGCCTAGGCCCGGAGCGCCGGCCCCGTCCCCCTCACCCGCCACCTCACGTTCGCGCCGACTGTGAACCTCACGACGCGACACGCCGGTTGCAGCGTCGCGTATTTCACGCTCGGCGGCGGAGAAGAGGGACTCAGTTGGCCGGTTTCTCCGCATGGCCGCCGAACTGCTTGCGCATGGCCGACAGCGCTTTATTGGCGAAGTCGTCGAGGTCGCGCGACGCGAAACGGGACTGCAGAGCGGTGGTCAGCACCGGCGACGGCACCCCCTCGTCGATGGCCGCGATGGCCGTCCAGCGGCCTTCGCCCGAATCGGAGACCCGACCGGAGAACTCGGCGAGGTCGGCCGAATCGTGCAGCGCGATCGCGGTGAGATCCAGCAGCCACGAACCGATCACGCTGCCGCGGCGCCACACCTCGGCGATATCCGGGATGTCGAAATCGTATTGGTAGCACTCGGGATTGGACAGCGGAGCGGTCTCGGCGTCACCCTCCTGGATGCGAGTGCCGATGTCGGCGTTGCGCAGGATGTTCAGGCCTTCGGCAAGCGAGGCCATCATCCCGTACTCAATTCCGTTGTGCACCATCTTGACGAAGTGCCCCGCCCCCGCCTGGCCGCAATAGAGATAACCCTTCTCCGGCTGGGCCACCTCACCGTCACGACCCGGCGTGCGCGGCGCGGCGTCCACGCCGGGCGCGACGGTGGCGAAGATGGGTTCGGCGTGCTCGAAGGCATCCGGATCGCCACCGATCATCAGGCAGTAGCCGCGCTCCCGCCCCCACACGCCGCCGCTGGTACCGCAGTCGAGTAACCGAATATTGTTCTTCGCCAACGACTTTGCGTGCTTCATATCGTCGCGGTAGTAGGAGTTGCCACCGTCTATGACGATGTCGCCGGCCTCCAGCGTATCGGCCAGTTCCTCGATCACCCCGGTCGTGATCGTGCCTGCGGGCACCATCACCCAGACCACCCGTGGCGCGGTGAGCTTGTCGCGCAACTCCGCGAGCGAGGAAACCCCGGTGATGCCGTCCTCACCCGCCATCGCCTCGACGGCCTCGGCGCTGTGGTCGTAGACCACACATTCGTGCCCACCGGTGACCACACGGCGCACGATATTGGCACCCATCCGACCGAGACCGATCATCCCGAGTTGCATCTTGTTGCGTCTCCTTCAAGTCCTTGATGGTCCGGTTACTTGAGGTGGTGCTTCCCCGCGATGGGCGAACTCAACCCTAAACACTGCGTTATTGGCCGGACAAGGCTGCTGAACTGCGGCCTGTCAGGATGGGGGTATGGGTGATGCGCTGCATGTGGCGGTCTACGTGCTGGCCGGCATCGCGGTGATCGAGGCGGGGGGCCTGATCGCGCTGTGGCAACTACTCGAGCGCAGCCGACGGGAAGTCGAGGAACTGCAGCAGCGCGCCGACGTCCGCAACCGGCTGTGGACCGGTGGCCGCGAGGCCGTCAAAACGGTCTGGAACACCGCGAACCTGATGCGCAAGGAGGGATTCGGCGCCGCCGTGCGCAGCTCGATCGAAGACCTGGCCGACTGGGCCGAGGTGGAACGGCCCGACCTGGCCAGGGTCACTCCGGACGGCAGGGTGGTGATTCTGTTCTCCGACATCGAGGAGTCCACCGCGCTCAACGAGAAGATCGGCGACCGCGCCTGGGTGAAACTCATCGGCGCCCACGACAAACTGATGCACCAGCTCGTGCAGCGCCAGTCCGGCCATGTCGTCAAGAGCCAGGGCGACGGATTCATGGTCGCCTTCGCGCGCGCCGAGCAGGCGGTGCGTTGCAGCATGGATCTGCAGAAGGCGCTGCGTAAGGAAGCAAAACGTAAGCGGCATCCGGAAATTCGCGTCCGCATCGGCATTCACATGGGCCGATCGGTGCGTCGTGGCGATGACCTGTTCGGCCGCAACGTCGCCATGGCCGCCCGCGTGGCCGGCCAGGCCGTCGGCGGTCAGATTCTGGTGAGTGAGCCCGTGCGGGATGCCGTCCGTGACTGCGAGGGCATGAGTTTCGACGACGGACGCGAGGTGGAACTGAAGGGATTCTCCGGCAGTTACCGCTTGTACGCGGTGGAAGCCGAACCCGACGCCGAGCGGGAGCCGTAACCCTCCGCGTCGGAATCGGCCAGCCGCTGGTGCAACCGCGCCCGGATCTCGTCGGGCGTGTAGGCACGCCGTTTCCGTTGGTCGCGCACCACCAGCGCACCACCGGCGACGACGCCCGCCACTCCGGCCAGTCCGATCCACTTCCAAACGTTGCGCATCGGCACAGGCTATCCCCCTCTAGAGTGCTTGCGTGAACTCCAGCACGCTCACCCTGGATCAAGCGCTCGAAGAAACCCGGACCGGCGACCTGTGGCTGTTTCGCGGCGGTTCGGGACCCGACCGCGCGATCCAGACACTGACGAACGCACCGGTGAATCACGTCGGTATGACGGTGGCCATCGACGACCTGCCGCCGTTGATCTGGCATGCCGAGCTGGGCGACAAGCTCGTGGACATGTGGACGGGCACCAACCACCGCGGTGTCCAGCTCAACGACGCCCGGGATGTCTTTCTGCAGTGGACCGGGCGCTACCAACAGCGCTGCTGGCTACGGCAGCTGGCGCCGCACGCCAACCACAAGCAGGAGAACGAACTGCTGCGGGTGATTGCGCGGATGGACGGCACCGCCTTCCCGACCACCGCCAAGCTGACTGGCCGTTGGCTGCGCGGCCGGTTACCCACCATCAACGACTGGTTTCGCGGAATACCGTTGGTAGAGAACAAGGTTCGAGAGCACACCGAGCGCCGCAGGACGGAGCGGCGCAAAATGGGCCTGGCGACGGCGTATTGCGCGGAGACGGTGGCCATCACCTACGAGGAGATGGGGCTGCTGCGCACGGACAAGGACACCAACTGGTTCGACCCCGGAAAGTTCTGGAGTGGTGACACGCTGCCGTTGGCGCCGGGCTATGAACTGGGCAAGGAGATCGCGGTAATCGCCCCCTGAGCTCAGCCGATTTCGACTCGGGTCACCACCGGAGTCGGGTTGCGGGTCAGATCCAGCACCGGACAGTGCGCGTCCACCGCGTCCTGCAGCTCGCGGTAGCGCTCGGCGGTGTCCGGTCCGCTCACCCGTACCACCACCCGGACTTCCTGGAAACCGGCCCGAACAGTCTCGGCGGCGTCCCCCAAGCCGAAGAAGCCACGCACGTCGAGGTCGCCTTCGGCGCGGGCGGTGATCGAGTCCACCGCGATGCCCAGCTTTTCCGCCCAGAACCGCCACGTCACGATCTGGCAGGACAGCAGCGAGGCGAGGTAGTACTCCACCGGGTTGGGCGCTTTGGCTTCCCCGCCCAGCGGCGGCGGCTCGTCCACCTCGACGTGATACCGGCCGAGCGTGACGGTGCTGGCGACAGCGTCGTGGGCGACAGCCGTCGCCTCGAAGACGGCGCGCGCCTTGGTGGAGTCCGCACCGACCGCATTCGCGGTGGCCTCGATGATGTCGCCCAGATGGGTAACCGAAGTCGTCACAGCAGCAGTCCTTCCCGTCGCCGCAAAGCTACCGTGCCGCGGCGCGGCGATCGACGGTCCGGCTCGCCCTGAACCGAACATCTAATTGCGACGCATACTTCCGGCCGGAAAGTGGTATTCAGATCGAATAATTCCCGACCCGGGAGTTTGCTGAATTGAATGACGCAAGCCACACCCGTCGCGCATTGTGATCTGATCCACAAATGCGCGCGCCGGATGTGGCTGCGGTTTTTCAGTAAATGTGTGATCTGGGTCGCAGGACCGATTTACGAATCTGCCATTGCCGGATCGGCGGGCGGAGCGGGCTCGGGAGCCTGCTCGGGCGCCGGCGGCGCGGCGTCAGGCGCCGGGGGAAGCATTTCCGGTGCCGGGTCGGGAGCGACGGCATCGACCAGTTGCACCGGCGCGTCCGGAGCCGGCAGACCCTCAGGAAGGTCGAGGTCCTCGACCGACAGGAACATGTGGTGAGTGAATTGTGGCTGGTAGGCACCGCCGCCACCGATCCGGACACCACCGCCCTCACCACTGGAGACGGGAGTTCCGTCGGGCAGGGTCACGGCGGTGTGGCCGCCGTTCCAACCGATCACCACTGCGTTGGGAGCGGTGCCGTGCTGGAAGCCGCGGGCCGCCAGCGCAGCCTCCTCATTGCCAGTATTGAACCGGCTTCCGAAAACCGGTCGATCGGCTGCCGCATTTGCGACCCACGACGCGAGCCCTGAACAGTCGGTCCCGGCAGGAGAATCGCCACCCGGAATGTACGGGGTGCCGGAGACCTGATTAACGAGTGCCAACAGCGTTGCTAGAGCAATCATGGCCAGAAACCTACCGACCATATGCATAGGAAATCAAAATTTGTGGCACTAATCACGCGAATTCGAATAAGCCCATTGACCTGCATATACCGCGTCTATGTCACACGATAATCTAGAAAGTGGAACAGAAGTGATTACTGTGAATGAAGCTATTCAATGGCAAATTACGCTACCAACGACTCTGACCCGCTGAGCAGCTACGATGATCTGGTTGACAATGGCACAGCAATCTCCACATTCCACATTCAATGCATAGGAACGTCCGATAATCACTGCCACCCCGGTTACATTCCGGTCTCAGACGTGGCCCAGGCCACAAATTCGAGCCGCCGGGCGCTACGGGTGCCGGGCCCACCAATCGAGCAGGAGCTCGGCGACCGCGTCGGGCCGCTGGTCCGGCATCCAGTGGGACGCACCGGCGAGCACCTCGAACCGGTAGTGCCCGGTGACGTAGCGGCCAGATCGGCGAGCGGCAGCTTCCAGGATGTACTTGTCGCGATCGCTCCAGACGAACATGGTCGGAACAGTCACCCGGCCGGTCCGGCCGGACAGCGGCGCGGCCCGATACCAGTTCAGGGCGGCCGTGTAGGCCCCAGGTTCCGTCATGGCCCGCACGTCGCGTTCGGCGAGCTCAGCACGCTGGCCACCGGCCTGCAACATGCGTGACAACCTCGCGCCTTTGCCATTCTTTCCCAGGTAGAACCGCTCGGGCAGGCGCGGCAGCAAGAACGCGTAGGCGTACCAGGACGCTAGGCCCTGGCGGCCGGTGACCATCGCCGTCTGCAGCGCGGTCGGGTGAGGCCCGGACAGGGCGCACAGTGTGCGGACCCGATCCGGAAGTTCCGCCGCGACGGCCCATGCCACCAGCGCACCCCAGTCATGGCCGACCAGGTGAACGTCCTTGGCGCCGCTGGCATCGATCAGGGCGCCGACGTCGTCTACGAGTTCCGGCATCCGGTAGTCCCGACGGCGCGTTGGGCGCGCCCGCGGGGAGTAGCCACGCTGGTTCGGGGCCAGGCAGCGGTAACCACGCACGTGGAGCCGCGGAATGAGCTCGTCCCATGCGGCATTCGTCTGCGGGTGGCCGTGCAGTAACACGACCACCGGCCCCTCGGCGGGACCGCGGTCAACCACGTCGAAAACGAGGTCTCCGCGCCGAAACTCCTCCATCAGTCGCGATGGGAGACGATGTTGAGGACGTTGCCGTCGGGCGCCCGAACAAAGAACCGGCGCACGCCCCACGGTTCGGTCGTCAGCGGATGAACGATGTCGTAGCCCCGTTGCCGGGCCTCCTCGTAGGCACCCTCGACGTCGTCGGTGTGAATCGAAGCGACCGAATCCTCTGCGGCGGTTGCGTCCCCGGTCACCAACTGCACGTTCGCTCCGGAGTCGGGGTCGGTGTAGCGGGCGACCCAACCCATGTTGAACTCCTCGTCGCTGAGCCCGAGATAGTCCGTGTAAAAGCTCTTCGTCGCCTCGATGTCAGCGACCCGAAGATTGGGCGTGATGCGCTTTGACCGCATGCATTCTCTCCTCCCGACCGGGCGGCTCTCGGTGGGCCGCCGGGAGGGTCGTCATGCGAGCCACCAATGTCGCTGCGCGCGTTGGCATATCGCGTCCGAACCCATTCCTCGCATCGTTCCCCCGATGAAACCTGTGCCTTTCACTGTAGTGAACCCGGGGATCGCGCGGCGTGGTCGCTAGCGACGAAGCGTGACTTGCGGGCTCTCCCCGTACTCGCGGCGGTAGGAGGCAGCGAAGCGACCGAGATGGGCGAAGCCCCACCGGGCGGCGACCGCGCTCACGGTGCACGTTTCACTGCTGGCTTCAAGAAGCTCGAGGTGTGCATGATGCAGGCGGACCCGGCGCAGGTACTCCGTTGGTGTGCAGTCACGGTGCTTGCGGAACATGTACTGCAGCGCCCGGGGCGTGATGCAGGCGGCACGCGCGATGTCGACCAGCGAAATGTCGTTGTGTGCGTTGTCGTCGATGAACGTGATCGCGCGCCGCAGCAGGACCGGCGTCGAGTCGTGGCGGTCTTCGATTGTCGGCTCGAGCACCGCGGTGTGCGGAAACGTCGCCAACATGCTCGCCGCGAGAAATCGCCGCACCGCACCGACGATCAGCAGGCTCTGCGCGACGTGCGAGTCCGCGGCGACGTCATTGCAGACATGGTCGACGGCATGGACGAGAAACCGGTTGGCCTCAGGCGTCACCGCGGCATTCGCGGTGAGTCGAACGGGTGCGCCATCGTGGGAGGCGATGTTGGAAGCAACTTCTCCGAGCGCACTCCGGGCGATGGACACCAGAACGTAGTGGCAGTACGAGACCGTGCCGAACATCGGCAGTGCCTCGAGGGCGCCGGCCGCGGCCACCTCGCCGGGACCGAACAACCTGGGCTCGAGGCCCGGTTGATCCACCGACATTGCCCCGGAGTAGACCCGTCCGAGCAGGATCGTGTCCAACGGCTCCATCTGGTAGGTCACGTCGAGGCCGAAGTTGACATCGTCCACGAGCGTCGAACACAGCTGAGAACGCGTGATCCGGGCATGCACGTTGGTCTCATCGGCGGGACGTACCAGTCGCACATGCGAATAGCTGGCAGTTACCGCGTGTTCGACTTCACCGAGGTCGCTTGTGTCGACCACCACGGAGCTCATCTGCGATAACCGGTCAAGCGGTATGGTTGTGCGCCCCGTAAAGCCGTCGGCGCCGGCGTTAGCCAGCACTCGGCGGTCTGTTGCATTGGCCCATAGTATCCACCGCAGTCAATCGCCGGTGGCTCGTTCGCGGCGCGGGCGGGGCGCAGTTGCGGGACTACGTCGCTGCAGCAACGGGTTTCACCCAAGCGCACGTCGGATTTCGGCGTCGTTTAGCTCGGCAGCAACCTGCTCGGGCTCCGCTTGTTCCGCCTTGCAATCGCTTTCCTCAGTAGCGCACCGACCAAGCCCGCCCGAAGCGTCGGCGCGGTCCCCGTAGACCACCGCTGATCTGAAGCGCCGCGGGACAAAAGCGATGGATCTGCCGGCAGGGCCGTGCTCCGGTAAAATCCCAGGAAATCGTGTTGCGCCTGCGGGTCGTCGGGCGTACGGAGTCAACCAGGGAGGGGCACGCCATGCTGGCGAGAGCCATCGCGTTGTTAGTCCTTTCCGTCGGGTTCGCCGCACCGGCCTCCGCGGACTCCACCGACGACGCGTTCATCATGAACCTCAACACCTCCGGCATGAATTTCGGAGCTCCCGACAAGGCCATCCAGGTGGCAAAAACGGTGGTCTGCGGCTCGCTCAAGGACAACCCCAGCACCACCAACGCAGAGCTGACCACCAAGGTCACCAACGCAACGAACTGGCCGGCTCTCAACGCCGCCTACTTCACCGGTGCCGCGATTCAGGCCTACTGCCCGCAGTACGGCTCCCTCACCCCGCCCAGTGTGCCCAGCAAGGTTCCCACCGCCCCCAGCACGGCTCCGCCGGCACCGTCGACGTCTCCCGTTCAGAGCGCGTAGGCGCGTCAATCTCGCTGCCTCCGAACCTGATTCAGAGGGCGAGGGTTCTCGGCGACGATCGCATAGCGGCCAGGTGGCCCTCCGCCGAGACACCCGGCGGGCGTCGTCGTCTTGCTTTCGTCTGAGCAGGCTGGGGCCCGACAGCACTTCGTGACGCCAACGGCTGCATGCACTTACCAGCGAGAGATCACCCACCGGCCGGCACAGTTGGCCGCCCTGGCGCGCACCAGAATTCACCCTAGCTATTGGTGGGCGGCGGTTTGGGTTCGAAGGGGGTGTACCACTTCCATTGGGCGCGTTCGCCACTGGGCCCGCGGTAGGGCGGGACCTGGGGTGGGGCGCTGGTGGGTGGGCGGGCCAGGGACCCGGGGCGCAGGACGTCGCCGTCGCGGTCGGTCACGGTCAGATGCTCGGCGTCACCGGAGATCGTGATCTCCCCGCGGTGATGCAACCGGTGGTGATACGGGCAGACCAAGATCAGATTGAACAGCTCGGTGGGGCCGCCGTTCTCCCAGTGCCGGATGTGATGAGCGTGCAGGCCGCGGGTCGCCCCACAACCGGGCACCGCGCAACAGCGGTCGCGGTGCTCCAGCGCACGGCGCAACCGCCGGTTGACCGTGCGAGTCGTCCGCCCGGCCCCGATCGGCCGGCCCTCGCGCTCGAACCACACCTCACAGGTGGCATCACAACTCAGGTACTGGCGCTGGCCCTCACTCAACAACGGGCCCAGGTGCAGCGCGCCCACGGGCTTGTCGACATCGACGTGCACCACCACCGTGGTGTGCGCGGCGTGCGGACGCGCGGCAGCCTCGGCATCCCAACCCGCCTCCACCAGCCGCAAGAACGCATCCAGCGTGTCCGGCATCGGCGGCGCCGACTCCGACTCACCGCTTTCGGCGCGGTCACTCTTCCATTCGGCGACCAAGGCCTCCCGATGCGCGCCCAGCGCCGCCTCAAACGTCGCCGCCTCGGTGGGCGGCAACGTGATCCGCCAGCACGTGGACTCCTCGGTGGCGGTCTTGACGATCGCCGGCTGCCGGCGCGGATCAGGCTTAGGGCGCGGCTCACACTTGATCGCGGTCCGCAGCTGATTGACCGAGGCATGCCTAGCCAACTGCTCATAATGAGCATCCGAGCCGTCCCCGGCCCGCGCCGCGATCACCCCCACCTGATCCAGCGACAACCGCCCCTCCCGCAAACCCGCCACACACCGCGGAAACTCCGCCACCCGATGCGCCACCGCCGTCACCGTCTGCGCGTTCGCCGGCGAGCACCCCAGCTTCCACGCCACCACCGCCGCCACCGACCGCGCCCCCGTCATCCCACACAACCCGTCACGATCCAACTCCGCGACGATCTCCACAATCCGCCCATCAATCGCGTTGCGCTGCCCCGCCAACTCCGCCAACTCCTCAAACAACACATCCACACGCTTCACCGCAGGCCTCTGAAAAGAGCCCGCCAAGGCAGTCACCGACATAACCCCATCCTCCCAGCGGGGTACGACAAACAGCCCGCCGCCGAATCGCGGCCGTCGCCAATTACCAAGCTGGACAACGTATTCACCGCTTCATGCCACCAGCGGACCGCTGGCAACGTTCGGTGTCACATCCCGAACTTGGCGCGCGCCGCATCAGTCACCGGGGTGAAAAGGTTGACGAGATTTCCGTCGGGATCCCTGAACAACAGCGCACGGTTTCCCCACGGCATCGTCGTCGGTTCGGTGACCAACTCGGAGATCTGCCCGCGAAGCCGCTCGTACTCGGCGTCGACGTCGTCGACGATGAACTCGACGATCGCGCTCCGGTTGGCCGCCGGCTCGGCAGATCCCTGCCCGAATAAGGGAACGGTCTTGTCACTACCGATAGCCAGCGCTGCGACGGGTGTCGGAATTTCCGCGAAGAGTTCGTTGCCCCAGATGGCGGTGACGCCGGTGACCATCTCATAGAAGGCGACCATTCGTTTCACATCGGCAGTGATGACGCGGATCGAAACCAATCTCATGGGACCTCTACTCACGGACGCCACCGGATAACCGGCGGATGGGCTCAATGAGCTGAACGCTAGTTACACACCCCGACAAGCCGGTCCACGTCACATCTTCACCAGCCGGCTCAGACGTTGAACCGGAACGTCCAACTGTGCGTTTGCTGGTATTGGCTAATCCGTGAAATCGTGGACAAACAAGCTCCTACCAGCGCTTATCCGCGTATGCCCATTCTTTCCCAACGGAACCAACTGCGGACCGGCTGCGGACCAGCGAGACCGGTTCCCGCGCACCCAAAGGGCCTCGTGTCCTTGCGAGTGTCACAACAGGCCGTGGCGTAACCTCGGGCGCGTGCGGCGCGAGCGGAAGTGGCAAGTCGAGTCCTCCGACTACATCAAGGTGGCTCAGCGGCTAGAGGCTGTGATCCTTGCAAGTGCCAACTCTATGACTCCCGAGTCCAAAATGACTTCGGAATATTCTGTAGAAACCGCCACCGACAAGGTTGAAGGTAGAGGCCGGAGGGTCTGCTGCACGAATAGGTGACATCTGAGTTGGCTTGCCCAGCATGGGCGGGCTGGAAGGATGTCCCCATGGCAAGGCCCTACCCCCGCGAGTTCCGCGACGACGTCGTCCGGGTCGCTCGCAACCGCGATGACGGTGTAACGATCGAGCAGATCGCCACCGATTTCGGAGTGCACCCGATGACGCTGCAGAAATGGCTCCGTCAGGCCGACATCGACGAAGGCACCAAGCCCGGCAAGAGCGCCAGCGAGTCCGGTGAGCTGCGCGAAGCCCGACGGCGGATCAAACTGCTAGAGCAAGAGAACGAGGTGCTGCGCCGGGCCGCAGCGTATTTATCGCAGGCCAATCTGCCGGGAAAAGGGTCTACCCGCTCGTGAAAGAGCTCGCCGCCGACGGGATCCCCGTCGCGGTGACGTGCCGGGTACTCAAGCTCTCCCGCCAACCGTATTACCGCTGGCTGGCCGACCCCATCACCGAGGCCGAACTCATCGAGGCCTACCGCGCCAATGCGCTGTTCGACGCGCACGCAGACGATCCGGAGTTCGGCTACCGCTACCTCGTGGAGGAGGCGCGCGATGCCGGCGAGCCGATGGCCGAGCGCACCGCATGGCGGATCTGCTCGCAGAATCGACTGTGGAGCGTGTTTGGTAAGAAACGCGGCAAGAACGGCAAAGTCGGGCCGCCGGTGCACGACGATCTTGTCGAGCGTGACTTCACCGCTGAAGGGCCAAATCAGTTGTGGCTCAGTGACATCACTGAGCACCGCACCGGTGAGGGCAAGCTCTACCTCTGTGCGATTAAGGACGTGTTCTCCAACCGGATCGTCGGCTACAGCATCGACTCCCGAATGAAGTCACAACTGGCCATCCGGGCACTACACAGCGCGGTAGCCCGACGCGGAGATGTCGCGGGGTGCATTCTGCACTCGGATCGCGGATCTCAGTTCCGGTCAAGGAAATTCGTACACGCCTTGAATCAACACGAGATGGTCGGCTCTATGGGCCGTGTCGGAGCCGCCGGCGACAACGCCGCCATCGAGAGCTTCTTTAGCCTGCTGCAGAAGAACGTGCTCGACCGCCGCCGCTGGGACACCCGAGAACAACTCCGCATCGCGATCGTCACCTGGATCGAGCGCACCTACCACCGGCGCCGCCGCCAGTCCGGCCTCGGGCGGTTGACCCCGATCGAATTCGAAGCAATCATGACCACACCGGCCAGTCAGGCCGCGTGACCGAAACTGTCACCTGATCGTGCAGCAGACCCGGATCGAGGATGTACAGGCACACTTGCCAAATGCTTCCATCGAGCGTGCCTCGTGGTACTACAAGCCAAAGAACGTCGGTGATGACGGATACTGGTTCACGCTGCATCTCAGTGACCGCTACGGTACGGAGCACATATCCGCGAATCTCGCGATAGCTGCCCCTGAGGGCGCGGCTGGCTCCGGCTTTATCGAGCAGACATTTAACCGAATTAGCGCTGAGGTTGCTCGGCAAGATGCCCATGGCTGGAATGCCGGGCCCGTGCAGCAAGATAATGCTGCACAGACTTCATACTCCGCCATCGCCCCGCATAGCTCAACACTCCCCGCTCCCCGTCCCGGTCGTTGGCACCTGATCACCAATCAGCCCTTGGGCGTCCAAATCGTAGGCGGCCTTATTGCCACGCTGGGCGGTGCGGGCATCCTTGGGTTGATAGCGTTCATAGTTCACCACTTCGCGCGGTGAAGTAACGAAACTTGTTGCAGCTCTGTATAATAGCGCACAATCAAGTAGTTGACACCCGTACCCGGCAGGCCGATGATGCGCGTATGGAACTAGCTGCGCTGGCCTACCTCGCCGACCACCTGGACCCCGATATGGCGTGGATTCCCCGCGCCGTGCTCAACGGCAGACAACCAACCCAACAAGACGTGCAAGCTCTGCATGACCGGCTGGCCGATGTGGTGGGACTGGACGAACAGTACGGTGCGTAAACACATCTAGCCCCGGTGGGATCACCACCGAGGCTAGATGCTTGCGAATCGAACCCCCCACGAACTAGGTAAGGGCTTCTTATCAGGGTGCCCCCGACACAGGGGTCGGGGCTTTCTTCCCGGCCTGACACCGGGAAGTCAATTCAGTTGTTAGAGAGCCATCACGCGGTAACGGTTCAACGTTTCCCGTTCACCGATGGACCACCCGACCCAACCTCCGCGATAGTCCACGACGATCTGTCCCATCTGTTCGCGCACCGGCAGACCGGATGGGTTGCGGAGCAACCTTGCGGTGGCCGTGACGATCACCGAAGCGATTTCGCCGTTCGGGTCACCATCGGTGAACCCGACCCCACGGGTGTAGGCGTGCGCGATATTGGTGATGACCGACAACGCCTGTGCGACTTGGGCATCGGGTGGGTTGGTACCCAACAAGGTAACCACGTCGGTCACCATTGGCGCAGCCATTACTCAGCGTCGTACAAGCGGACCACGCCAGCGGGGTTCGCGAAGCCCCACGACACACGGGCGGTAGCACGGATCTGGATTCCGTCGTAGTCGAATGCGGCCTGTTCAGCCTTCACGATCTTGGTTCCGGTCCGCTGAGCCACAATGACCTGTGACGCGTCCACCGCCCAAGCGTTGCCCGATGCCACGTCGGTGGACACCAGCAACTTGAGGCCAGCCAGCGAAACGCCATCGGCAACGTTGTCGAGCAAGCCCTTAAAGGAGTCCTCGGTTTCCTTGGCCTTCGCCAACGTCAACGCCACGTCAGGGGCAAGGATGATGTGCGACAGTTCGGCACCGTCCGCCAAAGCGTCGTGCTTGGCCTGGTGGATCGGGTCGAGTGAATCCCACGTGATTGTGCCGGTGTCCACCACGTTGTACGACGCCGACAGCGACAACAGGCCGGACGGTCCATTGCTGGTCGTGTTGGCGAAGAATGCCGCGTCGATCTTCTTGGCGATGGAACGGGCAAGGCTGCGGCCGATGACTTCGGCTACTGCCGGGTTGGTGTCCTCTGCGGCCTCGTTGCTGGTTTGGGTGAGTCCGGCGACTTTCTTTGGTGTGATGACCAGTTCGTTGTTCGATGGGTCGGCTAGTGAGATTTGGGTGTTCTCCGCGTACCAACCCACGGAAGGGTCGGCGGTCAGCATCGGGAAGCGGATGGTTTCGCTGCCGGTGGAGATGACGGTTCCCGCTTGGAATGCAATCGACTTCTCTGCGATCACCAGATCAATGAGTTTGCCGTAGTCCTCGGGTGTCCACGCGGCGGCGAGATTGGAGTTCAGTACTGCCATTGAATGAAATGCCTTGATAGATAGACGGTTTGATTAGGGGTCACCGCCAGGGTGTAGAGGGGTGGGCACCTGGCCCGAAG
Source organism: Mycobacterium sp. TY814 (assembly GCF_030755175.1). Taxonomy (NCBI): domain Bacteria; kingdom Bacillati; phylum Actinomycetota; class Actinomycetes; order Mycobacteriales; family Mycobacteriaceae; genus Mycobacterium; species Mycobacterium sp. TY814. The sequence goes on from NZ_JAUFRY010000003.1 coordinate 305,995, forward strand.
CTGTCGCCGCCGGGGCGTTTAGCTACCCTAAGTATAACTTATGGTTGGCGCAGGAATGCCGAAAAGTCCAGCGGGATAGACCTATTGCCGCGCGCGCCCTGCCCGATGTCGCCCTTGGGTGCGCGGGAACGCAGGTGCGGTTTGTGGGTGAGCAGAGCATCTATGGCCGCGTTCATTGCTTCGGTGTCGTCCAGCAAGTCGGGGTTGAACGGGAAATCGTGGGGGTCGGCCAGCTTGCCGTTGGCGCGGGCAAGCTCGGTGTGCAGCCGGTGCGCTAGTTCGTCGGCGCGGGCCTCTGCCGTCTTGAGGCGGTCACGGAGGTTTCTGGCTTCGCGGCGCACCTTCGCCAGGGTGTCCTCGGCCGGGTCGCTCTCTACGTCGGCCGGGTCAATGGTGTGGGCTGTATCAGCGTCGGTGTCAGGTAAATCGGTGGCGGGAATCTCAGCGTCGTTCACGTGTCATCATTTCTCGGCCTCAGAGCGATTCTGAGGCACGTTTCGGGGTGGGTTGGTTGGATTGCCTTCGGCGTCGATCTGGGCCATCTCGGCGGCAATCTCGTCGTCGGTCATGCCCAATCGCCGCAGGGTGGTAGCGCGGCTGATAATCCCGGCCGCGTGCAGCTTCACGGCGGCATCGGCCTCTTGCGCTGCCGAACGGGTGGCGGCATCGGACCAATGGACACGCAGCGGGATCGACTCGGGGAGCAACCCGGTGTCCAGTGCGATCAGCAGTCGACCCACCTGTTCAAACGCTCGGCCGAATCGGAGTTGCTTGGATTCGGCGCGGGCGGTCAGAGAAGCCTCTGACGCTCTGAGTGCGTCGGCCGATGTGGGTTGCGCCGCCAGGACCCCGAGATAGTGACTTGGAAGCGCACTGATGGCCATGATTTTGGAGGTCAGGACACGAACCACCGTCTCGAAACCGCCGAGGGTGGGTTCATCGAAGCTGCCGAACTTGGTTTCCGGCTGCTCAGCGATAGCCCACGGAATCGTGGCCTGTTCATCGAACGGGCTCACCGTGTCAATGACGGGTTCCCCATCCCCGTCCAACACCGGGTTCCCCTGGTCGTCTAGGCGGGGTTTCTCGGCCAGAGTGATACCGGAGACCCACCGCCGGCCGAACCCGGCCGCGTGGCTCGCCAGCACCATGTCCAGCGTGACCTTGGTCAGGGAGTCGACAATGGAGCGGAGGTCTTCGATCTCGCTTCGGCCGTTGTCAACGGGGACCATCGGCACGACACCGAGGTTGTGTTCGATGGTGTCCACCGCGACGAACCCCGACACCGCCGACCCGGTAGTGGGTGCGCGCCAGTGCTCCACCCGGTCAGGCAGATAGACATATGCCTCGGTGGTGTCCTTGGTGCTGTAACGCTTGACCGCTGCGACCACCGTTCGGTCGGCCGGGTCACGTAGTACCGCGACTTCGCGGGGGGACTCCACAGAGGCCACCGGCCGCCCGGCCCTAGTCCAGCACAGGACGAATCCGATGCCGTAGGTCAGTGCGTCGGTCATGGCGTCGGGTGCAAGCTGGTCAAGCTCGGCGTCAAGAAATAGCTTCCATGCCCGAGGGTCGCTGAAACCAGAAACCCTTAGCCGCTCCACCAGTGAGGACACGGCAAGGGCCGGAATATTGATCGCCATACGGCATAGCCGGTTGTCGAGAGCCTTGCGCTGCTCTGCGGTCAGCAGGGTTAAGGGTTGGGTGCCGGTGGCGTACCGCTCAAGTTCGGCATACATGCCCTGTCGGGAATCAAGCTCGGCGAGAAGCTCGGCGAGAATATCGGAAGTCATCGGGAAGTAATCACTCTGTAAGTCTTGGGTTTACGGGTGCCGTACCACGTACACCGTGAATGGCACATGACAAGGGCAGCGGCGGCGTCGACTTTCCTGCCCCGGCGGGAAGCTTTGGAGATGCGACAGCCCCGTGAATCCCGCACCGCCACAGCGTTACCCACGTGCGCGGCTAGCCGGGGGTCGCCGGAATGTGTGAGGTTGCCGTTCACCGCCGCGTTGTACAGGTCGGTGGTGGCCGCGACCAGACGTGTGGGCGACCATGGGAACTCCGCCACCGTCAACCCTTCGGATTCGAGTAGCTGTAATGTGCGGGAATAGCCCCACGGGTCGGCCACCAGTTCAACCACAAGGAACCTGTTGCGGGCCTGCCGAATACATTCCTCTACGTCAGCTATGGGAACCTTAAACGTCTCGTCTCCGGTGGGTTTCTCCCACATTTCCAACACGTCGAAATGGGGTTCCTCGGCGACGGTGCCGATGACCAGCGCGGTGGAGTCATCGGAGTGCGAACCGTCCAGAGCTATGCAGACTCGCGAACCGGCTGGGATCTTCTTGCCGGTGGACCGGGAAGCCCATACGCCATCGGGGAGAAATTCTCCGATGGTGTCGTTAACCAGTTGGCACAAGCGGGCACGCCGAAATGTGTTCTCGCGGGCGGTCTTTACGAACCGCACCGAATCCTCAGCCAGGAAGTCACCTAGCGCGGGATTCGCCAGCCTAATGCAATGTTCGCAGTCAGGCGGGTGGTGCTGAAAAGCGTTGGCGGAGAACTCTCTCCACACCACGTACTCGTCACCAAGCTCGGCGTGCATATCCCGCAGGTCGGTCAACACCGAATCAGTCGGGTCCGGTGGCGGCGTGCCAATGGCAATCAGGCTCGACACCGGCCGTTTCCCCTGCGCCAGGGTCAGAACCTCGTACGTCTCGCGTGCCACCCGGCCCGCCTCGTCCAGCAACGCCAGCGTGTAATCCAACCCTTCTAGCGCGGCCGGTTCCGCCGGTAAAGTCTCTAACGTGGCATCACGAGCCGGGATGAACAGCCGATCCTTACCAACTTGGCAGCGCGACAACAACTCTGGCGAGAGCTGGACCATGCGGCGGGCGGTGTCAAAAATGTGGTGCGCCTGGTCTTTTGAGAACGCGACGATAACCACCCTCGCCGAATCTCCACCGCAGAACAGCTCCCAGATAGCAAGTGCAGCAAGCAAACTGGATTTTCCATTGCCGCGCGGCAACATGAAGCCCGCAGTACGGGGACGTATCGGCCGGTCCAGCACCGATGCCACTAAATCACTTTGCCACGAACGCAACCGGAAAGCCTGATGCGCACCGAAACCCTTTGTGACCACTAGGAACTCACGGCAGAACTGGTCGAACTGTTCTGACGGTAAACCGTTGGGAATAAAGGGAATTGGCGATGGGTCAACGCGCGCCTTGGGTCCTGCTCTAATTTCTCAAGCTCTATCGAAAAGGTATGCGCTACTTAATGATTCGCGAATTCAACACTCGCATTTCCCGGGTGAAGAATGGCGTATTTGCTGGAAAGAATGGCTAATTCGCAATACGAATAAGGTAATTAGGTAAGGTAATTAATTGTGGACGGCGACCGGGACGGGTCGAGTTGTGGTCGCGTTTGCTGGGTACCCCCCGGGGGTGTTGGACAGGATGGGTGGCGGGTGGGTGAGATGCGTTGTTGTGCAATGTGATTCAGCGCGATTCAGTGTTGTTGTGTTGCAACGTTTTTGCTGACATGAGCTTATTGCTATGCAACACATTTGACATACCCGCAGGTTGCGGGTGGTGTGCGCGGCACTCATGGTGGTTTGCTGGATTTGTGTTTCCTGTGTACCGCCGAGATAGCATTGCGCCGGGTTTGTCAAGCCCACTGTTTCGGTGGCCGTACGGGGGGTTTGCTGCGGTTGCATTCACCGCATAGGGGGACGAATAGGCCCGCCGCGACGTGTTTGAGGGTTGGGCGTTTACCGTCTGCAATAAGCTGCCAACCAGATTCCGTATGGTGTAGCTGTAAGTCGTTGGTGGAAAAGCACTCCGAACACCACGGCTGGAGCCGGCGGGCGGCACGGCTCAATTTGTCCCAGTGCCAACCGTATCCGCGTTCGGTGGGTGATGGTTTGTTCGATCTATGTGTGGGACAGCGGGATTCGCCTGATAGCTCACCGCAGGTCAGGCACGGCTTGAGCATTACATCACCAATTCCGTTGTGATGAAATAGTATCCGAGATTGGAAAGGTTGATTGGATGGTCCATATCCCATTGGCGGTCGCCAATTGCCCGGTATGTTCTTGTGCCGCTGACGATTCGATCTTTGTCGTGGGCTTTTACCGCGCTGGACCGCGGGAGCCACCACCCGGCTTCCGATTTCGACGCTTCGCCGAATTCTCCGATTGAGTCGTACCGGATGGTCGGCCCGGTGGCTGGTTGGTAGAGAGCGTTGGAGATAGTGCCGACCAGAGTTTCGGTCTTGTCGCCGAACTTGTCGCGGGTACCTCGGTAGATCGAAACCGTTTCGCCGGTGATATTCACTGGATCACTGTCTTTAGATCGTCCAGCGCGCGGACCATCGGCACGGTGTAGATGTTGGGCATGTTCCGCTCGGTGTAGATAGCCCGCAGGGTGTATGTGCGTGCACGCATAGCCGGTGGTCCGACCATCGGTATGTCGAGAGAGTCGAAATACAGCTGTGGTCTGTTGTTTGGCATGACCGGCCAGCCGATCTCACCGATGGTGACCGCGCCTTCGGGCATGATCGGGAACGCCGTAATTGCCCGTCTGATGTCGTCTGACGTGGAGTAGTACGAGATGCCGCACTGGCACGCTAGGCCGGGTGCTGGGTGGCGTGGACAATGTGCGACGGCCATACCGTCGTCGGGCAGCGGGTTGCCCGCGAACGGGGAGAGCAGTCTGCCATCGTCCCCGACGTTCCAGAATCGGTAGCCGAGATTGCTCAACTGCTTCGGCCCTGATTTGCGTTCTGCGGGCCGAAATCAGGTGCCGCATGAAAATGTATGCGGCGGGGCCGGAACGTGTCTCGGCGTGGCACTCACGCCCCGTTCTCCCGTTGCGCAGCCCTGATCTGATCGGCTATAGCGCCTATCCGTGGTGACTTGACCGCCGTGGCGAACAGGGTCGCAAGGTAGTTGGTCATCTCCGGGGAAAACGCCAGGACGTACCGGCCGCGCTCGGGATCGCTGAACTGGAGCGACACCGCGTCACCGTCCCGATAGGGATGGTAGGACACCACAAGGGTCTTCGGGTCGGGCTGCAGCAGGGTTGGTCTATCCGTTGTCATTGATCCATTCCCTCTGCATTGCAACCCATTCGGCGTTACGGCACGTGACGCAGAGAAGCCGGGCCGTTAGTCCACGGGGGAGATACCGGCCGCAATCTGGGCACCTGTCCGATTCGTTCAAGCGGCGTCGATCTCCGTAAGCTCAAGCAGTCGCGCCAGGATCAACCTCCGGCCCAACTCCGCATCGGTTTGCCGCCAGAAATTTGCAGCGGCCATCGCGGTCTGACACGACAACTCCCACCGCTCGGCGCGGATGCCGGAATCGTTCGCCACCGCCAGAACCTGCAAGGCGCGCTCGGCCGGATCATCTTCGAGGAATGCCAGTAGCAGACGGTGCGCCAGGACCTCCGTGTGCCTGATGAACAGTCTGCGGCGCTCAGCCAGCGCGGGATCGGTGTTGAAGCGGGGTTCGTCAGAATGCAGTGTCTGCACTAACCGGCTCCTTGGTGCAATTCGGGCAAATCTCGGTCAGCCTGTCGCGTGGAGCTGCGAAGGCAATGAAGTTGCCGCAGCGACACGGCATACCGGGTGATCCCTTGGCGTCATACTGCTGCCCACAGTTCTGGCATCCGTCGCCCCGGTAGGGCTTACTGCAATTGGCGCACAGCGGGTAGGGCCGCGACCCACTCTGCTGCTCACGCAGCAAACGACGGTCGTCTTCGGACACCTCGAACTCCGGGGGTCCATCGAATGGGTCGGGTGGATCGTCCACGGTGGCGTTCTTGCGCTCCACGTAACGGCGTTGGGACTCAGCGTGCCTGGCACGCTTCTCCTCAGCCTTCGCCGCCAACTCAGCGGATCTGATCCTCTTGGCTTTCTTGGCCGCATTCGCGTTCGCGCTCCTGCCTGCGCTGGCCTGCAAGAATTCATGCGTGGTCTGGGGCGTGGAGAACTCGACACACCACCTGTCACCGCCAGGTCTTACAGCTGTAACAGGTTGATCCATTTGGATCACCCCGACCGGCCAAACCAGCCCGGCCGACTCCAAGACAGTCAGGGTTTCCTCGGTGAGGCCGGGGACGCGGGCCAGGGCCTCGGCGCGCGGAAACTCGCCGTCCACGAACTCGCTGCCGGTAGTGGCGGTTAACCTCATCGCGTACATCTGCAACAGGAAATACAGGGCGGCGGGTGAATCAATGCCGGGGAGATTGCGGACGCGCTCGTCGGCGGCGACATCGGTGAAGTTGAAATCGGTATTCACCCGGTTGGTGTTGATGCGGGTCAAGGCTTTATGAGCTCCGTGAAAAATCAAACGCTACTGCTTTGAGCATAGCATGCGGATCGAACGTGTGTGCGACAGGGCGATGGTCGTGTCCCGGCCCCTTAGTTGGGGAATTGCTCTAATTCCTTCCCCCTCCCTTAACCTTCACCTATCCCTTTACCTATCCCTATACCTAGCGATGGTTTACCCTACTTGATCTGGCATTATGATCGACAACTGATGTGCCAATGATTGAGAAAAACGAGGACCCGAAAAGGACAAAGAGGCTTCTAAGTTTCTGTTCCAGCGCTCTTGGAGTCTACCGAGTTCCCCAACGAGTGCATTCGCATGTTCGTGTGCAGCCTAAAATGTAATACTAAGTTGCTCTAAGTTTCGTAATAGCGCACAGTTTTTCTTGCTTGGCGTGCCTGCACCCTGCTGCCGGTAGTGTCGGGCTAGATTCGGTGAGCGTGGAACATTTCGATACGCAACAACTGTCCGATTACTTAGGGACACCCGTGCCAACTCTCCGGTGGTGGCGTCACCAGAACAAAGGACCGAAATCTTTCCGGTTGGGTCGGCGGGTGGTCTACTCCCGCGACGACGTGGACCAGTGGGTACGGGACCAACGCGCCGCCACAGTCCGGGGCGACGGGTAGGGATTGACGTACAACCTACGATTTCAGCATGACCAGCAAACGCCTACCCTCCGCCATTGGCTACGTCGAGGACCGCTGGCACGACCGCGACGGCAACCCCAAACCCCGCCGGGGAACCGGCAAGCAGTACCGGGCCCGCTGGGTGAACGACGATGGGCGGGAGTGTTCGGCCAGCTTCGCTAGTGAGCGTGCCGCCAAGCAACACCTCAAGTCGGTTGCCCGGGGCGAATACGCAAACCGCAACGGCCGCATCACATTCAGCGAATTCTACGACCAGTGGTCCCCTGATCAGCCATGGACGGCGGGCACCGTCAAAGCCATGAACCTAGCTGCCGGAACGGTCACCTTCGGCAACATCGAACTAGAGCGGCTACGCCCCTCGCATATCCAATCATGGATAAAAGCTATGCAGGAAAGGGAATTAGAGCCGAGCACGATCCGCACCCGCTTCGGCAACGTACGGTCAGTGATTCGTGCGGCGGTGGCTGATCGGGCCATCCCGTTCGACGTGACACTGAACGTTCGACTCCCCCGCCTCAATCGGCCGGAGGGTACCGACGACGATGGGCTAATGATCCCCGACGCTGGCGAGGTCGGCGCACTACTCCGGAAATCCCCCGAAAAGTTCACAGCGTTCATCGGCCTGTGCGCCTTCGCGGGCCTTCGCTTAGGTGAGGCTGCGGCACTCAAGGTCTCCGATATCGACTTCATTCGCAAGGAAATCCGCGTGGACCGGCAAGTCCAGCGCGTCAACGGAAAGCAAGTGGAGATCCGGCCACCCAAGTACGGCAGCAACCGGACCGTGTACGCACCCGAAGGGCTGATTCAACTTCTCAGCGAACATGTCCGGGTCCAGGTACCCGGCGACGATCCAAACCGCTGGCTATTCCCCGGCGAGGGTGAACACCCGCTACACCAGAATTCCGTTGGGTACCTGTGGCGTAAGGCGAAGGCGTCGGCAGGAGTGGATTACCGGCTTCATGATCTTCGGCATTTTTTCGCGTCGGGCCTGATCGCCGAGGGGTGCGACGTGGTGACGGTCCAGCGGGCAATGGGCCACAAATCCCCTACCGTCACCCTCGCGACTTACGCGCACCGCTGGCCGAACGCAGAGGACCGGACCCGGAAGGCTGCGGCGGCGATGTTCGCCGATGCGCTGGCAACCGCTGCGGACCCAGCGCGGACCGATAGCGGTTAGACCAGCGTTAACCTGCATGTTTAAACGTTGAACCGGAATTCCACCACGTCCCCGTCGGCCATCACGTAGTCCTTGCCTTCCATCCGGACCTTGCCGGCCGCCTTGGCCGCCGCCATCGACCCGGCCGCGATGAGGTCGTCGTAGGAGACGATCTCGGCCTTGATGAAGCCCTTCTCGAAGTCCGTGTGGATCACGCCGGCCGCCTTGGGCGCGGTGTCGCCCTGGTGAATCGTCCAGGCGCGCGCCTCCTTCGGGCCCGCGGTCAGGTAGGTCTGCAGCTTCAACGTATGAAATCCGGCGCGCGCCAACGCATCCAGGCCGCGCTCGGTCTGGCCGATGGACTCCAGCAGTTCCGCCGCGGACTCGTCGTCGAGTTCGATGAGCTCGGATTCGATTGCGGCATCCAGGAACACGGCATCCGCGGGTGCGACGAGCTCGCGTAACTCGGCGATGCGTGCGGCATCGGTCAACACCGACTCGTCGGCGTTGAACACGTACAGAAACGGCTTGGTGGTCAGCAGGTTCAGCTCGCGCAGCAAAGATGTGTCCACCTGCGCAGCAAACAGCGTCTTGCCGCTGTCGAGGATCTGCTGTGCCGCGACGGCGGCCTCGTGCACCGGTTTGCGCTCCTTGTTGGTGCGCGCTTCCTTCTCCAGCCTGGGCAGGGCGCGCTCCAGCGTTTGCAGGTCCGCCAGGATTAGCTCGGTCTCCACGATCTCGATGTCGGAGCGGGGGTCGACCTTGCCGGAGACATGCGTCACATCGTCGTCGGCGAACACCCGCACCACCTGACAGATCGCGTCGCATTCGCGGATATGGGCGAGGAACTTGTTGCCCAGTCCGGCGCCCTCCGACGCCCCTTTGACCAGCCCGGCGATGTCGGTGAAGGTCACCGGCGCCGGCACGACGCGAGCAGATCCGAAAAGCTCTGCCAGCTTGTCCAGGCGCGGATCCGGCAGCGAGACCACACCCTCGTTGGGTTCGATCGTTGCGAACGGATAGTTGGCCGCCAACACGTTGTTGCGGGTCAGCGCATTGAACAAGGTCGATTTTCCGACGTTGGGCAGACCCACGATTCCCAGGCTTAGGCTCACGGGAAACCAAGTTTAGGGGGCACGCCAGCGATCGCTGTCCAGCGATATACGGGCCTTTGGCCGGACAGCCGGTACGGTCATTATGTGTCAGCGCAGCGGGAGAGAGCGGCGGTGGAGGCAAGCCACCGCTCCATCGTGCCCAGCATCCCAGGTGTGCCGTGGTGGGCGGCGGTTCTCATCGCCGTTGGAGCAACGGCTTTGGGGTACGCGTTCGACGCCGGCCACAAGGAGCTGACCCACACTTTCGCCAGCCTGTACATCGCCGGCTGCGTGGCGGCCGTCCTGGCGGTACGGCAGGCGGCCGTGTTCACCGCGGTCATCCAGCCGCCACTGATCCTGTTCTGCACCGTGCCCGGCGCTTACTGGCTGTTCCACGGCGGCAAGGTGGACAAATTCAAGGACCTGTTGATCAACTGCGGTTATCCGCTCATCGAGCGCTTCCCGCTGATGCTGGGCACCGCAGGATTCATCCTGCTGATCGGCCTGATCCGCTGGTACCTGGGCAAGAACAGCCGGACCGCCGTCGAAGGCGCGGATGCGGCGACGAAAGACACCCCGGCGGATCGGCCGCCCTTGCTCAGCGGGTTCGTCGCCAAACTGAGCTCACTGTTGGCCGGCGACTCCTACGACGACCCCGACGCGGACGCGGCGCCGGCCCACTCGAAAGGCCGCGCCGCCCGCACCAGCCGGACCACCCGGAGCACCAGCCGCTCGGCGCAGCGCCCGGCCCGCACCCGGTCGCGGCACGCACGACCGGAGGACGCCTACGAACCGGGCGGGGAACGTCCGCGCCGCAGTAGCCGCAGGAGCACGGTTCCGCCTGCCGACACCACCGAGTACGACCGGTCCGACGTGCCGCCGCGGCCGCGTCGCCGGCGCCCGGACGGCGATTCGGACCTGGGGGCACACCCGCCCCGGGAAATGCGCCGCGAGCCGCACCCGCGGCGCAGCCCCTATGAGCGGCCGCGCTCGACCGAAAGGCCGACTGAGCGGTCCTACGAGCGGCCTGAGCCCCGCAGCAGCCGGTTCAACCCGTACGAAAGCTACGAACGGCCCCAGCCCTCCCAGCCCTCCGAACGTGGTGAGCGCCGCAGCCGCCACGAGCGCCGCGGGAGCGGCTACGAGCCCTACCCGCCCTATGAGCCGCCGTACGAGTCGCGCAGCAGGCGCACCAACGGGTCTAACGGCGCCAATCCGACGCACCACCCGATTTCCCAGGTTCGCTACCGCGGCGAGGCTCCGCGCAGCGAACCGCGCGACGAACGCCGTGACGAACCGCGTTCGGACCGCCGGAGCCGGCCGCGCACGCCGCGCCGCCCGCAGCCGGAGTCCTGGGAGTAGGTCGGCTACGCGCGCGGCCGGGCCGGCCGGATTTCCCGGGGCAGCGCGAACACCAGCGTCTCGTTGGCCGTCGTCACCGGCTGCACCATGTCGTAGCCGTACTCGGCCAACCGCTCCAGCACTCCGCTGACCAGCACTTCGGGTACCGACGCCCCGGACGTCACGCCGACGGTGGTGACGCCGTCCAGCCAGGCCGGGTCGATGTCGTCAGCCCAGTCCACCAGGTGCGCCGCGCGCGACCCCGCATTCAGCGCCACTTCGACCAGGCGCACCGAGTTCGACGAGTTACGGGACCCGACGACGATCACCAGCTCGCATTCGGGCGCCATCGCCTTGACCGCGACCTGGCGGTTCTGCGTCGCGTAGCAGATGTCGTCACTGGGCGGATCCTGCATTTTGGGGAAACGCTGCCGCAGCCGCTCGACGATCTCCATGGTCTCGTCGACCGACAGGGTGGTCTGGGAGAGCCACACCACCTTGTCCTCGTCACGGATGGTGACCTTGTCGACGGCCTCGACACCGTCGACCAACTGCACATGGTCGGGAGCTTCCCCGGCCGTGCCGACGACCTCCTCGTGACCCTCGTGACCGATCAACAGGATGTCGTAGTCGGCACGGGCGAAGCGCTTGGCCTCGTTGTGCACCTTGGTGACCAGTGGGCAGGTGGCGTCGATGGTCTGCAGGTTGCGTTCGGCAGCGGCCTCGTAGACCGTCGGGGCGACGCCGTGCGCGGAGAAGACGACGATGGCGCCCTCCGGGACCTGGTCGGTCTCCTCGACGAAGACCGCGCCCGCCCTGGCCAGCGTGTCCACCACATGCCGGTTGTGCACGATCTCGTGCCGCACGTAGACGGGAGCGCCGTGCTTCTCCAGCGCACGCTCCACCGTCTCCACGGCCCGGTCCACCCCCGCGCAGTAGCCGCGTGGCTCGGCCAGCAGCACCCGCTTGCGATCCGGCGTGCCCTCGGAAGCCACCGAACTCACCGCACCGGGAATCCCCATGTCAATAGTCGGCGCCATGCCCATCAGGGTACGTTCCACCGACACGGATCCGCTATTTCATGGCCGCCAGCTTGGAGTTAGCCGCTGCTTGAGGCAGGCTGGGACGCATGGCTACTGCACCGTACGGGGTTCGGCTGCTCGTCGGCGCGGCAACAGTCGCCGTCGAGGAGACGATGCGGCTCCCGCGAACCATCCTGATGTACCCGATGACGCTGGCCAGCCAGGCGGCGCACCTGGTGATGCGTTTTCAGCAGAACCTCGCCGAGCTGGTCATCAAGGGTGACACGACACTGGAGAACATCTTCCCGCCCAAGGACGAGCAACCCGAGTGGGCCACCTTCGACGAGGATCTGGAAGTTATCGACGGCGGCGCCGGCGGGTTCTCGAGCCTTCCGGTTGACGGCGTCGAGGAACGCCGCGCCGAGGGCCGGTTCGCGTTGTACTCGGTGTCCGACACCGCCGAGTCCGGCTCCCCGGATGCCCCGACCCAACCGGTCTCGACGCGCCAGAAGTCGGCCGCGGCGGCTAGCGTCCCGGCACCCGCGGTAGCTAACGAACTCGACTACCCCCAGCTCACTCTGGCGCAGTTGCGCGCCCGCCTGCAGTCGCTGGATGTCGCCGACCTCGAAGCCCTGCTGGCTTACGAGCAGGCCACCAAGGCCCGCGCACCGTTCCAGACGCTGCTCGCCAACAGGATCACCCGCGCGACCGCGAAGTGAGCGGCGCCGTCGCTAACTCGGCTGAGAATCCGTTCCCGGTTCGCGCGGTCGCCATCCGGGTGGCGGGCTGGATCGACAAGCTGGGCACGGTCTGGGTGGAGGGCCAACTGGCCCAGATCAACATGCGGCCCAACTCCGGCACCGTATTCATGGTGTTGCGCGACCCGGCGGCCGATATGTCCCTCACCGTCACGTGTTCGCGTGATCTGGTGCTCAACGCGCCGGTGCGTCTGACCGAGGGCACCCAGGTGGTGGTCTGCGGTAAGCCGTCCTTCTATACCGGCCGCGGCACATTCTCGTTGCGGCTCAGCGAAATTCGCGCCGTCGGTGTGGGTGAGCTGCTGGCCCGCATCGAGCGGTTACGCCGGCTGCTGGACGCCGAGGGTTTGTTCGACCCCCGACTCAAGCGCCCGATCCCGTTCCTGCCCAACATGATCGGGTTGATCACCAGCCGGGCCAGCCACGCCGAGCGCGATGTCACGACGGTGGCCGAAGCACGCTGGCCCGCAGTGCGATTCGCGATCCGCCACGCCGCCGTGCAGGGGGTGAACGCCGTCGCGCAGGTCGTCGAGGCGCTGCGCGAACTCGACGGGCACCCCGAGGTCGACGTGATCGTGATCGCCCGTGGCGGCGGCAGCGTGGAGGACCTGCTGCCGTTCTCCGACGAGACCCTGTGCCGGGCAATCTCGGCCTGTCGCACACCGGTGATCAGCGCCGTGGGGCACGAGCCGGACAATCCGCTCTGCGATCTGGTGGCCGACTTGCGCGCCGCCACCCCGACCGACGCGGCGAAGAAGGTGGTCCCCGATACCTCGGCCGAACAACGCCTGATTGCCGACCTGCGCCGGCGCAATGCCCAGGCGCTGCGCAACTGGGTGTCCCGGGAGGAGCGGTCGCTGGCCCAGTTGCGCAGCCGTCCGGTGCTGGCCGACCCGCTGCGGATGGTCACCAGCCGCAGCGACGAGGTGCACCGTGCCCGAACCGCGCTGCGCCGCGACATCAACCGCATGGTCGCGGTGGAGACCGAGCGGGTCGGCCACCTGAGCGCGCGGCTGTCCACCCTGGGCCCGGCGGCCACTCTGGCCCGCGGCTATGCCGTGGTCCAGGTCCTGTCCGAAGACCCGTCACACGAGGACGGGCAGATCCTGCGTTCCGTCGACGACGCGCCGGCCGGCACCAGGCTGCGGGTGCGGGTCGCCGACGGCGCCGTCACCGCGGTGAGTGAAGGGCGTTCCGATGGTTCCTGACGACCAGCAGAAGGCGTCGCCGATTACGCCTATTAGTCAGCTTGGCTATGAAAATTGCCGAGATGAGCTAATCGAAGTGGTGCGACTTCTCGAGCAGGGCGGGCTCGATCTCGACGCGTCGCTGAAGCTCTGGGAAAGGGGCGAGCAACTAGCCAAACGGTGCGAAGAGCACTTAGCTGGCGCCCGCCAACGCATCACCGACGCCCTGGCCTCCGGCGACGCCGCGGAAAGCTGACGTCAGCAAAACTCGTCCGCTAACTTGGTTCCGAACTGGAACACGTTTCAGTTATTCTCTCCGGCATGGGTGATCCATCACTGACAACCGACCTCGGCAGCGTCCTGGTCACCGGAGGCTCCGGCTTCGTCGGCGCCAACCTGGTGAAGACCTTGTTGGAGCGGGGCCATCGGGTCCGCTCCTTCGACCGCGCCCCCTCGCCGTTGCCGCAGCACCCGAAACTGGAAGTGCTGCAGGGCGACATCACCGACAAGGCGGTCTGCGAAGCGGCGGTCGACGGCATCGACACGATCATCCACACCGCGGCCATCATCGACTTGATGGGCGGCGCATCGGTGACCGAGGAATACCGGCAGCGCAGTTTCTCGGTCAACCTCGGCGGCACTCAGAACTTGGTGGAAGCCGGCCAGAAGGCCGGCGTCAAACGGTTCGTCTACACCGCCTCCAACAGCGTGGTGATGGAAGGCCAGAACATCGCCAACGGCGACGAGACGATGCCCTACACCAAGCGGTTCAACGATCTGTACACCGAGACCAAGGTGGCCGCCGAGAAGTACGTGCTGTCCCAGAACGGTGTCGACGGGATGCTCACCTGCTCGATCCGGCCCAGCGGCATCTGGGGCACCGGTGACCAGACGATGTTCCGCAAGCTCTTCGAAAGCGTGATCAAGGGCCACACCAAGGTCCTGGTCGGGCCCAAGTCGGTGAAGCTGGACAACTCGTACGTGCACAATCTGATTCACGGCTTCATCCTGGCCGGCGAGCACCTGGTGCCGGGCGGCAGCGCGCCCGGTCAGGCGTACTTCATCAACGACGGCGAACCGATCAACATGTTCGAGTTCGCCCGCCCGGTGGTGGAGGCGTGCGGCGAGAAATGGCCCACCATACGGATTCCGGCACCACCAGTGCGCCTGGCGATGACGGCATGGCAACGGCTGCACTTCCAATTCGGTGCTCCCGCACCACTTCTCGAGCCGTTGGCGATCGAGCGGGTGGCCATCAACAACTACTTCTCGATCGATAAGGCCCGCCGCGACCTGGGCTATGAGCCCCTGTTCACCACCGAACAGGCGCTCAAAGAATGCCTGCCGTACTACGTCGACCTGTTCCACAAGATGAAGGCCGAGGCGAAAGCGAAGAAATAGCGGGCGATTACCGGAAGCTCACCATCTCAGCGCCCCAGGCATCCCGGATCCGCGCGTCGACGTCGCGCCTGATGGTGTCGACCTTGTCGATGACCAGGCACGCCCGGTCAGTCTCGTCGTAGCGCGGCCACGGCAGTTCACCGGACGGGCCGGCCGGCTCACCGTCGGTGGCGAAATTGATCCACCGGGTCTGCATCCGCGTGGACACCGCCGTCGCGGTTCGCGCCCCGCCGAGCTTGAGCGTCACATCCTGGGGGCCGCCGAGAGTGCCCCAGACGTAGGGCAATTCGGTGGCATGGGCGGCGCGCACCAGAAGCAGCTTGAACAGCGGTGTCGAGTAGTCGAACCGGTACAGGTACACCGGCGCCACCGCGCTGTGCCCCTGAGCCAGCCACATCGTCGGCAACCGGAAACCGATGTCGGTCGCCATGCTCACCACCCGGGACTTGTGCCGGCCCGAGTATGCCGACCCGATCTCGTCCACGGTCGGCAGCTGTAGGTCGGGCTGCTCGGCGGCGATCTGGTCGAACATCGACGTGATGGCGCGCGGGGTGATCGGCATCAGCGGCGAGCGCATCAACTTGAACAGCGCCGCCTCGTTCTTGTTGGTCCCGATCACCAACGGGACGGGCAACAACCGTCCTTCCTGCGCCAGCTTGACGGGATAGTCCTGCAGCAGGTCTCCGTCGACGATCGGGACGAAGGCCAGCGTGCCGGGATTGCGCACGGGCACTTCGTTGAACACTTCCTGCGTGGCCGCGACCAGCGCCTCGGTGGGCACCTCGATCAGCTTCTGTAGCTCCGATGCGCCGATATCCAGCTTCTCCAACAGGGTGAGGGCGACCCGGTGCCCCCGCTCCCGGTCGTACACCGAGGTGGCCGGGGAACTCTGCGCGATCGCGCGCACGAACAGACCCTCGGCGGCCGGGCAGGCGAGCAGCGTGGTGACCAGGCCGGCGCCCGCGGATTCGCCGAAGACGGTGACGTTGGCCGGGTCACCGCCGAACGCCGCGATGTTGTCGCGAACCCACACCAGCGCGGCCAGCACGTCACGCAGCCCGATGTTCGAGTCGAAACGTCGCTGCCCGGTAGTGAACGACGACAGGTCCAGGAATCCCAGCGCGCCGATCCGGTAGTTGAGCGTGACCACGATGACGTCACCGGTGCCCGCCAGCGCGCGGCCGTCGTAGAGCGGCTGGCTGCCCGAACCCAGTACGTACGCGCCGCCGTGCAGCCACACCATCACGGGCTTCCCGGCACCGGGCTGTGCATCCCGTGGTGCCCAGATGTTCAGCCGCAGGCAGTCCTCACCCAGCGGCGCCCCCAGATCCAGGGGCATCCTCGGGACCACCGGCTGAGGGCAGGCCGGGCCGTATTCGGTGGCGTCGGCGACCTCGGTCCACCGCTGCGGGGGCTCGGGCGCCCGGAAACGCAGGTCACCCAGCGGCGGTGCCGCGTACCGGACGCCTTTCCAGAACTTGACGCGACCGTCGTCGCCACCCCGGACCGGGCCATATCCGGTTTCGACTACCTCGGTCGCCATCGCGCTCGAACTCCTCTTCCCGTGCACCGCCCCAGACATCCGTTGACCACGGCTGAAGCGTCCAAACCACTTTAATCACCGGCCGCCGATGCTGGAGACGATCAGCTCGAGGTACGGGCGATAGAGGTCTTCCCCGTCAAGATGACTGCCGAGAGTGATGCCGTCATTGACGGCCAGAATCACCCGGGCCAGCGTTTCGGCCGGCATGGTCAGCGTCGCGCCAAGGCGTGCCACGTTGGTGCTGATGAACTCTCCCAGCGACCGCACCGTCTCCCATCTCTGCTCGGCGAGTCGCTCCCGCGCCTGCGGATTGCGCAGCAGGAAGAGCGTGAATTCGTATCCCAGCGCAGCGCGGTCGGTGCCCTGGCTCATGTCCCGCCACCGGTTGGCGAGTTCGTCCAGATCGATGTCGCTGCGCCGGTGGAAAGATTCGATGACCGCGGTGAACCCGTCCAGGAATCGCTGGCGCTGGCGCTCGATGACGGCCAGGAAAAGTTCTTCCTTCGTCCCGAAGTGGGAGTAGATCGCTCCTCGCGTGTAGCCCGCGGCCTCGGCGATGTCTTCCAGTGCCGACCCCACCAGTCCCTCGCGCGCGAAAACTTCCTCCGCCGCGTCCAGCAACAGGTTCCGGGTGTGCTCCAGACGTCGCTCCCGGGTCCACCGCTGCGGCACGGTCCGATCCTTCCACATCGACGATATACATCGGCGTCATTCATATACGGCCTTGTATAAATTATACGCGAATGTATTCTAGTGTTCGGGATCACCGGTGCTTCCAGACAAGGAGCGTGCAGCGTTGACACAAGCACTTCGGCCGGGACGGTGGGTTGACCCCCACTCGGGCCTGGGCCTCGGACTGGCCGACATCGGCGGCGACACATTCAACCTGCGGATTTCCACCGACCGATACACCTCGGCCGAATACGCGGCGGTGGAGCGCGAGCGGATCTGGATGCGGGTCTGGCAGATTGCGGGCCGGGTCGACGAGCTTCCCAGGGTCGGCGACTGGAAGCAGTACCGGATACTCGACCAGTCGTTCCTCATCGTCCATGGCAAAGACGGCACGCTCCGTGGATTCGTCAACGCCTGCCGGCATCGCGGCAACACGCTGTGCACGGGCCGAACCGGAAATGCCAAGCGCGGACTGCTCTGTCAGTACCACCTGTGGTCCTACGACCTGGACGGGCGACTGCGGGGCATGCTGCGCGAGAGTCTGGCCGGCCCGATCGACAAGGGCGAGAACTCGCTGCTGCAGGTGCCGGTCGACACCTTCGCCGGATTCATTTTCATCAACCCCGACCCGAACGCGCAGCCGCTGCGCGAGTTCCTGGGGCCGGAGGTGGTCGAGCTGCTCGCGCCCTACCACCTGGACGAGATGGTCGCCGTGATGGATGTGCGGGAACCCTTGGACTGCAACTGGAAGGTCGTCATGGACGCCTTCGAGGAGGGCTATCACATCAACGGCATCCACCCACAGCTGCTCGGCGTGCTGACGATCGACCCGGCCACCACGCGCTACCGGTTCTTCGAAAACCACTGTGTCGCAGTGGCACCCTTCGAGGTTCGGGGCGCCAGTGCGGACAAGCAGGTCGAGGGCATCCTGGACCTGCCCGAGACGTTCCCGTCCACCGCTGCGGTGATCCCGCGGTTCCAGGAACTGGTCGCCGGGTATCGGCGGGCGGACGGGTCCGTCGACTTCCCGGCCGATGTCACGGCGCGAAAGTTGTTGCAGCAGGCTACGCGTGACACGCTGACCGCGATGGGCCTGGATGTCAGCGCCCTGACCGACGACCAGATGAGCGACAACCAGGGCTGGGTGCTGTTCCCGAATTACTTCATGACGGTCCGCGCCGGCGAATGCCACGTGATCATGGCCGTGCCACACCCTGACGGCGACCCGAACCGGTGCCTGTGGCATGTCAGCAGTTACATGTTCCTGCCGGCCGAGCACCGCGACGCATTCCACGTCGAGCTGACCGATGTCACCGAACCGGGTAGTTACAAGTATTTCGAAGCGCTGCAACAGGATTACGAGCAGATGCCGCGCCAGCAGCTCGGGCTTCGCAACAGCCGGCTGAACCACATGTCCCTGGTGCGCGAGGAGATCGTCATCGGCCACTACCACTCGGTCATCGACCGGTACATGGCCGGCAGTACGGAGGAAGAGCGATGAATCTGCAAGAGCGCATTGCCCATCACGGCCGCATGGCCGAGGCCTATCGGGATGCATACCTGCGCCAGGGGGTGCAGAACGGCGAGGCGTTCGCGCAAGCGTGGACGTTCGCCGAGGACGGCGTCTACGTCTCGCCGTATTTCACCGGTGATCAGGTGTTCCGGTTCAGCGAGTTCCCCGAAGACACCGCACGGGCTTCGACGCTGGAAGCCAAGGTCTACTCGCTGAGCTTTCCGGACTGGAAGCCCAGCGACTTCAAATACTGGCCCGCCGCCAACGGGCTGGTGATGAAAACCCGGTGGGAGGGGCACACCACCGACGGCGTCCAGATGGGCTTCTACTCCTACAGTTTCATCGAAACCAATGACGCGGGTGAACTGACTCGCTGGGAGACCCACGTCAACGACGAATACAACGCATTCCTCGATATCGCGATCGGCGTACACGGCCCGTTCCAGGGCACCAGCGAATACGTGGAACTGCTCGAACTCCGGCTGGCGAAGTCCGGGGAATCCCGGTGAACCAGCAGGTCGACCGTCAGGTAGCCGACGTCATCGGCGACTACACCGGCCACGCCCGCACGGTGCTCGAATACTGCATGACGGTCGATCGTCTTGTGCACGAAGCCAAAAGCCCCGGCTTCGGGGTTCAGAACTGGGGCGCTCTCGCCGAGCTCGTCGCCGTCGATGAATTCGAACGGGTGGGCGCGTTCAAGGAGGTGATGGACTGGCCGGCGTACACGGACTTCCTGACCACTTGGGCGACGTCGTCGACCTGGCGGTGCTCCTTTCGACGGCTCACCGAGGCTGCGGACTTGATCTTCCTCGAGCTCGAAGAGCACAGTGCCGTAGGCGATTTCACCAGCGTGGTGAATTCCCTGTCGGTTTACCGGTTCAACGACACCGGCCAGATCACCCGCATCGACCTCTACCTACAGATGGAGCTGCCGGACCCGGAACTGCTGAAAAGCTTTGAAGGAGTTGACCCCTGATTCGGTCCCGCTGCCGCTAAAGTTGCCTCAACACTGATGCGGAGGGCGGTCTCGGTCCAGGCATGAACACCGAATTCACGCTCACCCAGAAACGCGCCCTGGCAGTGTTCACCCTCGTCGCCCTGGCGTTCGGGGCGTACTTCCTGCGCAACTACTTCGTCCTCATCGTGGTGGCCGCGGTCGGCGCGTATCTGTTCACGCCCCTGTTCAACTGGTTCAACAAGCGCCTGGGCACTGGTCTGTCGGCGGCCGCCACCCTGCTGTCGGCACTAGCCATTGTGATCGTGCCGGTGGGACTGCTGGTGACGCTGGCCATCGTGCAGATCGCCCGGATGATCGACTCGGTGGCGGGATGGGTCCGCTCGACCGATCTGAGCAGCCTCGGCGACAAGACCCTGCACCTGGTTAACGAGTTCCTGTCCCGGGTGCCGTTCGTGCATGTCACCGTCACCGCGGAGACGCTGCGCAAGGCGATGGTCTCGGCCGCCCAGAACGTCGGCCACTGGCTGCTGGGAGTGCTGCAGAACACGGCGGGCAGCCTCGCCGGCATGATCACCTCGGCCATCATCTTTCTGTACGTGTTCGTCGCTCTGCTGGTGCACCGCGACCGGATGCGGATATTGATCAGCCAGCTGAACCCGCTCGGCGACGAGGTGACCGACCTGTATCTGCAGAAGATGGGGTCGATGGTGCGCGGCACCGTCAACGGTCAGTTCGTCATCGCCTTCTGCCAGGGTGTCGCGGGCGCCGCGTCGATCTATATCGCGGGCTTCCACCACGGTTTCTTCATCTTCGCGATCGTGCTGACCGCGTTGTCGATCATCCCGCTGGGCGGCGGCATCATCACCATCCCGTTCGGGGTGGGCATGATGCTGTTCGGCAATATCGGCGGCGGGCTGTTCGTGGTCCTCTTCCACCTGGTGGTGGTCACCAACATCGACAACTTCCTGCGGCCGATCCTGGTGCCGCGGGATGCCCGGCTGAATTCGGCACTGATGTTGCTGTCGGTGTTCTCCGGGATCTCGATGTTCGGCCCGTGGGGAATCATCATCGGCCCGGTGCTGATGATCGTCATCGTCACGACCATCGACGTCTATCTCGCGGTCTACAAGGGTGTCGAGCTCAAACCGGTGCCCGAGGACAAGCCCGCTCGACGCAAGTGGCCGTGGCCGGGCCGCTGACTGTGAATCTGACGACGCGACACGCCGGTGACGCGTCGGGGGATCCACACTCAGTGCACGGAGGCCGGCTTCCGCGAAAGTCGACAGCACTCAGGCAATCGCGGTTAACGCACCAAAAATAGGAGAAAAGGATAATGCCCTCAGGGTAGGGGAAATGGCTTCCAACAATACCGGCAAGACGTATAAGAAAAACACGAGGAGCGAAACAGCCAACACGACGATGAAAACAACAGCAGCTATACCCACCGGAGCCAGCAGGTACGGACCCAAAGGATTATCAAAGAAAACTGCCTTGCCCAGCTGGTAGGAAAGAGGTGCCCACAAATCGTAGAGCGGTGCCGGCAAGCCTTCAAATCCGATAATCGGGTTCAAAATCGAAGCCAAGGGCTGCAACAACGTTACATTGACGGCCTCCGCGCCGGCGTACATCCCCGCACTCACGTTCAAATGCTGCGCAAACTGCTCGTGAAACACCGCGGCCTGCCCAGCCAGTTGTTGGTACTCTTTACCGTAATCGGAGAACACGTGTGCGATATTCGCCGATACTTCGTCGGCGGCGGCGGGCAGCACCGCGGCGGTTGAATCTGCTGCCAGCGTGTGCGCCTCGTAGAGGGCTGAGCCAATTGTCTCCAGGTCCGCAGCTGCCTGCGCCATAATTCCTGGCGCGGTGATTACAAGCGACATGTCTGTCCTCACCCTTCGCTCATCGGAACGTGCTCAGATGGACCCGCAATGCTGATCACGGTCTTGTGCGGCGATCAAATGTTGCCAAAACGAGTGTCGCCCGGATCGACGAGGGGGGCTTGAGTATGCGACTACTCAATTCTGAGCGGGTGCCTGCCGAAAGGTTCCGGTTCTCGCCCGATTTTCGGGTAAGCAGCGACTCTCCATCAGAACCTCACCCGCTTCTTCGCAAGTGCTAACTCAGCCGCTCCCTGAGGAATTCGACCACCCGCTTGCGCGCCTCGTAGGCCGGCTGGCCGTCGATCTCGCGGACCTCGTCGGTGAGCACCGAATGCGCCATGCGGCCGAAGCCGTGCTCGTTGCCCGGGCCGGAGTCGATCTCGATCACCTCGAACGCGTCGCCGAGCCGCTGCTTGAGCGTCTTGAAGCGCTCGCCGGGAGCCATCCGGTCGCCGCTGAACCGCAGCCCCAGCGCGCACAGGTCGTGATTGGCGCAACGATCGGCCACCACCCTGAGCTCCGCCTCGCTCATTCCGGGATCGCGGCGGTGCTTGGCGGTGAGCGGGAACGGCACCGAGGGCTGGCTGAGCACGGGGGCCAGCACGCTGTCATCGACGGCGGCAGCCAGGGCGAAGCCGCCGGTGAAACACTGTCCGATCACTCCGACACCCTTGCCGGGAGTCTTCTCGTTGAGGTCGCGGGCCAGGGCGCGCAGAAACAGCGAGACCGGCCGCTCCTTGTTGGTGGCCATCGCGGCGAATTCCTTGGCCACGCAGCCGCGGCTGATCTCGGCCACGATGTAGCCCGGTGTTTTCGCCTTGCCGGGCTGCCCGAACAGTGACGGGATGGCCACGGTGAACCCGTTGTCGACCAGATGGTTACCCAGACCCAGCACCCCCGGATGGATACCCGGCATCTCCGGGATCAGCACGACGCCGGGGCCCGATCCTTTGCGGTAGACGTCGTAGGTGAAGCCGGCGCCGGTGAACGGCGCCGCCGACCACCCGGAGAGATCTGCTTCGGGTGCGGTCACAAGAGACGTCCCTTCTATCGGCCTAACGGCTCGGTAACGGCTGCGCCGACTCCGTCGCGACCGCCAGTGTGCGGAACTGATCCGGTGTGCCGGCACCGGTGATCGCCACCTGGGTCGGGCCGGCCGGGCTGGCGAGCCTGGTGGTCCACACCGGCTCGACAGCGCCGTTCTGGTCGGCACCCTGGTAGATAACCCAACGGGTGCCGTTCACGTCAACGGTGCCGCTGGGAAACATGCCGGAATGGATGGAGCCGACCAGCTTGTCCTCGTCGGCATTGCTCTGGGTCAGGCTCAGGTACATCCCGGTCGGGCTGATGTAGCCGACGGTCGAGGTGGCCGCGTGCAGCCGCTGGCCCGCCGAGGCGTCGCTACGTCCGGCGTCGATGCCGCCGCGTCCGCCGGAGTTGGCTTGCCAGCCCGGCGGCAGTTGCGGCATCCGGATCGGGAACCCGAGCGTGGCGGCGTCGGCCTTGAGCGCCGCGGCCGCGTCGTAGGACGGGATCCTTCCCCGGTTCGTCCCACCCGGGGCGATCGAGCACATCCCGACCATCCCTGCGAGCACGATGCACCCGATCACCAGAGGCAGCAGCGACCAGAACATGTCGCGTCCGTCCTGCAGCAACCGCGGCTTGGCCGGCTTGGGGGCAGGCTGGGGCTCCGAGGTCACTCCGCAAGTATCCCAGCTCCAGTCGAGCGTTCCGCTTCTGGGACAATCTGCAACCATGAATGAAGGGCGCCAACCATGACTGCACAGGGATCAGGCTCGTCGCCGACCGTTGCGACACCGTCGCACGCCCGACCGCGTGGCGAAGCCCCCGACCGAAACCTGGCTCTCGAGTTGGTGCGCGTCACCGAGGCCGGCGCCATGGCCGCCGGTCGCTGGGTGGGCCGCGGCGACAAGGAGGGCGGCGACGGCGCGGCCGTCGACGCGATAAGAGAACTGGTCAACTCGGTCTCAATGCGCGGCGTGGTGGTCATCGGTGAAGGCGAGAAAGACGAAGCCCCGATGCTCTACAACGGCGAGGAAGTCGGCAACGGCGACGGCCCCGACTGCGACTTCGCCGTCGACCCCATCGACGGCACCACGCTGATGAGCAAAGGCATGCCCAACGCGATCTCGGTGCTGGCCGTGGCCGACCGCGGGGCGATGTTCGACCCCTCGGCGGTGTTCTACATGAACAAGATCGCCGTCGGCCCCGATGCCGCCCACGTGCTGGACATCACCGCCCCGATCGCCGAGAACGTCCGGGCGGTCGCCCGGGTCAAGGAACTGTCGGTGCGGGACATGACTGTGTGCATCCTGGACCGCCCCCGGCACGCCCAGTTGATCGCCGACGTCCGCGCCACCGGCGCCCGGATCCGGCTGATCACCGACGGGGACGTCGCCGGAGCCATCTCGGCCTGTCGCCCGGGTTCGGGCACCGACATGCTGGCCGGTATCGGCGGAACCCCGGAGGGCATCATCACCGCGGCGGCGATCCGCTGCATGGGCGGCGCCATCCAGGCACAGCTGGCCCCCAAGGACGACGCCGAGCGCCAGAAGGCCATCGACGCCGGCCACGACGTCGGGCGGGTGCTGACCACCACCGACCTGGTGTCGGGCGAGAACGTGTTCTTCTGTGCCACCGGAGTCACCGACGGCGACCTGCTCAAGGGAGTCCGCTACTACCCGGGCGGGTGCACCACGCAGTCGATCGTGATGCGGTCCAAGTCGGGCACCGTGCGCATGATCGAGGCCTACCACCGGCTGTCCAAGCTCAACGAATACTCGGCGATCGACTTCACCGGCGACAGCAACGCCGCCTATCCCCTGCCCTGACACCTATAAAAGCAAGGATCTGATCTATGGCCGATTCAGGCGCTCCCGAAGGCGAATACCGCATCGAGCACGACACCATGGGCGAGGTCCGGGTGCCGGTGAACGCGTTGTGGCGCGCGCAAACCCAGCGCGCCGTGGAGAACTTCCCGATCTCGGGTCGCGGTCTGGAGCGCACCCAGATCCGCGCGCTGGGTCTGCTGAAAGGCGCCTGCGCGCAGGTGAACAAGGACCTCGGGCTGCTGGACCCGGAGAAGGCCGACGCGATCATCGCCGCGGCCGCCGAGATCGCCGACGGCAAGCACGACGACCAGTTCCCCATCGACGTCTTCCAGACCGGTTCGGGCACCAGCTCGAACATGAACACCAACGAGGTGATCGCGTCGATCGCGGCGGCCAACGGGGTGAAGGTGCACCCCAACGACGACGTCAACATGTCGCAGTCGTCCAACGACACGTTCCCGACCGCGACCCACATCGCGGCCACCGAGGCCGCGGTGCGTCATCTCATCCCCGCCCTCGAGGTGCTGCAGAACGCGTTGTCGGCCAAGGCACTCGAGTGGCAGACGGTAGTCAAGTCCGGACGCACCCACCTGATGGATGCCGTCCCGGTGACTCTCGGCCAGGAGTTCAGCGGGTACGCGCGCCAGATCGAGGCCGGCATCGAGCGGGTGCGGTCGACCCTGCCCCGGCTGGGTGAGCTGGCGATCGGCGGCACCGCGGTCGGCACCGGCCTCAACGCCCCCGAAGGATTCGGCGTCCGGGTGGTGGCGGTGCTGGTCGAATCGACGGGCTTGTCCGAGTTGCGCACGGCGACAAACTCTTTCGAGGCGCAGGCGGCCCGCGACGGGCTGGTCGAGGCGTCCGGCGCGCTGCGCACCATCGCGGTGTCACTGACCAAGATCGCCAACGACATCCGGTGGATGGGGTCGGGACCACTGACCGGCCTTGCCGAAATCCAGCTGCCGGACCTGCAGCCGGGCAGCTCGATCATGCCGGGCAAGGTGAATCCGGTTCTGCCCGAAGCGGTTACCCAGGTGGCCGCACAGGTGATCGGCAATGACGCCGCGGTCGCGGTCGGCGGCTTGTCGGGCGCCTTCGAGCTCAACGTCTACATCCCGATGATGGCCCGCAACATCCTCGAGTCGTTCAAGCTGCTGGCCAACGTGTCCACGCTGTTCGCCGACCGCTGCATCACCGGACTGGTGGCCAACGTCGAGCACCTGCGTGAACTGGCCGAGTCCTCGCCGTCGATCGTGACCCCGCTGAACTCGGCCATCGGGTACGAGGAGGCCGCCGCGGTGGCCAAGCAGGCGCTCAAGGAGCGCAAGACGATCCGCCAGACCGTCATCGATCGCGGCCTGATCGGCGACAAGCTGTCCGAAGAGGAACTCGACCGCCGCCTCGACGTGTTGGCGATGGCCAAGGTCGAACCGGTCGATTAGGCCGGATGTTGCCGAGCCGCAGGTACCCTGCGGTGGACGCGGTTGTGTGGCTATCTCAGCGTGGAGGCGGCCGGTGAGAGTAAGGGTGATTCAGCAATGACGGTTCCCCCCGGCGGTCCCTACGGTCAGGATCCTTACGGTCAGGACCCCTACGGCGCGAATCCGTATGGGCAACAACCGTATTGGGGCGGTCAGCCGCAGGGCCAGCCACCCGGACAGCCGCAGGGCCCACCCCCCGGGCAGCCGCAGGGCCCGCCTGGCTCCTACCCCTATCCCCCGCCGGGCGGTCAGTACCCGCCGGGCACCGACCCGTACGGCGTCCCCGGCGGCTACCCGCCCCAGCAATTCGGTCCGCCCGGACAGCCCGGCTGGCAGCCGGGGGGCTACCCGCCGGGTCCGCCGCCGTCGGGCGGGAATTCCAAGCTGCCGTGGCTGATCGTCGCCGGCATCGCGGTACTGGGCGTCATCGTGCTGGTCGTGATCCTGGTGGTCTCCCTGGGCAGCAAAGGAAACGAGTCGCCGACGGCCGGCCCGTCCGGGACGACGAGCGCACAGACGTCGGGGCCGGATACGTCGATGCAGACCGCGACGGACTGCACTCCCAACGTCTCCGGCGGCAACAAGCCCACCGGCGACACGGTGTCGGCCGGCAAGCTGTCGTTCCCCACGAGCGCGGCGCCCGGGTGGCAGCCGTACGTGGACGACCAGAACCCCAACTTGATCGACGCGGTCGGCCTGGGCGCGGAGGTGCCTAACGCGAGCCAGTGGATGATGCAGGTCGAGGTCGCCGTCACCAACTTCGTCACCAGCATGGACGTCAACGCACAGGCGTCGAAGTTGATGGACTGCGTCGCCAACGGCCCCGGCTACGTGCAGTCGAATCCCACGCTGGGCCCGAAGAAGACGTCGTCGATGACGGTCGACGGGGTCAAGGCCGCCCGGGTCGATGCCGACGTCTCGATCGCCGACACCACCCGCGGGGTGAAGGGCGACACCGTGACGATCATCGCCGTCGACACCAAACCGGTCACCATCTTCCTGGGCGCGACTGCGATCGGGGACAAGGCTTCAGCGGCCATTGTCGACAAAGTCATTGCGTCACTGAAGGTTTCAAAGAAATAGTCGGCGTCCACACGTGCGTCGGCTCGGACCGGCCGCGCAGCACCGTGGAATAGCATTCGTCCCAGCGTGCGCGCTCGGATTGCCCGGCGCGGTCGATCGCCGCACCTGAGCACAGGATCCGGCGGTCGGAGGTCTTGGCGAGGTCGGCCAATCGCGCGGCCTCGTTGACCGCGTCACCGATCACCGTGTATTCGTAGCGGTTTTCGGCACCGATGTTGCCGGCGAAGACCCGTCCGGCGGAGACGCCGATACCGAAGTCCACCATCGGCAGCAGACGCAGTTTGTCGCCCAGGGAACGCCCGGTGCCCAACGCCGCCGCAGCCGGCTCATTGGTGCGCAGTGGCGCGCCGAAGATGACGAGTGCGGCGTCACCCTCGAATTTGTTGATGAGGCCGCCGAATTCGTCCACGGTGTCCACGACGATGCGGAAGAAGTCGTTGAGCAACTGGGCAACCTGTTGCGGCGGAAGGCTTTCGGTGAGCTTGGTGGAACCGACCAGATCGATGTAGAGGACCGCGGCTTCCACCACATCGCCGGACAGGGTGGCGCCCTCCTCGAGGGCACGCCGCGCGACGTCGGGCCCGACATGTCGGCCGAACAGATCCCGGAGCCGGTCGCGTTCCTCGAGCCCGCTGACCATCCGGTTGAATCCGCTTTGCAGTCGCCCGATCTGGGACCGCTCGTATACGCCCACGTGGGTGTCGATGTGGCCGTGCTCGACCTCGGCCATCGCGTCGGCGACTTCGGCGACCGGGTCGGAGATCGACCGCGATGTCAGGATCATGGTCGGCATTCCCAGCAGGAGCGCCGCCAGCGACACCACCAGGATCGGCACGTCCAACGAGTTGGACCGCTCGACCAGCCAGCCGGTGGAGCGCATCACCACGAACGCCGCGATCACCCCGATTGGCAATGCGCTGCACAGAAACCAGAGCAGAACGAGCCGCGCGAAGACGCCCGGCACCATCAGTCGCGGCTCGCAACCGCGCGTCGCGGCGCTCATGATCGGCCGCAGGGTGCGCTGGGCGAGTAATAGACCCGTACCGGCGGCCGCGGCACCGCCGATCAGCACGCCGAGCGAGATTGGCACCATGACGGCGGTTCCGCCATCGGTGTTCGGCAGGATGACGATCACGCCGCACACAGCCCACGTCCCCGCCAACAAGGCCGACTGCCGCCCCGCGAGTTTCATCGCCGCGTCGCGTTGCGCGGGTGTCGGTTCGTGACCGGCGGTGTACCAGCGCAGCGTGGGCGCCAGAATCATGGGCCCGATGACCGCAACCGAGATGGTTCCCAGCACGATCAACACCGCCACCAGGCCGGTGTTCTTCTCGGCGAAGTCGGCGTTGGCCACCGCAGGGCTGTGACCCCTCATCGGGATCAGGATGGCGGCCGAGTCGGCCACCGCGATGATGTAGCCGAGCGCCAGGTCGATGGCGTATTGGATTGACAGCCGCAGAGCAGACTTCGGCGACGCTGCCCTAGGCACCGTTGTTCGGCCCGCCCGAGTTCTGCCCGGGAATGTCGGTGATCGGGAAATTGGGCATCGGCTTGGGCGAGGGGGTGTTGGGCAGGGGCGGGATGTCACCGGGAGGAATGTCGTGCAGCTCGTTGACCGGCGGCCCGTTCTCCCGGCTGCCGTAGCTGCTGCCGGGCGCCCGCGGCCCCAGCAGCTCGCTGACCGTCACCATCCGGTAGCCGTTCGCCTTGAGTACCGGGATGAACTGATAGATCAGATCGACGGTGCTCGAGTAGGTGTCGTGGAACAGCACCACCGAGCCCGGTTTGATCTGCGCCATCAGCACCTGTCGCGTCGCTGGGGTGTTGGAATCGTTAGCCCAGTCGAAAGGGATCACGTCCCAGAGGATTTCCGCGAGGCCGAAGGTTCCGGCCGTCTGCCGGACAGCCGGGTTCGACAGCCCGCCGGCGGGCCGGTACAGCGACGGCTTGCGGCCGGTCGCGGCGACGATCGCGTCGTTGGCGCGGGAGAACTGGCCGGCGATGTCCTCGGGCGGAATCGTCGTCATGTTGGGGTGTTCCCACGTGTGGCTGCCGAGCTCCATGCCGGCGTCCACGACCCGTTTCGCCCCGGCCGGATTCGCCGCCACCTTGTTGCCGATCTCGAAGAACGTCGCTTTGGCGTCGTTGTCCTTCAGGATCTGCAGCAGCCGGTCGGTGTAGGGGCTGGGGCCGTCGTCGAAGGTGAGCGCGACACACTTGACCGCGGCGCAGCTCTGGTCGTCAGCGCGCGTGACGTGGCCGGTGAGACCACCGATCACCAGCACCCCGGCCGCGACCACGACGCCGAAGACCATGCGCCAGTAGCGCCAGGCCTGATTGTCGGGTCGTTTCGGCACCAGGGAAGTTTACCGAACGTCTCGCACCGAACCCTGAAGACGAACGTGCCGTGACGGCGTTGAGCCTGCGTCCTGGGTGCGATTCGCGCGGTTTTCCCGCCTTGGACGCAGAGTCAACGCCCAGGTATCAGTGTGGCCCGGCGATTTCCTCGAGCATCTCGGTGACCAGCGCGGCGATCGGCGACCGTTCGCTGCGCAGCAGCGTGATGTGGGCGAACAGCGGGTGCCCCTTGAGCTTCTCGATCACCGCGGCCACCCCGTCGTGCCGGCCGACCCGCAGGTTGTCGCGCTGGGCGATGTCGTGCGTCAGCACCACCCGGGATCCGGTGCCCAGCCGGGACAGCACGGTCAGCAGCACGTTGCGTTCCAGGGATTGGGCTTCGTCGACGATGACGAAGGAGTCGTGCAGCGACCGGCCGCGGATGTGGGTCAGCGGCAGGACCTCGAGCATGCCGCGGGACAGCACCTCGTCCAGCACGGCCGGGCTGGCCAGCCCTTCGAGGGTGTCGAAGACGGCTTGGGCCCACGGGCCCATCTTGTCGCTCTCGCTGCCGGGCAGGTACCCCAGTTCCTGGCCGCCGACGGCATACAGCGGGCGGAAGACGACCACCTTGCGCTGGGTCCGCCGTTCCAGCACTGCTTCCAATCCGGCACACAGCGCCAGAGCGGACTTCCCGGTGCCCGCCTTGCCGCCGAGCGACACGATGCCCACCGATTCGTCGAGCAGCAGGTCCAGAGCCACCCGCTGTTCGGCGGAGCGGCCGCGCAGGCCGAAGACCTCGCGGTCACCCCGCACCAGTTGTACGCGTTTGGCCGGGGTGACCCGGCCCAGCGCGTGCGAGCTGCCGCCCAGCAAGCGAATCCCGGTGTGGCACGGCAGGTCCCGGGCCTCGGCCAGGTCGATCTCCCCGTCGGCGAACAGGGCGGCGATGTCCTCGGCAGCGGTCTCGACTTCGCGCATGCCGGTCCATCCGGACACCACGACATCCTGCGCGTGATACTCGTCGGCCGGCAGACCAATCGCGGCGGCCTTGACCCGCAGCGGAATGTCCTTGCTCACCAACGTCACTCGCTTGCCTTCGGCGGCGAGGTTGGCGGCACAACTCAGGATCCGGGAGTCGTTGCTGTCGGTCCGGAAGCCCGATGGCAGCACCGACGGGTCGGTGTGGTTGAGTTCGACGTGCAGTGAACCACCCTCTGCACCAACCGGAATGGGCTGGTCGAGCCGGCCGTGTTCCAGCCGCAGATCATCGAACAGGCGCAACGCCTGACGGGCAAACCAACCCAGTTCGTGGTGGTGGCGCTTGGCTTCGAGTTCGCTGATTACCACCAGCGGAACTACCACCTCATGCTCGGCGAACCGGCTGCAGGCCCACGGGTCGGACAGCAGAACGGAGGTGTCGAGCACGTACGTCCGGGTTTCGGTCACGGGGCGCTCCTCGAGCGAATGACGCTCGGGCGGACCCACGCGAGCGTGTCGGCGGGGGCCGCGGCACCAGGACCGGGGCCGGTCCTGCCGTTGGTGTGACGGAAGGTGCCGCCCTGGCAGCAGAGCAGATCGCTGGCCATCACCGGCGACGCTACTCCGGTGGCCACACCCCTGCAGTGCAGGCGCGCCGAGGCGCTATCGAGACACGCAAACGCAACAAATGCCGGCGGGCTAGTCGGTGACGAACTGCTTGAGCGCCGGCTCGTCGGCCAGGCCCCACGCGGTGATGCGCTCGGAGATCACCTGCTGCAACTGACCGCGGTCGAAGATTCCCGCCTCGGCCACCGCCTTGATCTTGTCCTGGTAGGCGTCGATGTCGGCGCCCGGGACGTCGAGGTCGGCAGCGCGGGCGGCGATCGCGGCGATCACCTCGTCACGGGAGTAGTCCAGCAGGTGGGCGACCAGGTTGGCGAAGAATTCCTCTTGCCGCGCTTCGTCCCTGGCGATCCGGTCGATCAGACCGGCCAGGATCGGCTCCTCGATTTGAGCGGCGAGGTTGCGGCAGAAGGTGCCGTAGGTGCGCTCCGAGAAGGTCATGTAGACCAGCGTGTCGATCTGCGAGTACTTCTCGGTGCGGTAGCCCTTCATCACGTACTGGACGCGGGCGTTCTCGTTGGCGGTCGGGTCGACCTCGCGGGTCACCACCAGGTACTCCCGCAGCGCGATGGCGTGCAGGTGCTCCTCGGCGGTCCACCGGCCGATCCAGCGGCCCCAGTAGTCCTCGAGGATGAAGGCCTCGACGAACTCGCGGTGGTGGGCCGCCAGGTTGTCCTTGAGCAGCAGCATGATCTCGCAGGCGTCCGTGATCGGGCGAGGCAGCGTGGCCTGGGACGGGTCCCAGTCGCGCCCGCCGAGGAACGCGAAGTTCTCGCCGCGGTCGAACGGTACGTAGTCGTGGGCGAACCAGATCTCTTCGGTGGCGAGGTGGTGGGCCAGGAGGGACTCCACCAAGGGCTCGAGTTCGAGAGTCAGCGCATTAGCGACAGGTTTCTGTGCCATGCGGTTACTGTAACCCGCATTCACAGGTTCTTTCAAATTTCCGCGGGCGTGTCGCGCCTCACTGTCGCGACCAGACGCAAAGACCCCCTTTTCGCACGAAAAGGGGGACTTTGTCGCGTGGTACTCCCGCCTGCGCGGGACTGCCCGGCAGGCTCAGCGCCCGACGAGACCCCAATCCTCGATCCCCTCGTACAGCGGGAACTCCCTGGCCAGCCGGGCCACCCGGGCGCCCAGTTCGGCGACGTCCGCCGCGCCGCCGGCCGCCAGCGCGGTCGCGATGATGTCGGCCACCTCGGAGAACTCGGCGTCCCCGAAACCGCGGGTCGTCAAAGCCGGCGTCCCGATCCGCAAACCGGACGTCACCATCGGCGGCCGCGGGTCGTTCGGGACGGCGTTGCGGTTGACCGTGATCCCGACCTCGTGCAGCAGATCCTCGGCGGCCTGACCATCCAGCGGGGAGTTACGGAGGTCGACCAGGACGAGGTGCACGTCGGTGCCGCCGCTGACCACCGACACCCCCGCTTTGGCGACGTCATCGGCCATCAGCCGGTCGGCGATGATGCGCGCCCCCGACAGGGTGCGCTGCTGACGCTCGGCGAACTCAGGTGTCGCGGCGATCTTCAGCGCCACGGCCTTGCCGGCGATGACATGCATCAGCGGCCCGCCCTGCTGGCCGGGGAACACCGCCGAGTTGATGGCCTTGGCGTACTCCTGCTTGCCCAGGATCATGCCCGAGCGGCCGCCGCCGAGCGTCTTGTGAATGGTGGTCGACACCACGTCGGCGTACGGCACCGGCGAGGGGTGCAGGCCGGCGGCGACCAGACCGGCGAAGTGCGCCATATCGACCCACAACTTGGCATCCACCTCGTCGGCGATCGACCGGAACGCCGCGAAGTCGAGGATCCGGGGATAGGCGGACCAGCCGGCGATCAGGACCTTGGGACGGAACTCCAGCGCCTGAGACCGCACTGCGTCCATGTCGACCAGATGCGTCGTCGGATCGACACCGTAAAAGGCGTTCTCGTACAGCTTGCCGGAGAAGTTCAGCCGCATCCCGTGGGTCAGGTGGCCGCCGTTGGCCAGGTCGAGACCAAGGAGCCGCTCGCCCGGTGACATCAGCGCGTGCAGCACCGCGGCGTTGGCCTGCGCACCCGAATGGGGCTGCACGTTGGCGAAGTCGGCGCCGAACAGCGCCTTGGCGCGGTCGCGGGCGATGTTCTCCACCACGTCGACGTGCTCGCAACCGCCGTAGTAGCGCCGGCCGGGCAGGCCCTCGGCGTACTTGTTGGTGAGCACGCTGCCCTGCGCCTGCAGGATCGAGCGCGGCACGAAGTTCTCCGACGCGATCATCTCGAGGGTGTCGCGTTGCCGCCCGAGCTCCTTACCCAGAAGCTCGGCGATATCGGGGTCGACCTCGGCGAGCGGTGCGGACATAACGGACGAAGCGACACGGGCGCCAGGAGTAGCAGTCACGGAGTCAGTCTATCGAGACACGTGTTTCCCAGCTGAGTCGCGTTTTGACCAGCCCCACCGTCAGTGCCGCCTTCCTTACTTGAGAGACTGGCACCATGCCGCGGCCGAGCGAGCCGAGCCCCTATGTCGAGTTCGACCGACGGCAATGGCGCGCGCTCCGGATGTCGACGCCACTGGCACTCACCGAAGAAGAACTGGTCGGGCTGCGCGGCCTCGGCGAACAACTCGACCTGCTGGAAGTCGAAGAGGTCTACCTTCCGCTGGCCCGTCTGATCCACCTTCAGGTGGCTGCACGGCAGCGGCTGTTCGCGGCCACCGCGGAATTCCTCGGCGAACCGCAGCAGAACCCGGACCGCCCGGTGCCGTTCATCATCGGGGTCGCGGGCAGCGTGGCCGTGGGCAAATCCACCACGGCGCGCGTGCTGCAGGCGCTGCTGGCCCGCTGGGACCACCATCCCCGGGTGGACCTGGTGACCACCGACGGATTCCTCTACCCGAACTCCGAGTTGGAACGACGAAACCTGATGCACCGCAAGGGTTTTCCGGAGAGCTACAACCGCCGGGCGCTGATGCGATTCGTCACGTCGGTGAAGTCCGGATCGGATTACGCCTGCGCGCCGGTCTATTCACACCTGCGCTACGACATCATTCCCGGCGCCAAACACGTGGTGCGGCATCCCGACATCCTGATCCTGGAAGGGCTCAACGTCCTGCAAACCGGGCCGACACTGATGGTGTCGGACCTGTTCGACTTCTCGCTGTACGTCGACGCCCGGATCGAGGACATCGAGCAGTGGTACGTGTCGCGGTTCCTGGCGATGCGCAGCACCTCGTTCGCCAACCCGGAGTCGCACTTCCACCACTACTCGGCGCTGTCCGATTCGCAGGCGGTCGTGGCGGCGAAAGAGATCTGGCGGTCGATCAACCGGCCCAACCTGGTCGAGAACATCCTTCCGACGCGGCCCCGGGCCACCCTGGTGCTACGCAAGGACGCCGATCACGCCATCAACCGGCTGAGGCTGCGCAAGCTGTAGGCCGGGTCAGCCGTGAGCGCCCGGTTGGCCGAACAGAATGCCAGCGATGCCGCCGTTCGCGCCTGCGCCCGCATCCCCGACGGGAGTGCCGAGCCCACCGACTCCCCCGGCCCCTCCCGCGCCGCCGTTGCCGATCAGCCTGGCGTTGCCGCCGGCGCCACCGGCACCGCCGTCACCGCCCTGCCCGGCCAGACCCTGAAAGAGCCCACCGGCCCCGCCGCCGCCACCGGCGCCGCCATTGCCGTAGAACAGCCCGGCAACGCCGCCGATGCCGCCGTTGCCGCCGGCGCCGACGCTGATACCGGTGCCGAAGACCGCGCTACCACCCAATCCACCGAAGCCGCCGGTTCCGCCGCTGCCGAAGAGCAGGCCGGCATTCGCACCGTTGCCACCATTTCCACCCACGCCACCGGTCTTGGACGTCTCGCCGGTACCGCCGTTGCCACCGCTACCGCCGTTGCCCCACAACCGCGAGACACCGCCGTTGCCGCCGTTACCCCCGGCCAGGGCCTGGCTGGCGTTGATATCGCCGAACATGCTCCCGCCTGCACCGCCGTCGCCGCCGTTGCCGAAGATCGCCACGCCGCCGTTTCCGCCGCTGCCAGCTGCCTGGTTGTTGCCATTGCCGCCCGCGCCACCGGCCCCGGCGTTACCGAACAAACCGGCATTGCCGCCGTCACCGCCGTTGCTACCGCCGCTCAACTGTGCAGAGACGCCGCTGCCTCCCGCCCCGCCGTTGCCGTAAAGCAATCCGCCGTTGCCGCCGTTGCCACCGGCGCCACCGTTCGTGCCGAAGCTGCTGGCACCGCCCGACCCGCCGGCTCCGCCGTCGCCGAACAGGCCGCCATTTCCGCCCGCACCGCCGACACCACCCAGTCCGCCGGCACCCGCCGCACCTCCGGTACCGCCGGCACCACCGGGGCCGTACAACCAGCCGCCATTGCCGCCGGCACCTCCGGCCCCGGCTACGGACGCGACAGCGGTGCCACCTGCGCCGCCGCTGCCGCCTACCCCGCCGCTACCCCACAGCCCCGCGCTCCCACCGGCACCACCGAATCCACCCGTGCTGGCACCGGAGAATGCGGCGGTCCCGAACCCGCCGTTACCACCATTGCCGAAGAGCCAGCCACCGCTGCCGCCGGCGCCACCGTTCTGGCCCTTGGAGGGCGATGTGTTGACGCCGCCATTGCCGCCGGCGCCGCCGTTGCCGATCAATCCGGCGTTCCCGCCGGCGCCGCCGGCCTGGTTGGCTCCGCCGGTGCCCCCGGCACCGCCGTTGCCGTAGAGAATTCCGCCATCACCACCACGCATCCCGGGGCCGCCGTTCGCGCCATCCCCGATCAGCGGGCGATTGAACAGCGCCATTGTCGGAGCGTTGATGACACCGAGCACGTCCGTCGGCAAGCTCTCGGCGGCGTTCAACGCCTCGGCGGCGGCATAAGCACCACCGGCACCGGTCATGGTTGCCACGAACTGCTGATGGAATGCCGCCGCCTGGGCGTTGACCATCTGATATGCCTGCGCGTGCCCGGAGAACAAAGCCGCCAGCGCCGCAGACACCTCGTCCGCGCCGGCAGCGGCGACCGCCGTCGTAGGTGCGGCCGCCGCCGCAGCGGCCTCGCTGAGCGAAGAACCGATTCCTGCCAGATCGGACGCAGCCTGAGCCACGAATTCTGGGGCGGCAATGAGAAATGACATCGCTTGTCCTATCGCTATCGTCGAGCCGGCACGCGAAAATCACCCGAAGTATGGACTGTTCGCGGCGCCATCGTCGTGAATTCGACAGGTCACTAATAAACCCGTAGAAATTCGGTACTGCAGACACAGATTGACCCAGCGGGCACCGCCGTGGCATCGGGCAGAGTGCACAAATCCGATTTGCGTCGACGTGCACTGTGCACAAGTGCTTCAACAGGCCGAGCGGGGCTGCGCACCGCAACGCTCAGGCGGTGGCAACCCCGCTCGGCGGGAAGGGGAATCACGCTGCCAGGCGGCGCACTCCCAGGTACTGCAGGCCCGCGAACACCAGCGTGTAGACCCCGCTGGCCAGCGTCGCGGCCACCCCGATCGACGTCATCGGCACCAGCTCCGCGGCGACGACCGCCGCGACGGTGTAGACCAGGTTTGCCGCGACGACGCCGAGTCCAGCGCGCCGCAGGTTCGGCAGCGCGGCCAGGCTGAACACCGCCAGTCCGTACAGAACGAAAAAGGCGCCCATGCTGTATTCCTGGCCGGACGTCAGACCGGTCAGCCGCGAAACGGGATCGGCGGCGACGGCGACGGCCAGCCCCATCAATCCGGTCAGGGTGGCATCAGCGCGCATCGCGAATCGAAGCAGCGAGTCGTTGGAGTCGGATAGCGGGCGGCGCTGCACACCGGAAATTGCGGTCATGTTCGGATCTCCTCGGCATTGGGGCGTTGATACGGGTCGAACACGTCCGACGATGCCGGTTATCCACTGCCAGATCGACGCATGGCGCTGCCAGTTACTGCCACCAAACTGATGACCAGGAGTTTTCTCCGAATTTTTGGTCGGCCATTCAGACGGCCCGCGCCTCCACGATCCCGAAGGGCGAGGCGGTTTCCACCACTCGCGTCATCTGGAAGCCGGCCCGTTGCAGGAGGCGGCCGTACTCGGACTCGGTGCGCTCGCGGCCATCGACCATGACCAGCATCTCCAAGTCGATCCACTTCGCCGGGATGTCGCGGTCGTGATCGGGAATGACCTGCTCCAGCAGCAGGACGTGGCTGCCCGGCGCTGCCGCCTTGCGCACGTTGGCGAGAATGCGGACTGCCTCGTCGTCAGGCCAGTCGTGAATGATGTTCTTGAGCACGTAGACGTCGCCACCGCCCGGTAGGTCGTCGTCGAAGAAGGATCCCTCCGCGATGCGCACCCGGTCTTCGACCCGGTGTTCGCGAAGTTCGGCCGGGGCGCCGGCAACCACCTGCGGTTGGTCGAAGAGGATGCCGCGCGCGTGCGGAGCCGCGTTCAAGATCGCGGCCAGCAGCCGGCCATGCCCTCCCCCGACGTCGACGACGGTGGAGTAGCCGCCGAAGTCGTATGCCGCGACCAGTGGCGCGATCGACAGGTCAGAGGTGCTTGTCATGGCCTGGTTGAAGATCTCCGACAGTTGGGGCTCGCCGGCCAGGTATTCGAAGAATGGCTTACCTCGTAATTCCGAGACCACGGAACGTCCGCTGCGAATAGCGTCGGCCAACCCGCTCCAATGCTCACGTTGCTGCGGCGCGCCCACAAACCGGGCCATGCCGGCCAACGACACGTCGGCGTCCGTGCGCAACGCCTCTGCCAAGGGATTCAACTCGAAGCGGCCGTCGCGTCGCTGCCGGAACACACCACGGCCAATCAGCGCCCGAAGCAGGCGACCGACCGCATCGGCGTTCGCGCCGACCGCCTCCGCGAGTTCGTCGGGAGTCAACGGACCGGCGGCCAGGGCGTCCGCAATGCCGAGCTCGGCCGCCGCGGCGACCGCCTGGGCTACCCACGCGTTCAGAATCAGTTCCATCATCGCAGCCGGGGCCGGCACCATCCGCCGGTGCAGGCGGGCCAGCCGGTCGCGGAGCAGCTCGACTGCTCGGACAGCGCGGGCGGGCGGCATTTTGTCTGGCACAGAAATCTCCGTGGTGTCGGCGGGTTGCGCCGGGATCAGTCGCTGGAAACCGTGACCCGGCCGCGTAGGTCGGCGGCGATCAAGCGCGCTGCCGCGTTCTGCCAATTGTGCAATGAGCGCTGCGGTACCTCGGTGACCAGCCACTGCCAGGCCTGTCGCGCCGTCGGATCCAGCCCGGCGGCCGTCGCGTTCTGCGCGTACGCGCGCACGCCGACGACGTAAGGGAAATACAGCGAGTTGTAGTAGCGCCACTCCTCCGTGGTGCCGAAGTCGCCGGCGTCGCGGGGCTTGAGCCTGGCGATGCCGTCCGCGAGCACCGCCTTGAGTTCGTTGGCCCGCTCCACCGGATGGTCGGGCGCACCGCGGGCGGCCAGGTGCTCGTCGATCACCGGCAACGCCGTGAGCGGGCTCGCGACCAGTTTGGTCAGGTCGCGGTAATGGCCCAACGCGCGACGGGTGAGCCGGACGAACGTGTCGTCGTCCACCTCGACCAGAGGGTCCTTCGAGCGCAACGGCAGTGCCGCCCCTGCGTCGCGCAGCACCGCCCGGTCGGCCCGCAGCTCGGGTGAGCGAGAGAACGCCAGCCGGTCCAGTACCGCGGCGAGCGGGTCAGCCAGCACCTGGACGGTGATCGCCACCGCCAGGCTGGTGAACAGCAGCACCGTCATCGCGGTCTGGGCCGTAGGTTCGGCGCGGGTGACGGCGAGCCCGATCAACGCCTGACCTCCGAACAGCACCGAAACCGCCGAGCAGCCGACAAAGGAGCGCAGCATGTCGGCGCGCAATGCCTGCCCTTCGTCGAAGGCGTCCCACACGGCCACCGCCACCCCGAGCAGCAGCACGTCGAATCCGGTGGACGCCAGCGCAATCCAGCTCGGCACCAGCCCCAGCGGGATGATCAGGATGGCATTGGCCAGCGCGAAGAACAGCGTCGCGATCACCACGGCTCCGGTCACGGGCGCGGGCCGCACGGGCCGCAGGACCTTCGCGGCCATCGCTCCCAGCGTGGAGACCGAGATGACCCCGAACATCAGCCAGTGCCCCAGCCGGAGCGGTCCGGTGACACTGCCGGCCACGTTCGCGGCCACCAATGTCAGCGCCGCAACGGTGCCGATCAGGAGCACCTCGCCGGTTCGGCCCCGGGTGCTGTCGGCAGGGCGGGCCAGTTCGACCAGCACCGCAAACCAGGCGACGCTGGGGACCGCGACCAGGTACACCTCAAGCCGACTCAGCAGCTCGGCGTGCGTGAGGCTGGTCGTCCGCACCGCGTCCAGGGCCACCACCGACGCGAACCCGCAGAGCCCGATCGATGCCAGCACCAGCACCGGCTTACGCGGGTCGCGGGCCAGCAGGTACAGCCCCAGCCACCCGCTCAGCGTGAACACCACTGCCGACAGCGCAGCCATGGATCCAGTCTGTCACGCCGCTCTTCGCCACTCTCTGAGTGCGGCTACCCGACCGGTGCGCGGCCCACACGCCTAACCAAGGCGCGCCTACCGACTGCACCCACTGCCGCCCTACGCGCCGCTACGTTGTGGTGACGACGAGGCCACCCTGGATCGGCGAGATAGCCGCCAGCGCCGCCTGCAGCGCCTCCATTTGGCCGTTCCAGAAGCCGGAGACCTGGCTGCCGATGTTGCCGACGCCGGAGATCAGGGCCGAGGTGTTGGCGGCCAGCGTGCTGGTGTTGGCGACACCGGAGATGGCGGTGCCGAGGTTCTGGAAGCCCGACAGCACCGAACCGGAGTTGTACCAGCCCGACGTCAGCGCCCCGTTGGCGTTGGCGAAGCCCGAACTCAGATCGCTGGAGTTGAAGAAGCCGGAAGAACCGATGGCACCTCCGTTGAAGTACCCCGAGGACACCGACGAGTTCCCGATACCGATCTGCCCCGGCAGCGTCACGTTGAGCCGGCCGAGGAGCGTCATGTCGAAAGGTATCCGTATGTCCGCGCCGACCACGAGACTTTCGAAGACGATCGCATTGACGCGGATGGGGGTTATCGATGGGGACAGGAGGGTTCCAGCGACAGGGATATTCCCGACAATAGGAGCGGTTACCGTCACGTTGACCGCGATGTTGAACTGAGGGATCGGTTGGATGGTGATGGGGTCGATCTGACCGGTGATCGGGATCGCTAGGTTGGTAGCCGCCACCAGGTTGATCGGAATCGCCGGGAGATCGATTGCGATGGTCGGACCCTGCAACCCTTGGCCGTCGGCCAGATGGAAGGAACCGACGTTCGTGCTGCCGGTGTTGAAGGAACCGGTGTTGAGGTCGCCTGAGTTGGCGAAGCCGGTGTTGATGCTGCCGCCGTTGAAGCTTCCGGTGTTCAGATCGCCCGGGTTGGCATCACCGGTGTTGAAGCTGCCGGCGTTGAAACTGCCCGTGTTGTTGCTGCCGGTGTTGCCGAAGCCGGTGTTGTAGCTGCCGGTGTTGCCGATACCGGTGTTGCCGACGCTGGTGTTACCGATGCCGGTGTTGTAGTCACCGGCGTTGCCGATGCCGGTGTTGCCGGTGCCGGAGTTGAAGAAGCCGCGGTTACCGGTGCCCGAGTTGAACAACCCGACGTTGTCGGTGCCCGCATTCAACCCGCCGAAGCCCGAGTTGCCGCTACCGAGCAACCCGATACCGGAGTTGTTGTCACCCCAGTTCGCCAAGCCGATGTTGCCGTTGCCGAAGTTGCCGAAGCCGATGTTGCCGCTGCCGGTATTGCCGAACCCGATGTTGCCGCTGCCGGAGTTGCCGAACCCGATGTTGCCATCACCGAGGTTGCCGAACCCGAAGTTGTTGCTGCCCAGATCGCCGAACCCGAAGTTCAGGTTGCCCAGGTTGCCGCCGCCGAAGTTGTTGGCGCCCACGTTGCCCAAACCGAAGTTCAACTGCCCGATGTTGCCCCCACCCACATTCAGGCCACCCTGGTTGCCCAGGCCGATGCTCAAGGTGGTGAAGTCGGTCACCGCGTTGTGGAAGACCCCAGAGACCTGGCTGCCGACATTGCCGAAGCCAGAGATGACCGCCGCCTGCGACGCCTCCAACGAACTCGCGTTGAACCAGCCCGACATGCTGTTGCCCAGGTTGCGCATGCCCGACGCCAAGTCGCCCACGTTGCCCATACCCGAGGCACCCAGCCCCATGTTCTGCCACCCCGAACTGCCCGCGCCCACATTGAAGAAGCCCGAGGAACTGCCCGTGCCGCTGTTGAAGAATCCCGACGACGGGGCACCCGTCGTGTTACCGATGCCCGGGCCCGCCGGGATCGAGATCGGAATATCGATCGGGCCGACGGTGCCGGAGATGCCGGCAAACAGTGTGTATGTCGGGCCGCCGACGAGCAAGTTCAGCCGTGGTCCGCTGATCGTGATGGTCGGAACATTGATGGGACCGACGGTGGAGTTGGCGGTCACGTTGCTGATACCGGTGATCGCGATCTGGGGAACGGTGAACGGCACAGTGGTGATGTCGAATGTGCCACCGGAGATCGTCGCGCTCAACGGGACTCGCAGGC
The DNA here is from genome assembly GCF_030755175.1 of Mycobacterium sp. TY814. Classification (NCBI taxonomy): domain Bacteria; kingdom Bacillati; phylum Actinomycetota; class Actinomycetes; order Mycobacteriales; family Mycobacteriaceae; genus Mycobacterium; species Mycobacterium sp. TY814. The sequence goes on from NZ_JAUFRY010000003.1 coordinate 347,413, forward strand.
CGAAGTCCACGGGAATCTGGTCGATGTGGATCGAGTAGGAAAAACCGGTCATGCCCTGGGCGTCGCCCCGGACGAAAATCCCGTTGTTCATGTTCCCGGGGTTGAACAGGCCGGTGTTGATGTCCCCGGAGTTGCCGATGCCGGTATTCAGGTTGCCGGTGTTGAACCACCCGGTGTTGGTGTCGCCGCTGTTGAAGTCACCGCTGTTGAAGCTGCCCTCGTTGAAGCTTCCGGTGTTGTAGCTGCCGCGGTTACCGATCCCGGTATTGAAGTTGCCCGGATTGAACAGACCTGTGTTGGCGGTGCCGGAGTTACCGATGCCGGTGTTGTAACTACCGGTATTGAACAACCCCGAGTTGCCCACGCCTTCGTTGAAAATGCCGCGCAGATCAACCCCGGAGTTGGCGATACCGATGTTGCCGTTACCGGTGTTGCCGAATCCGATGTTGTTATCCCCGGTGTTGCCGAACCCGATATTGCCGGTACCGGTGTTGCCGAAGGCGTCGGCGACAGCGGCCGTCGCAGCAGCAGGACTCACCGCCAGCAGACCGTTCAATTTGGCCGACAGACCCGTCCCGCTCAGCACGCTACTGATGGCCGGGTTGCTCAACAGGCTGCCAAGGTGCCCGGAGTTGAGCAGGCCGCTCACCGAGGGGCTGCTCAGCAGCGTGCTGACCACCGGGCTGCTCAACAAGGTGCTCACCGAGGGGCTGCTCAGCAGTGTGGTCACCGCCGGGCTGCTCAGCAGATTGGTCACCGCCGGGGTGCTGAACTGGCTGACGAACGCCTCGGAATACACCCAGGCGTTGAACACCGGCGAACTCGACAAGTTGGTCACCACGGCCTCGAGGCCACCGTGGGAGTTGACGTAATTGGTGATCTGGTTCAGCGAGAAGTTCCCCCACGGCGTCGACAATGTCTGCGCGGCCGCACTCGCCCCGCCCGTGCCACCCACCCCCCACTGCGACAACAAGTTGCTCAGGCTGCCGCCGTTGGTCAGCTGCACACCACTGAGCAGGCTGCTCACCGTCGGATTGCTCAACAACCCACTCAGCGCCGGGCTGCTCAACACGCTGCCCACCGTCGGGCTGCTCAACAGGGTGCTCACCGTCGGACTGCTCAACACAGCGCTCACCGCGGAGCTGCTCAGCAGATTGGTCACCGAGGAACTGCTCAGCAGATTGGTCACCGCAGGGCTGCTCAGCTGGCTGGCCAACGCACCGGAATTCACCCAGGCGTTAAACGCCGGCGAGTTCGACAAGTTCGTTAACACGGCCTGCAGACCACCGTGAGAGTTGACGTAGTTGGTGATCTGGTTCAGCGAGAAGTTGCCCCACGGAGTCGACAACGTCTGCGCGGCGGCACTCGGCCCGCCGGTGCCCACACCCAATTGGTTCAGCGCACTGCTCACGTCGCCGGTGCTCAGATGCAGGCTGCTCAGCAGGCTACTCACCGACTTGCTGCTCAACAGACTGCTCAGGCTCTTGCCGCTCACCAAGCTGCTCACCGCCGGGCTGCTCAGCAGGCTGCTCACCATCGGACTGCTCAACAAGCCGCTCAGGCCGCCAGTGCTGATCACGCTGTTGAGGACCCCGCTGCTCAGGACGCCACCGAGACCACCGGTGGACAGACCCGTCACCAGCGACTGCATGTTCGAGCCGCCGAAGTGACCCCACGACCCGAAGTTGTGGCGACCCCACTGTGCCGCGGCCGCCGCGCCGCCGGTGCCGATGCCACCCAGGTTGTGCAGGTTCAGGTTGGCGAAGGTTCCGGTGCCCAGCCGCAGACTGCTCAGCACACCACCCAGGTTGAAACCGCCCAGCAGGCTGCCCAGCTTCAGCCCGCCCAGATTCCCCGAACCCAGGCTTGCGACGACGGCCTTGACGCCCGCGCCGCCCCCGGCCAAGCCGGACAGCCGCGAGACCGCCGCATTCATCAGACCACCCGCCCCGGCCAACTGACCCAACGTCAACTTAGTGAACGGCGTCAGCGCCGCCGCCGCCGCCGCAGCCCCACCGTGATAGCTCAACATCGCCACCACGTCCTGAGCCCAGAACTCCTCGTACACCGCCTCCGCCGCCGCGATCGCCGGCGCATTCTGCCCGAAGATATTCGACAACACCAACGACACGAACGAATTCCGGTTGCCCGCGATGACCGCCGGATGCACAATCATCGACCGCGCCGCCTCATACACCGACACCACAGTCCGAGCTTGGGAGGCCGCCTGCTCAGCCGCCGCACCCGCCGCACTCAACCACGCCGCATACGGCGTCGCCGCCGACCTCATCGCCACCGACGCCGGGCCCTGCCAGTATCCGTCAACAAGCCCCGAAGTCACCGACTCGAAAAACGACGACGCCGAACCCAACTCGGAAGCCAACCCAGACCAGCCCGCCGCCACACCCAGCAACGGAGCCGACCCAGCGCCGGCAAGAATCCGCGCCGAATTGATCTCGGGTGGCAAAGTCAGAAAACTCACCGGCTCAGACCTCTTCCTTACATAGCAGGAAAGCTTCTCTGGGGTAATGGGTGCTGCAGAACAACGCCCGGCCGTCCGGGGCGGGGAAGTACGTCATCGGCTGGCCACCCAGTCCGCCAGCGTCTGCTGCAACGCATCCATCTGGCCGTTCCAGAAGCCGGACACCTGGCTGCCGATGTTGCCGACGCCGGACATGAACGCCGCGCCGTTGACGGTGCTGGTGTTGGCGAAGCCCGAGATCGCGTCGCCCACGTTCTGCCAGCCCGACAACAACGAACCGGAGTTGTACCAACCCGACGTCAGCGCCCCGTTGGCGTTGGCGAACCCCGAACTCAGATCGCTCGAGTTGAAGAAACCGGAAGAACCGACCGAACCGCCGTTGAAGTAGCCCGAGGACACCGACGAGTTCCCGATACCGACCAGCGGCGGGAACGTGAGGTTGAGTCGGCTGGGGCCCCCCAACTGGAGGGGTACCTGTACGTTCGCCCCGACCATGAGGTCGTTCAGGACGATCGGGTTGACGACGATGGGACCTATCGGTGGGACCACTAGGGTTCCATTGAAAGGGATATTGATAGTGAAAATGATCGTGGCGCTTGCCACCACGTTGACCGGGATCGAGAGCTCAGGGGTAAAGACGGTGATCGGGTCGATCTGACCGGTGATCGGGATCGCCACGTTGGCACCCGCCGACAGGTTGATCGGAATCGCCGGGACATCGATCGCAATGGTCGTACCCATCTGGCCGTCGGCCAGATGGAAGGAACCGACGTTCCTGCTGCCGGTGTTGAAGGAACCGGTGTTGAGGTCGCCTGAGTTGGCGAAGCCGGTGTTGATGCTGCCGCCGTTGAAGCTTCCGGTGTTCCGATCGCCCGGGTTGGCATCACCGGTGTTGAAGCTGCCGGCGTTGAAACTGCCCGTGTTGTTGCTGCCGGTGTTGCCGAAGCCGGTGTTGTAGCTGCCGGTGTTGCCGATACCGGTGTTGCCGACGCTGGTGTTACCGATGCCGGTGTTGTAGTCACCGGCGTTGCCGATGCCGGTGTTGCCGGTGCCGGAGTTGAAGAAGCCGCGGTTACCGGTGCCCGAGTTGAACAAGCCGACGTTGTCGGTGCCCGCATTCAACCCGCCGAAGCCCGAGTTGCCGCTACCGAGCAACCCGATACCGGAGTTGTTGTCACCCCAGTTCGCCAAGCCGATGTTGCCGTTGCCGAAGTTGCCGAAGCCGATGTTGCCGCTGCCGGTATTGCCGAACCCGATGTTGCCGCTGCCGGAGTTGCCGAAGCCGATGTTGCCGTCGCCCAGGTTGCCGAACCCGAAGTTGTTGCTGCCCAGATCGCCGAACCCGAAGTTCAGGTTGCCCAGGTTGCCGCCGCCGAAGTTGAAGCCGCCCACGCTGCCGAAGCCGACGTTCAGGTCGCCGATGTTGCCCCCACCCACATTCAGGCCACCCTGGTTGCCCAGACCGATGCTCAAGGTGGTGAAGTCGGTCACCGCGTTGTGGAAGACCCCAGAGACCTGGCTGCCGACATTGCCGAAGCCAGAGATGACCGCCGCCTGCGACGCCTCCAACGAGCTCACGTTGAACCAGCCCGACATGCTGTTGCCCAGGTTGCGCATGCCTGACGCCAAGTCGCCCACGTTGCCCATACCCGAGGCACCCAGCCCCATGTTCTGCCACCCCGAACTGCCCGCGCCCACATTGAAGAAGCCCGAGGAACTGCCCGTGCCGCTGTTGAAGAATCCCGACGACGGGGCACCCGTCGTGTTGCCGATGCCCGGGCCCGCCGGGATCGAGATCGGAATATCGATCGGGCCGACGGTGCCGGAGATGCCGCCGAACAGGGTGTATCCCGGGCCGCCAACGACCAAGTCCAGCCGTGGCCCGCTGATCTCGATGGCCGGAACATTGATGGGACCGATGGTGGAGCCGTTGTTGATGGCGCTGAGAGGGCTGAGATTGATCGCCCCGATGGTGTACGGCAAAGTGCTGATGGGGAATGTGCCACCGGACAACGTGAAGTTAAGCGGGACTCGCAGGCCGAAGTCCACGGGAATCTGCTCGATGCGGACCGTGTAGGAAAAACCGGTCATGCCCTGGGCGTCGCCCCGGACGAAAATCCCGTTGTTCATGTTCCCGGGGTTGAACAGGCCGGTGTTGATGTCCCCGGAGTTGCCGATGCCGGTATTCAGGTTGCCGGTGTTGAACCACCCGGTATTGGTGTCGCCGCTGTTGAAGTCACCGCTGTTGAAGCTGCCCTCGTTGAAGCTTCCGGTGTTGAAGCTGCCGCGGTTACCGATCCCGGTATTGAAGTTGCCCGGATTGAACAGACCTGTGTTGGCGGTGCCGGAGTTACCGATGCCGGTGTTGTAACTACCGGTATTGAACAACCCCGAGTTGCCCACGCCTTCGTTGAAAATGCCGCGCAGATCAACACCAGAGTTGCCGAAACCGATATTGCCGTTACCGGTGTTACCGAACCCGATGTTGTTATTCCCGGTATTGCCGAACCCGATATTGCCGATACCGGTGTTGCCGAAGGCGTCGGTGACCGCCGCCGTCGCGGCCGCCAACGGACCGCCACCCGTATAGCCGGCACTCAGGCTCTGCAACAGGCCGCTCAGCTGCAGACCACTGCTCGAGCTCAGCACGGTGCGGACCAAGCTGTTCAGGCCACCGCTGTTCACCACGGCTGTCGCGGTCGTCGAATTCAGCACGCTGCTCAACAAGCCGTTCGCGCCAGGGTTTGACAGCGCCGCGCTAACGGCGTTGGTCAGCACGGGGCTGTTTGCGGCGGTGTACACCGCCTGACTGACCGCCTGGCTACTGAGCACGTTGGTCAGCGCCGTCGTGAAATTGGCATTGCTGAGCAGGCCAGTCACCATCTTGGTCAGACTGGGGCTGTTGAGCACCGTGGTCACCAGGCCAGTCACATTCGGCGAGCCGGCTACCTGAGTCAGCAGGTTCTCCCAGCCGCCGACGCTGAGCTGACGACCCCACGAACCACCAAAGGACGCGAAGCCGCGACCGGAGGACGCGGCCGCCGCGAGCACGCCGCTACCCGTGCCGCCCCAACCGAAGGCCTGCAGGTTCAGATTCGCCAGGCCCCCGGTGCCCACACCGCGCAAAATGCTGCCCAGGTCAACCCCACCGACCTTGATACCGCCCAGCAAACTGCTCAAGTTCCCGGATCCACCACGCGCCGCAGCTGCGACGGCGGTCGCCAGCCCCGACGCCTGCGCGGCTACCGCCTTGACCACGCCACTGCCGCCCAGGGCCAGCGGCAACTTCGTGAACGGCGTCAGCGCCGCCGCCGCCGCCGCAGCCCCACCGTGATAGCTCAACATCGCCACCACGTCCTGAGCCCAGAACTCCTCGTACACCGCCTCCGCCGCCGCGATCGCCGGCGCATTCTGCCCGAAGATATTCGACAACACCAACGACACGAACGAATTCCGGTTGCCCGCGATGACCGCCGGATGCACAATCATCGACCGCGCCGCCTCATACACCGACACCACAGTCCGAGCTTGGGAGGCCGCCTGCTCAGCCGCCGCACCCGCCGCACTCAACCACGCCGCATACGGCGTCGCCGCCGACCTCATCGCCACCGACGCCGGGCCCTGCCAGTATCCGTCAACAAGCCCCGAAGTCACCGACTCGAAAAACGACGACGCCGAACCCAACTCGGAAGCCAACCCAGACCAGCCCGCCGCCACACCCAGCAACGGAGCCGACCCAGCGCCGGCAAGAATCCGCGCCGAATTGATCTCGGGTGGCAAAGTCAGAAAACTCACCGGCTCAGACCTCTTCCTTACATAGCAGGAAAGCTTCTCTGGGGTAATGGGTGCTGCAGAACAACGCCCGGCCGTCCGGGGCGGGGAAGTACGTCATCGGCTGGCCACCCAGTCCGCCAGCGTCTGCTGCAACGCATCCATCTGGCCGTTCCAGAAGCCGGACACCTGGCTGCCGATGTTGCCGACGCCGGACATGAACGCCGCGCCGTTGATGGTGCTGGTGTTGGCGAAGCCCGAGATCGCGTCGCCCACGTTCTGCCAGCCCGACAACAACGAACCGGAGTTGTACCAACCCGACGTCAGCGCCCCGTTGGCGTTGGCGAACCCCGAACTCAGATCGCTCGAGTTGAAGAAACCGGAAGAACCGACCGAACCGCCGTTGAAGTAGCCCGAGGACACCGACGAGTTCCCGATACCGGGCTGCCACGGCAGCGTGACATTGAGTCGGCCGAGGAGCGTCAAGTCGATGGGCAGCGCAAAGTCCGCCCCGAAGACGACGTCCATCAGGCGGATCGGGTTGATGACGATGGGGTCCACTATTGCGGACGGGACGATTCCAGCGACATTGATAGTGATAAGAACGGTAGCGCTGATGTTGACCGGGACATCGACAATGATCGGGTAGACGGTGATCGGGTCGAACTGACCGGTGATCGGGATCGCCACGTTGGTAGCCGCTACCAGGTTGATCGGAATCGCCGGGAAATCGATCGCGATGGTCGTCGCACTCTGCTGGCCGTCGGCCAGATGGAAGGAACCGACGTTCCTGCTGCCGGTGTTGAAGGAACCGGTGTTGAGGTCGCCTGAGTTGGCGAAGCCGGTGTTGATGCTGCCGCCGTTGAAGCTTCCGGTGTTCCGATCGCCCGGGTTGGCATCACCGGTGTTGAAGCTGCCGGCGTTGAAACTGCCCGTGTTGTTGCTGCCGGTGTTGCCGAAGCCGGTGTTGTAGCTGCCGGTGTTGCCGATACCGGTGTTGCCGACGCTGGTGTTACCGATGCCGGTGTTGTAGTCACCGGCGTTGCCGATGCCGGTGTTGCCGGTGCCGGAGTTGAAGAAGCCGCGGTTACCGGTGCCCGAGTTGAACAAGCCGACGTTGTCGGTGCCCGCATTCAACCCGCCGAAGCCCGAGTTGCCGCTACCGAGCAACCCGATACCGGAGTTGTTGTCACCCCAGTTCGCCAAGCCGATGTTGCCGTTGCCGAAGTTGCCGAAGCCGATGTTGCCGCTGCCGGTATTGCCGAACCCGATGTTGCCGCTGCCGGAGTTGCCGAAGCCGATGTTGCCGTCGCCCAGGTTGCCGAACCCGAAGTTGTTGCTGCCCAGATCGCCGAACCCGAAGTTCAGGTTGCCCAGGTTGCCGCCGCCGAAGTTGTTGGCGCCCACGTTGCCCAAACCGAAGTTCAACTGCCCGATGTTGCCCCCACCCACATTCAGGCCACCCTGGTTGCCCAGGCCGATGCTCAAGGTGGTGAAGTCGGTCACCGCGTTGTGGAAGACCCCAGAGACCTGGCTGCCGACATTGCCGAAGCCAGAGATGACCGCCGCCTGCGACGCCTCCAACGAACTCGCGTTGAACCAGCCCGACATGCTGTTGCCCAGGTTGCGCATGCCCGACGCCAAGTCGCCCACGTTGCCCATACCCGAGGCACCCAGCCCCATGTTCTGCCACCCCGAACTGCCCGCGCCCACATTGAAGAAGCCCGAGGAACTGCCCGTGCCGCTGTTGAAGAATCCCGACGACGGGGCACCCGTCGTGTTACCGATGCCCGGGCCCGCCGGGATCGAGAACAACGGAATATCGATCGGGCCGACGGTGCCGGAGATGCTGCCATACGTTGTGTATCCCGGGCCGCCGACTGTGAAGTTCAACCGTGGCCCGCTGATCGTGATGGTCGGAACATTGATGGGACCGACGGTGCCGGACGTGCTGCTGAGAGGGCTCAGGTCGATCGCCCCGATGGTCCACGGCTGAACGGTGATGTCGAATGTGTTACCGGATATCGTCGTGTTCACCGGGAATCGCATGCCGTAGTCCACGGGAATCTGGTTGATGTGGATCGAATAGGAGACACCGGTCATGCCCTGGGCGTCGCCCCGGACGAACATCCCATTGTTCATGTTGCCGGAGTTGCCGATGCCGGTGTTGATGTCCCCGGAGTTGCCGATGCCGGTATTCAGGTTGCCGGTGTTGAACCACCCGGTATTGGTGTCGCCGCTGTTGAAGTCACCGCTGTTGAAGCTGCCCTCATTGAAGCTTCCAGTGTTGAAGCTGCCGCGGTTACCGATACCGGTGTTGAAGTTGCCCGGATTGAACAGACCTGTGTTACCGGTCCCGGAGTTACCGATGCCGGTGTTGTAGCTACCGGTATTGAACAACCCCGAGTTCCCCACGCCTTCGTTGAAAATGCCGCGCAGATCAACCCCGGAGTTGGCGAAGCCGATGTTGCCGTTACCGGTGTTGCCGAACCCGATGTTGTTATCCCCGGTATTGCCGAACCCGATATTGCCGGTACCGGTGTTACCGAAGGCGTCGGCGACAGCGGCCGTCGCAGCAGCAGGACTCACCGCCAGCAGACCGTTCAACTTGGCCGACAGACCCGTCCCGCTCAGCACGCTACTGATCGCCGGGCTGCTCAACAGGCCGCCAAGATGCTCCGAGCTGAGCAGGCCGCTCACCGATGGGCTACTCAGCAGCGTGCTGACCACCGGGCTACTCAACACAGCGCTCACCGTCGGGCTGCTCAGCAAAGTGGTCACCGCCGGGGCGCTCAACAGGCCGCTCACAGCAGGGCTGCTGAACTGGCTGACGAACGCTTCAGAGCTCACCCAGGCGTTGAACGCCGGCGAACTCGACAAGGTATTCAGCACGGTTTGCAGTCCACCGTGGGAGTTGACGTAATTGGTGATCTGATTCAGCGAGAAATTGCCCCACGGAGTCGACAACGTCGACGCCGCCGCACTCGCCCCGCCCGTGCCACCCACCCCCAACTGCGACAACAAGTTACCCAGGCTGCTGCCGTTGCTCAGGTGCACACCACTGAGCAGGCCGCTCACCGTCGGGTTGCTCAACAACCCACTCAGCGCCGGACTGCTCAACACGCTGCCCACCACCGGACTGCTCAACAGGGTGCTCACCAACGGGCTGCTCAACACCGCGCCCACCGCCGGGCTGCTCAAAACAGCGCCCACCGCCGGGCTGCTCAAAACAGCGCTCACCGAGGAACTGCTCAACAGAGTGGTCACCGACGAACCGCTCAACTGGCTGGCCAACGCACCCGAATTCACCCACGCGTTAAAAGCCGACGAATTCGACAAGTTCGTCAAAACGGCCTGCAGACCACCGTGAGAATCGACGTAATTAGTGATCTGGTTCAACGAGAAATTGCCCCACGGAGTCGACAACGCCGCCGCCGCACTCGCCCCACCGGAACCGGTGGCACCCACACCCAACTGCGACAACAGGTTGCTCAAGCTGCTGCCGTCGCTCAAGTGCAGACTGCCGACCAGGCTGCTCACCGCCTTGCTGCTGAGCAGGCTGCTCACCGTTGGGCTACTCAACAAGCTGCTCACCGTGGTGCTGCTGAGCAGGGTGTTGACCGCTGAGCTATTCAACAGACCCGTTACCGCCGGACTGCTCAGCAGGGCGCTTACGCTGCCGCTGCTGATGGCGTTGCTCACGACGCCGGAATTCAGCAGGCCGGTCAGGAAGCTCAGGCCGCGGCCCGAGCCACCGAAGCCATGGCCCCATGAGCCGCCCCAGTGATGACCCCAACCCGCGGCCGCCGTCGCCCCGGTGGTGCCGGTGACACCCAGCTGGTTGAGCACGGCGCTGAGGTTGGCGGTGCCCAGATTCAGACTGCCCACCAGGCTGCTCACCGCCGGGCGGCTCAGCAAGCTGCTCAGACTGCCGCTGCTCAGCGCGGCGCTGATGCTTCCGGAGTTGGACAGACCAGCAGTCACCAGGTTCAGGCTGGCGAGGTTTCCGGTGCCGAGCTGCAGGCCACCGAGCACCCCGCTGAGGTTGAAGCCGCCCAGCAGGCTGCCCAGCCTCACATTGCCCGATCCAAGTGCGGCCCTGATGCTGCCGCCGCCCTTGTTGAAAGTGCCAGAAAGGCCGGCAAGTTGGGTCGCTGCGGCGTTGACGAAGCCCCCCGCGCCGGTCAACTGACCCAACGGCAACTTGGTGAACGGTGTCAGCGCCGCAGCCGCGGCCGACGCGCCGCCGTGATAGCTCAGCATCGCCACGATGTCCTGAGCCCAGAACTCCTCGTAGGCCGCCTCCGCCGCCGCGATCGCCGGCCAGTTCTGCCCGAACAGATTCGAGATGGCAAGCCGCACCAGCGCATTGCGATTGCCCGCGATCAGCGCCGGGTGCACGATCATCGACCGCGCAGACTCATATGCGGCTACCACCACCCGAGCCTGCGCGGCGGCCTGCTCAGCCGCCGCACCCGCAGCGCTCAACCACGCCGCATAGGGCGAGGCCGCGGCCCCCATCGCCGCCGCGGCCGGGCCCTGCCAGGCGCCGTCAATCAAGCCGGAGGTCACCGACTCGAAGAACGACCCGGCCGAACCCAACTCGGACGCCAGGCCGTCCCACGCCGACGCCACCGACGCCATTGGCGCCGATCCCGCGCCGAGCAGCATGTTCAGCGAGTTGATCTCAGGTGGCAAGGTCAGGAAACTCACCGGCTCAATCCTCTTCCTAACATTTCAGACGATCGCTGTTCGACGTGTGTGGAGTAGTACCTAGCAGGCCGGGTTGAGTTCTTACGTGCCGTTGGGGCCGTTGGTGCCCGGAATGCCCGCGGCGCCGCCCGTACCCGGCGTGCCCGCCGCACCGCCGCCGCCGCCCGTACCGGGGTTACCGTTGGTGCCGTTGCCGCCGTTAAGCCCGCCGCCCAGGCCGGTTCCGCCGGTACCGCCGCTGGCGTGGTTGCCGCCGGCGCCGCCGTTCGCGCCGTTGCCAGCCCCTCCACCGATGCCGGTGCCCGTCGGGGTGCCACCGCCGCCGCCGGCACCGCCCTGCCCGCCGTTGCCGGAGTTCCCGGCGTTTCCACCGGTCCCGCCGCCGTTGCCGTCGCCGCCTTCGCCGCCGACGCCGCCGATGCCGCCCGAGCCGGCTGCGCCGGCAGCGCCACCGGCACCACCATTTTGGTTGGTGCCACTGCCGTTGCCGCCTTTGCCGCCGCCACCCGAGGTGCCGCCTGAGCCGGCTTGCCCGCCGTTACCACCGGCTGCGCCTGCGGTGGTGGTGGTGCCATTACCACCAGCACCGCCGGCGCCACCGGCACCGCCGTTACCGCTTTGGCCACCGTTGCCGCCCAGGCCGCCGGGGTTGGTACCGCTGCCGTTGCCGCCAAGGCCACCGGTACCGCCTGCTCCGCCGATACCGCCAGTACCACCGTCGCCACCGGCACTCGCCACACCGTTGGTGCCGCCGCCGATCGCGGTGCCACCGGACGCGCCGTCGCCACCGGCGCCACCCGCACCGGCGCTGCCACCGGCGCCACCGGCGCGGGCATCGCGGTTGGCGGCCGTGGTGCTGGTTTGGCCATTACCGCCCGTAGCACCGTTACCGCCGTTGCCGGCCTGGCCACCGTCACCGGCGCTACCCGCGGCGCCACCATTCTGGCCATTGCCACCGGCACCCGCGTTACCGCCGGCGCCGCCGTCACCGCCGGTACCACCGCCGCCACCGTTGCCACCGGTCGTACCGGTGGCGGTTCCACCGGTACCCCCGACGGATCCGATGCCACCCTTGCCACCGTTGCCACCAGCGCCACCGTCGGTGGTCGCTGTGCCGGCACCACCGGTACCACCGGCGCCGCCGGCGCCACCATCGCCACCAGCACCGCCGGTGCCGCCGTTGGTGCGGTTGCCGGTGCCGCTGCCGCCGTTGCCGGCCGTCCCGGCGTTGCCGCCGTCGCCGCCGTTACCGGCGTTACCGGCCGTGCCGTTGTTGCCGACCGTGGCCGTACCCGCGGCGCCGCCGTTGCCGCCGGCTCCACCCTTGCCTCCGTCGCCGGCTGCACCGCCGGTGCCAGCCGTGGCATTGGCAGTACCGGAGTTGGAGCCAGCAGCGCCATTACCACCCTGGCCGCCCTTACCGCCGTTACCGGCGTTACCGCCATTACCCGCGTCACCAAGGACGGATCCGCCAGCACCGCCGGCGCCACCGTTTCCGCCCGCGCCGCCGGTCCCGCCAACGGCGCTGGCGCCACCCGTGGCGCCGGTCCCGCCGTTGCCACCGCTGCCGCCGTTACCGCCGTCACCGTGCGAACCGCCGGCACCACCCTTGCCGCCGCTGCCGCCGGCCGCACCGGTGGTGTTCGCGGCGTTGTCGAAGCCGTTGCCACCGGCACCGCCGTGGCCGCTGTTGGTGGCGTCAGCGCCGTTAACGCCGTTGGAGCCTGCGGTCGAGCCGGTGCCCGCCACGCCACCGGTCCCGACGAGGCCTGCGTCACCGCCCTGACCGCCATCGCTGCCGTTGATGACGCCCGCCGTGCCGTTGGCACCCTTGCCGCCGTCACCGCCGTGGCCGGCACCACCACCGGCGCCGCCGTCTCCGGCAGCACCCACGATGCCTGCGGTGGCGGCACCACCGTTGCCGCCGGCACCACCCTGGCCGCCGGCACCACCCTTGCCGCCAGCACCGCCAGCCGTGTTCGGGTTCGTCGAGTCGGTGGCATTGCCGCCCGTTCCGCCCTTTGCACCAGCGCCACCCGTACCGCCGGCCCCGCCGTTACCGGACACCGTGCCACCGGCACCGCCGTTACCACCGTGACCACCGAAGCCGCCGGCAACTGCGTTGCCGCCGTTGCCGCCCGAGCCGACCCCGGCCGTACCGTCCTTGCCCGGCAGACCGGCGCCACCGGTGCCGCCTGCCCCGCCGTTGCCGCTCTTCCCGGCATCGCCACCGTCGCCGCCGGTACCGCCACCGGCCTGGCCGATACCACCGGTCCCACCGGCGCCACCGTCACCAGATGTCGCACCGCCAGCACCGCCATGACCACCGGCACCGCCGATACCCAAGGGCGATTGACCAAGTCCACCGGTCCCACCGACGCCGCCGGTGCCGGTCGTCCCGCCAGCGCCACCTACGCCACCGGTTCCACCGTTGCCGGCCTGCGCTCCGCTGACGCCACCGTCACCGCCGGCGCCACCAGCACCGCTGCCATCGCCCGCTCCACCAACACCGCCGGTACCGCCGTTACCCAGCACACCGCCGGCACCACCGGTGCCACCAACGCCACCGGTTGCGTTGGAGCCCGCTTCAGCGTCGAAGCCCGCACCGCCGGTGCCGCCGTCACCACCGAAGGTGGCCGCAGTACCCGTGCTTCCCTTGGCACCGGCGACAGAGCCGGAGCCGCCGTTACCGCCAACCCCTCCGGTACCCGGGTTACCACCCTGACCACCTGCACTGCCGTCGATGTGCATGTCGGTGCCGGCGGCGCCGTCGCCGCCCCTCCCGCCGATGCCGGCAGCACCACCGTTACCTCCGGCGCCACCCACGCCGACAGTTCCCTTTCCAAGCGTCACGCCGCCGCCATTGCCGCCGAGACCACCCTGACCACCAACACCACCTTGGCCGGCTGCGCCACCAGCAAGATTCGGGTCAGTCGAGTCGATGCCGGCCGCGCCGGTTCCGCCTTTCCCGCCGATACCGCCGGCACCACCGGCACCGCCATTGCCGGATGTCGAGCCACCTTGTCCGCCGGCACCACCCTGGCCGCCGATGCCGCCGGTTCCACCGGTTTCAAACTCGGCGGCACCCGTGACGCCCTGGGCACCATTGCCACCAATGCCGCCGGCACCACCGTTACCGACCGCGCCAGCCTTGCCGCCGGCGCCACCGTTACCGCCGGCCAGGCCGCTGGCGGTGGGGTCGGTGTAGCCATTGCCGCCGTTGCCGCCGTTGCCACCGCTGGTGGCCGCGGCACCGCCCGCACCGCTGGTGCCAAAGCTCGATCCGACGCCACCTTGTCCGCCGGCCCCGCCAGTACCCGGGTTACCGCCGATGCCACCCGCGCTGCCGTTGAAGAGGGCGGCGGTCCCAGCGGCGCCGTTGCCGCCGTCGCCGCCGAGGCCGGCGGACCCACCGGCACCGCCGTTACCGCCCGCACCCAAGTTTCCGAGGGGATTCGGCGCGTTGCCGCCGTTACCGGCGTTACCGCCGACGCCGCCGTTGCCACCCTTACCACCCGTGCCGCCGATCTCGTCCGGTCCCGCTGCGTTGGCCCCGGTCGCGCCGGTACCGCCTTGCCCGCCGATGCCGCCGTCGCCACCTTTACCGCCGAAGCCGGCGGTTGTCCCGGCCACACCACCATCGCCGCCGCGACCGCCGTTGCCGCCGGTACCGCCGTTGCCGCCGGTCTGGGTCGGGTCGGTGCCGGCGGCGCCGATGGCGCCATTACCACCGACACCGCCATCGCCACCGTTACCGACGAGACCGCCGGCGCCGCCGCGCCCGCCGTTACCGCCGTTGGCGCCCGGGGTTACCGCGTTCCAGCCCGCGCCGCCGGTGCCGCCGTTGCCACCGGTCAGCGGGACCGCACCCGCCGCACCGGAGGCGGAGACGCTGGTTCCGGTGCCGTTCACTCCGCCGGCCCCGCCGGCCCCGCCTACGCCGGGATTTCCGCCCTGGCCGCCAGTACCGCCATTGCGCACAGTCTGGCTGCCGGCGCCGCCGACCCCGCCGTCGCCGCCCACCCCTGCCGCACCGCCCTGGCCGCCTGCGCCTCCGACGCCGGTGACCCCACCAGTCCCGCTGCCCAGCGCGACACCGGCGGCCCCGCCGGCACCGCCGTGACCACCCGCGCCGCCATTGCCGCCGAGGCCGCCGGTTCCGCCGGTGGCTCCCGCGACGGTTGCGTCGGCCCCGGTCGCTCCGGCACCGCCGGCTCCACCGAGACCGCCGACGCCACCGGCGCCGCCGTTTCCGCCGTTGCCCGATACGGCACCGCCGCGGCCACCGACACCACCGACGCCACCGGTACCGCCGACCGCGCCCGCGCCGCCACCGGCACCCGGGGTAGCGCCGTTCGCCCCTGCGGCACCGACCACACCGGCACCGCCCGCACCACCGTTACCGCCGTTGCCCGTTAAGCCGCCGTCGCCGCCGGCACCACCCGTACCACCGACCACGCCGAGGCCACCGGTACCGCCGTTCCCGCCCGCTCCGCTGCCGTCACCGTTTCCGCCGGCGCCACCGACACCACCGTGACCAGCCGTCCCCGCATTGCCGCCGGCCCCGCCGTTACCGCCGGCCGCATTCGACCCACCGGCGGCAGTGAGGCCCAACCCACCGGCACCGCCGTTGCCGCCACTGGTGGCCGCGGCACCCGCGGCGCCGTTTGCCGCGCCGAGCGAACCCGCTCCGCCCACACCACCGATGCCGGGGTTACCGCCCAGGCCACCGGAACCACCGTGAATGTTTCCGATATCGCCATCGCCGCCGACACCGCCCGCGCCCCCGAGTCCGGCGGCACCACCTGCACCACCCACCCCGCCGGCGCCGAACATGCCGGTGCTGCCGGCAGCGCCGCCGGCACCACCATTACCGCCAGCACCGCCGACGCCTCCCGTCGCGCCACCCCCGACGCCGTCGAAGCCGGTGCCTCCGGTACCACCGGCACCTCCCGCGCCACCGGCGCCCGCCGTGCTGAATATCGCCCCGCCGTTACCGCCGAGGCCGCCGACACCGCCGTTACCGCCGGCGGCACCGGACAACGGGTCGCCGGCGCCACCGGCACCGCCCACGCCGCCCGCGCCGCCCGCTCCGAAGAAGCCGGCGTTTCCACCGATACCGCCCGCACCCCCGGTCAGGCCTGCGGCGGCGCCGACGCCGCCCGTTCCGCCGATACCGCCGTTGCCGAACAAGATGCCGCCGGAGCCGCCGTTTCCGCCGGCGGCGCCGGCTCCACCCGTACCACCGATGCCGCCGGTGCCGAAGAGGCCGGCGGCGCCGCCGTTACCACCGACCTGGCCCGCCGCACCGGATCCGCCCGCGCCACCGTTGCCCCACAGCAATCCGCCCGCTCCACCATTCGCGCCGGTCCCTGCAGCCCCGTCGGTGCCGTTTCCGATCAGCGGCCGCTGAAACAGTGCCTGGCTCGGCGCGTTGATCAGGTCCATCACACCCTGCAACGGAGATGCGTTCATCGCCTCGGCGGTCGAGTACGCGTTGCCCGCAGAAGTAAGGGTTTGCACAAATTGTTGGTGGAAGGCCTCCGCCTGAGAGCTCAGGGCTTGATAGCTCTGAGCGTGCGAGCCAAAGAGCGCGGCGACGGCTGCCGACACCTCGTCCTGGGCAGCCGGCAGCAACGCAGCTACAGGTCTCGACCAGACCCCATTGGCCTCGTTGATCGACGCACCCAGACTCTGTAGGTTCGCCGCCGCGCTAGCGAACAGGTCGGGGGCAGCCGTCAAATACGACATCGCTGAAACTCCTGTGGTTCAAGGCCGATGGATGGACACGCGATTGGGAATGTACCTGCGCCGATTACGGAAACGCCAGATCTGACAACACCAATTTTCAGATTTTTCTGGGAGGTCCGCTGGCCGCATGGTTTGACGTCGTTAGCCGAATGTTGAATAGCTAACAACCGATTTTGAATTCAAATTATCAAACGCATGATCACTTAGGTGAGGTCGGCTAAAGGGGCGTTCGATAGCCGAAATCAGTTGCGCTACAGAATATTTCGGACGTTATTAGACACGGCCTACCGATGAGTAACCCGATGCCGATCGGCGGCAATTCCTGCCTACCTATGCGTTGTCTTTGAACCCAATGGGGCTTCTGCGCGCAGGAATGAGGAGTGAAAAGTTTGCTACGGCACGCTGAAAGGTCGCCTTGCAGAACGAAATGACACACCGGGTGTGACAAAAGATCGGCGTGGCGACACGCCAAGGCCGACGTGTCGCCACGCCGATCGGGTGCCGCTACTTGCCGTAGCGCCGGTTCCTCATGCTGTAGTCGCGCAGGGCGCGCAGAAAGTCGACGCGACGGAATGCGGGCCAGTGCGCCTCGGTGAACCACATCTCCGAGTAGGCGCTCTGCCACAGCAAAAACCCGGACAGCCGCTGCTCCCCCGAGGTCCGGATTACCAAATCGGGGTCGGGTTGCCCGGACGTGTAGAGGTTCTCAGAGATCCCTTCGACGGTCACCGCGTCGATGAGTTCCTCGGCGGTGGCACCATCGGCCAGTCGCTTGCCCAGCAGCGCGCGCACCGCGTCGACGATTTCCTGACGACCGCCGTACCCCACCGCGACATTGACGTGGAACGACGCGTTCTGGGGAGTGGAGTCCACGGCACCACGCAGCCGGCGGGCCTGTGCCTCGCCCAGCAACTCCAGATCACCGACGGTGCGGACGCTCCAGTGATTGGCCGGAGCGCAGATTTCCTCGACAACGTCGGTGATGATTTCGATCAGCGCGGCCAGCTCTTCAGGGTCACGCTGCAGGTTCTCGGTGGAGAGCAGATAGACGGTGGTCATCTCGATGCCGGCTTCCTGGCACCAGCGCAACATCTCGGCGATCTTGACCGCACCCATCCGGTAGCCGACGCTGACGTCGTCGTATCCCAGGCTGCGCGCCCAGCGGCGGTTCCCGTCGCACAACACCGCGATGTGACGCGGCAACTCAGATCGCGAGGCGGCCAGACCCTGCCGCAGTCGCAGCTCGTACAGCCGGTACAACGGCTCCTTGATCCGCGGCGGGATGATCTCCACGGAATCCCACACTACTGTGACCGACACCAATTTCCGGCTGCCATTTCCGGCAATATCACGCCAAGTCTGACGGGGTTCTCTCAGCCAGTCCCGTTACCCTGAACGGAAGACACCAACGACCGACAAAGGCGGGGCAAGGGGACAGATGAGCAGCCAAACCAGCACGCTCACCAGTACACAACCGGAACCGGACGGCCCATCGCCGGCCAACGCGGCCCACCATATTGCCGAGGGCGTCGCCAAGGTTCTCAAGAAGCCGCGCTTCCGCGGCTGGATCCACGTGTACTCAGCGGGTGCCGCCGTGTTCGCCGGCGCATCCCTGGTCGCCGTGTCCTGGGCGCTGGATTCCACCAAGGCCGGCCTGGCGACGATGCTCTACACGTTCGCCACCATCATCATGTTCACCGTCAGCGCCACCTATCACCGGGTGACCTGGAAATCAGACACCGCACGCATCTGGATGAAGCGGGCGGATCACTCGATGATCTTCATCTTCATCGCGGGCAGTTACACGCCGTTCGCGCTCCTGGCGCTGCCCGGCCACGACGGGCACGTCGTGCTGGCGATCGTGTGGGGCGGTGCGCTGGCCGGCGTCACGCTCAAGATGCTGTGGCCGACCGCTCCACGCTGGGTGGGCGTGCCGCTCTACATCCTGCTGGGCTGGGTAGCGGTCTGGTACACCGGCTCGATCCTGCACAACGCCGGGGTCGCGGCCATGGTGCTGCTGTTCGTCGGTGGCGCCCTGTACAGCATCGGCGGGATTCTCTACGCGCTGAAGTGGCCGGACCCTTGGCCGTCGACCTTCGGATACCACGAGTTCTTCCACGCGTGCACCGCCGTCGCGGCGATCTGCCACTACATCGCGATGTGGTTCGTCGTTTTCTGACGCTTGGACGCGACGCCGATCGTGACACCACGTTCGGCGTGCGATCACCCTCAGAGTTGCGTCACATCCGCCGGTGACCAGTAGGCCTTCATCGCGGTGACCTTGCCGTCGGCATCGAAGACCATCGTCTCAATCGGTTCGATCCGCATCTTGTGGTCACCGGCGGTGATCGTCAGCCGGAAATGGAATGCCGCCTCATTGCCCGAGACGCGCAGCGTCACCAACTCGCAGTCGCGCTGGACGCCCGTCACCGAGGAGTAGAAACCCTTGATGGCCTGGGTACCGATGTGCACCTCGCCGCCAACTGGATCCTCGAGCGTGGCGTCGTCGGCGTAAAAAGCGGCCAGGTCTTCGGCGGTGCCGCTGGTAACCGTGGCGATGTAGCGGTTGACCGTATCGGTGATCGCTTGCGTCTTGTCAGCGGTGTTCGGCATGTGACGCACGCTACTACCCGGGAATTCCCAGGGCGGCGGCGAGTTGATCTGCGCTGGTCACCGGCAGGTCGCAGAGCCGGCCCCGGCACACGTAGGCCGCGTCGGCCCCGGCCACCAGGTCGCGTCCGGCCAGCAGCGACGACGAATCCCGGGCGCCCCCGACGACGATCGCCCCACCGGGAGCCAGCCGGCGGGCATCGGTGAGCAGCGGCGACGACGGGCCAGCGCATGCGACGGCGATTTGCAGCGGACCGCGCACCGCGGCCTCGGCAACCGCCAGCCAATGCCCGGCCGAGCGGGGGGCGCGCGCCAGCAGCACCGAATGCGCGTCCAGGGTGTCTCCGACCACCTGCAGATACCGCTCGGCCCGGTCGCCGTCAGCCAGGTGCGCGGCGGTGAGCAGCGCCTCGGCGATGGCCGACGCCCCGGACGGCGTCGCCCCGTCGAGCGGGTCGGCGGGCCGCAGTAGGAGTTGCTCGGCATCGTCGGCGGTGTCGAACCAGCGCCCGGGGCGCTCCGGGTCGCTGAAATGCCGGACCGCGGTGTCCAGCAGGCCGGTCGCTGCGGCGAGCCAGCCGTCGTCGGGGCTCAACTGGTACAGCGCCAGCAGGCCGGTCACCAGCATGGCGTGATCCTCCAGGATGGCGGCGCTGTCCCCAACCACCCCGCCCAGGCTGGCGCGCCGCAGCCGCCCATCGACCACATGCAGATTCAGCAGCGCGGTGGCGCAGCGCTGCGCGGCCTGCGCCAGCTCTGGGTCGTCGAGCGCCACACTGGCTTCGGCCAGTGCCGTGATCGCCAGACCGTTCCACGATGTCACCACTTTGTCGTCGCGTCCGGGCTGCGGCCGGGTCAACCGGGCGCCCAGCAACGCGGCCCGTACCCGGTCCAGACGCGCTGAGTCATCAGGGTCGCTGCGCAACTGCAGCACGGATGCGCCGTGCTCGAAGGTGCCCACCCGCGTCACTCCGTAAACCGTTGCCGCCCAACGGCCGTCGTCGACGCCCAGGACGTCGGTCAATTGCGCCGGGGTCCACACGTAGGTCGAGCCCTCGCGGCCGTCGGCGTCGGCGTCAAGGGAGGAGACGAACATATCGCCGTCGGCCAGGTCGTCGAGCAGGAACCGCGCGGTCTGTGCGGTGACCCGGCGGGCCAGCGGATCCCCGGACCGGCGGGCCCAGTGCGCGTAGCAGCGCAGCAACAGGGCGTTGTCGTACAGCATCTTCTCGAAGTGCGGCACCACCCAGGCGTTGTCGACGCTGTAGCGGGCGAAGCCACCGGCGAGTTGGTCGTACATCCCACCGCGCGCCATCGAGTGGCCTGCCCGCGACACCGCCTGCAATGCCTCGGATGACCCGGTGCGTTCGTAGCTGCGCAGCAGACCCTCGAGCAGGGCCGTCGGCGGGAACTTGGGCGCACCGCCGAATCCGCCGTGCACGGTGTCCTGATCGCGCAGTACCGCAGCGACGGCGTCGTCGCACACCTGCGGTGCGATCGCCGGTCCGCCACCGGGCAGACCCAACGCCATCGAACGCAACTCGCCGGCGATGTGGTCCGACGCCTGCTCCACCTCGCCACGGCGCTGCGCCCACGTCTCGGAGATGGCTGAAAGCAGTTGCAGGAAAGCGTCTTTGGGGTAGTAAGTACCGCAGAAGAACGGCCGCCCATCGGGAGTGAGGAAGCATGTCATCGGCCAGCCGCCCTGGCCGGTGAGCGCGACAGTGGCGTTCATGTAGACCGAGTCGATGTCCGGGCGCTCTTCGCGGTCCACCTTGACGCAGACGAACCCGGCGTTCATGACGGCGGCCACCTCGTCGTCCTCGAACGATTCGTGGGCCATCACGTGGCACCAGTGGCACGCGGCGTAGCCGATAGACAGCAGAACCGGCACGTCGCGTGCGGCCGCGTCGGCGAGTGCTTCCGGACTCCACTGCCGCCAATGCACCGGGTTATCGGCGTGCTGGCGCAGGTAGGGGCTGGTTGCCTGGCCGAGGGTGTTGGTCCCGGCCTGCTCAGCCGGGCTCATGGGCCGAGCCCGGGGGGCGGTTGCGGTCGGCCTCGGGGGCGGGGTCCTCGGCCGTGTCTACCGCGTCGGTGCCTTCGTCGGCGGCCTGATCCGGCTCGGGGTGCTGGCGATCGAACGACTCCGGCACCTTCTTCAGCTGCCTGTTCATCGAACGGACCAGGAACACGGTGGCGACGATCAGCAGGACGACCACCACCAGTCCGAGGGGACTGGCCTTGCCGAAATCCGGGCCGTTGTTCTTCGGTCCGGCAGCAATCACGCTGAGCAGAAAGTGATTCACCGTTCCTCGATCCCCTCGAACAGATCGGTCTCCGGCAGGCGAGCCGGTACCCGCGAGCGGGCCAGCTCGAACTCCTCCGTCGGCCACAGCCGCTCCTGCCATTCGATCGGCGCGGCGAAAAATTCGGCATTCGGGTCGATCTGAGTAGCATGCGCGATCAGGGCGTCGTCGCGTTGACCGAAGTACGCGGAGCACTCCACCCGGGTAGTCACCCGCTTCTCGAAATGGTCGTTCTGGGGCAGCCAGTGCTCGAGCCACTTCCCGAACGGACCCTCCTGCCCGTTCTTGGCGAATTCGTCCTGCAGCAGCTGCATCCGCGCCCGCAAGAAACCGTGCACGTAGTAGAGCTTGGACACCGACCATGGCTCCCCGGCGTCAGGAAACCGGCGATAATCGCCGGCCGCCTCGTACGCGCTGACCGACACCTCATGGCAGCGGATGTGGTCGGGGTGCGGGTAGCCGCCGTTCTCGTCGTAGGTGATCATCACGTGCGGCTGGAACTCCCGGACCACGCGCACCAACGCTTCGGTGGATTCTTCCAGCGGCACCAGGGCGAAGCAGCCTTCCGGCAGGGGCGGCGGCGGGTCGCCCTTGGGCAGGCCGGAGTCGATGAAGCCCAGCCAGTGGTGTTCCACCCCGAGAATCTCCGCGGCTTTGGCCATCTCGTCCCGGCGAATCTCGTGGATGTGGCCGTGCACGTCAGGCAGGTCCATGGCCGGGTTCAGGATCTCGCCGCGTTCCCCGCCGGTCAGCGTCACCACCATCACGCGATGGCCCTCGTCGGCGTAGCGCGCCAGCGTTGCGGCGCCCTTGCTGGATTCATCGTCGGGGTGGGCATGCACCGCCATCAATCGCAGTTTGCTCACGAGCTCCCTTGTATCTGTTATTCCGAGTCCGTCCGTTGGCCGCCCACCGACCCTGTGAGTGCCTCCTATACTTCCAGTTCTCTGTACCCCACAACTCCCGAGGGCATGACTGAGCACGTGACCGATGATTCTTTCTCCCGGCCCGAGGCACGTTACGGCCGCGATCGGCTGTCCCGCAGATCGCGGCGCCGCATCGTCATCGGCCTGACCGTGCTGGTCCTGGCTGCCGGGGTGGGAATCGCGAGCGTGGCCTATCGGCAGATCGGCGCCGCCCCGGTCAAAGGCACCCTGGCGGGTTACCAGTTGATCGACGACGAGACGGCGTCGGTGACCGTCAGCGTCTACCGCCGTGACCCTTCGCGTCCGGTGGACTGCATCGTGCGCGTCCGATCCAAGGACGGCAGCGAGACCGGCCGCCGAGAGGTGCTGGTGCCCCCGGCCGACCAGCAGACCGTGCAGGTGACCGCCACGCTGAAATCCAGCAAGCGTCCGGCCATGGCGGACGTCTACGGCTGCGGGGCAGACGTGCCCGCGTATCTGCGGTCGCCGTGACCGCGGCAAAACGCCGAACTGCGGATATGTCGGTCATTTAGTGTTTGCGCGGTGGTAACATGGGTGAATGCACGGTCCTGCTTGGGACCGTGTATTGCTGCATTAGAGGCCGTGAGAAGCACGGAGTTGCAGCACCCGGGGTGGGGACCCGCAGACGCCCAACATCGGGACCACACTTTGCGCGGAACAACAATCACAAGGAGCGCCACGAGATGACGGACACTCAGGTGACCTGGTTGACCCAGGAATCACATGACCGACTCAAGGCCGAGCTCGACCAGTTGATCGCCAATCGCCCGGTCATCGCCGCCGAGATCAACGACCGCCGCGAAGAGGGTGACCTACGCGAGAACGGCGGGTATCACGCTGCCCGCGAGGAGCAGGGCCAGCAGGAGGCCCGCATTCGCCAGCTGCAGGATCTGCTCAACAACGCCAAGGTCGGCGAGGCTCCCAAGCAGTCGGGCGTCGCGCTGCCGGGTTCGGTGGTGAAGGTCTACTACAACGGCGACAAGGACGACAGCGAGACCTTTTTGATCGCTACCCGCCAGGAAGGCGTCAACGACGGCAAGCTCGAGGTCTACTCGCCGAACTCACCGCTGGGTGGTGCATTGATCGATGCCAAGGTCGGCGAGACGCGCAGCTATAAGGTGCCCAGCGGCAACACCGTCGAGGTGACGCTGGTCAGCGCGGAGCCCTACCACTCCTGAGGCTTGCGGCTGCACCGCCGAGTGTGCAGCCTGCGACGCATTTCCGGCGCGTCGCGTCGCCAGATTCCCAGTCGGCGAAAGTGTCAGCTCAGGGCCTGGCCCAGGTCGGCCAGCAGATCGGCGACATCCTCGATTCCGACCGACAGCCGCACCAGGTCGTCGGGAACTTCCAGCTGTGAGCCGGCGGTGGACGCGTGCGTCATCGCGCTGGGGTGCTCGATCAGCGACTCCACCCCGCCCAGTGACTCGGCCAGGATGAAGACGCTGGTTTGCGCGCACAGTTTCTCAGCGGCGGCGCGCCCGCCACGCATTCGCACCGAGACCATGCCGCCGAAGCCGCGCATCTGCCGGGCGGCGATCTCATGTCCGGGGTGGCTGGGCAGACCCGGATAGAGCACCGCGCTCACGGCGGGATGGCCCACCAGGAATTCCGCGACGGCCGCCGCGTTCTCGCTGTGCCGCTGCATCCGCAACACCAGCGTCTTGAGGCCGCGCAAGGTGAGGTAGGCGTCAAACGGGCCGGGCACCGCGCCGGCCCCGTTCTGAAGGAACGCGAACGCCCGGTCCAGTTCTTCGTCGTTGGTGACCAGTGCGCCGCCGACGACGTCGGAGTGGCCGCCGATGTACTTGGTGGTCGAATGCAGCACCACATCGGCACCCAACGTCAACGGCTGCTGGAGCGCGGGCGAAGCAAAAGTGTTGTCCACCAATACTTTTGCGGAGCTATCGGCGCCGATCTGGGCGATTCCGCTGATGTCGGCGATCGACAGCAGCGGGTTGGTGGGCGTCTCGACCCAGATCAATCGCGTCCGCGGCGTGGTCGCGGCGCGCACGGCGTCCAGGTCCGACAGCGCGACCGGTGTGTACGCGACGCCCCACTGCGTGAAGACCTTGTCGATCAGCCGGAAGGTGCCGCCGTAGGCGTCGTCGGGGATGACGACGTGGTCGCCGGGGCGCAGCAGCGCCCGCAGCGCGCAGTCGCTGGCCGCCATGCCGGAACTGAATGCCCGCCCGTAGGCGCCGTCCTCCACCGCCGCCAGCGACGCCTCCAGCGCGGAGCGGGTCGGGTTGCCGGTGCGGGCGTATTCGAACCCGCCGCGCAAGCCGCCCACGCCGTCCTGGGCGAAGGTGCTGCTGGCATAGATCGGCGCGTTGACGGCGCCGGTCGCCGGATCGGGACGGTAGCCGGAGTGGATGGCTTTGGTGGCAAGTCCTTGGAATGCGTGGTTCTCGCTCATCGACCGCCAGCCTAGTTGGCACCGGGGCGCCGTTGACTCTGCGGTGAGGGCGACGAAGTGCCAGTGGCCTCGGCCGTCAACGCAGACTCAACGCCACGGGTCTGATCAGAGCGGCAGGCACACCGTCGTCATGATCTTGTCGGCCAGGGTCTGACGCTTGCTGTCCCATAGCGGGAACAGGAACCCGATGTAGCAGATGATCGCGTCGACGAAGTGCGCGAGCTGCCGCACCAGCGACATACCGAACCCGAGTGGCTCTCCGGTGACCTCACTGACCACCTTGAACTTCAGGATCGACTTGCCGATGCTCGAGCCCGTCGTGCCCTGCCGATATCCGTAGTTCCAGACCACATACGCCAGGATCAGCAGCGACGCCAGGCCCTGCGCCAACACCCCGATGATCGAGCCCTGGGTGTAGCAGTACTGCGCGACGTCGTACTGGTTGACGCTGGTGACGCACGACTCCTCTTGCGTGAGCAGGTCGACCACCTGGGCGATGCCCAGGACGACGAGGATCGGCGCGTAGTCGATGAGGAACGCCAGGAAGCGGGTAAGCCAGGGCGTGTAGGCATCGGTCGCCAAACCCTTGACAGCGGGTCCCGGCGGCGGCGGCGCATATCCTCCGGCGGCCGGGGGTGGCGGCGGGTAGCCGCCCGCGGGCGGCGGCGGCGGAGGCGGCGGCGGGGTGGAGCCGCCGACGGACTGCGAGAAGTCGCCGCTGCTGCCCGGCGGAGGCGGCGCGGACGGCGGAAGGTGACCACCGGAGGGTGCAGCGCCGGACGAGCCAGGAGGCGGCGGTGGCGGCGGGTAAGACCCGCCGGCTGGCGGCTGATCGGTCATGAGGCAACCTTCCGGGCTTCCTAGAGCTGACTTTTGCTGAACTAAGCCGGATACAGTACCCCAGGCTCGAGAGCCACGTCACAGCCCCACTAGCGGCGTCGCGTCCCTTCGGACAGGAAGCCGAGCAGGTCGTAGCGGGTGATCACGCCGACCGGCTTGCCTTCCTCGACCACCATCAGGGCGTCCTGATCGCGCAACGCCTTTCCCGCCACGCTGACCAGTTCGCCGGCCCCGATCAGCCGCAGCGGCGGGCTCATGTGCTGCTTGACGGCGTCGGCCAGCTTGGCGCGGCCCTCGAACACCGCCGACAGCAGTTCGCGTTCCGAGACGCTGCCGGCGACTTCCCCTGCCATGACCGGCGGTTCCGCTCCCACCACCGGCATCTGCGAAACCCCGTACTCCCGCAAGATCCCGATGGCGTCCCGCACGGTCTCCGAGGGGTGCGTGTGCACCAGGTCGGGCAGCGCGCCAGACTTGCGGCGCAGGACGTCGCCGACCGTCGACTCCGCGGCCGTGCCGTCCAATCGGGTGCGCAGGAATCCGTAGGACGACATCCACGCGTCGTTGAAGATCTTCGCCATGTAGCCGCGACCGCCGTCCGGCAGCAGCACCACGATCAGTGCGTCCGGACCCGCGTGCTCGGCGACCTTGAGCGCCGCGACGACGGCCATCCCGCACGAGCCGCCGACCAGCATGGCCTCCTCGCGGGCCAGCCGCCGCGTCATCTCGAAGGAGTCCGAGTCCGAAACCGCGATGATCTCGTCGGGCACCGAAGGGTCGTAGGCGGCCGGCCAGAAGTCTTCGCCGACGCCCTCGACGAGGTAGGGCCGACCGGTGCCCCCGGAGTACACCGACCCCTCCGGATCGGCGCCGATGACGCGCACCCGCCCGTCGGACACCTCCTTGAGGTAGCGGCCGGCGCCGGTGATCGTGCCGCCGGTACCGATGCCGGCGACGAAGTGGGTGACCTTGCCGTCAGTGTCGGCCCAGATCTCGGGGCCGGTGGTCGCGTAGTGGCTGGCCGGCCCCTCCGGGTTGGAGTACTGGTCCGGCTTCCAGGCGCCGTCGATCTCGCGGACCAACCGGTCGGACACGCTGTAGTAGCTGTCCGGGTCCTCGGGCGGCACCGCCGTCGGGCAGACGACAACCTCGGCGCCGTAGGCGCGCAACACATTCCGCTTGTCCTCGCCGACCTTGTCCGGGCAGACGAACACGCACTTGTAGCCGCGGCGCTGAGCCACCAGGGCCAGCCCGACGCCGGTGTTGCCCGACGTCGGCTCGACGATGGTGCCCCCGGGCCGCAACGCCCCGCTGGCTTCGGCGGCGTCGATCATCCGCTCGGCGATCCGGTCCTTGGAGCTGCCGCCGGGGTTGAGGTACTCGACCTTCGCGGCCACGATGCCCGCGCCTTCGGGGACGACGGAGTTCAGCCGAACCAGGGGCGTCCCGCCGATGAGGTCACTGAGGTGCTGAGCGATCCGCATGCGCCTATCGTCGCAGGCGTTGTCACACGGCGCGCAACCGCTCGGGCGGGTGCTACCCGGTGGCCTCGCGGATGTACTCGCCGATCTGACGCAGTGAGCGCACGGCTTCCGGCAATAGCGGCCCGGCGACCTGGAAGTCGTGCACCTGACCCGGCCACACGCGCAATTCGGCGGGCACTCCGACCGCCGCGAGCCGGCTCGCCGCCAGCTGCGCGTCGTGCAGGAGCACCTCCGACCCGGACACGTGAATCAGCGTCCGCGGCAGGCCCGGCTCGATGTGATCCAGCGGCTCGTAGATCTCTTCCGGCTGACCGTTCACGGTGTTCTTCGCGGCACAGCTAGCAACCAAAGCGCCGAGCGCGTCGAAGGCTCTCGCGGGGAACATCGCGTCCGTTTTGATGTTGGGATGAGACTGCTTCGCTTCCTTTGCCAGCTGCAGCAGTGGCGAGATCGCGACGAGGGCTGCGGGCTCTTCTCCCTCCCGCAGCAGACGCTGCGCCAGAGACAGCGCAAGGTACCCGCCGGCTGAGTCGCCGCCCAGCACAATCTGGTCCGGGTCGTACCCCAGGAGCCGAAGCCACCGGTAACCGTCGTGGCAGTCGTCGAGCGCCATCCCGATTGAATGCTTGGGCATCAACCGATAGTTGACCACCAGAACTGGTGCGTCAGCGAACTTCGAGAGCGATTCGACCAATCGGCCGTGGGAGTTTGCTCCACAGGTCAGGAATGCCCCGCCGTGCAGGTACAGCACCACTCGCCGGGTGCCGTCGGCCGGCAGCACGCCTGTCGCGCGAACCAGCTGAGCAGACGCATTCGGCAAGGTCACCTCGGCCCTGACGGTGCTCGTGGCAGGTAGGAGCACGCGCGCGGCATGGTCAATGAGACCCCACGGCCAGGGAAGATGAGGAACATAGCTGCCGGCCGCCAGAACCGGCCGGATCGCCACACGCGAGGCCAGCGTGGCAAACCGGGCAGCAATGCTCGGGCCGGACTCGACAACTTCTACGGGAGCCCCGTCGCTGATCGCGAACCTGCGTGCTTCGAGTCTACGAGCCTTCAGCGCATCGCGCGGGCGAATGGCGACTCTAGGTGCGCCAGAGACCTTACTGGGTGCGGTCATGCTCAACACTTCCTACGCCGTTGTAGTCCGATACAGCATGCGACGAAGAAGCTGAGCTATCCGTTCAGCCAACCTCGCAGACTTAGCTTGACAGTCCTTTACCCACTCAACTTCCAAGTAATCGGTTTCGATACCACATCTGTTTCACACCGTAACCGGTTTGTTTGTCAGCTACCCCCGAAATCAGCACAACCGTCCTAAACTAATGCCCGTGGGCGTGCATGTGCCGCGGCGTTCGACGATCGCTTTGGCCACAGCGGGTGCACTCGCCTCGACAGGCTCGGCCTATCTGGGCGCACGCAACCTGCTGGTTGGTCAGGCGATGCATGTGCGCACCGTGATTCCGAAATCCTGGGAACCGCCCCCGCGCGCTGACGGCGTCTACAGCCGCGGTGGCGGCCCGGTGCAGAAGTGGCGGTACGGCACACCTTTCGATCTGCACATCATGATCTTCGGCGACTCGACGGCGACGGGTTACGGGTGCGCGACCGCCGAGGAGGTGCCCGGCGTGGTCATCGCCCGCAGGCTGGCCGAGCTGTCCGGACTACGAATCAGGCTGAGCACTAAAGCGATCGTCGGCGCCACGTCCAAGGGCGTCATGGGCCAGGTCGACGCGATGTTCGTAGCCGGGCCCCCGCCGGACGTCGCGGTCATCATGATCGGCGCCAACGACATCACCGCACTCAACGGCATCGGACCTTCGGCGCAACGACTCGGCATGTCCGTGCGCAGGCTGCGCAATCGGGGCGCGGTGGTGGTGGTCGGCACCTGCCCGGACTTCGGGCTCATCACCGCGATCCCGCAGCCGCTGCGTTCGCTGGCACGGACCCGTGGACTTCAACTCGCGCGCGCGCAGGCCGCCGCCGTCCGGGCGGCCGGCGGGGTGCCGGTGCCGCTGGCGCATCTGCTCGCCCCGAAGTTCCGCGAGATGCCCGAGCTGATGTTCTCCTCCGACCGCTATCACCCGTCGGCGGCCGGTTACGCCGAAGCGGCCGAACAGTTGTTGCTGACGCTGTGTGAAGCGCTCAGCGAGAAGATTCCCGCATTGGCGCCGCCGGCGGCGGTATCGGCCGCGGCACCCCGGCGGAGCATCGTGTCGCGGTTGTGGTCCCGCCCATCGCCGGTGCGCGTGACCGCCGCGGTCGCCACTGGGTAGGGCGCGTTAGGCTCGGCTTCGCACACGCCAATCGAGGAGCCGTCATGCCCGAAGCCGTCATCGTTTCCACTGCCCGCTCGCCGATCGGGCGCGCCATGAAAGGGTCGCTGATCAGCATCCGGCCCGACGATCTGGCCGCTCAGATGGTCCGCGCCGCGCTGGACAAGGTTCCCGCGCTCAACCCACACCAGATCGACGATCTGATCATGGGTTGCGGCCAGCCCGGCGGTGAGTCCGGCTTCAACATCGCGCGCGTTGTCGCGGTGGAACTCGGCTACGACTTCCTGCCCGGCACCACCGTCAACCGGTACTGCTCGTCCTCGCTGCAGACCACCCGGATGGCTTTCCACGCGATCAAGGCCGGCGAGGGCGACGTCTTCGTCTCCGCCGGGGTGGAGACGGTGTCCCGGTTCGGCAAGGGCAATGCCGACGGCTGGCCGGACACCAAGAACCCGCTGTACGACGCCGCTCAGGAACGCACCAATGCCGCGGCGGCGGGAGCCGACGAGTGGCATGACCCCCGGGCGGACGGCAATCTGCCCGACATCTACATCGCCATGGGCCAGACTGCCGAGAATGTCGCACTGCTGACCGGCATTTCGCGGGAGGACCAGGACCACTGGGGCGTTCGCAGTCAGAACCGCGCCGAGGAAGCGATCAAGAGCGGCTTCTTCGAGCGCGAGATCACGCCGGTCACGCTGCCCGACGGCACGACGGTCAGCACCGATGACGGGCCGCGGGCGGGCACCTCGTACGAGAAAATCAGCCAGCTCAAGCCCGTGTTCCGCCCCAACGGCACGGTGACCGCAGGCAACGCCTGCCCGTTGAACGACGGCGCCGCGGCGGTGGTGATCACCAGCGATGTCAAGGCCAAGGAGCTGGGGTTGAAGCCGCTGGCGCGCATCGTGTCCACCGGCGTCAGCGGGCTGTCGCCGGAGATCATGGGCCTGGGCCCGATCGAGGCCACCAAGCAGGCGCTGTCCCGGGCCGGCATGTCGGTGGGCGACATCGACCTGTTCGAGATCAACGAGGCCTTCGCGGTGCAGGTGCTCGGGTCGGCGCGCGAGCTGGGTATCGACGAGGACAAGCTGAATGTCTCGGGCGGCGCGATCGCTCTGGGCCACCCGTTCGGTATGACCGGGGCCCGCATCACCGCCACGCTGCTCAACAACCTGACCACGCACGACAAGACCTTTGGCGTGGAGACCATGTGTGTCGGTGGTGGTCAGGGTATGGCGATGGTGATCGAGCGGCTCTCCTGACGTTTCGCACATTGGGCCTGCGCTGAGGGCGGCGGCCACTCGAGGTTTGTCGCCCTCACCGCAGACGCAGTTCCGGTGCGGGCGCCCTGGCGCTGACCCTGCGCTGAGGGCGGCGGCCACTTGAGGTATGCCGCCCTCACCGCAGAACCAACTCTGGCGCTGGCGTATTCGGCGCTGACCCTGCGCTCAGGGCGACGGCCACTCGAGGTTTGTCACCCTCACCGCAGACCCAACCGCGCTGTCAGTGCCAAGCACCACCATGGCGGCATGAACAGCGCGCAACAACCTTTTATTGGCAGTGAGGCGCTGGCCAACGGCATCCTGACACGGCACGAGCTGCGCACCTACTACCGCGCGATCATGCCGAACGTCTACCTGGACAAGCGGGTCGAGCCGACGTTGATACAACGCACCGTGGCGGCGTGGTTGTGGTCTGGGCGACAAGCGGTGGTTGCCGGCGCCTCCGCATCAGCGATACACGGATCCAAGTGGGTCGATGATGCGGCTGCCATCGAATTGATCTGGCGCAACGCAAGGGCACCGCAGCGCGTCATCACCCGAGACGAGCTTCTGTTGGAAGGCGAAACCCAACTAATCAAGGGTATTTCGGTGACGACGCCAGAGCGCACGGCATTCGACGTCGGCCGGCGCGGCCCGTTGGTCCGCGCCGTTGCCAATCTCGACGCGCTGGCGGCCGCGACAGATTTCAAGGTGCCCGACGTCGGCGACTTGGCAGCCGGCCATCGACACGTACGGGGTTTGCGCCAACTGGAAGCCGCACTGCAACTGGTCGATGCAGGTGCCCAATCGCCCAAGGAGACTTGGCTGCGCTTGCTGTTGATAAGGGCGGGTTTTCCCCAGCCTCGGAAACAGATTCCGCTGATGAACCAGCACGGTATTCCTCGCTACTTCCTGGATATGGGTTGGGAGGACGTCATGCTGGCTGTCGAATACGACGGCGACCAGCACTGGACCGATCCAGCGCAGTACGCGCGCGACGTCGATCGGCAGGAGTACATCGCCAGCATTGGCTGGACAGTCGTCCGCGTAGTTAGCAGACACCGTCCCGGCGACGTGATCCGACGAGTCCAGAGCGCGTGGGACGCCCGAACGCGAGGTCGACTCTGCGCGTAAGGCGACAACGCGCGAGTGACCGCCACCCTCAACGCAGACCCAACGCCAAGGAGCGGGCCAAGAGCGCTCGCCGAACGCGCCTGCCGAGCGCCCACCACCCACACCGTTGACTCTGCGTTCACGGCGACAAACCGCGAGTAAGAACCACCCCCAACGCAGGCTCAACCCAACACCGCACGCGCCCAACCAACACCGCACGCGGACTCAACCCGGCCCCGCGAGACCCAACCCATCAGCGCGCAGGCCCCCCGCAAAAGGAAAAGCCGGCACACCGAAACGGTGTGCCGGCTTGCCCGTCGAGGGATTAGTCGTTCTGCAGATAACTCAGCAGACGCAGGATCTCCAGGTACAGCCAGACCAGGGTCACGGTCAGGCCAAGGGCGATGCCCCACGCGGCCTTCTCCGGCGCGCCCGCGCGGATCATCTGGTCCGCCGCATCAAAGTCGATGAGGAAGCTGAAGGCCGCGATACCGATGCACACCAGCGAGAAGATGATCCCGATCGGTCCGGCGCTGCGCAGGCCCAGACCTTCGCCGCCGCCAACGTGGAACAGCGCCAAGACGAAGTTGCCGAGCATCAGCACCAGCACGCCAAACATCGCGGCGACCAGCATCCGGGTGAACTTGGGCGTCACCCGAATGGCGCCGGTCTTGTAGACGACCAGCATCCCGAAGAACACCCCGAGCGTGCCGAGTACCGCCTCGCCGATCAGCATCCCGGCATTGGCCGAACCCACCGAGAAGTTCGCGAGCAGGAACGAGATGGCACCCAGGAACAGGCCCTCGAGCGCCGCGTAGCTCAGCACGATCGCCGGGTTGTCCTGCTTGCGGCCGAACGTGGCGATCAGCACCAGAGCCAACCCGCCGAACGCGCCGACCATGGTCAGCGGCATCGCCAGGCTCAGGTTGGTCGCCACCAGGAAGTAGGAGACGATCGCCGTGGTCGACAGCATGGCCAGCGTCAAGCCGGTCTTGGTGACGACGTCGTCGATGGTCAGCGGGCGCGAGACGCGAGCCTCACGTCCCTGCTGGTAGGGAGCGTAGGGGTCGGCCGGATAGCCCGACTGCACGCCGGGGCCGAATTGCGCGTATCCGCCCGCCTGCTTCGGCAGCGAACGAAATACCGGGTTACTTGTCTCCCGCACCGTCGGATCCTCTCTAAAATTTCTGTGGCTTCGAACGTGCGAACAATCGCTCAACGAGTGGTGGTCCGCCCGAGTTCCCGGCGGAGCTGGCGTTTCGTATTCAGTCAGGGACCCGTATAGCTCGTCCGGATCACCCTAAACCTTAGACCCGCGGAGATCCGCGAGCGAGTAACGATCTAGATTGCTCGTCAAACTCATGGCCACGTCGGCCCGAGTGGTGGAGCGGATTGCGGCGAGGGGAGACAAGCGCATGACCGGGGTCGTCGAGGGGGCCGTAACAGGGGAATCCGACGAAGTCCTGACCCGCGTTGTCGACGGCGTCGGTTACGTGACCCTCAACCGGCCCAAGGCAATCAATTCGCTGAACCAGACCATGGTGGACCTGCTCAGCACCGTGCTCGTCAGGTGGGGACGCGACGACGCGGTGCGTGCGGTGGTGCTGACCGGGGCCGGCGAGCGCGGACTGTGCGCCGGCGGCGACGTGGTGGCCATCTATCACAGTGCGCGCAAGGACGGGGTCGACGCCCGCCGGTTCTGGCGCGATGAATATTTGATGAACGGTCTGATCGGCCGGTTCACCAAGCCGTACGTGGCGGTGATGGACGGAATCGTGATGGGCGGTGGCGTCGGCGTCAGCGCACACGCCAACACCCGCGTGGTAACCGACACTTCGAAGGTCGCGATGCCCGAGGTGGGCATCGGCTTCATCCCCGACGTCGGCGGGGCGTACCTGCTGTCCCGCGCGCCTGGAAAGCTGGGCTTGCACGCCGCACTCACGGGCGCGCCGTTCAACGGCGCCGACGCCATCGCGCTGGGATTCGCCGATCACTACGTACCCCACAGCGAACTCGACGCGTTCACCGCAGCCGTCGCGACCAACGGGGTCGAAGGTGCACTCGCCCGGCACGCAACAGAACCGCCGCCGAGTGAACTTGCCGCACAGCGGGAGTGGATCGACGAGTGCTACTCGGCCGACAGCGTGGTCGACATCGTGGCGGCATTGCAAAACCACGATGCCGAGGCGGCCAACGCAGCCGCCAAGCTCATCGGCACCCGCTCCCCCGTCGCCTTGTCGGTGACCTTCGAGGCGGTGCGGCGCGCCGCCGATCTGGAAACGCTGGAAGAC
Organism: Mycobacterium sp. TY814; assembly: GCF_030755175.1. NCBI lineage: Bacteria > Bacillati > Actinomycetota > Actinomycetes > Mycobacteriales > Mycobacteriaceae > Mycobacterium > Mycobacterium sp. TY814. The sequence continues at coordinate 381,678 of NZ_JAUFRY010000003.1, forward strand.
GTTCTGGTGCAGGACTATCGAGTCTCAAGCGCTTCGCTACGTTCACACGACCTGGTGGAAGGGATCCGGGCACAGCTGGTGGACAAAGACCGAAACCCCAAGTGGTCACCGGCATCGCTGGCCGAGGTCACCGTGGCCGACGTTGCCGGATACTTCGCGCCCGTCGACGACGACCTGAAGTTCTAGAGAGGTAAACCATGGCGTACGAAACCATTCTCGTCGAACGCGAAGAGCGGGTCGGCATCATCACACTCAACCGGCCCAAGGCACTCAACGCCCTCAACAGCCAGGTGATGAACGAAGTCACCAGCGCTGCAACAGAATTGGACCAAGATCCAGCCATCGGGGCGATCATCATCACCGGCTCGGAAAAGGCGTTCGCCGCTGGGGCGGACATCAAGGAGATGGCCGGGCTGACGTTCGCCGACGCCTTCGGCGCCGATTTCTTCGCTCCCTGGGGCAAGTTGGCCGCCGTGCGCACCCCGACCATCGCGGCGGTCGCCGGGTACGCCCTCGGCGGCGGCTGCGAGCTGGCGATGATGTGCGACCTCCTGATCGCCGCTGATACAGCGAAATTCGGCCAGCCGGAGATCAAACTCGGTGTGATTCCTGGGATGGGCGGCTCGCAGCGACTGACCCGGGCCATCGGCAAGGCCAAGGCGATGGACCTCATTCTGACCGGCCGCACCATCGACGCCGCGGAAGCCGAACGCAGCGGCCTTGTTTCGCGGCTGGTGCCGGCCGACGACCTGCTCACCGAGGCGAAGGCCGCCGCCAAAACCATCTCGCAGATGTCGCTGCCGTCCGCTCAGATGGCCAAGGAGGCCGTGAACCGGGCATTCGAATCGACACTTGCCGAAGGACTTCTCTACGAGCGCCGGCTCTTCCACTCGACCTTCGCCACCGACGACCAGACCGAGGGCATGACGGCCTTCATCGAAAAGCGCCCGCCCGACTTCACCCACCGATGAGCACTTCCCCGGCCGCGGAGACCACCGACGAGGACGTACCGGAACCCACCAAACCCGCGGAGAACGCACCTTGGTGGCACCGGTACCGCGGCCGCTGGTGGGTCCGCCACTACACCTACACCGGGACCCTGTTCGGCTTGATTTTCGTCTGGTTGTCGCTCACCCCGTCACTGCTGCCCCGCGGTCCCCTGTTCCAGGGGGTGGTCAGTGGCTGCTCGGGTGCCATCGGGTACGGCCTGGGTGTGTTCGCCGTGTGGCTGGTCCGGTACATGCGGTCACAGAACACCAGTCCCCCTGCGCCGCCCTGGGTTTGGCCGCCGCTGATCGTGGTCGGCGCAATCGGGGTCGTCGTCATGGCGATCCGCTTCCACGTGTGGCAGGACCACGTGCGCGACATGATGGGTGTCGAGCACCTGAAGTGGTATGACTATCCGCTCACCGCGGTGCTCGGGGTGATCGTGCTGTTCTCGCTGGTCGAGATCGGCCAGCTCATCCGTCGGCTGGTCATTGTTCTTGTCCGACAAGTAGATCGGATCGCGCCCTTCCGGGTGTCGGCGACCATCGTGGTGATCGGGCTGATCGTGCTGACGATCACCTTGCTCAACGGTGTCGTCCTGAAGTTCGCCATGCGTTCCATGAACGGCAGCTTCGCCGCGGTCAACAACGAAATGGACCCTGGCTTCAGTCCACCCAAGTCCAAACTGCGCTCGGGCGGACCGGAATCACTGGTGTCCTGGGAGTCGCTGGGCCATCAAGGCCGCATCTTCGTCGAGGGTGGGCCTGCGGTCAGCAAACTGAGCGCGTTCAACGGCAGCCCGGCCGTCGAACCGATCCGGGCCTACGCCGGCCTGAAATCCGCCGAAGACATCGACGCGACCGCCGAACTCGCTGCCCGGGAGTTGTTGCGCACCGGCGGATTACAGCGCGCGGTGGTCGCGGTGGCAACCACCACCGGAACCGGCTGGATCAACGAAGCGGAAGCCTCGGCGCTGGAGTACATGTACAACGGCAACACCGCGATCGTGAGCATGCAGTACTCCTTCCTGCCCAGCTGGCTGTCGTTCCTGGTGGACAAGGAGAACGCCCGGCACGCCGGGCAGGCGCTGTTCGAAGCCGTCGACAGGCTGATCCGGCAGATGCCGGAGTTCAAGCGGCCCAAGCTCGTCGTCTTCGGCGAGAGCCTTGGTTCGTTCGGTGGTGAGGCGCCGTTCATGAGCATCAACAACGTTCTGGCCCGCACCGACGGCGCCCTGTTCAGCGGGCCGACGTTCAACAACACCATCTGGACTCAATTGACCGCCAACCGCGACAGCGGTTCGCCGGAGTGGTTGCCGATCTACGACGACGGCCGCAACGTACGATTCGTGGCCCGACCGGAGAATCTGGACCGCCCCCAGGCGGCCTGGAATCACCCGCGGGTGGTCTATCTGCAGCACGCATCCGACCCGATCGCCTGGTGGACCCCCGACCTGTTGTTCAGCAAGCCGGACTGGCTACGCGAGAAGCGTGGCTACGACGTGGTGCCCGAGATGCGCTGGTTTCCGTTGGTGACGTTCCTGCAGGTGTCGGCCGACATGGCAGTCGCCGTCGACGTGCCCGACGGACACGGTCACCGCTACGTCGCCAATTGCGCGGACGGGTGGGCCGCGGTGCTGTCGCCGCCAGGCTGGACGTCCGAGAAGACCGCGAAGCTGCGTCCGCTGTTGCATGCCGATTCCACGGCCGGCACCTCGGGATAGCTCTCGGGAGAAGCTGAGCGGAATTGACGGCGCTGGTGATCCCACCACCGGAACCGGAGGGCTCGTGCTAGGTCAGGACGGGCTCACGGGCCTGCAGTAGCCGCGCGGTCTCGGCCAGCACATCCGCGGCGACCAGCGCGTGGTATCCCCCCACCACGTCCGTCGCCCGGTACAACCCGAGATCCAGCAGCGCGGCCGCGGCCAGGCTCGAGGTGTATCCCTCCGAACACAGGATCACCCACTCGACGTCGTCGTCGGCAGCCTGTGGCAGCCGGGCCTCACTGGTCGGGTCGCAGCGCCATTCCAGCACGTTTCGCTCGATCACCAGCGCTCCGGGCACCTCGCCCTCGCGGGCACGCTGGGCGGCCGGCCTGATGTCCACCAGCAACGCTCCGCGCCGCACCGCCTCCGGCACCTGCTCGGCCGGCAGCCGCTGGTAGCGCTCACGCGCGGCCTGAAGAATCCGGTCAATCCTGCTCATCACGGTCCTTCGGGTTGATCGGTCAGTTCGGTGCGCTGCCGGCGCAGCGTATTGCGTTCGGTCACGTCGTAGTACGACATCGCGGTCAGCGGCGGTGAGTAGGCGTGCACACTCAACGTCGGCTGCACCGGCGCCGGGCTCGTGACGGACACTGCAGCAGGGCGTGGCGCCCACACCACATCGTGCACCCACCCCAGCGGAAACCCCGCCTGGTCACCGGCATCCAGTCGGCGACGGCGCAATCGCAGACCGTCCCAACGGAATTCGTTGAGCGAACCGGACAGCACGGTCAGCGCCCCGAGGGATCCACCGTGATCGTGTAATTCGGTGGCGTGGCCCGGAACCCAGCTGATCAACCAGATGTCGAGCTCGTCGTCGCCGTGGATGCGGGTGAACCAGCGCTCGTTCTCCGGCACACCGCCGTCAGGCAGCAGATGGTCGCAGCGCCCGCTCAGCACGTCGTCGGCAGCCAGGTCGGTGGCATGCAGCAGATCCGGAACCCGCAGCCGGGTCGGTCCCGAGTGGGGAATAGTCGGCCTGAGGTAGGGGCGAGCGAGGGCAGAAGTCATCGAAGAACTCCGGTGTGTGAAAGGAACAGGGCAAGCGGCGGCGCGTCAGGGCCGACAACACTCGCAAGAGAACCGTTCCGTCACGTCGTCAGTGTTGCATAGATTGGGACTTGTGCGCGCACACCGACGATGGGGATCCTTGCTCGCCGCGCTCGCGTGCCTAACGGCCGTCGCCGGGTGCGCGCACGCCGGGAGTGGCGGCAGAACGACGTCCTCGCCGGCCGGCTCGTCGACCGCGACCAGTTTGCTGCCGGCAGGCGCCATCGGCGTCTCCCCCGGCGGCGTGACCACCCGGGTGGACGCTCCGGCCGAGTCCACCGAGGAAGAATATTTCCAGGCCTGCCATGCCGCCAAGGAGTGGATGGACGCCCAGGGCGGCACTGGCGAGGCGCAGATCGAGCCGTACCTGGCGATGGTGCAGGCGACCGGCCCCGGCTTTGCGGGTAGCTGGAACAAGCGCTGGGCGGAACTGGGCCCGGAACGTCAGGCAGCGGTGATCGTCGCGGCGCAGGCTGCTGGCCGGGGCGAGTGCGGCTGACGGTTCCCACCACCGGTGTGGCAATTCGGATCAGGCCTGAGCAAAACCGTCAGCCGGTTCGGCGGGGCACCCCGTCACCAAGCACAATGATGGGATGTCCGGACCAATACCCCTGCGCCCCCGCGCGTCCTCAGGAAGTCGCGTCGCGTTGGCACTGGGCAGTGGCGGTGCCCGCGGCTACGCCCACATCGGCGTGATCCAGGAGCTGCAGGAGCGGGGCTACGAAATCGTCGGCATCGCCGGATCGTCGATGGGTGCGCTGGTGGGCGGGGTCCAGGCGGCCGGACGTCTCACCGAACTCGCCGATTGGGCCCAATCGCTCACGCAGCGCACAATTCTCCGGTTGCTCGACCCGTCACTCACCGCGGCCGGTGTGCTGCGGGCGGAAAAGATCCTGGACGCGGTCCGCGACATCCTCGGCCCGGTCACGATCGAAGAGCTGGCGGTCCCCTACACCGCGGTGGCCACCGACCTGCTGGCCGGCAAGTCGGTGTGGTTCCAGCGCGGCCCGGTGGACGAGGCCATCCGCGCCTCGATCGCGATCCCGGGTGTGATCGCGCCGCATGAGGTGGGCGGGCGCCTGCTCGCCGATGGAGGCATCCTCGATCCGCTGCCGATGGCTCCGATCGCGGCCATCAACGCCGATCTGACCATCGCGGTCAGCCTCAACGGCAGCGAACCGGGGGCCACCCGCGACGCCGAACCGGGTATGACCGCCGAGTGGCTGAACCGCATGCTGCGCAGCACCACCGCGCTGCTCGACACCAGTGCGGCCAAGTCGCTGCTGGATCGGCCTACCGCGCGGGCGGTGCTGAGCCGATTCGGAGCCTCGATCCCGGATTCCGATGACTGGTCAGACAATGACGAGGACGACGCCGACGAGGTGCCCGAGGTGCCGAAGCTCGGCGGCTTCGAGGTGATGAACCGGACGATTGACATCGCCCAGTCGGCGCTGGCCCGCCACACGCTGGCGGCCTACCCGCCGGATCTGCTCATCGAGGTGCCACGGACCACGTGCCGAAGCCTGGAATTCCACCGCGCGGTCGAAGTCATCGGTGTGGGAAGGGCTTTGGCCGCTCGCGCGTTGGACGCATTCGAGAACGCCGGCACCGAGGAAGCCGAGGCACCGGCAATCGAGGGCTGACAGTCCCGGATAACAGCGCGAACGCCGACAGATCAGACGCCGATGATCAGACGTCGAGAAAACGCGCGACGGCCTCTGCTTCCCGGCGTCCCTGTGCACGCCCGGCCTGAGCCGAGCCGATCCGGCAGCGCGGATCGAGGGGGTTGGCGCCGAACGCCGCGAGTGATGCGTCGTCGGCGAAGACGCTGAACGTATCCCCGGCGAACGCGGCGATCTCACCGGCGGGACCGGGGCCGAAAGGTGACGGGGTATCGACGCCGGAAGGGACCAGCACCACGGCAACGTCGCAGTCGCCGGCGACCTCGATGTTGACCGAGCTGTTCACCCCGCCATCCATATACCGCCGGCCGGCGATCGTCACCGGCGGCCACGCCCCCGGCACCGCGCAACTGGCCGCCACCGCATCGACCAACCCGACCCCGCAGTGCCGATCGAAGACCACCAATTCCCCTGTCGCCGTGTCGATTGCGACGATTCGCACGGCACGGTCCGGCCACTCGTGCGAGGGCAGGCGTTGCTCGATCACCGCACGCCGCACCGATTCCGGCACGGTGTCGGTGGCCAGCGCCACAGCACCGATCCGCTGCAGGCGGCCCCGGGTCCGGTCCCAGCCAGGGGTGCGGGGTTCACGCAGCGCGTCCAGGAACAGTTCGGTGATCGTGTCGATGTCGACACCGGGGTCGATCTCGGCCGAATTCTCGGCGACCTGGCGGTCGTACAGCGATTCCAGCGAGCAGCCGCTGCTGATCTGCGCCGCGACCGTCGAACCCGCGGAGGTGCCGACCAGGACGTTGGACTCCACCAGGCGTTGCGCCGCCGCCGGTGATTCATCGGAGATACCGCGCAAAATACCTGTCTCCCAGGCGATTCCCGCCACGCCGCCGCCGGCCAGCACCAGCGCTCGTCGGGCCGTCACGGTCGGTGCCGCGTTCCGGGGAGGGCGTGCTGGGCACGGAAGACCGGCTGACTCAGATCGTCTCTGCGCACCAGATGCCGGGGCGGATCGGGAAGCACCATGGTGCGGTTGATGTTCAGACCCGCGTTGACGTAGATCAACTCCCCGGGCTCGAGAAGACACCAACGCGTGTCGTCGTCCATCGGTTCGGTCGCGAACACCACCGAGGAGCGTTCGGTAAGTGTCGGGCTCTGCGCGTGAATCCTGCTGGTGCTCATATCGAAATCGGGGACGCCGTCAACCCGCCGGTCCAGCATGAACAGCTGATGGGTGTCCGGGTAGCGCAATGCCCACATCTGCGTTCCCATGCACAACAGGATGTTGACGGCGTAGACGGGCACGTTGTCGGCGAGCCAGCTGACGGCGTCCACGATTCCGGCCGATACGTCGCCGCCGTGCGCGCGAATGCCCGCGGTGATCAATGCGAACACCCGCTCGGAATCGGTCTGTCCCAGTACCAGATCGAAGGTGCCGAGCTCACGAAGCCGGTCTTCGACGACGTCGAGACCCTCGATCATCCCGTTGTGCGCGAAGATCCGGCCGTCCTGCAGGAACGGGTGGGTGTTGCGCACATCGAGCGATCCCGTCGTGGCGTAGCGAACGTGGGCGATGAAGGTGGTGCCGTCCAGCTGATGCGCTTCGGTGGCGAACGTCGCGTCCTGCCAGGCCGCTATCGGCTCCTTGTACAACTGCGGCCGGCCGTGCTCGTCGAACACCCCCAGGCCCGTGCCGTCGGGGTTCTTGCGGCTCTGCCGGGCAAGACTGTCCGGCGCCTCGAGCAACCAGAACGTCGCGGCCACGACTTCCGTCCCGGCATGTAGGCCGAAGAGTCGACACATGGGTCAGTCGATCACCAGTTGCGCGGAGAGCTTTTCCAGCACCACCCGCGCATACCCTTTCCACATCTTTCCGAACACCGGCAGCAGGGGCGCCGAGGCCGACGACTTCGGGTGCAGCGTCCACTGCCAGCTCACCCGGGTACCCGTGCCGGCGGGCGCGAATGACCAGACGCCGTCCACCGAGCTCACCAGCGTGGCCAGCGGTCCGCTGATGTCCGACAGGGTGTACCCGAAAGACCGCGGCGGGTCGACGGTGGTCAGCCGCTCTTTCACCCGGCCCCCGCCCACCATGAGGATGGTGCGGGTCTGGCCGGGCGCATCCCAGTCGCCGACCTGGTCCCGTACCTCTTTGATGGGCGGAATGATTCCGTACCACTGGGCGCAGATGACCGGCAGCGATATGGGCAGCGTCTGGGCGAACGCGTCCTCGACCGAGATGGGGATGGCGCGTGACTGCTGGACTACGACGGACTTCGGCATCAGATCCCCTCGTGGCGTGACAACCGGGGCGCGGCCCGGCCGGTGATGAGCGGCAGGTCGAAAAAGCTCTGGATTCCCGCCGGAGCTGCGCAGGTGGCCGGAACCGCGTTGACGCAGTGCGCCGCGGTCGCGACGACACCGGGATTGCTGACCAGCCCGGCCTGCACGCTCTCCGGCTGCCATCCCTTGATGGTGACGAAGGTGTCCGGGTTACCCCGCACCTCGATCTCGTACCGCTCCCCTGCCGGCCCGAAAGACCATGGCGGATCGAGGTTTTCCTCACCCATCAGCCAGTTCACGGTGATCTGGACGACTGGGGTGTCGCCGACGAGCGCCTCCCAGTGGAAGCGGCGTCCCGCGACCTGACCGGGTTCGATCATCCCGATCGGTGAGTCGATGGGCGCGGTCGCGACGGCCACCTCTTGCGTCGCGCGGATCTCCGGATCGGCGGCGAAGCCGATTTTGTCGACGCACAGCCGCACCGACTGGAAGAAGCCGCCGTTCAGCAACTTCTGCATCGGTCCGGTCAGCGCGCTGTCCGGGGTCCCGCCGAATCCCATCACGTAGCGCAGCACATCCGGTGCGCCGTAGGTACGCAGATCGGAGAACTCCTCGGCGCGAACAAACGTCACGCCGGTGGACATCACCGAGAGCAGCAGCGGAAACAGCTCCGTGGCCGCACCGGGTCCGATTCCGGCACCGTGCAGCGTGGTGTTGCCTCCCTGGGCGGCGACTTCCAGTGGAGCGCCTTCTTTTTCGGTCGGATAGAACCAGCCGAGTGGGGTGACGACGTTCTTGCCCGAACGCAGCAGCGCCGCCACTTCGTCGACGCTGGGCAATAACGGCGCGTAGATCACCGCGTCGGCATCGAGCCTCAGGATGTCGTCGATGTCGGCGGTCGCGGTGACGCCCAGCGCCGGCCCGCCGATGATCTCGCCGACGTCTTTGCCGCTCTTGGCTTCTGAATGCACCCAGCAACCGACGAGTTCGAGTTCGGGATGCTCGAGGATCCCTTTGATCGCGGCCACTCCGACCGATCCGGTTGCCCACTGGACGACCCGCAGGCTCATGGTGCTGGTCCCCTCTCCCTCGCGAGCAGACACAAAATCGCGTGTTTCGGGCCTCGGAAGTGCGAGTTTGTGCCTGCTCGCGATCAGTCGATCAGTCGCTCAGTCGTGCGCTTCGACGACCTCGTAGTCCCCGTCGTTGTAACGCGACCGGATGGTCTTCTTGTCGTACTTGCCCACACTGGTGCGCGGAACCTCGTCCGCAAACGCCCACCGCTCGGGCAACCACCAGCGAACCACCTTGTCTCCCAGAAACTTTCGCAGATCCGACGCTTGCACGTCGGCTCCTTCCCGGGTGACGACGACGGCCAGCGGCCGTTCCTGCCAGCGCTCGTCGGGCACCCCCACGACCGCGGCCTCGACCACATCGGGATGACCGATCAGGCAGTTCTCCAACTCCACCGATGAGATCCACTCCCCGCCGGACTTGATCACATCCTTGGCACGATCGGTCAGCGTGATGAAGCCCTGCTCGTCGATGCGCCCCACGTCGCCGGTGCGCAACCAGCCGGAATCGAACTTGGACTCGTCATAGCCCTGGTAGTAGGCGCCGGTGATCCACGGACCCCGCACCTCCACCTCGCCGACGGCCTTACCGTCGTTGGGCAGCACCTTGCCGTCGTCGTCGACGATCCGGGTCTCCACGCCGCACACCGGCTGCCCTTGGGTCACCCGGAATGCCCAGTGCTGGTCGTCCGGGGTGCCCGGCGGCGGCCAGGCCATGGTGGCCAGCGGTGAGGTCTCGGTCATCCCCCACAGCTGCCGGATCTGCACGCCGTGTTTGTCCTCGAAGGTGCGCATCAGCGATTCCGGAACGGCGGAGCCGCCGCAGGCGACCATCTTCAGCGACGACATGTCGTGCCCGGGCTCCTTGTCCAGGTAGTGCATGACGTCGTTCCAGATGGTCGGCACCGCACCGGCCCTGGTGGGACGCAGCGTCTCGACCATGTCGACCAGCGACCGGGCGTCCAGATGACGGTCGGGCAGCACCAGGTCGGCCCCGGCCATCAAGGCCGCGTACGGCAGGCCCCAGGCGTTGGCATGAAACATCGGCACGATCGGCAGCACCCGGTCGCTGGAACCCACCCCGATACCGTTGACGGTGCAGGCCGCCATGGAATGCAGGAAACTCGAACGGTGGCTGTAGACAACGCCTTTCGGGTTACCGGTGGTGCCGCTGGTGTAACACATGGCGGCCGCGGAGTTCTCCTCGATCGTCGGCCAGTCGAATTCGGTTGATTCGCCGTCGATCAGCTCGTGATAGCGCACCACCGTCTTGCCGCCGTCCTGCAGCGGCGTGATGTCGCCGTCGCCGACCGCGACCACGGTGTGCACAGTCTCGAGTTCGGCCAGCACCGGCCCGAGCAATTTGGCCAGGGACACGTCGACCAGCACCACCTGGTCCTCGGCTTCATTGGCCACATAGGCGATCTGGTGTGGGAACAACCGGATGTTGAGGGTGTGCAGCACCGCGCCCATCGAGGGGACCGCCAGATAGGTCGCCAGGTGCTCGGCGTTGTTCCACATGAAGGTGGCCACCCGCTGATCGCCGGTGACGCCGAGGCCGCGCAGCGCATTCGCGAGTTGGGCAGCCTGCTGTCCCAGTTCGCGATAGGTGATGCTGCGGTAGCCGTCACCGGTCGCGGTAATGACCTCGCGCAGTCCGTGGACTCCGCAGCCGTGCCGCATGATCGCGGTGATCGTCAGCGGAAATTCCTGCATCGTGCTGTACATCGATGTACCGCCTCACGCGTCTCGGCGCAGCACCGCCTGTCGGTTCCCGTGGCCGAATGCTATCGCCGCGGCGCGGGCTCGCGAACGTCGGGCCGACGCGCGGCCGGTGTCAGACGAGGGCGGCGTCGTACTGCAGCAAGTCGGGCACGAACAGGTCCACCGAACGCCTGCTTTCCAGTGCCGCCTGCTCGATCCGCGTCTCGGCGTTCACCGCGACCGGTGCCACGGTGACGGCACCGGAATAGTCGGCGACATACAGCGAGGTGCCGTCGGCACTTTCGGCCACACAGGACGGCTGGCTCGCGACGTCCACGCGGTCGATGACGTCCTGAGTGAGCGTGCACACCACGGTGACGCTGTCGTCGCTCACCAGGTAGGCGCGCTCGCCGTCAGCGCTCAGCGTGAGCCGGGTGACCAGGCCGGTCACCTCGGCGATCTTGCGGGTCCCGGCGATCTTGTTGGTGCGGGTGTCGACGACGTCGAGCACCGCAGCCTCGGGGCCGCTGCTGGCGACGTAGACCAGACCGCCGTTGGGGCTGATGGCAACGTCGCGGACGGGCAGGCCGATCTCGACGGTGGCGATCACCGACGGGCTCGCAGCCTGCGCCGACGTCTTGGCCACCAACTTGGAGCTCTTCGCGGGCTTCCCGCTCTTGCGACGCCAACGGGCACGTCCGGCGGGCTCGTCCGGATTCAGCCCGGTGTCGATGACGACCACTTGGCCCCCGCGCGGACCGTTCACACCGACGTACAACCGGCCGCCGTCAGAACTCGCCTGGACGGATTCCGTGGTGGTACCGGCGGTGCGCGCGATGTCGACGACGTGCATCCGCCCGGTCTCGACGTCCAGGATTGCGACGTCGGCGCCGCGCGCACCGTTGCGGCTGATGTACACGTGCTTGCCGTCGCCACTCACGGCGAGGTCGCTCACGCTCAAGGCGACCCGGTGCGAGGCGATGACAGTGTTGGTGGCCAGGTCGATGACCTGAATCGCGTCGTAAGCCGGGGATACGGTGCTCACGTACGCACGATCCGCGGTGAGGGCGATTGCGAACGGTTCGGCCAGGCCTCCGATGGCGTCCACCACCCGGCAGCTGTCGGCGTCGATGACCGAGACGCTGTCGCTGCCGTAGTTGGTCACCAGCAGGCGGCCGCCGGCCGGGCTGGCCGCAATGCCGCTGATGGGCCCCCTGAAAACCGGGATCTGGACGGCAACCGGGCTAGCCCCGAGCTCGAGGACCTCTGAAACCCGGCCGTTCACCTTGCTTTCGAAGCTCACGCTGGCACCGCCTCTACTCTGTTGGTCGAACTCTCCGGACGGCTGACCGCAATCGCGCGACTATGTACGAGCGGTCATCCGATAAAGCGCATAACAGCACCGGAAAGTGCTGCTTCAACACACGTTTAACCGCTATTCTAGCCGCCGAATTCCAGCTAAAAAGAATTCAAATTCGCGGCTGTTACCTACATCACGTGGACATCTAAGTATACGCTCAGGATGGCCGGCGATGACGCTCGGGCATACCCGCTCCAGCAAAGCCAAGGCACCTTTTGACGTGCAGAATCAATCTCCCAGCGAACGAATGCGACCGCCGCGGCGCCAGCTTCAAATAAGAATTTCTTATTATTTACCGCCCAACGAGGCGAATATCACATCCGGTGGCGCCGCGTGTCGCCGAGAATTGTGCCGGTCGCTAGGAACCGGGAGCAGGGCGATTTTCGCTCAGGTCGGCACCGTCGAGGGCCTGACTGAGCACCCGCAGAATGTCTTGATCGGCCGGCGAGTAGTAGATGAAGGTCCCTTCGCGACGGGCCTTCACCAGCCCGGCCAGTCGCAACTTCGCCAGGTGCTGGCTGACGACGGTGGGCGCCACCTGAGCAAGATCGGCCAAGCAGGCCACCGACGTCTCGCCCTGCAGTAACGCCCAGAGAATCTTGACCCGGGTGGGATCACTGAGCATGCGAAATGTCTCTGCGGCACGGGTCACTCGTTCCTCGGAAGGCATGGAGAAGCCGGCGATCGACGAATGCACGGGGCCAATCGTACCGCTGACCTGTGCAATTACGCATCCATCTGGAATCGCAGTTGCATACCTTCACACATATGCAGCTATAGTGGCCGCGTGTCTGCAACCGCGGTCCGCCCTACCGCCGATGCGGCGCATCGGGCGCTGCCCGGTGTCGCGTCGATATCCGAAGTTCGCTGGGCCCTGGTCGCGACCGCGTTCTTCGTGCTCGGGCTCACCGGCCAGCTCGCCGGTGTCCCCGGCTGGCTCGTCTGGGTGCTGTATCTGGCCTGCTACGCCGCCGGCGGATGGCAGCCGGGCCTGGCCGGGCTGGACGCGCTGCGAAACCGGGTACTGGACGTCGACCTGCTGATGGTTCTTGCAGCGATCGGCGCCGCCGCGATCGGCCAGATCTTCGACGGCGCGTTGCTGATCGTCATTTTCGCCACCTCCGGCGCCCTGGAGGCCGTCGCGACCCGGCGCACCGAGGACTCGGTGCGCGGACTGCTGCGCCTGGCGCCCGAAACCGCCACCCGTGTCGATGATTCCGGTGCCGAAGAGGTGGTGGACGCCGCGCGGCTGGCGGTCGGGGACGTGCTGCTGATCCGCCCCGGCGAGCGCGTCGGCGGTGACGGCGTGGTGCTCGAGGGCGCCAGCGCGGTCGATCAGGCCACCATCACCGGAGAACCGCTGCCGGTCGAAAAAGCCACTGGTGACGAAGTTTTCGCCGGCACCGTCAACGGCACCGGCACGCTGCTGGTCCGGGTGACGCGGCCGAGCGCCGACTCCGTCATCAGCCGCATCGCGGCGATGGTCGCCGAAGCCAGCGCGAGCAAGGCTCGCACTCAACTGTTCATCGAGAGGGTAGAGCAGCGCTATTCGGTGCTCATGGTGGCGGCGACCGTCGCGTTAATGGTGATTCCCCTGCTGGCGGGCAGCGATCTGCGCTCGTCGCTGCTGCGCGCGATGACGTTCATGATCGTGGCCTCACCGTGCGCGCTGGTGCTGTCCACCATGCCGCCGCTGTTGGCGTCGATCGCTACCGCCGGCCGCCACGGCGTGCTGGTGAAGTCGGCCGTGGTTCTGGAGAAGCTCGCCGGGGTCAGCCATGTCGCGTTCGACAAGACCGGCACCGTGACCAAGGGAACGCCGCAGGTCAACAGCCTTCACCCGGAGGCCGGGTATACCTGCACCACCCTGCTGTCGCTGGCCGCTTCCGCGGAATACCACTCCGAGCACCCCGTGGCCCGGGCCATCGTCGCCGCCGCGCGCGAGGCGGGCGCCGCGGTCCTGCCGGCGACGGAGTTCACGTCCGCGCCCGGACGTGGCATCCGCGCGCGGGTGGGCCACGACACGGTCGAGGTGGGCAGCCCCGCACTGCTCGGCCACCACGGCGCCGTCGTGCAGTTGGAACAGACCGGCCACACCGCGGTCGTCGTCGCCGTCAACGGCACTCACGCCGGCGTGCTCGGGCTCACCGACGACCCTCGCGAGGACGCGAGAGGCGCCGTCGCAGAGCTCGAATCACTCACCGGCACAACACCGTTACTGGTGACCGGGGACAACGCCCGGGCCGCCGGGCGGCTCGCCGCCGACGTCGGGATCACCGACGTGCACGCCGGCCTGCTGCCCGAGGACAAGGTCGGCGTGGTGCGCGCACTGGAGGCGCACGGGGCCAGGGTCTTGTTCGTCGGCGACGGTGTCAACGATGCTCCCGCGATGGCCGCCGCGCACGCGGCGGTCGCCATGGGCCGTTCCGGATCCGACCTTGCCCTGGAAACGGCCGACGTGGTGATCACCCGCGACGACCTGGCCGCGCTACCGGCCATCGTCGCACTGGCCCGCCGGGCCCGGCGCGTGGTCGCCGCCAACCTGGTGATCGCCGCGACCTTCATCGTCGTCCTGGTCACCTGGGATCTGCTGGGACACCTTCCCTTGCCCCTGGGAGTGGCGGGGCACGAAGGTTCGACGGTCCTCGTCGGCCTCAACGGCCTGCGCCTGCTGCGCGATCGTTGCTGGCGGGCTAGCTGAACTGGGTCCGCGGGCGGGGCAGGGCGACACCGTCGACGATGATGTCGAGTTTTTCGTTGTAGAAGGCCACCAGTCCGGCGATCGGCGCGACGGCCGGCAGCGGGTAGTGGTAGGTCCACGCCAGGTCCGGATGCAGCGTCTCGCCCACCCGCACCGACCAGTAACCGGATGTCACCCCCTTGTAGGGGCACAGCGACTGCGTGGCGGTCGGCTCCAGATGCTCGAACGCGACATCCGTCGGATCGAGGTAATACCTTGTGGGCAGACCTGTTTCGAAGAGCAGGACCGGAGACCGGGTGTCGGCGAGCAGTACGCCGTCCAGCTCCACGCGGACGTGCCGGTGCGAGCGCAGCGCATCGACCCGCGCATACGGATTGCGCGGATGTCCGTAGATCTGCTCGTCCTCCTCGAACCAGCGCAGCGGATCCCAGTCGAATCGCACCAGGCCGGCGACCGGACCGTCGCTGTCTGCGTCGAAAACCCTTGCAGCAGAGGGGTGTTTCTGACCGGCACCCACCAGGGAGTACAGCCGCGACGGCCCGAGCTGGACCCGCTGCGGATGGTTCTCGTCGTCGAGGAACTCGGTGCGCACATCAGTCAGCGGGATGTAATACGCCGGGTAGTAAGGGAACTCCCACACGTAGCGTGCCGCGGTGGTGTCGAATAGCAGTTCGGCGCCGAGGTAGCCGCGCACCCGCCGCGGTGCGGGCTCGATCCGCCCTCGCGCAGCGGCCATCTGCGGAAAATCGTTGCTCATGATTGCTCCCTGGAGGCCAGGCCGGCCGGCGCGTGCGCGATGGCCGCACGGATCGCGTCAGCCAGTGCCAGTGCACTCTCCTCGGTGAGTTCCAGCGCCACCCGCGCGGACGGCCCCAGATCGGGATTGATGACGTCGATGTTGACCGTGTGCCCGTACTGCGCATGCACGGGATGGTCGACGTACACCGTCGCGCGGCTGGCTCCGAACCATCCCGTCGCGCCCTTGCCGCTGCCCTCGATCTCGACGTGTTCGGTGAGATACGTACACATGGCCGACCTAGCCTTTCAGGTGGGTGGCGAAGAACGCGTCGATGCGGCGCCACCCGTCCACCGCGGCCTCGGGCCGGTAGGCCGGGCGGTCGACGGAGAAAAAGCTGTACCCGTTGGCTCCTGGCAGTGACCGCAGGTGCTCGACCGCCCCGGCCACGTCGCCCACCAAACGCTCGTCGGGCACCCCACCCGCCGCCCGGGAAGCCGCGGCGGCGTCGTCGGGTGCGGCTCCGGGAGCTTCGCGGGAGTACAGGTTCGGCGCTACCGTGTGATACCCGGAGACGGCCAGGCGCCGCACGAATTCCTTTGTCTGCCGGTCATATCCGGGCATGTGGTGAATCCACACCACCGAACCGCGCGAGCCGTCGGCCAGTGGCATGGCCCGGTACGCCTCGATCTCGTCACCGCCGTGACCGGTGAAGCTGACGGTTTCGGCCTGGATTGCGTCTGGACTATGAGGATTCACGCCGTCAACTTGCCTCCGAGACCCGTTCAGCCGACCTTGATGGCGACGGTCATCTTCTCGGTTTTGGCCGGCAACTGGTCGGTGTCGACCGCCAGGATCTCGCCGCTGTCCTGGGTTCCGTTGGGCAACGTCTTGGGCTTGAGCCGGAACGGCGGGGTGTCCGAAGCCAGTCCGGCCAGTCCGAAGTCGCTGTCGTTGGCCAGCATCAGCGTTTTCCCGCCGTCGCGGGTGGCGATGCCCTCGATCTTGTCGTGCCCGAAGAAGTCCCCCTTGGGCGAGAGCGAGCGCAGCAGCGCCGCCACATCGAGTTGCAGAGTCTTTGTGGCTGCGGTGATTCCGGCGCCCTTGAGTTTGGCCAGCGCCTCGGCGTCGGTACTGACGCCGACCAGGGTCTCGATCGGCATCTTGTTGACCAGCAGGCCGCCGGCAGCGGCGTCGTAGGTGGCACCCGGGACGGTCGAGTTCGGCCCGACATCGGTGGCCGCGGCGATATCGGCGATGTAGATCTTCGCGTTGTTGTCCGGTGGGTTCTTGCTGTTGCGCTCGTCGATGAGGAAGGTGGTGGCGCTGAGCGCGCTGATCTCCGATACCCCGACCTTGGAGTCCTGCGGGTTGGCCAGCGGATACAGGTACTCATGCATGATGGTCCGGTTCACCAGGTTGATGGTGACGATGCGGGCGATCGGGACGGACTTGGCCGGGCCCTGCAGGCCCGGGGTCTGCAGCGCCGACTGCATGACGGCCACCAGCGTGTTGCCGTCCGGGGTGATCGTCAGCCCCTCCAGGCCCTGGTTGGGAGCGCGCAGCGAAAGCTCCCGGGGCAGGGTGTCGTCGTACGGCGAAAGACGTTCCAGCTCTTTGCCGGTGGAGTCGAAGTGGACGATGTAGGGGCCGTACTCGTCGGACACCCAGAAGTTGCCGTCCAGCGTCGCGACCAGGCCCTCGGGATCGATGCCGTAGTCCGCGGGCGGCAGGGGTGTGCCATTGAGGTCCACCATCGACTCACCGGGAACGGCATGCGGGTCGAGCAGGCCCTCCAGGGGATGACCGTCCGGTCCCTGCAGCATGATGGTCCGCTCCACGGTGGCCACGCCGTCGTCGAGTTTGAGCTTGGCGATATGCGGGTGAAATTCGGGGACCGGGAAGACGATCTCGTTGGGTGTGCGACCTTCGACGTTGGGTCCGCGGTCGGTGAGCCCGTAGATCTCGTTGGCACTGCCGGGTACGAGGGCGATGCCGGACCCGTGGGCGCTGGCCTGGATGTCGATTCCGCCCATGGTGGCCAGCGGCAACTGGTCCTCGGAATAGAGCTTGACGGCACGACTGACGGTGACCGGCAGTTCGTCGTTGCCCTTGTAGCCGGCGTCGGGGGTGTAAATCACCGCACCTTTGGCTCCATAGCTGATCTTGCCGTGCGCGGGCTTACCGAACGCCACGGGCGTGATACCGCCGGTGGCGGCCAGCATGCGGTCCGGGGTGATGGTGAGCGGTTTGCCGGCCGACGCGCTGATCTCCGCGTTGCCAGTCGGTGACGACGGCTTGGCGCTCTGTGCGCAACCCGCGACCGTGACCAGCACCGTCGCCAGCACGGCAAAGGTTCTTTGTGTGCGTTCCATATGCAACACCTAGCAAGCCAAGTTGACGTGCCGGTATACGCCGGCCGGAGCGTCGCTAATGCTTCTTGTCCCTGACCTTGTAGGTGGACGGCCACGATTTTCGCGACTCGTCGCCGGTCAGCGGGGTACCCATGCCGCCCACCTTCACGTTGTAGGCCTCCTTACCTGGTCCGACTTCCCGGTTGGCGTGTTCCTGAGCCAGGTAATACAGCTCGTCGATGGTGGCTTCGTCGTACGCGACGAAGGAGGTCTCCCGCGCGATGTCGTCGATTCCGGCCAGCATCCGCTCCGGCAGGGAGCGCGAAGCGAGCGCCGCCGCGCCGAGAAGTGAGAATGGGATGACCCAGTAGCAGATGAACGACAACGGCGTCTTGGTGTCCAGGATCGTCGCGTTCCCCTGCACGATCGGCGGGATGGCCGAGGACAGCGTCATACCGCCGAACGCGGCGACCCAGACCCAGGTCAAGACCGTTGTCACCCGCCGGAACAAGTCGGTGTTGACGACGTCGGGAGGTTGTTCGGCCGCGGCGAAGTCACGCACGAACGGTTTGCCGATCAGCACACCGACCAGCGCGACCAGGAATATCCCCAGGTTGCTCAGTGGCTGGATCCAGCGCGCCATGAACTCCTCGCTGAGTGCGAAGGTCAACACCGCCAGCACCACAAAGGTTGCGACAGCTCCGATTTCGAGTGTCCGCCCGGGTTTGCCGGTGGCGCGCCCGACGGCGAACACCGCGACGGCCATCAGCAGCGCGATCGAGACAGCGGTGTCGAATGGGACGTTACCGACCAGGACCCAGTAGACGATCCACGGCGCAAAGCCAAAAAGCATGCCCACGATGGGCCAGTGTATGGCCCGTCGCACCGCGGCGTGGGCAGCGGATCAGTTGCGATACCACCTGCTTGCCGTTTGCCATGACCCGGCATCGAGGGCTTCCCGATTCGGTGGGGTGCGGCTGCCCGTCCATCACACCAGGTTTCCGGCTCCTGACCTGCAGTTCAACCGCCTCAGTACTGCCGATACCGGCGGGCGACGTGCTCCTGCCGCAGCTCGATCTGCGCGGCGCGCTGTTCGGGACTCACGGTTGGGGTACCAGACGGCAACCGGCCCCGGACCTCGGATAGCGCGATCGTGTGCACGGCCGTCGTCGGCATCTGCTCCGGTGGCTTCGGATAGGTCCAGCGCACGGTGAGGAATCCGGTGCGATGCCCCACGGTGTCCAGCCAATTCGGCACACCCGGATCGCGGTGCGCGATCACATAGCGCCGGACCCCGTCGGGGTCCGTCACGGTCTGGAATGCGTTGAGGCTGCTGACGTGGTTGGCGTAGTCCAGCGACTCGCCCCAGACGTTGGACAGGTGGAAGCCCAGGTAGGCGGGGTCGACGGGAACGGTGAGCTCCACCAGCAGGGCCTCGTCCTCGTCGAGCTCGAACACGCCGCCGGAGTAGACGTTGGTGCTCTGCCCGCCGCCGGAGGCGAGATTGGCCGCCGCGGGTTCGTTGAGCCCGTTGTGTGGCATGAAGGTGACGCCGTCGCCGTTTTTGTCGCCGTTGGACTCCAGCACGATGTCGTAAAACTCGTTCCAGAACCGCATCTGGTGCTCGACCAGCTCGCCGACGCGCCGCAGCGCGGCGGCCGTGGCGTCCGGACCGGCCGGGGCCGGGTGCGTCGCGCCTCGGGCGATCGGCACGATGCGCAGCTCCGGTGACACCTCGTTGGCCCAGTCGTGGAACAGCGACCGCACGATCAGATACTGCGCGGTGTCCGTGCCGTCCTTGCCGGTGGCGATGAAGTTGCCGGTGTGAGAAGCCGGACGATCGGGCGCGCAGAGGATCTCGAATCGTCCGTCCGCATCGACGACCAGGTCGGTGCTGTCGAGCAGGCCGGTCACCACCCGTCCGCCGGGCGCCAGTTCCATCAGGCTGCCGGTATCGCCCGCGTACCTGCTGTGTGCCTCGAAGACGATGTACTGGGGCGCCACCGGCCCCGACGCCCGGGCGGCGCCACTCCAGTGCCGGTGGTCGGCGACGCGTCCGGTGATCCGGTAGCTGCGGGTCCCGTCGATCCGCGCCGACAGGTACAGCGCGTCGGCGTTGTCGATGGTGGCCTTGTCCTGCGGCTGAATGGCCCGCCGGAAGTAAGGGAATTCGGGGTCTTCGAAACAGGCTCGTTCGATCGAGCTGAACAGGAAGCCGAGCACGTAGCGATGTCCCTCGGCCAGCCCCTGTTCGGTCGGCGGCGGCGCGTGCAACCCCGGCGAGTCGACGTGGTCGCGGGCCCGGTTGATCGCGCCGATCATGTCCGCCCAGGCCGCCTGCAGCGCGCCGCGGGTGTGCTCAGTTGACATTCGCTCTCCCCTTTTCTTCAGCATCCCAACCGAATTCGTCGAACAACGAAGCCAGGCGGGTCCTGATGTCGGCCGGGTCCAGACCGAACTCAGCGAGGCTGTAGCGGTGCGCCGTCTCGTGGCCGTTCCGGCGCCCGGCGGCCTCGAACTCGGCGGCCGCCTCGGGTCCCAGACGCAGCCCCAACTCGTCGTAGACCCGCCGCATGGTGGCGGTGGGTGCCGCCACCAGGTCGCGGTAGTCCACCACGCAGGACCGCACTTCTGGATGCTCGGAGAGCACCTCCAGCGGATGGGTGTAGGAGTGGATGGACTGGTCGGCGAGCACCCGCAGCGACTGCTCGATGAGCCGTTCGTCGCGGCCACGCAGGCGCCATTCGGTCTGCATCATCTTCAGCAGGCTGGGAATGGTCTCGTACGGATTACGCATCGGCACAATGAATCTCGCATCCGGGAACGCTTCGATCAGTGCCTCCACCCGGCCGCAGAAGGTCGGGTTCTTGCTCAGGTGGATGCCGCCGCCGTTCAGCGCCAGCTGCCGGCGGACGCATTCGCGGTAGAAGCTCATCAGGCGCTGGCGCCTGCGCGCAGGCCATCGATCGACGTGGTAGAAATCCAGCTCACCCATGTAGGGGAACATCACGATCCAGAAGCCGGAGCTCAGCGACCAGGTCAGGAAGAAGTCGTCCTCCTCGGGAACGAAGAACCCGGTCTTGTGCATGTCGTCGGTCTCGGCGAACATCTTCTCTTCCGCGGCGTCGAGGCGGCGGCGCAAAGGTGCGCCGAACCTGGCATCGATGCTCAGGATCAGGCGCAGCAATCGTTTCTGCAGCAGCGACGGAAAAAAGAGTTCGTACATCAGCGCGTAGCTGAACTGAGGGTCGGCTGCCATCAACCGGTGCAGGTATGTGGTGCCACTGCGGGCGTGCCCCACGCTGAACGTCGGTGCCCGAACCTCGGTGCGCCGCAACGACGGGAAGAGCACCGGGTCGAGCGCGAAACAGACGGCGTGAAACGCCGCGATGATCGGCATGGCGATCATGAACGTCAGGTAGCGCTTGCGGGGCGTCGCTGGATCGTCACGGAGCAGCCGCAGCATGGTGGCGAAATTGGACCAGTCGAAAAAGAAGCGCGACCCGTACATGAAATTCCCTCACCCACACAACCTTTAGCCGGGAGCGTATGCCCAGATATTTGACATTGTCAAATATCTGGGCATACACCTTTCGGCTAGGGTGCTGGCATGCAGGTGTTCGCCGCGATGGCCCCGGAGTTGCCGCTGTCTGAAGTCGGCGGTTACGTCCGCCGGATGGAACGGCTGGGCTTCGACGGCGTCCACATCGCCGAGACGATCCACGATTCATTGACGGTTGCCGCCCTGGCCGCCGAGCACACCACCCGGATGACCATCCGCACCGCAGTGACGCTGGCCTTCGTGCGCAGTCCCACGCTCACCGCCTACGCCGCGTGGGATCTGGCGAAACTGTCGGGCGGTCGTTTCGAATTGGGCCTGGGCAGCCAGATCAAACAGAACATCGAAGACCGCTTCGGGATGCCGTGGTCGGAACCGCAGGCCCGGATGCGCGAGTACGTCGAGGCGTTACAGGCATTGTTCGCCGCCTTCCGCAGCGGCGGGCCGGTGCACTACGCCGGGCAGAGTTACCGCGTGACCCGGTTGCAGCCGTACTTCAACCCGGGCCCCGGCGATGTCACGCCGCCGCCGATCTGGCTGGGCGCGGTCAATTCGGGTATGTGCGAGCTGGCCGGCCGGATGGCCCATGGCGTGGTCACCCATTCGACGAATTCCGATCCCGACTATCTGCGCGACGTCGTGCATCCGGCCCTGCAGCGCGGCGCCGAGGCGGCCGGTCGCGGCAGGCCGTTGCTCGTCGTGTCAACGGCCATCGCTACCGGCAGCACCGATGGCGAGGTGGACGGCGAATGTGAACGGCAACGCCGAATGCTGGCCTTTCTGCTCTCCACGCCGGCGTATGCGGGAGCGCTGAAGAGGCGCGGATGGACATCGTTGCCCGATCGATTGCGCGCGCTGACCCGCAGTCAACGCTGGGAAGAGTTACCCGCCGTCCTCGACGACACCGTGCTGGACGCACTGGTGGTTCGTGGCCGGTATGACCAACTCCCCCAGCTGCTCCGGGACAGGTACGGGCGCATTGCCGACGGTGTGGTGCTGCCACCGCCAGCCAGCGCAGACGACGAGTCGCTGGAACGTTGCATCCGGGACCTGCGGGAGCGGCCGGCGTCAGTCGATTGAGGTCACGGTGGTGTCGGCGAGGAAGCGGGACAGCAGCCGGTCGAACTGTCGCAAGTCGGCAGCCGACCACTGCGCCAGTGCCCGCGCCAAATGTTCACGGCGCACGTCCTGCAGGGCGCGCGCAGCCCGTTCGCCCGCCGCGGTGGCTTCCACCAGGGTCTTGCGGGCATCTTCCAGATCCGACTGCCTGACGACCATCCCGTCGCCCTCCAGACTCTGCACCCGCCGGGCGGCCATGCCCAGATCCATGTGTGCCAGGCGCGCCAGCCGGCCCATTGGCAACGGCCCCTCATCGGCCAGCACCCGCAGCAGGACGTAGGACGGTTGCGACAGCTCCACCGCCGCGGCGGCGGCCTGCCGCTTGAACATCGCCCGGCTACCGCTCAGCCGCATGATCCGCGCAATGGTCGCGCTGATCGAATCGAGCGTATCGCGCTTCCGTGCAGTGGCCACCAGGCAACTTTACTTGACTTAGTCAAGCATGAGCGCCGCGAAGACGCCTGCGCTAAGCGGCTTTTCGCTGCTCAGCGCGTGTAGATGCAGTGCGCCGAGCCACCGACGGGCTGCTGGGCCACCACTTGACCGCCGACCGTGATGCGACATCCGGGAGGAGTGGTACCGGTTCCCACCACCACGACCTGGAACAGGGTGACGTCCGGAGCCGCCTGGATGGTCCGGCTCCAGGGCAGCGGCGCGTTGTAGACACGATCGACCGCCGGGTCGGTGTCGATCGTCAGGGCGGTGCCCGTGCCCAACGCCTCGAATACCACGGTGTTCGGGTCGGCCGATGCCGGCGGCGCCGTCATAAACAGTCCGGATAATGCCGTTATGGCCAGCGCCGATCCAGCGGCTCGGGTGACACGCTTCATTCGAATCAGACCCCTTGAGTTCGGGCGGGTATTGATCGCCAATTGTCACCGACCGCACACGTTACGAGCTGGCGTTTCCCTTTTCGATGGGATGACCCTTACCCGAGTCGGTCGGAAAGTAAACATCCGCGGTGCCAAGCCGGCGAGCGAAACCGGGTTGTCTCGATTGCGTGGCCGGGATCAGGCGACGGACACGATGCGAGCGACGACCTTGCCGCCGCGACTGACCTCGATGGTCTGGCCCGCCGCGGCCCGATCGATGTAGCGGCCCGCGCGATTCCGCAGCTCGTCGAGTTCGATGCGCTGACCGGCATCCGCCGGCACCGCGGCCGCACCGGCTGCGACGATGCGGGCCAGAATCCGGCCGCCGCGGACCACATAGAGGGACTCGCCACCAGTCACCCGGTCGAAGCACCGCCCGGCGCGGGTGCGCAGTTCGTCGAGACCGACCCAACCCCGCTCCGCAGCGTTGACGGAACGGGCCGGGATCGGAGCCACCCGCCAGTCACCGACCGGCTGGATGTGCGCAACCAGCTTGCCGCGGCGGACGATATCGAGTGTCTCACCGGCGGCGACCCGTTCGAGGTACGCGCAGGTGTCACTCCGGAGTTGGCCCAGGCCAATCACTTCCGGCATCTCACCTCGATCCTCGAACGCACCCGGCACCGCCGGCTACCCGATCATTATATGACCGTACGTCCGGTCAGTGTCAATCAGTTGTGCGGCGACAGCATGCCCCGCCATCCGTCGTCTCCGGTGCGCGTGGAGTTCTCGACGGTGTACCTGACCCCGTCCGGTCCGACCAGTTCACCGCTCTGTGGACTGTAGACGGCTACCGGAGGCTCATTTCCGGTGTAGACGCAGGGATTTGGCTGTTGGCCGTTGCACACCACCGAGCCGGAATGCGGCCGCGACAGCGGGTCACTGACCGGTGGTGGCGTGCCGGGTACCCGGTCGGCCGGAGCGGGGTTCATGCCGTTGTTGATCGACGGAGCGGGGATCACCTGCCCCGGCTTGACCGGTTGGTCGCATCGGGCGGCGGCTGCCGGGCAGGTCAGGATCTGGTTCGGGTCGCCGTACCAGGGGTTGGTGCCCAGTGGCTCATAGGGTTTGGAGTCGCGGCATTCGCGCGGCGTCGCAGCGCGTTTACCCGGCACATCGACACATGGCAGGTTGCGCGCTCCGCGCACGGCATTGGACGGAGTGTCCTGCGGGATCTTGCAATACGTGCCCGACGGCATCGGTTGCAGGCTGGTGTCTGCCGGGGACCGCCACTGCGGCGCCGGGAGGAAACCGGTCAGACACGGCGGCGGCTGGTTGATCGTCAGGTGCGTGCCCAGCGAGGCAAAGCCAGGAAAGGCCGACGTCACCGTCTGGCCTTCCGACGCGCCCTGCGGATAGGCGACCAGCAGTTGCTCGACGCCCTTGTGATAGCGCTTGAGCATTTCCAGCACGATCTCCAGGTTCGCCAGCGTCTGCGGCAGCGACTCGCGCACATCGTTGAACACCGCGTTCACCAGATCGGTGGTCGGCGTCGCCTGGTTCAGGATGCTCTGTACGTGCGGATCGTTCTCCGCGGCCTGCGCGGCGAGGGTGTCCAGGTTGTGCGACCAGCGCCCGATCGCGTCACCAGACTCGACCTGGCTGTCGATGATCGGCCCGGAGTTCTGGATGATGTCGTCGATTTCGGTCATGTTGGCTTTGAAGTCGCCGGCGATCGCCTGCGTCGCATCGACCAGCCGCTGCAGCGCTGGCCCCAATCCGCCTACGGCTTGGGCTGTTTCGTCGAGCAGCGCCGGAATCTTGCCGGTGGGCAGCGCGGCCAGGCCGCGGTTGGCGGCGTCCAGCGCCGGCCCGATTTCACTGGGCACGGTGCCTTTGTTGATGGTTTGTCCGGGCGAGAAGTACCTACCCGGGTTGCCCGACGACACCAGGTCCAGGTACTGCTCACCGACCGCCGACATGGAACGGACGTTGGCCGACGCGTCGACTGGGACTTTGAAGCGGTCCGCGATGCTCATCGTCGCGAGCACACCGTTTTCCGTCGGCTCGACGGAAGTGACCGTGCCGATGGTTTCCCCGCGATAGGTGACGTTGGCCGTCTTGTACAGACCGCCGGAGGTGGGCAGGGCGGCGTGCAACGTGTACTGGCCGATGCCCGCTGCGGTGGGAATCCGTAAGTAGTACCAGCCCAACGCAATTGCCGTGACCAGACTGATCAGGGTGAACAGGAAGATCTGGCGCCAGATGAAGCGAGTCAGCATTGTCTGTCCGCCCGTTCGACCAGCGGGCCGCCGGGGGCGTCGTTGGGGTTCGGCGTATAGCGGACGTCGGGAATCATCGTCTCCGGGTCACGGCCCCAGGATTGCTCGAGTGCGCGCAGCGCTCCGGAGAAGCCCGTCCCGGTGAGGACAGCGTTGTCGACGGCACTCATGGTGAGGTCGAGCGTGAGCGACAGGTTGAAGTAGTCGCCGCGGAACGCCTTGGGCACGGAGTCGACGTCGAACGGCCGGACCAGCATCAGCTTCAGCGCCTGGACCAGATACGGTGCGGCGCGGCCGAACTCCCGCAACGGACACTGCAGTGCCACCAGGTCCTGGTGCAGGTCGCCACGCGAGGGCGACAGGTACTGGTTGGCGACCTCGCCGAGTCGCCCCACCGAGTCGACCGCATTGATCAGCAGATTTTGCTTGTCCGCGAAATGCTTGAGCAGCGGCGGGAAATCGGTGAGAACCCGGTTGAGAACATCCGCGCGACGACCCACATAACTCAGCAACCGGTTGCTGGAGTCGATCGCCCGGGTGATGTCGTAGCGTTGCTCGTCGAGCCGGGCGGTGAACGTGTCCAGCTTGCCGAGGAATGCCCTGAGCTGGTTGGCCCGACCATGCACGATGTCGTAGACCTCGTTCTGCAACACTTCCACATTCGGCACGCCGCCCCCGCGCAAGATCATGGCCAGACTCGCCAGCGTCTGCTCGGTCGTCGGATAGGTCGACGTGTTCTTCAGCGGGATGGTGTCTCCCGGCCGCAGCCGCTCGGAAGACGGATCGGGTGGCGCGGCCAGCTCGATGTGTTGTGAGCCCAGCAGGCTGGTCTGCCCGATCTTGGCCGTGGCGTTCCTGGGAAGTTTGACGTTCTTGTCGAGGCGAAGCGTCAGGGTCGCCACCCAGTTCTTCAATTCGATCGCGCGCACCGTGCCGACGAACACATCGGCGACCCGGATGCGGCTGTTGGTGTTGAGGGCGAGCGTGTCGGCCATCTGCACGTAGACCGTGTAGGAGCCAGACCCGGAACCCGGACCGCCGGGCATCGGAATATTAGCTACGCCACGCCAATTCGCGCACGAGGTGAGTGCCAGGGTGGACACCAAGAGAGCCAGCGCCTGACGGATGCGGGCTTTCATGAGCCCGCCCCTGCCGCCACGGCCGCCTCCGCGGGCAACGGCGGTCCGGGCAGCGCCGGGGCCGGCGCGAGCGGGCCCGGGATCACCCCCGGCCCGGGTGGCGGCGGCGGAATGGGCACCTGCGCCTGCAGGCCGATCGGCGGCACTACCGGGTACTCGTCGTAGGCGTTCGGTGGACCGGGCGGGGTCTGCAGCCCCGACTCCGGTGGCGCGATGTCCGTGCCGCCCATCAGTTCGGCCAGCGATTCGGGGGTCAGCAGGCCCGCCGTGATCGGCCCCACCTGGGCACCCTGCATGCCTGGCGCGACCACCCAGCCGGGCTGGGTGTTGCGGTGCGACAAGGGGGTGTCGGGTACCCAGATCCCTGGCACCGTGGTGTCTTTGTAGCCGTTCGGCGGTTGCAACCGCGGCTCGGAGTAGGCGACCTCCTTGGGCAGCGTCTCGGCCGTGCTGAACAGGTTCAAGCCAAAGGGCAGGTAGTTGAACTTGATCGCATCGAGAACGGGCGCCAGATACTGCGCACACAGCTCGGCCGAGTCTTGGTAGCCCAGCCGGCTACCGGCCTGAATCATGCTGCACATGAACTGCATTGGGTTCGCGAAGTTGGGGATGGCCGGAATCGACATGACCGCGCCGTGGGACGGATGGTAGATCTGGCTGAGATTGGTCTCCAGAGTCGGCAGCACGTGCAGGGCGGTTTCCAGCCCGTTCAGCGGTTCGGGTTGGACCAGCGTGGTGGTCAGGGTGGACAGGTTGCCGATGTCCTGGGCGAGCACCTCACGGTTCTGGGTCAGGAACGGACGCAGCGTGGCGAGTAGCCCGTCGAACTGCTGCAGGGCATCGGCAAGCGCACGATCGGAACTGGTCAGTTTGTCGGTGAATTGGGCCAGGTTGGTGTTCAACGCGACGAACTGCTTGTCGTCCTTGTGCAGCGCGTTGACGAATCGCGCCAGACTGCGCACCACCGCGAAGAAGTCACCACGGCCTTGGTTCAGGGCGGTCAGCGCTCGCGACAGGCTGTCCAGCGTGGTGTTGAACTGCTTGCCCTTGCCGGCCAGCCCATCGGCGAAAGACTCGATCACGTCGCCGAACGGGCCCTTGGGCTGTTCGGGTGTCGGACCCAGCTTGTCGATGATGTTGGCGACGCTGGCGCGCAGTTCATCCCACTCCGTCGGCACCTGGGTGCGCTCGATGGGAATCACCGCGTGGTCGGTCATCACCGGACCACCCCGATAGGGGGGCTCCAACTGAATGCTGCGGGATGCCACCAGAGTTGGGTTGACGATCACTGCGGACGCGTTGGCGGGCACCTTGTATTTGTTGGCGTAGTGGAACGTCACCTTCATCTTGTCGCCAGCCGGTTCGATGGAGTCGATGGAACCGACCCGCACGCCCATGATTTGAACTTTGTCACCGGAGTACAGCGCGATCGCCGTGGGCAGGTAGGCGACCACGGTGTTGTTGCTCACCTTCTGATACAGCTGCCAGCCGACGAATGCGGCGACCAGGCCCAGCACCACCACCACCGACGCGATGAGGTTGCGGGTCCGCATCCTGCGGTGCGCGATATTGATGCTCAACTCTGACCTCCCGTCGTTCCTTCGGTGCGCGCGCCCGGTGGCGCATTGGGCGGCAGCGGCACCGGCGTGCCCGGGACGTCTGGCGGCGGCTCACCGGGGCGGCCGGCGATCGGGATCCCCGGCGTCGGAGGTAGGCCGTTCGGGTTCGGCGGCGAGGTCTGTACGTCGAGCGGGGCCGGGAAGCTGCCGCCGAACGGACCCACATCAACGCCCGCGCAGGGCAACGGATTCCACGGGCGCGGCAGCGCGTCGGCCGCCGGGGTATACGAACACGCGGTTCCTGGTGGGACGGCCGGCCCGGGGTGCTCCGGGGTGCCTTCCAGCACCTGCGGCGCCGGGGGCGGAGCGCCGTTGGGGAACCGGGTGCCGTTGGGATCGGGGAAGCGGAACGCGGGAAGGCCGGCGCTGCGCCAGAATTCCTCCGGGTCCAGGCCCCGCTTCTTGAACGCGGCATCGACGAACGGCTGCAGCATCCAGAACGGCAGCAGGTTGGACAGGACGATCTTGAAGAACGGCCCCGACGCGACCGACTCGCCCAGCCCCGCGGCGAATTGGCTTACGAACGTCAGCGTTTGAGCCAGATCGTCCTTGCGCTGCACCAGCACGTCGGTCAGGGTGTGCAGCTGCTCCAGCGCCGCGTTCAGGTTCGGGTTGTCGTTGATGAACCCCTTTATCTGCGCCGCAACACCCGAAATGTTCTGCAGCAGAGCGTCAATGGCCCGTCCGCGTTCGTTGAACGCCACCAGCAGCGTCTTGGCGTTGACCAGCAGTCGGTTGACCTGCTCGCTGCGGTCACCGAGCACGCTGGCT
Source organism: Mycobacterium sp. TY814 (assembly GCF_030755175.1). Classification (NCBI taxonomy): domain Bacteria; kingdom Bacillati; phylum Actinomycetota; class Actinomycetes; order Mycobacteriales; family Mycobacteriaceae; genus Mycobacterium; species Mycobacterium sp. TY814. The sequence continues at coordinate 410,623 of NZ_JAUFRY010000003.1, forward strand.
ACCTGATTGGCCTGCGCGAGCAGATGTTTGATCTCGTCATCGCGTTTGCCGATGGTGTCGGAGAACCTGGCCACGCCGTCGAGGGCCGCACTGATGTGCGGGTAGGTCTGATCGATGGTCTGGGACAGGACATTCAGCGATTGCTTGACGGTGTCGATATTCCATCCGGTGGCGGCCCTGGTGATATCGAAGTTCGCGTCGTAGAGCTGATAGGGCGTAGTGCTCTGGCCCAGCGGCAGCACACCTCCGGGCCGCAGGACCTTGGCTCCCCGCGGCTCGATCTCGAGTACCTTCTTACCCAGGATGGTGTCCGTCTTGATCGCCAGCCGGCTTTCGGTGCCGATTCTGTTGGCGCCGATGGAGAATTTCACCAGGACGTGGTCGCCCTCGACATCGATGCCCTCCACTTTTCCGACATTGACCCCGGTGATGCGCACCTTGTCGTTTTTGTTCAACTGACCCGATTCGGTGAACTGCCCGTAGAAGACCGGGGCCGCGAACATCATCGGGACGCTAGTGAAACTCTGGCCGACGAGGACGACGAGCACCAGCACACCGATGCCCATCAGACCGACGCGGTTGCGGTTGAATTCCGTGAGTGTCCTCATTGGGCCGTGCACCTGCCCGTCGACTGCTTCCAGATCCGAACCGTGCGAACCGGGCCGCCGCCCTGCAGTCCGTTCCACCGGATGGAGAGGTCGCAGAGGTAGAAGTTCACCCAGTCGCCGTACAGACCGATGCTGCGTCCGATCAGGTTCAGCGCGGTGGGGGTCTTGTGGATCAGGTCGCTGAGCTGCTCGCGTTGATCGATGAGCGGCTGCTGGAAGGCCTGCAGGTAGTTGATCTCCTTGTGCAACAGCGCACGGTTGTCCGCCAGCAGTTCCGACACCGTCCCGGCGGCGTTGCTGATGTTGGCCAGTCCCGCCGCCAGCGGATCGGCGTGGTTCTCCAGACCGGTGATCAGCCTCTCGAAGTTGTCGATCGTCTCGTCGAACTCCTGGCGGTGCCGAACAGTGGTGTCCAGCACGATGTTCAGGTTCTTGACCACCTCGCCGATCGCCTCGTCGCGTTCGGCGAGGTGCGAGGTGAGCTGCGCGGTCTGGTCCAGGATGTCGTTGATGGTTCCGCCCTGACCCTGGAACACGGTGATGATCGACGACGCGATGGTGTTGACCTTGTCCGGTTCCAGGGCCTTGAACAGCGGCTTGAATCCACCGATCAGGGCGTCGAGGTCCAGGGCCGGCGACGTCCGGGACAGCGGAATCAGTCCGCCCGCCGGCAATATCTGGTCTGCTCCGTCACCCATCCCCCGCTTGAGTTCGACGAAGCGGTTGCCGAGCAGGTCGAGATAGCGGATCTGCGCGGTGGTCGACTGGTACAGCTGGATCGAGCGGTCGATGGCGAAGTCGACCCGCACCCGGTTACCACCATCGATCAGGTTTACCGATTTGACCTTCCCGATCTCCACTCCGGAGGCGCGCACGAACTGACCGTCTTTCAGGCCGCTGCCGTTGGCGAACTCCGCGGAATAGGTGTTGGTGCTGATGAAGCGCAGCTGCGCGAACACCACGAAGATCGATACGACTATCAGGGTCAGCACCAGCGAGACGATGCCGAGTTTGATTGCGCTGCCGGTGATTTTCATGGGTTGATCGTGTTGTCCCCGACTTGGCGGCCCCACACGTACTCGAGTGCGTATGGCGAACCGGTGTCCACGTGGTTGTACGGTGCGAGGCTGGCGCCGGTGTCCACCACCAGGCTCGGCGCCGGCCAGAAGTCATGGTTGATCGGCTGCCAACAGCCTGGGGCGCCGCCCGGTCCGCCACGGGCGTTCACCCGCGGCAGATTCTCCGGATAGGTATAGGGATTCGGTGAACCGCCGACCAGCCCGGCCACCCCCAGGAGTCCCTGCGAGAGCACCGCGCAGGTCAGCCCGGGCAGCGTCAGAATGCCGCCCAACCCCGACGTCAGTTCGGTCATGGTTTTCAGCCCGTAGCCGTTGCCGCCACCCGTCGTCGCGTATGCCGCCGGCTCGGCGTCGCGGTAATTCCGGATGGTGCAGAAGATTTCGGGACTGTAGGTGTCGAACAGCTGGGCGGTGGGAAGCAGATCGGAGATGCCGCGCTGCAGGTAGGGCCCACCCCGGGTGAAAATGTCTGCACCGGTGTCTCCCAGGCCGGCGGCGGCTAGCAGAGCGGAATCCAGTTCGGCTTCCTGGCGGTGCAGCGTGCGCGCGGTGACCACCGCGTGGTCCAGGGCGTTGAAGAGATCCGGCGCGGCGTTGTTGTAGGTGTCGGCCAGGGCGGCGAGCTGCTGAATGTCGTGCCGCACCTGCGGCATTCGGGGATTGATGTCGTCGAGGATGGCGTTGGCGTTGACGATCGACTGCCCGAACTTGTCGCCCAGCCCGGCCAGGGCCTGCGCGGCCGCGGACAACGTCAAGTTCAGTTTGATCGGGTCAACCTTCTCCGCAATCGCGGTGAGGGTCTCGAACAGGGTATTGAACTCGGTGGTCACCGACCTCGCATCGATCTCCTGCTTCGATGAAATACGCTGCACCGTCGGATTTTTCGGAGAGTTGAGGGAGACGTACTTGTTGCCGAAGACGGTGGTGGCCTTGATGTTGGCCTCCACATTGGCCGGAATCAGCCTGATGGACTCCGGATCGACTTCCATCGAGAACTTGGCCACCGGCACGCCGTCGCGCTGGATCTCCGAGATGTTGGTGACACGGCCGATTTCGACCCCGTTGTAGGTGACCTTCGATCCCGGGTCCATCACCAGGCCGGCCCGGGGAGCCACCATGGTCAGCGGCGTCTTCGGCGTCAGCTTGCCCCGGAACTGAAACCACACGAATCCCAGCACAACTGAGAAGACGACGAGGAATGCCACCGCCGCGGTCTTGTAGGGCGGGATGCGCGGCGGGTTCTCTTTGACTGGGGCGGTCATGTCGGCTACACGGTGAGGTTGAAGTTCGGGTTCTTGCCGTAGACGGCCATCGCGGTCAGCACCACCACGACGACGATCGTGATCAAAGACAGCCGCATCGACCGGCCGACCGCCTCGCCGACCCCGACCGGCCCGCCGTGAGCGGTGTAGCCGTAGTAGGAGTGGGTGGTCATCACCACCAACGCGACGAGGATCACCTCGGCGAACGACCAGCCCACGTCGTTGAGGCGCAGGAACGTGTGGAAATAGTGGTTATACGTGCCCGCGGACTGCCCGTACAAGAAAACAGTGGTGACCTGCGTGGACACGAAGGCCATGGTGATGCCCAACGCGTAGAGCGGGATGATGACGATGAGACCCGCCACCACCCGGGTGGACGCCAGGAAGGCGATCGACCTGACACTCATCACTTCCAACGCGTCGATCTCTTCGCTGATTCGCATGGCGCCCAGTTCGGCGGTGGCGCCGGCGCCAACCGTGGCTGCCAGCGCCTGACCGGCGGCCACCGGCGCTACGAACCGGACATTGACCATGGCGGCCAGAAAGCCGGTGAAGGCCTCGACACCGATGTTCCCCAGCGACGCGTAGCCCTGGATGGCGACCAACGAGCCCGCGGAGAGGGTGATGAAACCGACGATCGCGGCCGTGCCACCGGCGACGGCCATCGCACCGGTACCCATCCCCATCTGGGCGACCATGCGTATCAGCTCTTTGGGGTAGCGACGCAGGGCGAACGGAATCTGGGCGACCGCGGTCACCGCGAACCAGACCATCTGCCCGATCTCGAGCAACACCTTGACCGGTGCTTCGCCGTACCGGCCGAGGTTAGCTCGGGGCAGTCTGAGATGCGTTGTGGCAGTGGCCATGTCAGCGCCCCGTTCCGAATCTGACGCCGATCGTGGTCAGGGCCGCGTTGACCGCGAACAGGGCGATGAAACAGAGCACGACCGTCTCGTTGACGGCCGTGCCCAGGCCTTTGGACCCGCCGCGAACGATCAACCCGCGATAACAACCGACGAGACCGGCGATCAGCCCGAAGGTGGCCGCCTTGATGTTGGCGATCACCACTTCGGGCAGGCCGGTGAGGGCGGTCAGGGTGGAGAGATATGCACCGCTCGAGACGTTCTGCAGGTACACGCTGAACAGGTAGCCGCCGCCCAATCCGACGGCGATCACCAGGCCGTTGAGCAGCACGGCGACGATCGTCGAGGCGACGACCCGGGGCAGCACCAGACGGTGGATCGGGTCGATACCGAGCACTTCGAGGGCATCGATCTCCTCGCGGATGGTGCGCGCGCCGAGGTCGGCGCAGATGGCAGTGCCGCCGGCGCCGGCGACCACCAGCACCGTCACGATCGGGCCCAACTGGGTGACCGCGCCGATGCCCGCACCGGCCCCGGAAACGTCGGCCGCACCGAACTCGGCCAGCAGGACGTTGAGGGTGAAGATGAGCAGGACTGTTTCGGGGATCGACACCGCGATGGTGGGCAGCAGCGACACCCGCATCAGGAACCAGCCGATCCAGATGAACTCGCGCCACTCGAACGGTCGTTTCAGGGCTTTGGCGGTCAGCACGCACATTCGGAAGAACCCACCGGCCACTTCGGTGCCCGGCCGGATCTTGTTGCCCACCCGGCCGGCCATGGTGTGTGAGGCGGTCATCGGCATGGACTCCCGAAGGCGGTTGGGCGAACGATCTCTCGACGCTTAGTTCGGTTGTGGGACAGCTTCTCTCGGGTCACTGCCGCGTGGCGGTGAGCCGTGGCGTCGTCATGGCGGTGGACCACGTGCTTCGGCTGACCGGCAGTCCCGGTCCCCACCCGTCGGCTCCATGCCGCCCGCGATTGCGCCACCGCGCAACTATGGCATCAGACCGTACGTGCAGTCAACAGATTGCGAAATGTCGGTGACGCTGCGGGATCGGGTCATCTCGATCCTGGTTGGCAGTTTGCCGCAGGTACTGGTCCTGAGCAGCACGTTTAGTAGAATTTCGCGATAGCCGTGGATTTCAGTCAGGATTAAGCTGCGGGTCGAAGACTATACGTACAGTCAGTATCGGGCGCGTCGCGACCCAGCGGCCAATTCGCCACGCAGAGCAGAGGATTCGGTTTGCAACCGGTCAGTTCGAGCTACCGGTGACCGCGCTGAGGCATTCGCGTACCACCGAGACGACATCGGATGACGGACTGGCCCACTTGCTCAGGCCCAGCCGGTCCAGCAAGAGTCCGCCGAGGAACACGTCCACGAAGGCGGCCCCCACTCGTTCGGGGGTCCGGGAGTCGTTGGGGTCGAACCACACCCACATCCATTCGAGCGATCCCCACAGCTGTAGTGCCGCGAGATCGACGTCCACACTGCGGAATACACCGGAATCCACTCCGCTGCGAATCTCGTCGATGGTGAGTGCCTGCAGTTGATGACGCAACTTGCGCACCTGCTGCATTGCCGGATCGTCCGCCAACTGAACCACCTCGCGCTGGCTCGCCACCGTCGCGTCGCGGGACATCACCTGCAGCAGTGCGGAGGTGAAAATGATTGCGGCGATGCGCTCGTGCGGGGCCCCTACGCGATCCCACACCATCCGCAACACATCGAGCTGACTGGCCAGATGGGCTTCGGTCAGCTCCCGCAGCATCTGCGCCTTGGTGCCGAAGTGGTGAACGATGGTGCCCTTCGACATGCCCAACTCGTCGGCGATATCACCGATATTCGTTCTCTCATAACCACGTTCGGCGACGTAGCGGACAAACGCGTCAAGAATCTCACTACGTCTGCCAGGTGATCTGGGCATTTAAGACCTTTGGCGTAGACTAACCGTACGAACGGTCTATCATAACCATCGCCGCGTGAACATCCCCCAACGACATCCGCCTCTTAACCGGTGCAAGCGCAAGCCGGCGCGTTGCATCACGCCGGCCGCGAAGAAAATTGCCCGGAGCGTCCCGGGCCCGAACTCCTGAACTACAGAGCCTGCAACGGCCTACTGCGAGTGGTTGCGTCGGGCGCCGTGACGACGTACATGTTCGCACCGGGGGCGGCCTTGATTTCGCCGGTGGTGTACATCGTCATGAGTTCCCGGCCGTCGCTGTCTGCGACGCACACATAGGTGTCGGTCTCCGGGTCGTACTCGAAGCTGTCCCAAGCCAGTAGGAACGCCAAGCAGTTGCCGTCGCGATCGGCGACCACGAGCTTGTGCGCGCCAGACTTCTTGAGTAGCTCCGCATCCTGCGTGCGCCGCTGAGAGACCCCGTTCTTGTGCATCGGTACGCTGTTCAACATCTCTGTGCTCCCTTAGCGAGGTTGTCTCCGTCCGGTCCGGCTGCCACAAATCCCGACCTGGCGGTACGTCGGACATTACCTCGCAATACCGGTCGCTACCAGGGCATTAAGGCCCCTGTCAAGGGGTCGTTAGTTGCTACATCGGCACACGGTGATCACGATAAGCGACGAGACTTACTTGTCGTCTTTTTCATCGTCGTCGTCCTCATCGTCGTCGTCCTCATCCTCATCGTCATCGTCGTCGTCGTCTTCGTCTTCGTCATCGTCATCGTCGTCATCGTCGTCGTCTTCGTCTTCGTCTTCGTCTTCTTCGTCGTCCTTATCGTCGTCTTCGTCGTCTTCGCTGCCCTCGTCGACATCGCCGGACTCCCTTGCCTCGTCCAGCTTGTCCGCGTACTTCGTCAACAACCCGGCGAGTTGGCGAGCTTCTTCAGGTTCCAACGCATCCTCGAACAGTTGATCGTCGCTCTCAGAGATGCGCTCCAGGTAAACCGCGTTGCTCTCGATACCGACATCCCAACGGCCGCCCTCTTGATGAACCATTCGATGCCCTTTCTGATAGTCGCCGGATTCACGACGCGGCACGCCCGCGCTGGGATCGTGATTACCCACTTCTGCTCTCGCGCAGTCGCTCGCTGCGCACGGCTTTGAGTCTGCGGCCAAGGTGGTGTGCACTCGCAGAACCTCACCGTGAGCGCGGAGTCAACCCGGCCCACCCGGCGAAGCAAGGGGGGACGCGTGGTGGCCGCCGGCGGGGTACCGCAGCGTCGAGAAGTCTCGCCGGTCCTTCGATCTGGCCGTCACAGCGACGGTGTTGGACCAGCCATGTCCAAGCCCCGCCGGTTCGGCCTGAAACAGTCGGGCACGATCCGGCGCCTCAGTTGCACACCGAGTTCACGACTTTCCCGCCACCAAGTCTGTTCATTGCGTCTTGTTCCGCGGCTTGGCGCGACAAACCGGTTCCGCCTTGGTAGTTCGCGCCATCAAATGCCACCGCACCGCAGAGGTTGAAGCTGATGATCACTCTGCAGTCGTTTACACCGCACTGCGCCAACGCTACTTGTTCTGCTTGGGATTTGACCTGGTAACCCCGCGATGTGCCCCACGCGCCACTGCTCGGCGAGTAGGCGATCGCGCCGTAACGCATGACATGCGGGACGGGCATTTCGTCTGCCATGCCCATTTCTCTGGCCGCGGCAGTGTCGAGGTTGGCGCTCACCTGGGGAATCAGCGGGAACACCATGATCATCAGGCCGGCTGTCGCGCCCAGGCTGGCCACCGTGAAGCCGATCTGCTGCCGGCGTTTTTTATTCATATTCCTCTAACCCCTTCCGAGGTGTATGGCGGCCGGAGCCGGTTCGGTTCCGGCGAGGTGCGAATTGCTTTCCGAAGCGAAACCGGCTAGCCCGCACCAGGTCTGGGGAAACTAGGGGCGTGGTGTCGGCGTTCCCGATTGGTGTGGTTCGGTCGAGGTTCCTGGCCCCATCATCCCGGGCCGCATGCCCCCACCGGATCCCATCATCGGACAGCTGCTGTCACCTACTTGGTGCCCGCTGCTGTGGCTATCCGTGGCTCGGCCCAGGAAGAACCCCCAGAAAAAGATCACGGTCACGATGAATACGACACCAGCGGTGATCGCCACCACGGACCAGATCTGATCCACTCGGCTGGGTCGACCAGTTTGATCCGAGAAGGACGGTTGCGCGGGCGCGGCGGGCGGCTCGCTGGACTCGGTTGTTTGCGTCATAGAGACATATTTTGCTACTGCATACCCTTAGGGGGTAGGGACCAAAGTCACATCCGCGCGGCCTGATCCGACAGGCCGCGCCGCAGGCGTGATCTAGTGGTGCATCTTCCGATCCTCTGAACAGAGCAAACAGCGGCTTTATTGATGCGAATCATCCGCAGGTATCTCGCCGTCGCGGGACGGTTCAGTGTACGCAACAACGCAAGACGCTTGGCGGCCGTCGAGTTGCCCGTCGAAAGTGCATGAAGGCGCCGCTGACAACAGCGGAAGTCCCCGAACAAGGACTTCGTGACCAGAAATGTTCCTGTTGAGTGGGTTTGGACCCACTGGGGTGGGGTAGGTGTGCGATACGGCGGTACCAGAGACGCCGCCAGTCGTTACGCGTGGATACCTATACCCGGTATATTTGATGACGCATGGAAGGAGATCAAATTGAACAGGGGAAAGTCATTGACCGCCGCTGCCGCAATTGCATCGCTGTTGGCGTTGACCTCGTGCGGCAGCCCGAGCCATCAGGCCGGCACCAACACTCCGACCGGGTCGTCGGGCACACCGAGCCCTGCGCTGACCACGCAAACCCACAACGCTGAGGACGTGACATTCGCCCAGAGCATGATTCCTCACCACCAGCAAGCCATCAAGATGAGTGACGTCGTACTGAGTAAACAGGGCATCGACGCTCGCGTGACCGACTTGGCCACCCGTATCAAGGATGCTCAGGGCCCTGAGGTTCGGGAGATGCAGAACTGGCTGCTCCAGTGGGGGCAACCACCCACACCGTCTACGCCGTCTGGTCACGGCGGCATGCCCGGAATGGATGGGATGATGTCGGACCAGGACATTCAGTCGCTGCAAAATGCGCAGGGCACCGAAGCCGGCAGGCTGTACCTCACCCAGATGGTGCGGCACCATCAGGGCGCAATCGTCATGGCTCAGAACGAGATCAAATCCGGCCAGTTTGTACCCGCCATCGCGCTGGCCCGCTCGATCGTCGCCACCCAGCAGCAGGAGATCGATACCATGCAAGCCATCGTGAGTTCGCTTTAGCGGCTTACCCCTGCCGTGCTCCGCGGTCGCAGATGATGGCCGGTCTCGAGGCGGTGCAGACCCAGGGCGGCGAAGATGCCGACGAGTGCCAGTCCCGCCCAGACGATCTCGCCGATGCCGGCGCGCCGGACCTCGCCCATTATTGCGCCGGTAGCCAGATTTCCAAGCAGAATTCCAACCCCGATGATGGTGTTGTAGAAGCCGTAATGAGTAGCCAGCAGACGGCCCCCGGCAAGCCTCATCACCGTGTCCATCTCGAAGGGAAAGACGGCGGCCGAGCCGATGGCGAGCATGATCGCCGACGCCAGGAGCGCGGCGACGGCCGCGACCGTCCCGAACCGCTGTGAATCGGGTACCAGTGCCAGCGGCACGAATGCCGCCGCCAGAATGGTCAAGCCGACTGACAGGCTGCGTCCGGCTCCCCACCGTGCGGCGAACCAATGGGTGATGCGCAACTGTCCTGCGACGGTGACTAGGGCCGAACAAACGAAAATCGCTGCCACCAAAAGAGATCGGTGTCGCGGTGACAAGATCGACGCTTGCAGCGGCAGTGCCAGATAAACCTGGAATGACAGTACGTAAGAGCCGATCATGGCCCCGGCGAACAGCAGGAAAGACCGGTTGGTGATCACCGATCGCCAGTCGTCGATGAGAGATGTTTTGGCGGCAGCGGGATCTGGGTCATGCGCAGGTAGTGCCCAAAGCTGGGCTACCGTGAGTACCGCGAATACCGCCGCCGCGGCGGCGGCTGTGACCCGAAAGTCGATCACGATCAACATGACTCCGAGCAGCGGGCCCAGCAGGATGCCCGCCTGGTAGAAGATGTTGAACAGTGCAAACGCTTCGACTCGGCGTTCGCCGGCCTCGGCGGCTAGGTTGGCGCGCACCGCTGGATTGAACAGCGCACCGGCGAAACCGGTAGCCACTGACGCAATGAGCACCGCAGGAAGAGAGTGGGCCACCACCAGCAAAGCAAACCCTGCGGTACGCAGGAGGCAACCGGCCACGATCAGTGGCTTGTAGCCGAGGCGATCGGCCAGCGTGCCGCCGACGATGAACATGCCCTGCTGAGAAAAGTTGCGCACCCCCATGACGAGGCCCACCGCCCACGCTGCCATCCCGAGGGGGCCGGCAAGGTAGTCGGCCAAATACGGCATCAGCATGTAGAAACCCACGTTGATTCCGAATTGATTGATCATCAGTATCCGACTGGGCCAGTCGAAGCTGCGAAACTGCGCAATCACCTCCACTAGCGCATCACCGGACTGGATCGATCACTGCCGTGCACCGCGTCCACGATTGCACCACCCGTTCGGACGGTTTCGCGATTACCGCCGGTTCACTCGGCGGCGACACATCGAGCAGACCGTGCCGGCGGCAGAAGTCGTCGTTGTATATGGTGTCGAAATAGCGCAGCGGACCGTCGGGAAAGATTGCGGCGATGCTGGTGTCAGCTGGATGAGTGCGGGCTGCCCAACCAGCGACCAGCGCCACCGCGCCAACACTCCATCCGCCGCTGGAATAGTAGGTGCTCGCCAGCGCGCGACACGCCCACACCGCCTCGGCCGGAGCTACCCAGTGCACCTCGGCAAAAGCCGGATAGTCCACGTTGCGGGGATAGATGCTCGAGCCCAGTCCACGCATCAACCGCTTCGGAGCCGCCGGTTGCCCGAAGATCGTCGAGCCGACAGTGTCGACACCGATCAACTTCAAGTCGGGGTTGAACTTGCGCAATACCCGTGCCACCCCTGCTGAATGGCCCCCGGTACCCACTGAGCAAACCAGCACGTCTACTTTCCCCAATTGGTCGTGCAGTTCGTAGGCCAGCGGCCGGTACGCATCCACGTTATCCGGGTTGCTGTACTGATCGGGATTCCACGCCCACGGATCAGCGGCCATCAGTTCAGCCACCCGATCCTTGCGAGCCTGTTGCCACCCGCCGGACGGGTGCGGGCTGGTCACCACCTCAATGCCCACCCCGTATGCGGCAAGCATGCTGAGCATGATCGGCTCCATGCCAGGATCGGTGACCAAGGTCACCGGGTGCCCGTGCACCTGCCCCGCCAGTGCCAGCCCCAAACCCAAAGTACCGCTGGTTGATTCGATAATCTGCGCCCCCGGCAGCAGGTCGCCGCGTGCCCGGGCACGTTCGACCATGTGCAGCGCGGGGCGGTCCTTTATTCCGCCTGGGTTGGACCCCTCCAGCTTGGCCCAGAAACCCCGGTCCTCGTTGCCGAACGGGGCCCCAACCCGCACCACCGGCGTGTTGCCGACGAGAGTGCGCGTCTGACGGGATCTGTCGCTGGTGTGGGCCCACCTTTCCGCATGCACATGCGACGTGGTTCGCCGCCCTGTGCTCGGACGCCGCGACCGGTGGCACTCGGCGGAATCATTGGACAGCTCTAAGCGCTCGCAGCTTTCTACAGACAAGAGATTGGTCATTGATCGTCGCTTTCGCATACGGGCCACCATGGGCGGCCTTTGATATCGGTCAGGTGTCAAGCGCCCGTTGTGGCCAAGGGGACAACGGGCGGTCGCCGACCGATCAGCGACGAGCCGTACAGAACCGCGTCAGAATGTCTTGCCCGGAGAGCACGGACGTAAGCAAGCTCGGCGGTCCCCTGCCCGCCGGCGCGACAAAACCGGCCAGCATCGCAGTGATAACGACAGCCACGGCCGCGACCCCGACCTGAACCAGGCCGGTCGACGGGCGTGGCACGATAGCGGCCACAACGTCGTTGTCGCGGTGCGTGAATGAGCCGTTGCTCAGGTGCGCGTGGTCGGCATTCACCGAGAACTCACCACCCACCGAGGACAGCAGCGCATGCGGTTGGTGCGGCGCACGGGTCTCGCCATGCAGCCACGCGTTGTGCCCGAGGAGGCTAAGCAAGACGACGACCATCGCCGCGGCGATCCATGTTCGGCGGCGCTTCGACCCACCGGGGGCCGGGGGCACTCGATAGTTGACTGGCGAGGGAACCATCAAGAGCCCTCGCCAGTCATCCTTCGGTACCACATACCCGTAGAGGGTACCCGCTCTCTCGGGTCGGTACAACGCAGTGGCGATTGCAGTTTGGTCGCGGGCGGACATGTCAGCCGATGGCCGGCCAGCGCGGCACCATCGCAGGGCGTTCCAGGAACCGGGAATCGGGCACCACGCCGGCTATACCGCGTCCGCCTGAACCTGACAGCGGCAGTCCACCCAGCATGCTTCCCGGACCGTCGGTGGCAGCCAGTGCGGCGCCGGGACTGGTGCCCGCCAAGGCCGTTGCCGCCTTGGCCGGTATGGCGGAAGTCCAGCCCTGAGGCACCGATAACGATCCGACCAGTCCGGCCCGACCCACACTCGCCGACACCGCCGCCCCACTACCTGCCAAACCCGTTGGTCCAAGCGCACCGGAACTCACCCCTTCGGCGATCGCGGGCGCCAATGCGGCGGCGGCGGCCGGAAGCAGGCCTTTCAACTTTTCTGCCGTCGACAGTCCGGCACTGGCGATCCACGCGCTGGAGCTCGTCAACGACAGCAGTGGGGTGAGCGAGCTCAGCCCCGAACCCGACACGAGCGGCGAGGCCAGCTGTTGCAACGCCGCAGGCAGCGCAGAGGTCAGTTGAGCGAGTGCGGCCTGCGCGTCCGTCACAACGGAATTCCCGACGGCCTGTGCGACCGCGGCGCTCTGCTCGGCCAATCCTGCTGGATTGGCGATCTGCCCCGGTGAGGTGAACGGTGTCAGCCGTGACGCGGCCGCGGCGGAGCCGGCGTACCCGTACATCGCGACGGCGTCCTGGGCCCACATCTGCGCATACTGACCCTCGACGGCCGCGATCGCCGGCGCGTTCTGCCCGAAGATATTGGTCGCGACGAGCGTCATCAACAAACTGCGGTTGGCGGCGATGACCGGCGGCGGCACCGTTGCCGCAAACGCCGCCGCGTAGGCGCTCGCGGCAGCACGGGCCTGATCGGCCGCCTGCTCGGCACCGGCGGCGGTGGTGTTCATCCATGCCACGTACGGGGCCACCGCGGCAGCCAGCGACATCGAGGCCGGACCGTACCAGGATAGTGCGGTCAACCGCGACATCGTCGCTGCGTAAGATGCTGCGGCCGAGCTCAATTCAGCCGCCAGCCCGTCCCAGCCGGTCACAGCGGCCAGCATCGGCCCAGAGCCGGGGCCGGAATACATTCGGGCGGAGTTGATCTCCGGTGGAAGCGCCCCGAAGTCCATGGGTGTATCCCCTTCAGATTTTTCTGAGTGTGCCGCAGACCAGCGGTCGTGTTGAGGCGTTAGGCCGCGGCGACCACTGGGTCGTTGGTAAGCCATTCGTAAGTGGCGGTGGCTTGGCCTGCCCCGCAGTTGGGCGGGTGAGTCGCCATAGAGATTGAGGCTCAGCGGCGTTGAGGGTGCCGATGATGCAATTCATGAGATCGCCGCTTCGTGGGGCCGCGACGAGAGCGCGGACGTTGACGTGGGCCAGAATTCGCCACCCGTCGTGGTGTCGCACCACGGCGGGGGCTGAACGTCAGCGTCGAGCTAAACAGAACCGGGTCAACAAGTCCTGACCGGACACAGCTACAACGGACGTCCTCGGCGGACCGCGTCCGGCGGGTACGACCAGCCTCGCCAACCAATCCTTGACGACAGCTACGGCCGAGAAGACACCGAGCAGCATGAGAACGGTGGCCGGCGGCTTCGGAAGCGCAGCGATCGCCAAGAGCTTGGAGGACTTGCAAACTGACTTGCCGTCCAGGAGCACTTGCTGATGAGCCCCGGTGGCAATCTCCGCGCTCGCCGGCGCCAGGGACGGCTTCGTCACATGTACCGGCTGAGCGGCGGACCGCAACGGAACACAGTGGCCGACTACGGCCAGCAGCGCCACCGCGACTGCCAGCGCCGCGAGAAGCAGCAACCGCGCAGGCGTACCGGCCCCGAATCGTCGGATATCCGACCACTCCCGGACTCGGCTCATACCCCCAGAGGGTACACCATGCGGTGGCCATATTGAACGAGCAACGACCTCTTGCCGTAGTTCAGGTGACATTGGCCCCTACCCCTCGGGGGTATAAAGGCGGGACAGTGATTGCGCATCGGCCACGGAGCCGGAGCCGGGTGTGAGCGAGGTGAGCAAGTTGGCAACAGGGTACGGGCAGGTAGCCAGTGGCCACTGGGTTGCAGTCGCTATCGGAGCCACGGAGCTTGCGATCCTGATCGCGATGGCAGTCACCAGCAGGCGGCGTGAGCTGCGACGGCGGCACGCGGTGGTCGCGCTGATCTCAGCCAATTCGCAACCCGGCCAGATGCCGGAGCAAGCCGACGGTCCGCCCCGCCGCTGTTGGGGATTGATCGCGGAGGCGGTGATCGCCCGGGAACGGATGTCCGGGCATATCGACGCCGCCACCTATCAGGCACGGATGAGCGCGCTGGTGTCCGGTTCCTGACTTCTCTTCACCGCGTCCGATCGTGCTATCGAAAAGGAGTTCCTGATGTCGAATACCGACGTTGCCGTACTGGCCGGCGGAGCGCTCGCGATCGCGGCGCTGGCGTGGTACTTCTTTGGGCCGCGCCGCGCACACACCACTGCGGTCAGCGACGGCGTGCAGCGGGTCCAGATTACGATCCGCGGCGGGTACAGTCCCAGCGTCGTCCAAGTGCGACAAGGCATTCCGGTACAGATCTCGTTTGATCGCCAAGAGACCGGGGATTGCAGCTCGCTCGTGGTATTTCCAGACCTGCAACTGTCGGCTGCCCTGCCCGCGCACCAGACGACCACCGTAACCTTCACTCCACAGCGGCCAGGCTCGTTCGAATTCTCCTGCAGCATGAACATGATTCACGGCACGCTGGTGGTAACCCCCAACGACCAGGCCGCACCCATCGACGAGTCGGATAATCGCAGCACCACAACGTCTTCCGCGAATCCAGGCGCTGGCGATCAGCCCGCGGCAGCGGACACCGCAGCCATCCAGGCGCAGGAGCGTCGCGCCGAGATCGCCGATCTGACGCGGCGGGTCGCGATGGGTTCGGTGCTCACCGCACCCGTGCTGTACGCGGTGATGGCTCACCCGTTAGGTGGTCGCTGGGTGCCCGAGGTGCTACTCAACCACTGGGTGCAGTTGGCGTTGATCACGCCGGTGATGTTCTACGTCGGCTGGCCGATCCACCGGACCGGCTGGCTGGCGCTGGCCCACCGCAGCGCCGACATGAACAGCCTGATCACAATCGGCACCGGCGCGGCCTATGGCTACAGCCTGCTCGTCACCATCGCCTCGACGGCTCTGCCACCTGAGGTTCGCGACGTGTATTTCGAAGCCGTGGGAGTCATCCTCACGCTGATCATGCTCGGCCGGCTACTGGAGGCCCGCGCCAAAGCCGGTACCGGCGAAGCCATCCGCGCCCTACTGGGCCTGCAGGCCCGCACCGCCCGTGTCGTCCGCGGCGGCGACGAGATCGAGATCCCCCTCGATCAGGTGGTGGTCGGCGACGAGATCCTCATTCGCCCCGGTGAAAAAATCCCGGTCGACGCGACCGTGACCTCCGGGCAGTCTGCTGTCGACGAGTCCATGGTGACCGGCGAATCGATGCCGGTCACCAAACACACCGGCGACGTGGTCATCGGCGCGACCATCAACGCCACCGGGTCATTGCGGGTGCGCGCCATCAAAGTCGGCGCCGACACCATGCTTGCCCAGATCATCCGCATGGTGCAGCAGGCGCAGGCGTCCCGGGCTCCGATCCAGCGACTGGCGGACGCGATCTCGGCCTACTTCGTACCGGTCGTGATGGCGACGGCCATTGGCACTTTCGCGGTGTGGTTCGTCGCGGGGCCGCCGCCGGCTTTGACGCAGGCACTGGTGGCGGCGGTGGCCGTGCTGATCATTGCCTGCCCATGCGCGCTCGGCCTGGCGACCCCGCTGTCGATCATGGTCGGCACCGGCAAGGGAGCCCGGGCGGGGATTCTCATTCGCTCGGCAGAGGCGCTGGAAAGCGCCCACAAGCTCGACACCGTCGTGCTGGACAAGACCGGCACCATCACCGCCGGCAGGCCGGCGCTCACCGATGTCCACTCGATCGGAACGCTGGACGAGAACGAACTGCTTGCGCTGGTCGCTGCCGCCGAGGCAGACAGCGAACACCCGATCGCCGGCGCGGTCGTCGCCGGC
Organism: Mycobacterium sp. TY814; assembly: GCF_030755175.1. NCBI lineage: Bacteria > Bacillati > Actinomycetota > Actinomycetes > Mycobacteriales > Mycobacteriaceae > Mycobacterium > Mycobacterium sp. TY814. The sequence goes on from NZ_JAUFRY010000003.1 coordinate 426,798, forward strand.
GCGCGCGCCCTGAGCCTTGCCATCCCCACCGCAACCGAATTCATCTCGATTACCGGCAAGGGAGTCCGAGCGACCGTCGCCGACCGCGTCGTTCTCGTCGGCACGCCGACCTTGCTTGCCGAAAACGACATTGCGACAACACAACTCGAGCAGGTCAGTGCCGATCTCGCCGCGGCGGGCAAAACCCCGATCCTGGCCGCGGTCGACGGGCGTCCCGCCGGGGTGATCGCCGTGGCCGACGTCGTGAAGGACGATTCCACGGCGGCCATCACCGCATTGCGCAAGCTCGGTTTGCAGGTGGTGATGATCACTGGCGACAACACCCGGACCGCCGGCGCCATCGCACGACAGGTGGGGGTCGAACGGGTGCTGGCCGAAGTCCTGCCCGAACACAAAGCTGACGAGATTCGCCGGCTGCAGTCCGAGGGCCGCAGTGTCGGCATGGTCGGAGACGGCATCAATGACGCGCCCGCCCTGGCTCAGGCCGACGTCGGCCTCGCGATCGGGACGGGCACCGACGTCGCCATCGAGGCCGCCGACATCACGTTGATCTCCGGTTCCCTGGCCGGAGTGGTCACCGCGATCCGGCTGTCACGCGCCACCATGCGCAACATCCGGCAGAACCTGTTCTTCGCCCTCGTCTACAACGCCGTCGGCATACCGCTGGCGGCGGGTGTGCTTTATCCCCTGCTGGGGATGCGGCTATCACCCATGATCGCGGCCGCGGCCATGGCCCTGTCATCGCTGTCTGTTGTCGGCAATGCCAACCGGTTGCGCCGCTACCGTGCCGACCCGCTGCCTCCGGCCGAACAGTCGAAGATCGATCGGCGGGTGGAAACCCATGCCGCCGGCCAGCAATTGGTTGCTCACCACCGCTGATGAGTGACTCTGCAAAGGGTTCCCGTCCCCGTTGGGGTAGCTAGAATCGTCAGATCCGGCATCGGCGCCGGCCCACCGCGAGGCATCAGGCCAATATTGCCGGCCGACGACGATTCCCGGGAGACCACATGGCAACCACGCGCGGATATGCGGCGGGTAAAGACAGCCACGCCAAGCGTTTGCGCCGAATCGAAGGTCAGGTCCGCGGCATCGCGAAAATGATCGAAGACGACAAGTACTGCATCGACATCCTCACCCAGATCAGCGCCGTCAGCAGTGCCCTGCGGGCCGTGGCGCTGAACCTGCTCGAAGATCACCTTGATCACTGTGTGAGCTCAGCGATCGCCCATGGCGGCGACGAGGCGGACGCGAAGCTCGCCGAAGCCTCCGCCGCGATCGCGCGGCTCGTCCGGTCCTGAGCCACCCATGAGCGAGGTGCCGGGGTTTCGGTCCCAATTCAGTTGCAGCGGTTCGGCAGGAGGCCCGTGAGCAACGGCGAGATCAGCTACAAAACGTTGGAGCGGGCGTTACGGCGCCGGAAGTTCGGGACGCTTGCAACGGTCGGCGGGGATGCGGCCCGCCCGCACGCCACCGAGGTCATCTACGCCATGCCGACGTCTGGGCGGTCTCTGTACTTCTACGTCACGAGCCGGACGACTACCCGCAAGGTGCGCAACATCCGGGCGCGTCCGGAAGTGGCTTTCGTCGTTCCCCTGGCCCGCTTGGTTGCCCCATGGTTCCCGCCTCGAGCGGTGCAATTCCAAGGCACGGCAGACGTCGTTGGCAGTGACGATGAGGGCGCGCGCGATGCGTTCCATTCGTCATGGTTTCTGCGCAGAATTCTGTCCACCGAGCAACGCATCGTGGCGCAGGGCGGTGACCTGTGCTTCATCCGGATCCGTCCGGATCCGGTGGTCTTTACCTACGGTATGGGTACGTCCGTGCTTCAAACCATTCGGCAGCCCAAGGATGTGGCAGGGCGGGTCGCGATTCCTTCAGAGCTGTTGTCAGACCCCTAGCGAGAGTCAACGCAGAGACGCGGCCTAGCCCGGGGGCGCCGCGCCCGCCGCGTCCTGCAGCACCTGCTGCAGCTTATCCAGCGGATCACCCTCAGTGGGGTTGAGCCGGCGTGGGGGGATCTCTCGCCCGTCGGGTGATACGGCGACCGGCAGAGGGAGCACCACCGGAGCCGGTGGTGGAGGTGGGGGCGGGGGCTGCAGGGCGGCTGCCGGCGGAGCGTTCAGCGCATTCCTCTTGTCCGTCAACCGTTTTGCCGCATCGCGTCGGATGCGTTGCCGCTGGGTGTCCGGGTCCTTATTGTCGGCGAAGCAGGCCTGCGGTGAGTCACCGACGACGGTCAGCGCGCTCGCGTAGCGTTCGTCGGCGCGTGACCGGTCACCCGCCGCCACGGCGCGGTCGCCCTGGGTCTCACGGACCAGTTCGAGGTTGACCCGTACCGGGCAGGAGTCCGCGATCGCGGTGCGGGCCAGCGCGGCGGTGAAATCTCGGTCCGCCTCGTCCAACCGTCCGTCAAGCACGGCGGCGGCGCCCGCGGCGAACGGCGCCTTGGCGGGCTCGATGACGTTGGCCACGCCGAGCACCCCCGCATCGTCCCGGAGGGCACCCGCGTCGCCGCGCTGGAAAGCCGACGCCGCCGAATCCCCGGCCACCACAACCGATATCAGTTTCGCGACGACCAGCACCACGAAGAGAACCAGCGGAGCCGAGTAGATCAGCAGCCGCCGTCGCAGCCGCAGCCGTGCCGGTCGCAGCGTCATGCCGCATCCCTCCGGGTGAGACGGTTGCGCCGGAATTCGCGAACCGAGAGGTAGATCTCGCTCAGCAGCAGTACTGCCGCGAGCAACGCGGGCAGCCAGTACAACTCGAACAGGGCGCCGGCCTCAGCGCGGGTGCCGGCGGCGCTCGGGCGGTCGGGCAGGTCCGACTGCAGGGGCTGACCGGGCTTCCGGTGCTGGTAAGGCACGACGAGCTGGCCCGCCACTTTCCGCAGTTCGGCTTCGTCGATCGCGTCGGTGCCGCCGTATCCCAGCACCGCTCCGCCGTCGACCGACCCGCTGTTGAAGTCGCCCTGCGGAGCACGCGATCCAGGCGCGCCGGAACCGAAGTACAGCACGACATTTCGCGTACCCGGATACTGCTGGGCCGCCTGAATGAGCTGATACCGCAGCACGTTGCTTGCCGCCGCGGCGTCGACGTCGAGTCCCGCATTCGGACCGCCGCGGTAGGAGTTCAGCGCGGCGATGGTGGGCCGCAGACTCCAAACGTCTTCGGAGAGTGGCCAATCCAGCGTGGCCCGCGATGTGAAGTCGATGAGCGCGTAGCGCGCCGCCGGGTACTGCTTGATGAAGGCCGCGATGTCGTCGCGCATACCTGTCATCGCGTCCGAGTCCACCGATCGATCCACGATCAGAAAGACATTGAGGTTCTCCCCGGCCGCGGCTGTGGTGCCGCCGCGGGTCTTGTCGTCTTGGAGCGCGGGGCGGGTGGCGGCGGCGATCACCAGCAGCACCGCCAGCGTCACCCCGCTCCAGCGCAGCACCGTGCGGACACGTCTGCCTCCGGCCGACAGCAGCACCTGGCGCAGCGCAACCACGCGCGCCAGCACCAGCGCGCCGGCGACAACAGCCAGAATCGGCCAGGGCAATACGGGTTGGAACGTCACCGGCGCAACCCCATCAGCGCCACCGAAAGCACGGTCGCCGAGAACAGCGCGATCGCCAGCGGCACCACCGGTTGGTCCGCGGAGTCCGCTTTGGCGACGGCGCCGTGGCGTCCCGGGTTATTGTGCGCCCGGATGTCGTCTAGGGCTCCGGACACCGATCCCGGCACGAGGTACCGTCCGCCGGTCTGCTCGGTGAGCGCGAGCAACGAGCCGCTCTTCGGCGACGGTGCCGTGTCGACCACATTGAGCTGGACCCCGGCACGCTCGGCCAGGTCGCGCACCGCACTGCCGGTGAACAGTGCGGCGCGTGGCTCCCCCGCCATGCGCAGATCCGACGGCCCCAGATAAATCACCGAACGGCGTTGCGCCCCCCGCTGCTCGAAGTGCGGGAATCCCGAAATGCACAGCGCCAGAGCATCTTCCACACTCGTTGCGTAGTCGGTGTACGGCACCGCCGGTGCGAAGGACGCCGACTGCAACCTGGGCGCGCGAGCGAACTCGCCGAAGCGTGACACGGCGTACTGATGGTCGCGCGTCAGTGGCACCAGCCGGCGGTTCACCGATGTGAGACCGATGCGTTGGGTCTGCGGCGCCGCGCCGGCCTGTTGCGCGAAGTAGTCCAGCATCTCCACCGTTGCGCGATCGGGCAGCGGCTGCCCGACACACAGCATGATGTCCTCGGGCGTTGCGGCATCGAAGTTTTCACCGGCCGCCGCCGGGCGGGACGCCGCCCACATGGCGGCGCCGAACATGACCGTCAGCACCACCAGGGTCACGATGGTCGACAGTGAACGCAGCCGGGCCACGCGGGCATATTCGGGCAACCGGGTCAGTCGTGCGATGTTGGCCAGCGGACGTAACCGCCGGCGGGCGGCGGTCATCGGTAGCACCGCGGCCAGCACGACGGCGACGACGAAGCAGCCTGATCCGACGGCCGCTACCGGCCACCACTTCAGGTCCACGAGCGGATCAACTCCTGCGCCATGGCACTCGCGTCGCCGACGTCGACGCTCGTCTCGGCGTTGAACTGCGCATCGTCGAGCAGAGTCAGCAGGGGCGCGGCCGCGTCAAGGTGCCCATCGGTCAGGGCGCCGACATGGAGGTACTGTGCCCGGGCACCGGTTGCTTGGTGCAGAAAGCTGCGTACCGTCCGGGCGATCCCCGCGCTGGCCTGCGGCGCCGACATCCGGCCGGCGCGGTGTTCGTCGGCGAGGTGTCGCACGCGGCGAGCGAAGCGGTCGCGGATCACCCGGGCGTGTATCCGTCGCATGACGGGGATGCGGCGCAACCGGTGCGATGGCAGCGTCCACACGAAAACGCCTGCGTACCAACCGATGACGGCAACGATCAGGAGCACGGCCCACACCAGCCATTGCGTTGAGTAGGGCTGCGGACCGAAGACGTGGTGCAGCAGGTCATCCGGCACGGCCGGCCACCTCGGTCAGGCCGACGAGTTCGCGGCGGATGTCGTCGCTGCCGGCGATTGTCGCGTGCGGAATCGCGCGACGGGTCAGGAACTTTGCCAGGCGGTCGCGGCGGGCCTGCTCGGCGCGGCGGTAGGCGGCGACGACGCGCGGACCCAGGTCGGCTCCGTTCAGGACGAATCGGCCGGTGGCGACGTCGTACCCGTCGGTGTTGTCCGGGCCCACTGCGGGCATGTCGGACACCATCGCCCACAGCATGTCGTGGCGCCCGCTGAGCCTGGCGAGCACTCCGTTGAGTTCCTCGTCGACATCGGGTTCGTCGGAGACCACGACGATCAGCATGGTGTGGCGGTAATGCGTTGCGACGTAATCCAGTTGGGCGGCGATGCCGCTGGGGCCGGGGCTGGTCATGGTGTGCTGGTACCAGCGGTGCAGCAGTCCCTCGACGTGAGTTTCGCCGCGGCGCTGGGGAACGTTCACCGAGCCGCGGTTGTCGCCGAAAACCATGCCGATCTGATCCGAGCGCCGCAGGCCGATCAACCCGACGGCGCCCATGATGTGGGCGGCCACGTCGCGCTTGTACTCCCCGCTGGGGGCCAGTGCCGACATGTTGCGACCGGCGTCGGCCACCAGCAGGATCTTGTGGTGCTTCTCCGAGATGAACCGTTTGATGAGCACGCTGCCCGACCGCGCGGAGGCCTTCCAGTCGATGTCGCGGACGTCGTCGCCGGGAACATAGGGGCGCAGGTCGTCGAATTCCATGCTGCGCGTGTGCGACAGGGCGTAGCGGCCGCCTTCAAGCAGTCCGCGGGTATCGGTGCCGAAGTGGGCTTTGGCCCGGTTGAGGTGCTTGCCCAAGGCGAACTCAGGGCACCCGGACGGCCCGCAGGGCGGCGTCGATCACGGTCTCGGGAGTGACGTTGGCGCTGGCCGCTTCGAATCCGAGGATGAGCCGGTGCCGCAGCACCCGGTGCGCGAGTTTGGCGATGTCCTCCGGCAATACGTGCGCCCGCCCGGACAGCACCGCCTGAGCCCGCGCCGCCCTGCAGAAGGCGATGGTGGCGCGGGGGCTGGCGCCGTACTCGACCAGGCGCGCGACCTGCTTGGGCAGCGCCCGCCCGGGATGGCGGGTCAGGTCGACCAGTTGGCTGGCGTAGAGCATCAGCGCCCGGTCCATGTAGACGTGGCGTACGACTTCCTGCAGGCGCAGCACGTCATCGAGGCTGACCACGGGCGCGGTGGGTCGTCGGGTGTCGTAGACGCCGGCGTCGATCCGCGCCATTACTTCCACCTCTTCCTCGGGAGAGGGGTAGCGCACGATCTCCTTCAGCAGGAAGCGGTCGGTCTGCGCCTCGGACAGCGGGTAGGTGCCTTCCTGGTCGACTGGGTTCTGGGTCGCGATCACCAGGAACGGGTCCGCGAGCGTGTGCACCTGACCGGCGATCGTGGTCTGCCGTTCCTCCATCGCCTCGAGCATGGCGCTCTGGGTCTTGGCGCTGGACCGGTTGATCTCGTCGAGCAGCACGATGTTGGCGTGCACGGGACCCAGTTGAGTGACGAACGAGTTGGTCGACGAGTCATAGATCTGCGTGCCGATGATGTCGCTGGGCAGCAGGTCAGGCGTGCATTGGATGCGTTGGAAGCGGCCGTGAATCGATTCGGCCAGCACCTTGGCGGCGGTGGTCTTGGCCAGGCCGGGGACGCTTTCCAGCAGAACGTGACCGCCGGCGAGCAGCCCGATCAGCAGCGATTCCCGCAGGTCAGGCTGCCCGACGATCTTTGCGGCGAACGCCTCCGAGATGGCGTCGACGATCTGCCGGATGCCGTCGAGCTCGCGCTGATCCGGTTGCGTTCGCGATGTAGTCATATGCCCGCCTTTATACCCGGGCGCCCGGCTGCCACACATCGGCTTGCTCGTGTTGATGACGGTCGCCCCGGGTATCCCTGCTGACGTGCGAGTCCCGCCGCGTGCACTGCCGGCCATCTCCCTGATCGCGATCCTTGTGCTGGCGGGGTGCTCGAATCCGCGACAGTCCGCATCCCCATCCGGGGTTCCGGCGCCGGCGTCAGGCAGGCTGGTGGCCGCTCCCGTCGCCGTGGCCCCCGATCTCGCGCAGGCACCGCTGGACCGGCCCCGCCAGGCGCTGATCCCCGACGGTTGGACGATCGCCGTCTGGGCGCGAATTCCTAAGGCGCGCTTGGAAACATGGACGCCCGACGGCGCGCTGCTCGTGTCGGTGCCGAGCCGTGGGCAGATCGTCGAGTTGACACCTGGCGCCGCACCCCGACAGTCGACGCTGCTCGAAGGTCTTGATCAGCCGCACGGCATGGCATTCGCGGGTTCGACGCTCTACGTCGCGGAGAGCGATCAGATCGACGCCTACGACTACGCCGATGGCCGGGCCGTCAACGGCCGGACCGTCGCAGCCGGTCTTCCCGATGCACGCAGCCCCGATCTGCACGGCGCCTACGCGCACGCGCTGAAGAGCGTGACCGTCGGGCCCGACGGCGCGGTGTACTTCTCGGTCGGTTCGACGGGAAACATCACGGCGCAGGACCGTACCGCGAACCCGCCCAGGGCGACGATTATGCGGATTCCGCCCGGCGGCGGGCCGGCGCAGCCGTTCGCGACGGGGGTGCGCAACGGAACCGGCCTTGCCGTCGCCCCGGACGGCTCGGTGTGGACGGCGGTCAACAACCGCGACAACACGCCTGACCCGCAGGGCCGCGTCGACGTCGGCTACGTCAACGACCATCCGCCGGAGTCACTGGCACGGTTGACGTCCGGCCGCGACCTAGGCTGGCCGTTTTGCAATCCCGACGGGGGGCCGGCGAATCTGCCGTTCGTGCCCGACATGTCGACCAACAAGGACGGATCCGCGATGGACTGCCAGGCCCTGCCGCCGGTAGAGCAGAGCATGGGCGCTCACTCGGCGCCACTGGGTTTGTCCTTCACCACCGGCGTGTTGCCGCCGCCGTATGCGGACGGTGCGCTGGTCGGCATTCACGGGTCGTGGAACCGCAAGCCGCCGCGCGCGCCCGAGGTGTCGTTCTTCCCGTGGCGCGACGGCGGCCTCGGCGACCAGCAGACCCTGGTGGGTGGCTTCCAGACCGACGACGGTTCCCGATGGGGCCGCCCGGTGGCCGCCGTGGTGGGGCCGGACGGTGCGGTGTACATCAGCGACGACGACGCGGGCGCTGTCTACCGGTTGGCGCCGCCGGGACGGTAAACCATCCCGGTGCCCGATCAGTCGTTTTTCGCCTCGTAGCGCAGCAGTACCGCGCCGCCTGGGAAGGTGCGGTTCTCCAGCAGTCGCAGTGAGATCCATGACGGCAGTGCCGGAAAGAACGGTGTGCCGCCGCCCACCGCGGTGGGCGCGATCACGATGCGATACTCATCCACCAGTCCGGCCTGCACGATCGGTGCGGCCAGCGTCGCGCCAACCACCTCAAGCCTGCCGTCGGTTTCGGCTTTCAGCTTCGTCACCACCTCGACCGGGTCGCCGCGTTCCAGGCGCGAGTTCCAGTCGACGGACTCCAGGGTCCGCGAGAACACCACTTTGGGCATGTCGCGCCAGATGTGGGCGAAATCGACGATCAGCGGGGTGGCATCCGGCGCCTTGTCGGCCGTCGGCCAATAGGCGGACATCAGTTCGTAGATCCGGCGTCCGTAGAACGACAGGGCGGTCTCCCGCTCGAAGTCGTTCCAATACTGGTGCAGTTCTTCGCTCGGTTCGGACCAGTCGATGCCGCCGTGCGCGTCAGCGATGTACCCGTCCACCGACACGTTGAAGCCATAGATGAGTTTGCCCATACAGATCAGACTGCCCTGGCGGACAAAACTCATTGCGGCGCGTTGAGTACGTGCTCCTCCGTTTGACCGGCGGGGGCGCTTCCGACGACCAGGCTGAACAGCTCCGAAGTGGCCGTACTGATTCCCACGACTTCGAATGCGCACAGCCAACACGGCGTTACGGTGATGGCCATGAACACGGCTCACCGTGGTCGGTGGGCTGCACTGCTAGCCGTGCTGGTTCTCACCGCGTGTCAGCCGGCGAGCAGGACCAACCCGGCCACCACGCAAACGAACACCACAGTGACGTCTGCGACCACTGCCCCGAAGATCGCGGGCGCCTTGTTCTACACGAAAGCAGGGGCGCTGTACGTCAGCGAACCCGCTGGCGCCCCCGGCCGCAAATTGACAGACGGACCGGCAGACGCGCAACCGGCGCCCTCCCCCGACCTCGCACACGTGGCCTTCGTCCGGAAAGCAGCAGCCTCCGACTACGGCGGTGAGCTGTGGGTGCTCGACCTTTCACCGCAACTCACACCTCTCGCGCCACCCCGGCGCCTGGTGGACCCGGCCGGCCTTCCGCATGCCGGTGGCGACCGCCCCCCGATGGTCGCCAGGCCCCGTTGGTCGCCGACCGGACAACATGTGGCCTTCGTCGGCAACCCGACTGACGGGGCGGTGGAGGGAGGCATCCTGCTCGTCGCGGCGGCCAACACGGGAGAGATCACGCCCAGACCAAAGGCTGCCTCCGAATCCGCCACCGCCTGGGCGCCGTTCGCCGAACCCGCCTTCGCGTGGGCACCCGACGGCAGCCACATCGCCTGGTTGGACGAACGCAGCGACGTCCGGCCGACGAACGTCAACGCCCTGGCGGTCGGCGGCGAATCCACGCCTGTCGCCACCGGTACGAACGCCTCCTCGGTGATCTACGCCAGGGATGGGCGGACGATCCTGTTCACCAACGGGGACACCTCGGATTCGATCATGTTCCCCAAGAACCCCTTCACCCTGCGCACGGGTGGCGTCTATTCGGTCGCCGCCTCCGTCGAAACCGGTGCGACACCGGCCGCGCCCACTCCGCTGTTCACCGCTCAGGGTTGGTCTTACCGCGACTTGACGATCCTGGACTCCGGTGCGGTGGCCTTCACGGCGCAACGAGTCGGGCGAAATGCCCCTACTTCGAAGGCGATTCAGGTGCTCGACAAAGGTTCGTCGGTGCCACGCACGACGGTTTCCGAAGTCCCGACCACGTCGATTTGTCAGAGCACCCCGCGGGGTGGACGGGTTTGTTACGCCGGCCAGGAACCAGCGTGGGGCGCCGGCAACGTCCTTGCCTACCTTGATAATTCGCCAGAAGTACACCTAATCTTCACCGATGCCGAAGGGCGTGACCCAAAACAGGTCGACACCGGTGTGGACAGCTTTGCCTTCCCGCCAGTTCCCTGACGATCGCAAATAGGGTCCTTAAGCCCTATCGGTGGCACAAACTGCGTCCTTAGGGTGAGCGGTTGTCGAGGGGTTGCGGAAAGGCGGCTGCCGTTGTCCGGATCAGTATTCAGAGCCTTCGCTGTGACCGTGGTGGGGGCGACCGCGTTACAACTCGCCGGCTGCACGAGTGGCAACCGCCTGGCCGCACCATCGACGCCGTCCACGTCAGACAGCACACATTCGATCTCGATAGCATCCTCATCCACCGATGGCAGTCCGGCGAGCTTGCCTGCCCACTTAGAAATCCGGAACGGCGATCTGGTTTCCGACTGCCGAATCAACGCGAATTTGTTGACCTGCAACGAAACTCTCAAGAACCTCAAGCCGACGCAGTCGTACACGGGCACGATGACCGGGAAGGTGTCCGGGTTCACGGCGAACGGGTCCGCGAGGTCGTACGCGACGAACCCAGATCCGCAGAGCCCCGAATGCACCAGCACCACCGAAATGTCGGGCCCCATCACCTATGTCTTTCGCCCCGATGGAACCCTTTCGGCGCGTTGGGGTCCGTACCAGCGGAAGTTCACCAACAGTTGCCTCACCGCCCAGCCGGAACCCAATCCGGGTGAAGACCCGACCCGCGAACCGATATCTGAGTGGACCGCCACGTGGGCGCCCATCACGTAGGTGCCCAGCCGATGAAGCGGATCAACGAGGCACTTCGCCGTCGACTTCATCTTCTCGTCGCGGTGTGCGTCGCGCTGTCCGCGGTCGGCTGCACGACGGGTGGCCAACACGGTCCAGGTGCGACGACGACGGGGGCACAGCCACAACACACCCGGTCGAACCTGCCCTACAACGACAACCCCAACGTGTCGGCGGCCGATGAGCAACGTTTCATCAACGGCGCCAACGCTTTTGGATTGGACGTCTTCAGACGAGTCACGGCAGGTGGCAATGTCGTATTTTCCCCGCTGAGCCTCAGCGTCGCGATGTCGATGGCCTACGCGGGTGCCGCCGGCGACACCGCCGCCCAGATGAAATCCGTTCTGCGCGACCCGTTCGGCGACGACACCTATTTCCGCGCGGTCAATCAGCTGCTGATCGCTCTGCGCTCGCGCAGCCGGGGCGGAATCTTCGAGGGTGATCCCCGCAGCATCGAACTGTCGCTGGTGGACGCGACCTTTACGGCACGCGACCTCTCGACCCGCCCTCGATTCCTCGACATCCTCTCGACGCAGTACAACGCCGGGGTACACGCGGCCGACTTCAAAGCCGACGCCGAGGGCGAGCGGCTCAACATCAACAAATTCGTCAGTGCGGCGACCAAGGACCTGATCACGGATCTGATCCCGCGAGTCGATCCCCCGCTCATCGACCGCAACTCTCGCGCGGTTCTGGTCAACGCCGCGTACCTCAAAGCAAGCTGGCGAAAGTCCTTTGATCCGAAGCTGACCGCCGACGGCGCCTTCCGGATCGCGCCAGGGTCACCGGTCACCGTGCCGATGATGCATGACCCGGTGCGGTCGATGCCCTACTTCTCCGGTCCGGAGTTTCAGGCCGCGACGTTGCCGTATATCGGCGACGATCTCGAGATGATGATCGTGCTGCCAACCGAGGGAAGGCTTGCGGCGGTTCGCAACAGCATGGACGACATCTGGATGCGCAATGTTCTCGGCTCCCGCACGGATACTTACGTCGACTTCCGAATGCCCAAATTCCGGGTTACCTGGGGCAGCGAGATCTTCGACCAAACTCTGATCGACATGGGCATGCCCACCGCGTTCGACCGCCAACGGGCGGACTTCTCGAACATGAGCGATGAGCAACTCGCGATCTCCTCGGTCCTGCAGAAGGCTTATGTGGGGGTCGACGAACTGGGAACGGTCGCGGCGGCCACATCGGCGGTCACCGGAGGAGGAATGGGACCAACACCCGAGACGATCACTCTGAATATCGATCATCCGTTCCTGTTCGCCATCGTCGACAAGACGGGGGCCGTCTTGTTCACGGGACAGGTGACCGACCCTCGCTGATCGCGTCAGTCGGCCGGGGGACGGGCACGGGCTTTGAGATGACCTTGGTCTCTATTAACCCGACTGATCAATGCTTACCTTCGGCCTGTGTGACGGATCGTTTCTGTTCCTCCTGCGGTACTCCGCACCAGCCTGACGCGCAGTTCTGCGCGAACTGCGGGCATGCGTTGGGCGAAACCCCCTCGGCTGAGCCCCGGGCCCCGTCCCCTGCGCCCAGCGCAGAAACCGCGCCCCCAGGGCCCTCCGCGCAGACCGCCGATGACGCGTCGGGTCGGCACAGGCGCCGAACCCGGCTTCTCTTCGCGGTTGCGCTGATACTCATCGTCGGTCTCGCCGCCGTGATCACGCTGTACTTCACCCGTTCCTCCCGCCAGTCCGGTGAGCTCGTCACCTACGTCACCCGGGTCGAAGGTCGTACCTCGACGACGGGCACGCCCCCGGCCGAGTCGGGCTGCGGATCGCCGCGTGCATCCTTCAGCCCCACGACCTCCGACGAGAAGACGCTCGTCAGCTATTTCACGGCGATCAACGGCAAGGACTACCCGACGGCGTGGAACCTTCTCGGCAGCAAGCTCCAGTCCGAGTGGGGGTCCCAGCAGGCGTTCGCAGCCGGGATGGCCGAGCACATCAGCTGCGTTCGTGTGCTCGACATCAAGGCCGTCGGCGACCACGAGTACCAGCTGCAATTCGCGGCCCTGTACAACACGCCGTTCCCTGCGGGCAGCGGGCAGCTCCAGACCTTCTGGTCGGTGTCCGGCGGCAAGATCGTCTCATCCGGCACCGGACCCTAGGAATCTTCGCCATGCTGGGAAATCGTCTCGTTCGCATTCAAGGCGGGTGCGGTCGTCGCCGCCTTCAGCCCGCTGCGGGCGCGATTCTGGCCGTTGCCATGGTGGTGATCGCGAGTTGCACCCATGCCGGTAACGACCACCCCGCCACTACGACGAGCCGGCAATTCACCCACCCCGGTGGCGCCGACGAAGTGGTGATCGAAGTCTCCCGCGGCGGCGGGCTGGTGCTGCCCGTCGTGCGCGTCGGCGACACGCTGCCCCGCGTGTGGATCTCGGGGGACGGCCACTACCTCCGGCAGGTCGCCGGAGCGACCGACAACCCGGCGCTCGTCACGTTGGAGGAACGTCGAATCCCCGAAGCCACCCTGCAGAACCTGCTCACGGAGGCGAACAACGCCGGACTCCTCGCCGACTCACCGGACTTCGGCGCTCCGAAAATCTTCGATGCCGTCAACACCCGCATTCTCGCCGTCACCGACGGCAAGCGCCACGACGTGCTGGTACGCGCGCTGGGGTATCCCGTTTCCGATCTCGACGCCGCCACCGTCGCCGCGCGTGAGCGCGTTTCGCGCTTCATCGACCTGCTCGAGCATCCGGAGCGCATCGCCGGTGCCGGCGCTCCGCACACCTACACACCGGCGGGCGTCGCGGTGTGGGTGCTCGGACCGGCACCGGCCTCGACGTCCGCGCCTGCGGCGACGTGGCCGCTCGGCGACCTGGCCACGGTCGGCACGCCGACAGACTGGCCCGCTCCGTCGGCCCGGTGCCTCGTCGTGGCCGGCGACGACCTTCGCGCCGTGGACGCGTCGGCGGCCGGGACGAGCCGCAGCGCGCCATGGCATTCAGGCAATGGACTATGGCAGATCGCGATGCGGCCGCTGCTGCCGGACGAACACACCTGCGCCGACGTCGGGAAGTAACAACACGGCCAGCAACCACGTCACCTACATCCCCGGCCTTGCTGGGCGGTAGTGACGGTCAGCCGAAAGTTATTACGCTACAGCATAATTGGCTGAAATCCGGCAGCGGCGACTGGGCCGGATGGGGCCGGTCGCCTGATCCGCCGGGGCTGCGCCGCCGTGGGTGCAGCAGACGCTGGTGCCCCGAATCGTCGACTCGAGGCATTAATCACCATTCTTTCGCTTTGCAACGCAACGGTTTTGGTCATCGGAATCGAGCCGCCGACCCTCGTGTCCGCTACGTCATCGCCGACGACGTCGCAAATACCAATCTTCTTGCAGACAAGGGCCACACGTTCGCCGTCTCTGAGGCTTCCCGCAGATAGCGACCAATGTCCCTATTTGCCGAGTGGGTCTCATCGTTAGCTTGGGCGGTGCACGGCAAATCGAGGGAGGAACATGTCCGCAAAGTTCGTGTCAAAGTCCACGGTCGCCGCGGCTGCTGTGTCCGGGATCATTGCGTTCGGGATCGGCATGGCCGTCCCATCGGGTATCGCGGCGGCCGAGCCGCCGGGTTGCGTGGAGTCTGCAGGGCTGACGGCATTCGGACTTCCGTTGGAGCCGAAGTCGATCTCGTCCTGCGAGTCGGAGCGAGACACCTGTCTGGCCATGCACCGAAAGGAAGACGTCTGGGGCAACCCCTACATCCCAGCCGACGACTACAGCACCTGCATGAAGGGCTACTGGTACTGCAAGAACAATCAGGGCTGACATCTCCATCCCCGCGTTGCTGATCACGCCGATCGCCCCTACGTGAGCACCCATGACTTCCAACGGGACCGTCATGCCATGGCGGGCGCGAGTACGGCAACATCACGGCCCTGGACTCGGACCCCCACGGCGCTGCGGCACTCCGAGAGTTGTTCGATAGCAACGGGTTGTACGACGGGTGAAACGCCCTGGAAATCCCGGAGGCTCCTGACCTTGGAAACGAGGATGCAGGTATGCCCATGGAATCGTCATCGGGGAAGAAGCCGACCAGCCGCCGCTACAGCTCGGAGGAGAAGGCCGCAGCGGTGCGGATGGTCCGTGCGTTGCGCTCTGAACTCGGCACCGAGCAGGGTACCGTTTCTCGGGTCGCTCACCAGCTCGGCTACGGGGTCGAGTCGGTGCGCTCCTGGGTGCGTCAGGCCGACATCGACGACGGGTACGAACCCGGAGTGACAACGGCCGAGTCGCAGAAAGTTAAAGAGCTTGAGCAGGAGATTCGAGAACTCAAGCGTGCCAACGAGATTCTGAAACGAGCGGCGAGTTTCTTCGGGGCGGAGCTCGACCGCCAACACAAGAAGTAGTCGCCTTCATCGACGCCAATCGTGGCGAGTTCGGGGTCGAGCCCATCATCACCGTCCTGCGCAGTGCAGGGGTGATGGTGGCCCCGAGCACCTACTACGACTCCAAAGTGCGGCAGCCGTCCTTGCGGGCCCAGCGAGACGCCGTGCTGGGTCCGGCGTTGCGCCAGCTCTGGACAGACAATTACTGCGTCTACGGGGCCCGCAAGCTGTGGAAAACAGCCCGTCGGGCCGGCCATGACGTCGGTCGCGATCAGGTGGCACGGCTGATGCGGGCCGTCGGCATCGAGGGGGCTCGGCGCGGCAAACGGGTCCGCATGACCAAACCCGACCCGACGGCGGCGCGGCACCCGGACCTGGTCCAGCGTAAGTTCACCGCGACCGCGCCCAACCAGCTCTGGGTGACGGATCTGACGTTCGTGCCGACCTGGGCCGGGGTGGCCTACGTGTGCTTCATCGTCGATGCGTACTCGCGGATGATCGTGGGCTGGCGGGTAGCTTCGCATATGCGAACCTCGATGGTGCTCGACGCACTGGAGATGGCGCGATGGTCGCGCGGAAACATACTGCCTGGCTTGACATGTCACTCTGATGCCGGGTCGCAGTTCACCTCGATTCGCTACGGTGAGCGACTCGCTGAGATCGGGGCGGTCCCCTCGATCGGGTCGATCGGCGACAGTTACGACAACGCGTTGGCCGAAACAGTCAACGGCTACTACAAAGCCGAGTTGATCTACGGACCCGCACGAAACGAGCCGTGGAAGACCGTCGAGGACGTCGAGTTGGCGACCCTGGGCTGGGCCTACTGGCACAACACCAGCCGCCTACATAGCTACCTCGGCGACATCCCACCCACCGAATGCGAGGCCGCGTTCTACGATGCACCACGGACCGACCAATCCTTGATCGGAATCCAATAGCCCGAGCCTCCGGCCAACCCAGGGCGTTTCAAGCCGCCGCCCGAAGTAGGTTCGCCAAGCAGGCCCGCGCCAAAGGCAAGACCAAAGTTGGCCGCCGCGCCAAGAGCAGCGCCACCCCCAAGAAGAAGCACGGGAAGTAGCAGAAGAGGCACGGAGCGCGGGAATATGCAGCTCAACGTGCCTCTTCTTCAAGCCTAGGCGGGATTCGAACCCGCACGCTTCCCTTAGTTAGAGGGGTGCTCTGTCCATTGAGCTACTAGGGCATGATGCTCCACCAAAATACACGAACGTCCCGACAAACCCGGCACCGCTAGGACACCTCGGTGGCCTTTTCTTCGGCGGCCTTCATCTTCCCCTTAATCAATCTCATCAACTCGGGGTCCTCGTGGACCTGCTTCCACCTACTGACGTCTAGCTCGGCCATATCGGTGGGCATCGGCTCCGCTCCCACGGGAAGGCAATAGACCGTACTCGGCTGGTCGATTTCGGAGTCTGCGACGACTTGTTGGTCGAACACCGACTTGTCGAGCTCTAGCAGTCCCGCACGGACCAAGTAGACGATGAACGAATAGGTGTACTGCAAACACGCCCCGATGCGCGAATAGATGCCCACCGCCGCTTTGTATCGCTCATTCAGGCTCATGTCCTTGCCGATAGCCGACTGAATCGGCTGAGTGTGGAGCGCATCAGAATTCAGCCACAAGTCGGCCACCTGAACATCGGAAAGTTGGCCGTTGTCGGTCATCACGTAGTAGGCCTGCGCCGCTACTTTCGTGCCTTCGACAACTTCCGTCCAGTAAGCGCGGAGAGTTTGCATGTCGACAAGTTCAGCCAACGTCTCCTTGCTCAGCAGCTGTTCGAGCGCGTCAAGCACCACCGCCCAGTACACGGATTCCTTGCGCATGACGAACGGCCGCAGCCTTACGGCGAACGACTCAAACTGCTCTTCGGGCGGCAACGTCATCTGAAGCCGGTGCTTCACGTCACCCGTGACATGATTCCACTCCACTTGGACCTTCACGGCGCCCTGTGCGGCACTGCTCAGAAGGTCAAGTTGTTCGCGCACTAGCGAATGGTCCAGCACCCTTCTAGCGCGCAAAACGAACCGCTGAACACGGTCGCGAGGAACATGAGCTGGCATCGCTCCAGCGTATGACCGCGCGCAACCCAGTTTCGGCGAGTCGCACCGTGTGTCCGCGCGGGTGCACAAGTTTGCTCAGCGGCAGTACCCGCCGCCGCTCTCGCCCGCACGCCGGGGTGAGGCCGGGGCGAACCAGACTTCGGCCATCGTCAGCATAGGAACGATAGCCTTTGACCAGGCGTTTTGCGGTGCCCCCAGTCGGACTCGAACCGACACTTGGCGGATTTTAAGTCCGCTGCCTCTGCCAATTGGGCTATGGGGGCCCGGCGGCGAATCTAGCGTGCGCAGGCCAGATCCGGGACGCTGCATACCCCGAAACGCTAGCGTGCGCGACAACCCCTTTCTATGTAAGATCGCGCGCCGCGCGCCCACCGAGGCCGCCGGACCCCCTCGGCAAGATGACACGGCCGTATCGCCCGCCAAGAGCTTGTTAAAACTGCGAGCGCCCTCGTTAAGAAGCCGTAAACGTCCGTCACCCTGCGCTTTTCGACCATAACTGTGGAGCCCGGGCTAGTTAGCGTTACGCCAACGCACAGGGGCCGGTACGCAAACACACAGGGACGACCAGGGGATTTCAACGGTCGTCATGTCTTTCACACCAAAGGAGCAATAGATGTCATTTCTGACAGCAGTGCCCGCAGAATTGGCCGCCGCGGCGGCGCAGCTCGGAGCGATCACCAGTAGCCTTGCGGCGCAGAACGCAGGTGCCGCGGCCCCGACCACCGCGATAGCTCCCGCCGCCGCTGACCAGGTCTCCATCATGCAATCGGGCATCTTCACCGCTTATGGCGCGCTCTACCAGCAGATCGCCGCGGAAGCCCAGGCCTTGCAAGAGCAGTTTGTGCAGACGCTGGGGCTGAGCAGTGGGACCTACGAGTCGTCCGAGGCGGCGAACGCGGCCGCGGCTACCTTGACTGACGCCGCGTCCGCCGCGGCCGCCGCACCGGCAGCCTCTTCCCCGGTCGACGACTTCATCACCCAGGTCGCCACACTGCTAGGCGGTCCGGTTACCAGCTTCGGCGGTCAGCCGCTGAACCCGTCGAGCAACATGGCCAACATCGCGAGCTACGAAATCGGCAACTTCGCCTCGGCCTCGTCGAACATGTTGGGCCTGACCAGCGGTGGCCTGTTCCCAGAAGGCTTCGGTGTCCCCGAGGACATCGCGGCCGACGCGGCCATCGAGGGCGCCGCGATCGAGGGCGGCCTGACGGGCGCTGGTGGCGCCGTCGGCCCCGTCGCTGCCAGCGTCGGCAGCTCCACGCTGGTCGGGGCGATGTCGGCCCCACCGAGCTGGGCCGCCGGAGCGACCCTGGTGTCCAGCACCGCACCTTCCGCGCTGTCCAGTGCCGGCATCTCGGCTGCTCCCGCGGCCGCGGCCGGCGGCATCTACCCCGGCGTCCCGGGCCTGGCCTCGGCCGCGCGCAACAGTGCAGGTTTCGGCGCACCGCGCTACGGCGTGAAACCCATCGTCATGCCCAAGCTGACGGCCGTCTAAGCCGACGCACCCACCAGCGACCACCAACAAGCCGACAGAAACGGGATAGCAAATGTCTTACGCAGGTTTTCCCCCCGAGATCAACTCCGGGCTCATGTACAGCGGCGCGGGAGCCGGACCGCTGATGGCTGCTGCCGCGGCCTACAACAACCTGGCCGCGGAGGTGAGCACGGCAGCTGCCCAGTACGAGTCGATCATTACGACACTCACCACCGAGCAGTGGACCGGCGCCGGATCGACATCAGCGGCCGCTGCCGCTCAGCAGAATGTGCAATGGTTGACCACCACCGCAACGGCCTTGGAGCAGGCGGGTATCCAGGCCGCCGCGTCCGCAGCCGCCTACGAAGCGGCATTCACCGCGACGGTGCCCCCGCCGGTGATCGCGGCCAACAGGGCTCTGCTGGCCGCGCTCGTCGCCACAAACTTCCTGGGTATCAACACGCCCGCGATCATGGCGACCGAGGCGCAGTACATGGAGATGTGGGTCCAGGACGTCGTCGCGATGACCACCTACCAGGCCAGCGCAGCGGCAGCGGCGGTTCTTGACCCAATAACTCCGGCGACGCCGAGCACCAACCCCGGCGGTGCGGCCGCCCAGGCCGCCGCCGTGTCGGCTGCCCAGGCGGTCGGCCCCGCTGCGTCCCTGGGCGACATCGTCACCGGCCTGCAGTCCGAGCTCAGCAACCTCGCGCTAGGCACCTCGTCGATCGGGACCGGCCTGTGGAACGCCTTGCCGGTCCCGGTTCAGGAGTTCCTCACTGCGCTGGACGGCTTCCTCGGTACGCCGTTCATCTTCAACGGCATCCAGCAGATCGGTGTCACGGCGTCGTGGTTCATGTTCGCCGCCATCCCGAACGGCATCTTCGCCGCTCACACCATTGACGCCAACATCGCGGCGGCTGCCGCGGAGGCGGCAGTTCCGGCGGCAGCCGCGGCCGAGGGCGCCGCGGCGGGACTGGCGAGCGAGGTGGGTGCGGCCGGCGCGGCAGCCAGCCTGGGCGAGGCCTCTCTGGTGGGCAGCCTGTCGGTGCCGGCCAGCTGGGCCGGTGCCGCCCCGGCAGCCGAAGCTGCTGGAACGGCGCTGGCGGGCAGCGGGTGGACCGTCCCCGAGGAAGCTGCTGCACCCGGAATGATGGCCGGCATGCCCGGCATGGCGGCGGCCGCCAAGGGCGCCGGCGCGGCCGCGGGCCCGCGGTACGGGTTCAAGCCGATCGTTATGCCGAAACAGGTCGTTGTGTGACGCCAGAAAAAAAGGGGGACAAGTCACTCGTTTAGGCCAGTAATCTGCCGCCGGGCCGTAATCTCTACCGCTGGACGGCAAGCTAACGCACGATCACATTCGAGATAGGAGACGAAATATGACAACACGTTTCATGACCGACCCGCACGCGATGCGCGACATGGCGGGCCGTTTCGAGACCCACGCCCAGACCGTTGAGGACGAGGCCCGCCGCATGTGGGCGTCCTCGCAGAACATCTCGGGTGCGGGCTGGAGTGGTCTGGCCTCGGCCACCTCGCTGGACACCATGGGCCAGATGAACACGGCGTTCCGCAACATCGTCAACATGCTGCACGGCGTTCGTGACGGGTTGATTCGCGACGCGAACAACTACGAGCAGCAAGAGCAGGCCTCGCAGCAGATCCTCAGCAGCTAAGACTTCAGCAGCCAAGAAAGGGACTTTGGAAAATGACGATCAATTACCAGTTCGGCGACGTCGACGCCCACGGTGCGCTGATCCGCGCCCAGGCCGCCAACTTGGAGGCCGAGCACCAGGCCATCGTTCGCGATGTGCTGGCTGCCGGTGACTTCTGGGGCGGCGCCGGTTCGGTGGCTTGCCAGGAGTTCATCGCCCAGTTGGGCCGCAACTTCCAGGTGATCTACGAGCAGGCCAACGCTCACGGCCAGAAGGTCCAGAGCGCCGGCAGCAACATGGCGCAGACCGACAGCGCCGTCGGGTCCAGCTGGGCCTGACATACGCCTGATCGACGGCGTGGCCGCACACCATCGGTGTGCGGCCACGTTGTTTTCCCGACGCTTCCCCGTTGGGCCCCGAGTTTGCCGGCTCGCGTCGTTGCGATCGCCGATCACGATCGGCCCTTGGCCGGACGCGGGTCAAGGTGCCCATTACCAAACTCGCGGACCCGCCGGGCGTACCCGGGTTTGAGGAAGCCGCCGACACCACGTCCCGCACAGCAATCGGCACAGGTCGGTCGCGCTGGCGATCGATGCTCCCGTTACTTGCCGGCGATTGCCGCCCTTGACTTCACCTCGTGCGCCGCGGCAATCAAAGCTTCTGCATGCCAGCGTTATTGGGGAAGATCACCACATGCCGCGGCACGGGCCACGGCGTTAGCCCGCCCCATGTGACCGGCGCAAGAGGACAGTCAACTAATGTCATTACATTTGAGAAGTCTATGAACGCCGTGACAACCATATGTGTGGTTGAAAGTATGGTCCAATATGACCGCAATGCAGGGATATGCGCGCAGCCAACGTCCACGACAAGCGATTCTGGGCCAGCTGCCCCGGATTAACCGGGCTGACGGCTCGCCGATCCGGGTGTTGCTGGTCGATGACGAACCGGCCCTGACCAATCTGGTCAAGATGGCCCTGCACTACGAGGGCTGGGACGTCGAGATCGCGCACAACGGGCGCGAGGCGATCGCCAAGTTCGACCGGATCAACCCCGACGTGCTGGTTCTCGACATCATGCTGCCCGACGTGGACGGTCTGCAGATTCTGCAGCGAGTCCGCGAATCCGAGTCGTACACCCCCACCCTGTTCCTCACGGCGCGCGACTCCGTCATGGACCGGGTCACCGGCCTCACCGCCGGCGCGGACGACTACATGACCAAGCCGTTCAGCCTCGAGGAGTTGGTGGCCCGGCTGCGCGGGCTGCTGCGCCGGTCGAGTCACCTGGCCCCGCCCGCCGACGAGTCCCTGAAGGTGGGCGACCTCAAACTGGACGCGGCCAGCCGGGAGGTCACCCGCGGCGGCACCCCGATGTCGCTGTCGTCGACCGAGTTCGAACTGCTGCGGTTCCTGATGCGCAACCCGCGACGCGCACTCAGTCGCACCGAGATCCTCGACCGCGTGTGGAACTACGACTTCGCCGGGCGCACCAGCATCGTCGACCTGTACATTTCGTACTTGAGGAAGAAGATCGACGCCGATAGAGAGCCGATGATCCACACCGTTCGTGGCATTGGATACATGCTCCGACCACCGGAATGAGCCTGGCATGACGGGGGACCGCCACATCCCGCGGTGGCTCCCCCGTTCCCTGCGACGGCAGCTGCTGCTGGGCGTTCTGACGGTGGTGACGCTCGTGTTGGTCGCCGTCGGTGCCGTCTCGGTGCTGACCCTGAGGGGCTATGTCACCGCGATGAACGACGCCGAAGTCGCCGAGTCGATGCACGCATTCACCCACGCCTACGCCAGATACCGCAACGGCGAGCACACCTCGATTCATCGCGGCATACCGCCGGTCTCCCAGGCCCTGCTGGAGTTCACCGGACAGACACCCGGAAACCTGATCGCGGTCGTCCGCGATGGGAAAGTCGTTGCCTCGGCAGTCTTTTCGGAGTATGAACCGAGGCCCGCACCGCCCGATGTCGTCCGCGCCATCGAAGCGCAGTCTTGGACCGATGGCCCGTCCCGCATCGAGAACCTGGGCAGCCTCGGCCCGCACCAGGTCGACAGCCGCACCGCCGGGTCCGATCGCCTGGTGGTCGGGGTGTCGCTGAGCCTCGCCGACCAGATCATCGCCCGCAAGCAACTCACCACCACCGCACTAGTTGCCACCGCGCTGGTGATCACGGCCGCGCTGACGGCCTGGGTGGTCGGCTACGCCCTGCGCCCGCTGAGCCGGGTCGCCGCCACGGCCGCGGAGGTCGCCGCCATGCCGCTCGCCGACGAGGATCACAAGATCAGCGTGCGGGTCCGCCCGGAAGACACCGACCCGGACAACGAGGTCGGGATCGTCGGGCACACCCTGAACAAACTGCTCGACAACGTCGACAGCGCGCTGGCACACCGCGTCGAATCCGATTTGCGAATGCGCCAATTCATCACCGACGCGAGCCACGAACTGCGCACGCCGTTGGCGGCGATTCAGGGTTATGCCGAACTGACCCGTCAGGATTCTTCAGCGCTGCCCCCGACCACCGAATACGCCCTGGCGCGCATCGAGTCCGAAGCGCGGCGCATGGCCTCGCTGGTGGACGAATTGCTGCTGCTGTCCCGCCTCGGTGAAGGGCAGGACCTGCAAACCGAGGACCTGGACTTCACCAACCTGGTGGTGAACGCGGTCAACGACGCGGCGGTGGCGGCGCCGACGCATCAGTGGGTCAAGAAGCTGCCGGAGCAACCGGTGTGGGTCAACGGAGACCACGCCCGTCTCCACCAGGCGGTCAGCAACTTGCTCACCAACGCGTGGGTACACACTCCCCCGGACGTCACGGTCACCACGGGCATCACCTGCCATTACTCGTCCGGGCCGGACGGCCCGAGCGCGCCATACGTCGAATTGACGGTCACCGACGATGGACCCGACATCGATCCCGATGTGCTGCCCCGGTTGTTCGAGCGATTCGTCCGGGCCGACAAAGCCCGCTCCAACGGTGCCGGCCACGGCCTGGGCCTGGCGATCGTCAATTCGATCGTTAAGGCGCACGGCGGCACGGTCTGCGCCGAATCCGCCAACGGCGAGACGGTCTTTCGCGTGCGGATCCCGATGATTACCAGGCCCCGCGCGACCACCTCCTAGGGCCGCAGGCCGCTGTTTCGCGAGCTTGACCACTCCGCCAGGCGGTTGTAGGCCTCTCGCCAGATCGCCTCGTGTCGCACAGCAGAAATATCGCCGGCCACCAACCGGTGGTCGGCATCGGTCAGCATGTCGACAAGCGCCCGCCAGTAGGTGTAGCGGCACAACGCTTGCACGTCAGCGGTTCTGGGCATCAGAACGACTGTCATGGATCTGACCGGAACGCGGGCCGGGCCGCCCCGAAGGAACAGAAGCGCACCAGCGGCCAGGTAGATGCCCGCAGCGAATACGAACACGACACCAATCGACGCCACCACATCACCGAGCAGCATCTCCGCCAACACAACGAGCGTCGCGCCACCTATCGGCCAGCACTGCCACAGGCGCGCGGCGCATCGATCATCGACACCCGTCCCGGGTGGGTAGATCCTCAGGCGATAGTGACGGACGCCGTACTGGCCGACGACCGCGTCGAACGACCCCCAGGAACGGCTGCCGTCAGGCAAGCGCGCCCCGGCCGGCAATGTCGGGGCTATGTTGCCGATCGGTTGTGGCTGAATCTCTTCGGCGACCAGGTGCCGCGTGATGTGCATCCCTCTGATGTACGCCGGGCACACGATGAGCACTCGATTCCGCACAGCATCTATACGTGCAAACGGCAAAACTTTACGAAATTTTGCCGTCTCGACGCCGTCGAACGGCACCGGCAGACCCTCCCGGTGACCGTCGCCACAGAGGTCAATGCGGGGCCGTAAATATTCCGTAAAGGCGCGCCTCGAGATCGTTAGGAAAGCGTCAACCAAAGGCCCTAGCTGGGCAGTGCCGGTTAGCGTCACCCTGACCTTGCCTCCGAGTGCGCCGCTCGAAGGCTGACTTGACGAGACCATCTCGTATACGGGACAAGCTCCGAACGGAGACATGATGGGCGTGCTGGCATTTGTCGTGCTCACACTGGCTGTATTCGCCGTGCTGGGCATGGTGCAGAAGTTGGTCGAACGACTGTGAGCTACCAGAACATCGTCGGCCTGGTGCTGGCGGGCCTGCTTGCGCTGTTTCTCGTTGCCGCGCTGCTGTTTCCGGAGAGGTTCTAGTGAGCACGACGACAGCGGGGATCATCTTCCTCGCCGCGCTGATCGCTGCGCTGGCTCTGGTGCACGTACCGTTCGGTGACTACATGTACCGGGTCTACTCCTCCGAGAAGGACGCACGGGTCGAGTCGCTGATCTACCGCCTCATCGGTGTCGATGCCCGCTCGGAGCAGACCTGGGGCGCCTACGCGCGCAGCGTGCTGGCGTTCTCCTCGATCAGCATCCTCTTTCTGTTCACCTTCCAAATGGTTCAGGGCGGCTTACCGCTACACCTGCACGACCCCGCCACGAAGATGACACCCGGGCTGGCATGGAATACCGCGGTCAGTTTCGTCACCAACACCAACTGGCAGGCCTACTCCGGCGAGTCGACGCAGGGTCACCTGGTCCAGATGGCGGGCCTGACGGTACAGAATTTCGTCTCGGCGGCCGTCGGTATGGCGGTGGCGATTGCCCTGGTGCGCGGGTTCGCCCGTAAGCGCACCGGCGAACTGGGCAACTTCTGGGTGGACCTGGTGCGCGGCACCTTGCGGATTCTGCTCCCCATCGCCGTGGTCGGCGCCATTGTGCTCATCGCGGGCGGGGCGATCCAGAACTTCCACCTGCACGACCAGGTGGTCACCACCCTGGGCGGCGCCCAGCAGACGATCACCGGTGGCCCGGTGGCAAGTCAGGAAGTCATCAAAGAACTGGGCACCAACGGCGGTGGCTTCTACAACGCCAACTCCTCGCACCCGTTCGAGAACCCCACCGCGTGGACGAACTGGCTGGAAATCTTCCTGCTGCTGGTGATCAGCTTCTCGCTGCCGCGCACGTTCGGGCGCATGGTCGGCAGCAAAAAGCAGGGCTACGCGATCGCGGCCGTAATGACGACGCTGGCCGGCATCAGCGTGTCGCTGATGATGTGGTTCCAGCTGCAACACCACGGCACCGTACCCAGCGCGATCGGAGCGGCTACCGAAGGCGTCGAGCAGCGGTTCGGCGTCGCGGACTCGGCCGTGTTCGCCGATGCCACCACACTCACCTCCACCGGCGCCGTCGATTCGTTCCACGACTCCTACACCAGCCTCGGCGGCATGATGACCATGTTCAACATGCAGCTCGGGGAGGTCGCTCCCGGCGGCACCGGTTCGGGCCTCTACGGCATGCTCATCCTCGCGCTGATCACCGTCTTCGTCGCCGGACTGATGGTGGGCCGCACCCCGGAGTACCTCGGCAAGAAGATCAATCCGCGCGAAATCAAGCTGGCGGCAAGCTATTTCCTGGTGACACCGCTGATCGTGCTGACCGGCACCGCCATAGCGATGGCGCTACCGGGCGAACGGGCCGGCATGCTCAACGGCGGGCCGCACGGGCTGTCCGAGATCCTGTACGCGTTCACCTCGGCGGCCAACAACAACGGGTCGGCGTTCGCCGGGCTCAGCGTCAATACCGACTGGTACAACACCGCTCTGGGCCTGGCCATGCTCTTCGGCAGGTTCCTGCCCATCGTCATCGTGCTGGCCCTGGCGGGCTCCCTGGCGAAACAGGGCACCACCCCGGAGTCGGCGGGCACGCTGCCCACCCATCGGCCGCAGTTCGTCGGAATGGTCGCCGGCGTCACGTTGATCCTGGTGGCGCTCACGTTCCTGCCCATGCTCGCGCTCGGGCCCCTCGCTGAAGGAATCCACTGATGACCGCGACCACCAAGCGCCTACCTGGCGGCATGCTTGACCCTGCGATGCTGTGGAAGTCGGCACCGCAGGCGCTGAGCAAACTCGACCCGCGCACGCTGTGGCGAAACCCCGTCATGTTCATCGTCGAGATCGGCGCCGTCTGGGCGACCGTTCTGGCGATCACCGGCCCGAGTTGGTTCGCCTGGTTGATCGTGGCATGGCTGTGGCTCACGGTGCTGTTCGCCAACCTGGCCGAAGCGGTCGCCGAAGGCCGCGGCAAGGCACAAGCCGAAACCCTGCGCAAGGCCAAAACCCAGACCATGGCGCGGCGCCTACCCGGCTGGGCACCCGGCCGGCCGCTTGTCGAGGAAGAAGTCGCCGCCCCGTTGCTGC
The DNA here is from genome assembly GCF_030755175.1 of Mycobacterium sp. TY814. Classification (NCBI taxonomy): domain Bacteria; kingdom Bacillati; phylum Actinomycetota; class Actinomycetes; order Mycobacteriales; family Mycobacteriaceae; genus Mycobacterium; species Mycobacterium sp. TY814. The sequence continues at coordinate 453,538 of NZ_JAUFRY010000003.1, forward strand.
AGCAGGGTGACATCGTGGTCGTCGAGGCCGGCCAGGTGATCCCGGGCGACGGCGACGTCGTGGAAGGCATTGCCTCCGTAGATGAATCGGCGATCACCGGTGAGTCAGCGCCGGTGATCCGGGAGTCCGGCGGCGACCGTTCAGCGGTCACCGGCGGCACCACCGTACTGAGCGACCGCATCATCGTCAGAATCACCCAGAAGCCCGGCGAAAGCTTCATCGACCGCATGATCGCGCTCGTGGAGGGCGCCAACCGGCAGAAGACCCCGAACGAGATCGCGCTCAACATTCTGTTGGCCGCCTTGACGATCATCTTCGTCTTCGCCGTCGCGACCCTGCAGCCGCTGGCCATTTACTCGAAGGCCGACAACCCCGGCGTGCCAGATACACAGGCGCTCAATGGAAGTGGTGTCACCGGCATCGTGATGGTGTCACTGCTGGTGTGCCTGATCCCCACCACGATCGGCGCGCTGCTGTCCGCCATCGGCATCGCCGGCATGGACCGGCTGGTGCAGCGCAACGTACTGGCGATGTCCGGACGCGCGGTCGAGGCCGCCGGAGACGTCAACACCTTGCTGCTGGACAAGACCGGCACCATCACCCTGGGCAACCGGCAGGCCGCCGCCTTCATCCCGGTCGACGGAGTCTCGCCGGAAGAGTTGGCGGACGCCGCGCAGCTGTCCAGCCTCGCGGACGAAACACCCGAGGGCCGTTCGGTCGTCGTGTTCGCCAAGGAGCGCTTCGGCTTACGCGCACGCACGCCGGGTGAACTCACGCACGCCCAGTGGGTACCGTTCTCCGCCTCGACGCGCATGTCCGGCGTCGACGTCGACGGTCACCAGTTGCGCAAGGGCGCGGCCAGCTCGGTCGCGGAATGGGTACGCGCACAGGGCGGTAAGGTGCCGAGCCAGCTCGGCGTCATCGTCGACGGCGTCTCGGCCGGCGGGGGCACACCGTTGGTGGTCGGCGAGTGTCGTGGCGGCGAAGCATCGGTCCTCGGTGTCATCCATCTCAAAGACGTCGTCAAGCAGGGCATGCGCGAGCGTTTCGACGAGATGCGCCGGATGGGCATCCGCACGGTGATGATCACCGGCGATAATCCGTTGACCGCCAAAGCGATTGCCGACGAGGCCGGAGTCGACGACTTCCTCGCCGAAGCGACGCCGGAAGACAAGCTCGCGTTGATCAAGCGGGAGCAGGAGGGCGGCAAGCTGGTCGCGATGACCGGTGACGGCACCAACGACGCACCGGCGCTGGCCCAGGCCGACGTGGGGGTGGCCATGAACACCGGCACGTCGGCCGCCAAGGAGGCCGGCAACATGGTCGATCTCGATTCGGACCCCACCAAGCTGATCGAGATCGTGGAAATCGGCAAGCAACTGCTGATCACCCGAGGCACATTGACGACATTTTCCATCGCCAACGACATCGCCAAATACTTCGCGATCATCCCGGCGATGTTCGTCACCCTATTCCCCGGCCTGGACCTGCTGAACGTGATGCGGCTGCACAGCCCGGAATCGGCCATCCTGTCGGCGGTGATCTTCAACGCGATCATCATCGTGGCGCTGATCCCGCTGTCGTTGCGCGGTGTGCGCTACACCCCGAGCAGCGCCTCAAAACTGTTGAGCCGCAACCTCTATGTCTACGGACTCGGGGGCATCATCGCGCCGTTCATCGGAATCAAGCTGATTGACCTGATCGTCCAATTCGTCCCGGGGATGTCCTGACATGAAGCTCTCCTCTTTTTTGCGCGTCCACTGGGCCGCGGCCCGCGCTCTGCTGGTGCTGACCGTGATCACCGGCCTGGCCTACCCGTTGTTCATCTGGCTTGTCGCGCAGCTCCCCGGGCTGCACGACAAGGCTGAGGGGTCGATCGTCAGTGCCGGCGGCAAGCCGGTGGGCAGCCGGCTGATCGGTCAGCTGTTCACCGACTCGCGCGGCAACCCGCTGCCGCAGTACTTCCAGAGCCGTCCGTCGGCGGCCGGCGCCGGCTACGATCCGCTGTCGACCGGTGCGAGCAACCTGGGACCGGAGAGCATCGTGGACACCCTCGCCGCTACCGAAGACGGTTTCAAGCCCAGCCTGCTGACACAGGTGTGCTCACGCAGCGTGGCCGTGGCCCGGACCGAGGGTCTGGGGCCGGACGCCGGGCTGCGTCCGTTCTGCACCGGCGACGGTGTCGGGGCGGTGCTGTCGGTGATCGGTCCGCGCGACGCCCGCGGTGCCGTCCTGCACCCCACCCGGGTGGTCAGCGTCAACGAGCCGTGCCAGAAAACCGCGGCACCGTTCCTCGCCAGCTATGAAGGAGTGCGGGTGGAGTGCGCGAAGGCCGGCGAGGACTACTCCATCGGCCAGATCGTGCCGATCCGCGGCGCCGCGCCCGCCAGCCCCGTCGTGCCGGCCGATGCAGTGACCACCAGCGCCAGCGGACTGGACCCGGACATCTCGGTCGGCTACGCCGACCTTCAGGTGCCGCGGGTGGCCAGGGCCCGCCACATCAGCCCGGATCAGGTCCGGGAGGTGCTGGCCCAGTACCGCACCGGGCGCGCACTCGGCTTCTTCGGCGAACCCAGCGTCAACGTCCTGCAACTCAACCTGCAACTCGACCGGCGATACCCGGTCACCGGCTAGGCGCGGGGGGATGATGGTTGACGTGACCGACGTCAACCTCGGCGAGCCCCGCGCCAAGCGCGGAGAGCTGCGTATCTACCTCGGCGCGGCACCCGGAGTCGGTAAGACCTACGCGATGCTCGGCGAAGCGCACCGGCGCTTGGAGCGCGGCACCGATGTGGTGGCCGCCGTCGTCGAGACGCACGGACGCGCGAAAACCGCTGAGCTGATTCGCGGCATCGAGACCATTCCGCCGCGCTACATCGACTATCGCGGCGGCAGTTTCCCCGAGCTGGACGTGCCGGCCGTGCTCGCGCGCCATCCGCATGTGGTCCTGGTCGACGAGCTGGCCCACACCAACACGCCGGGCAGCAAGAACGCCAAGCGCTGGCAGGATGTCGAAGAGCTCCTCGACGCCGGCATCACGGTGATCTCCACGGTCAACATCCAGCACCTGGAGAGCCTGAACGACGTCGTCGCCCAGATCACCGGTATCGAACAGAAGGAGACCATTCCGGACTCGATCGTGCGGCAGGCGTCCCAGGTCGAGCTCATCGATATCACCCCGGAAGCGCTGCGGCGCAGGCTTTCTCATGGCAATGTCTACGCACCGGAACGAGTCGACGCGGCGCTGTCCAATTACTTCCGCCCCGGAAACCTCACGGCGCTGCGCGAATTGGCGTTGCTGTGGCTGGCCGACCAGGTCGACACCGCGCTGGCCAAATACCGCGCGGAGAACAAGATCACCGCGATGTGGGAGGCCCGCGAGCGTGTCGTGGTAGCCGTCACCGGCGGCCCGGAGTCAGAGACACTGGTGCGCAGGGCTTCTCGGATCGCGTCGAAGTCCACTGCCGAGCTGATGGTGGTGCACGTCGTGCGCGGCGACGGCCTCGCCGGCCTGTCCGAAGCCCGGATGGCCAAGATCCGCGAGCTGGCGAACAGTCTCGGCGCCTCGCTGCACACCGTCGTCGGCGACGACGTGCCCAGTGCTCTGCTGGATTTCGCACGCGAGATGAACGCCACCCAGCTGGTGGTCGGCACCTCCCGCCGGCCCCGGTGGGCACGCATCTTCGACGAAGGTATCGGGCCCGCGATCGTCGAGCACTCCGGCAAGATCGACGTGCACATGGTCACCCACGAGGAGTCCAAGCGCGGAATTCGCACTGCCTCGATGTCGCGGCGCGAGCGTCGGGTGGCGTCGTGGCTAGCGGCAGTCCTCGTGCCGTCGCTGATCTGCGGTGTGACGGTGGTCTGGCTGGACCGGTACTTGGATACCAGCGGTGAGAGCGCGTTGTTCTTCGTCGGAGTGCTACTTGTTGCCTTGTTGGGCGGGGTGGGGCCGGCGGTGTTTTCCGGAGTGCTGTCCAGCCTGCTGCTCAACTACTTCCTGACCGATCCCCGCCACACGTTCACCATCGCGGAGCCGTCGGCGGCCGTCACCGAGCTGGTGCTGCTGGTGATCGCAGTCGCGGTCGCGGTACTCGTCGACAATGCGGCCAAGCGATCGCGTGAGGCTAGGCGCGCATCGCAGGAGGCCGAACTGCTCACGCTGTTCGCCGGATCCGTACTGCGCGGTGCCGATTTGGACACCTTGCTGGAGCGGGTACGCGAAACCTACTCGCAGCGGGCGGTCAGCATGTTGCGCGAAGACACCGTCGAAGGCCGTGCGCGAAGCCAGGTGGTCGCCGCGGTCGGCAAGGATGCCTGCACCACGGTCGATTCCGCCGACACCGCGATCGAGGTCGGGGACGACGAGTTCTGGATGCTGCTGGGTGGCCGGCGGCTTTCTGCCCGGGATCGCCGGGTGTTGCATGCCGTCGCGACCCAGGCGGCGGGCCTGATCAAGCAACGAGAACTTGCCGACGAAGCCAGCCGCACCGAAGCGATCGTGCGCGCTGACGAACTTCGGCGCTCGTTGCTGTCGGCGGTCAGCCACGACCTGCGAACACCGTTGGCGGCGGCCAAGGTTGCGGTGTCCAGCCTGCGGTCCGGCGATGTCGCCTTCTCTCCCGAGGACACCGCTGAGCTGCTCGCCACCATCGAGGAGTCCATCGACTCGTTGACCGCCCTGGTGGGCAACCTGCTTGACTCGTCGCGGCTGGCCGCCGGGGTGGTGCGCCCCGAATTGCACCGGGTGTATCTGGAGGAAGTGGTACAGCGCGCGTTGGTCAGTATCGGTAAGGGGGCCACCGGATTCTTCCGGTCGGCGATCGACCGCGTGAAGGTCGACGTCGGCGACGCGGTAGCCATGGCCGATGCCGGGCTGCTGGAACGGGTGCTGGCCAATCTGATCGACAACGCGCTGCGCTACGCGCCCGACTGCGTGGTGCGGGTGAATGCGGGCCGGGTGGGCGAGCGGGTGCTGATCAACGTCATCGACGAGGGCCCGGGCATCCCGCACGGGGCCGAAGAGCAGATCTTCGAGGCCTTCCAGCGTCTCGGCGATCACGACAACACCATCGGTGTAGGCCTGGGCATGTCGGTGGCCCGTGGCTTCGTCGAGGCCATGGGCGGCACGATCACCGCCGGCGACACGCCCGGCGGTGGGCTGACCGTGGTGGTGGATCTGGCTGCGCCGCAGGAGATCTCATGACCCGCGTACTGGTCATCGATGACGAGCCACACATCCTGCGGGCGCTGAAGATCAACTTGACGGTCCGCGGATACGAGGTGACCACCGCGTCCACCGGCGCCGGGGCGCTGCGCGCGGCTGCCGAGCATCCCCCCGACGTGGTGATCCTCGATCTCGGGTTGCCGGACATCTCGGGGATCGACGTGCTGGCCGGCCTGCGCGGCTGGCTTTCCGCCCCGGTGATCGTGCTGTCGGCGCGCAGCGACTCGGCGGACAAGGTGGAGGCCCTGGACGCCGGAGCCGACGACTATGTGACGAAACCCTTTGGCATGGAAGAGTTTCTGGCCCGGCTGCGGGCAGCGGTGCGGCGCAATACGGCGGCCTCCGAGATCGACCAGCCGGTGATCGAAACCGCGGCTTTCACCGTCGATCTGGCAGCGAAAAAGGTGACCAAGGACGGCGCGGAGGTGCATCTGACACCGACCGAGTGGGGAATGCTGGAGGTGCTGGTCCGCAATCGAGGGAAGCTCGTCGGTCGCGAGGAACTGCTCAAGGAGGTGTGGGGTCCAGGGTATGCCACCGAAACCCATTATCTACGAGTCTATTTGGCGCAGCTACGGCGCAAACTCGAGGCCGACCCGTCGCATCCCCGGCATCTGCTGACCGAATCGGGGATGGGCTACCGCTTCGAGGCCTGAGTCGCACCCGCCACGTCAGTCTCTATCCAACTCGTTTCCTGATGGCATCGAGCACTCCGAGATCCCGCATCGTGATTGCTAATCCTCGGACGAGGCGCATTCGCGATCGTTGATCGCGTCGCCCGTCACTCGGAGGTCCTTGGTGTCAACGAACACCAGCGACCCGTCGTCGAGGAGGACGGCCCAGCGACGACTTGCGTCGACGATATGAACGTCACCGATTCGGACGGCGTAGCCGGCGGTTTCGGCGAAATCCTCCACGATCGTCCCGTCGCGATCGCCATCGCTGCCGCGACAGACGAGGACACGTTGACCCGTCAGAAATTGACTATCGTCCATGGTTGTCAAATTTACTGTGCGATGCCCGGTCCCGTCTGCAGGATATGCGAGACGATTCGATTACACCTCTTGATTACCAACCCGGAGGTCGATAATTGACCAGACTTTACCTCTATCAGTGCTGAGGGCTCGGAGTATATCTTTCGAAATTGAGATAACCTTTAAGACGGATGCGCCGGCTGAGGACAACACCATTCCGGCTAGCCGGAAAGATGCCCGACAAAGATCGCACGGGCGCCGGACGATCCTTTCCGCGAGCTATCTCCCATTTCGCTCGACTAGCGGGGCTATCAACCTGGCAAGATCCGCTGCCACGTCCCGGCCGGGCTCGGGGGGCATGGAGATATAGCTCAGGCACAGCCTGGCGATCGCCCGGGTCACGACACCGGCGTCGTCGTCCGCGCCCACCGGCCAGGTCTGGTCGAACGCGATCAGCAGTCGCGTCGACGCCCGGCTGACGATGGGCGCGCTGTCCGTGGTGACGAGCTGCAGCAGGTCTGGTTTGGCAACGCCGGTCAATAGCGAGATCACCAGAGGGTCTGCCGCCGACTCGGTGAAGAATGCCCGGAAGGCATGCAAGAGGGCATCGTGGATATTGCCGCTCTTGGCGTCCAGAGCGGCCTTTACGGAGTCGACGAGCTGGTCAGCCAGTCGCAGCGCATAACCCTGCGCCAAGCCCTGGCGGGAGCCGAACTCGTTGTAGATGGTCTGCCGGCTGATCCCCGCCGAGCGCGCGACATCGGACAGCGTGATAGCGGACCAATCGCGGGTGAGCAGCAGCTGCCGCATCGCGTCCAGTATCGAATCGTGCAGAACAGGGGTGCTCCCGCGCCGCAATGCAGCGCCTGCATCAGAGAGTCTGATCACCGCGTCCCCCCGATGCCAGGTGCGGCAGGTGAGGCCCCGGCACCGGGCGGTTCTTGCACACCGGAATTTCCTACCCGCCAGCGAGTAGCAGATAATTCATACACTGGCGCCTCCTCGTCTTCCGTATCCACTTGGCCAGCTCACCCGAGGCGAATGGCAGAATACAAGCACGGTAGATAAATCGAACTAGGTCGGCGATGACGAACGGCCTTTGTTCGCGCTCGTCCACAATGTTTTCCCAGATCAACAGAATGCCTCGGTGATGTTGAGGACCGATCGTACAGCATGCAAACAACCCGGCGACTGAAGATTATCTTCGGTGTTTTAATTTGATCAGTTCCGGCACCATTAAGACGGAGCTGTCTTATCTTTGACGTAATGGTTTCGGCGGCCTGGTTGCCCGGTGGTGCCCGAAGTGAGGCCGGGCCCGGTGACTACGCGATCGACAGGACAATTCCGTCCAGGATGTCGTGTTCACTGACGACCAGCTCCGAAATACCGGTCTGCGAACGCAATTCCCGCGCCAATTCCTGAACCACGATCGCCCCGCCACCGATCACGTCGACGCGGCCCTCATGCATCGGTCCCAGCGCGGCCCGCTCCGCCCTGGTCATGGTGATCAGCCGGTCACACACCGCCATCAAATCGTCCAACGGCACCCGCGAAAGATGAATCACCGCAGGGTCATAGCGCGTCAGACCGTGCGCCAGCGCCGACAGCGTGGTCATTGTCCCGGCCAGCCCGACCCACGTCCGCGCCCCGGCCACCGGTACCGCGCGCAGCGCGACGTCGAGTCGCTCGCGGACCACCTCGCGGGCCGCCGCCACCTCGTCCGGCGCCGGCGGATCGGAATGCAGACACCGTTCGGTCAACCGGACACAACCGATGTCAGCCGAGTAGCTGGCCACGATGTCATCGGTCGCCTCACCGAGCACAATTTCCGTCGACCCCCCACCCAGGTCGACTACCACGAAAGGCGCATCCGCCCGGTCCAAGTCGCCGACCGCGCCGCGGAAGGACAGTGCGGCCTCCTCGGCGCCGGTGATCACTTCGGCGATCGACCCCGGAATCACGGCGCCCAGCACGTCGGCGGTCATTGCGAAGAAGACGTCACGATTAGCGGCGTCCCGAGTCGCCGATGTCGCGACCATCCGTACCCGCGAGACATCATGCGTCCGAAGCAATTCGGCATAGTCGACCAGCGCCGCGCGGGTCCGGGCAATCGCCTCGGGGGCGAACTCGCCGGTCGCGTCGACGCCCTGACCGAGCCGCACGATGCGCATCTCGCGATGCACGTCGTGCAGCCGCTCCCCCTCGACGTCGGCGATCAGCAATCGAATCGAGTTGGTACCACAGTCGATACCGGCGAGTCTCGTCACAGCCACTGCCTCCCGATCAATGCGGCCGCCGCACCGGACTCCGCGGCCAGCAGCGCCAGCGCCTCGTCGCCGAAGGGATTGAGACCCGGGCCCTTGGCGAGTGAGTGCGCAATCAGCACATGCAGGCATTTCACCCGGTCCGGCATACCGCCACCGGAGAAGGTGGTGCCCAACGACTCGATCGCGTCCCGCTCGGCCAGATAGGACTCGTGCGCGCGTCGGTATGCGGTGGCCAAATCCTGGCTGCGGCAGAGCCTTTCGGTCATATCCCGCATCAGTCCGGTCGTCTCCAATCGGCTCGCCGCCGCGGTGAGCACCGGGTGCGTCAGGTAGTACAACGTCGGAAACGGTGTGCCGTCGGGAAGTTTCGGCGCGGTCTTCACCACCCCCGGCTCACCGTCTGAGCAGCGGTAGGCGATCTCCAGCACACCACGAGGCTCGCGACCCAGCTGGCGGGCTACCGCCTCCAGGTCAGCCGGATCAACCACCGGGCGACGGCGGGTTGGGCGGTGCCGGCTCGGGAGCCGGCCCGGCCGCCGGCGGCAGGTGCGGCGCGTCGGCGATGGTGTGCCACAGCGAGGTGTACCAGGGCTCGTTCTTCGGAGCGCCACCCACTTCCGCGCCCGGCTGCGGGGTTGCCGCCGTGCCAGGCGGAAGCTGGACCTGGAACGGAATGTCTCCGGGCTTGACGAACCCGAGGCGCTCGCGCGCCTGCGCCGCGATATACGCGGGGTCTGCCAACTGGCCCTTGCGTTGTTCCAGATCCGCGATCTGGCGACGCAGCGCGGCCTCGGTCGCCGACAGTTGCGCCATCTCGGTGCGCTGGGAGAAGTACGTTCGCACCGGTCCGGCGATGGTCAGCGTCAGCACACACACGACCGCGGCCAGGATCGCGGCCCGCCGCGCCGTGAATCCCAGCCGCTGATCCGATCTCTGCTCAACGGATTCGGTAAATGACCGCTTGATCGGGTCCACGACGTGCTCGTGCAACGAGCCGGTGGAACGGCTTTCGTCGGGAGCCGTCTGCGCGGGCTTCGAGACGGGCCGCGAAACAGGACTGGCGTAGGACTTCGAGGCACCGCCCGAACGACGTGCCCGAGCCGAATCACCCGGCTTCCCCGGCCGGGAGGCCGGGGCACGCCGCTTCGGATCGGGCTTGGGAGACAAGCTACTTGGGGTCCTCTGCGTACCGCGGGAACGCCAGATCGCCGGCATAGCGGGCCGCGTCGCCGAGCGCCTCTTCGATCCGCAGCAGCTGGTTGTACTTGGCGACCCGCTCGCTGCGGGCCGGCGCGCCCGTCTTGATCTGGCCGCTGCCGACCGCCACCGCCAGGTCGGCGATGGTGGTGTCCTCGGTCTCGCCGCTGCGATGACTCATCATCGTGCGGTATCCGCTGTGGTGCGCCAGGGCAACCGCATCGAGCGTCTCGGTCAGCGTGCCGATCTGATTCACCTTGACCAGCAACGCATTTGCCGCACCGCGCTCGATGCCTTCTTCCAGGCGCTCGGGATTGGTGACGAACAGGTCGTCGCCGACGATCTGCACCCGGTCACCGATACCTGCCGTCAGGGCGGTCCAGCCGTCCCAATCGTCCTCGGACAGCGGGTCTTCGATGGACACCAGCGGATAGGAGTTGAGCAGTCCGGCGTAGAACTCGGTCATCTCGTCGGCGGTGCGGGTCGAACCCTCGAAGCTGTATCCGGTGCCGTCGGTGTAGAACTCGGTGGCCGCGACGTCCAGCGCCAGGGCGACGTCGACTCCGAGTTTGAAGCCTGCCGACTCGATGGCCCGGCTGATCAGGTCGAGCGCCGCGGTGGTTTCCGCCACATCCGGGGCGAATCCACCCTCGTCGCCCAATCCGGTGGACAGCCCCTCCTTCTTCAGCACCGACTTCAGCGCGTGGTACACCTCGGTGCCCCAGCGCAGCGACTCGCTGAAGCTGGGGGCGCCGATGGGCGCCACCATGAATTCCTGAACATCGACCCCGGTGTCGGCGTGCGCGCCGCCGTTGAGGATGTTCATCATCGGCACGGGCAGGATGTGGGCGTTCGGTCCGCCCAGGTACCGAAACAGCGGCAGAGCGGCACTGTCCGCCGCCGCCTTGGCCACGGCCAGCGAGATACCCAGGATCGCGTTGGCCCCCAGGCGGGACTTGTCGGGGGTGCCGTCGAGGTCCACCAGCGCCTGATCGACCAGCCGCTGGTCGTCGGCGTTGAGCCCGATGACGGCGGGTCCGATCTCGTCCAGTACCGCCTGAACGGCCTTCTTCACGCCTTTGCCGCCGTAGCGGTCGCCGCCGTCGCGCAGTTCGACCGCCTCGTGCTCGCCGGTCGACGCGCCCGAAGGCACCGCCGCACGCGCGAATGTTCCGTCGATCAGCGCGACCTCGACCTCGACGGTCGGGTTACCGCGGGAATCGAGGATCTCGCGGGCTCCGACCTGCTCGATAATCGGCACTGGGTTCTCCTTTGCGCTCGTGGCCCTGCTGCGGCCCCCGGCGGTACATCTTTCTACAGCGGATGCCCCGCCGCATAGGCGGTCGCCCAGTCCCGCACCGCCCGCGCGTAGACCCCGGAGTTGTTGTAAGCCCGCAACGCATTGATCCAGCCGCGCGGCGTTGCGAGATCCTTTCCGCGCCAACATAAATAGCCTGCGGCCGACAGTGCGGCGTCATCGATGTTATCCGGGCTGGCAGTGCCGTCGTTGTTTGCGTCGACGCCGTAGAGCCGCCACGTCTCCGAGATGAACTGCATCGGGCCCATCGCGCGCTCCACGCCGTTGTCGCCGTCGAGCAGGCCACCGTCGTTGTCCACAATGCGCAGGTTGCCACCGCTGCCGTCGAGCCGGACACCCCGGATGGGCGGCCTGACATCGCCGTTGGGCGCTATCGTGGCGCCGCGATAGGTGCCGTTATGGCTCTCCACCTGCCCGATTCCCGCCAGCGTCGTCCAGGCGATATGGCACTTCGGGTTCTCCACTTCGGCGACGCGCGCCGCGTAGGCGTAGGCCTCCAGCGCGACGACCGGCATCTCCAGGGCCGGAGCCCGCGCCTGCGCCCACTCCCGCAGTTGGTCGGCGGGGCGGCCGACGGCGTGGGTGTCCACGGGCGGCACCGGGTCCCCCGCCGGCGGCGGCACGCCCTCGGGGATGAACAGGCTGAGTTGCCACGTGCAACTGGACGCCAACAGCATCGCGGTCGCCCCTATCACGGCGACCGCGCGCAACCAGCGTCTCGGCGACACGAACTCTCCCTGTCGATCTCCCTATTGGGGGCATCTCACCCTTTTCGGCCTAGATCATCGTCCCATGAGTCGCGGCGGTACCCGGCTCGCCGAACCGCATAGCACACAACGCAGTAGCGGTCATCGACCCAGGAGCTGGCTGTTTGTGGAGGTTCTCTGAGTTGTCGCAAACCTGGCCGAAAACCCCTCAGCGGCGCCCTTTGCGCTTTTTGGGGCGCGACTCCTTCGGCGTTTCCGGCAGATCGCCGATGACATCCGAGTCCGATTCCACCGCGGGCGATTCAGGCTCCGGGTCCGCGATCGGCTCGCTCGACGGCCAGTGCGCCCGCCATTCCTCCTCGGTGACGAAGCCCAGTGGTGTCATGTCGAGTTCTTCGGCGATGCTGTCGCCGCGGCGGGTGGCGGCGATCGCCTTCTCGACACCGAGGACCACGTCCACGAAATCCAATACGGCTGCGCGCAGCGTGTTTTCCGCGTCGACGTCGGGTGAGAGCCTGACGGTGGTGAGCTGAGCGGGAATGAACTCTTCAGGCAGACCGGCCTGGCACACCCGCTGAATGACCTTCTGCGCCAGCGCCAATGCCGGCTGCCCGGTGTGAACGTCGTCCAGCACCGAGTTGCGCGACTTCTTCGACCGCTCCGACGCCTTGGCCTCCTCCCACTGGGCCAGCTGGTCCTGCAGCGAAATCTCCTCGCCCGCAAGCACGCCCGGCACCCGGTTGCCCAGTTTGCGCATCAGCGTGTCGGCAACGTCGTCGATGGTGAAGGGAAGCAACGCCGCATCCTCGGCGATGCGCGAATGGAAGAGCACCTGCAGCAGCAGGTCGCCGAGTTCCTCGCGGAGCTGGTCGACGTTGCCGCTGTGCACCGCGTCAAGCAGCTCGTAAGTCTCTTCCAGCAGATATCTGCGCAGCGAGTCGTGGGTTTGCTCGCTCTCCCACGGCCCGGCGGTGCGCAGCTTGTCCATCATCGCGACCGCGTCGATCAGACGCTCGCCGCGCTGACGTTCGGGGGCGGCGATCAAACGGGCGCCGGCGGCCAGCCGTGCGGTGACCGCCGGATGGTTGGGGTCCGACGACAGCAGCACCGGCGCGTCATCCCCGGTGTACGCGGGGTGCGCGTCGGGCAGCGACCAGGGCACCGCGATCGGCATCTCTTCGGTGTACTGCACGGGCCCGGACAGCAACTCGATGGCTTCCACCGGTACCAGCGCCGGACGGCGCGGGTCGACCAGAACGACAATCATCAGGCCCGTCGCTCCTTCACCGGCGTGTTCGTCATACCAACATCTTGCTGCGGTTTCCCGGCCAGCGCAGTCACCAAATCGGCGACCATCTGCACCAGCTCGACATCGCGGATGTGCCCGGCGCCGATCCCGCCCGCGCGCGGGATCGGAACCTGCACCGTCGACGTCGTCGCACGGTAGCGGCCGCCCGGGTACATCCGGGCCAGGCGAACCTGGGCGGAGTCCGGCAATGTCATAGGTGTCAGCCGCACCACCGCCGCCGAAGTCGCCGAGGTGGCGCTGACCTCGGTGATCCCGGACGCCTTGCACAGCAACCGCAGCCGCGCCACCGCCACCAGCCGTTCGGCGGGCTCGGGCAGCGGGCCATACCGGTCGATCAGCTCTTCAACGACAGCTTCGATGTCGTTGTCGCAGGTGGCGGAGGCCAGACGGCGGTAACCCTCCAGCCGGAGCCGGTCGCTCGCGATGTAGTCCGGCGGCAGGTGCGCATCGACCGGCAGGTCGATGCGCACATCCTTGGGCTCCTCGGCCGTGGTGACCGTCTGCCCGTCAGCGGCGGCCCGGTAGGCCTCCACCGCCTCGCCGACCAGCCGCACGTACAGGTCGAACCCGACACCGGCGACGTGGCCGGACTGCTCGACGCCGAGCACGTTGCCCGCCCCCCGGATCTCGAGGTCCTTGAGCGCGACCGCCATGCCGGCGCCCAGTTCGTTGTTCTGGGCGATCGTCGCCAACCGGTCGTAGGCCGTCTCGGTCAGCGGCGCATTCGGCGGGTACAGGAAGTAGGCGTAGCCGCGCTCCCGGCTGCGGCCCACCCGGCCACGCAACTGATGCAGCTGGGAGAGGCCGAACGTGTCGGCGCGTTCGACGATCAGGGTGTTGGCGTTGGAGATGTCCAGGCCGGTCTCCACGATCGTGGTGCACACCAGGATGTCGTATTCGCGGTTCCAGAACCCTTGCACGGTGCGTTCCAGCAGGTCTTCGGGCATCTGCCCGTGTGCGACCACCACCCGCGCCTCGGGCACCAGCTCCCGAACGTGGGCAGCGGCCCGGTCGATGGAGCTGACCCGGTTGTGCACGTAGAACACCTGCCCGTCGCGCAGCAGCTCCCGCCGCAGGGCCGCGGCGATCTGCTTGTCGTCGTGCGGGCCGACGTAGGTCAGCACCGGGTAGCGCTCTTCGGGTGGGGTCAGGATCGTCGACATCTCGCGGATGCCGGCCAGGCTCATCTCCAGCGTGCGCGGGATCGGGGTGGCGCTCATCGTCAGCACGTCGACGTGGCTGCGCAGCGCCTTGATGTGTTCCTTGTGCTCGACGCCGAAGCGCTGCTCCTCGTCGACGATCACCAGACCGAGGTCTTTCCAGCGCACCCCGGTCTGCAGCAGCCGGTGGGTGCCGATCACGATGTCGACCGATCCGTCGGCCATGCCCTCGACCACCTTGCGGGACTCGGCCGGGTCGGTGAACCGGGACAGCCCCTTGACCGTCACCGGGAAGCCGGCCATCCGGTCGGTGAAGGTCTGCAGATGCTGGTCGGCCAGCAGCGTGGTGGGCACCAGCACGGCGACCTGCTTGCCGTCCTGGACCGCCTTGAACGCCGCCCGCACGGCGATCTCGGTCTTGCCGTAGCCGACGTCGCCGCAGATCACCCGGTCCATCGGGACCGGCTTCTCCATGTCGGACTTGACCTCGGTGATCGCGGTCAGCTGGTCCATGGTCTCGGTGAAGCCGAACGCGTCCTCCATCTCGGCCTGCCACGGCGTGTCCGGGGCGAACGCGTGACCGGGGCTGGCCTGTCGTTTCGCGTAGAGCGCCACCAGCTCACCGGCGATCTCGCGGACGGCGCGGCGCGCTTTCGTCTTGGTGTTGGTCCAGTCGCTGCCGCCCAGTTTGCTCAGCGCGGGCGCCTGTCCGCCGACGTAGCGCGACAGCTGGTCGAGCGAGTCCATCGGGACGTACAGCTTGTCCGAGCCCCCGCCCCTCTTGGACGAGGCGTATTCGAGCACCAGGTACTCGCGGCGCGCACCGCCGACCGTGCGTTCCACCATCTCCACGAAGCGACCGATGCCGTGCTGGTCGTGGACCACCAGATCGCCGGCGGTCAGCGCCAGCGGGTCGACCGTGTTGCGCCGCTTGGCCGCCAGCCGTTTGCCCTCACCGGCCGTGGCCCGGCTGCCGGTCAGATCGGCCTCGGTGATGACGACCAGGTTGGCACCCGGGACGACGACGCCGTCGTGCAACGGCCCCCGCAGGACACCGACGACTCCGGGCTTGGGCGGCTGGCCGGGTTCCAGCATCGCCGCAGCGATATCGGACTCGGCCAGGCGCTCGACCATCCGGTGCGCGGTCCCGGTACCGGGCGCCACCATCGCGGCGTAACCGCCGGTGGACACATGCGCGCGCAGCATCGCGAAAATGCCGTCGATGTCGTGCTGGTGCCCCCGCGCCGACGGAGCGGACCGGATATCCAGTTCCAGCGCCGATTCGTCGGAAAGCTGGCTCAGCGTCCACCACGGATGTCCGGCGCGGCGGGCCGCCTCCTGAGCCTCGTCGAGTTCGGCGAAGCCGGACCCACCGAGTTGTTCGACATCGACCGGCGCATCGGTGCCCAGGGCCGCGACCGACCAGGACGCTTCCAGGAACTCCCGGCCGGTCTTGATCAGGTCGGCGGCCCGGGTGCGCACCTTCTCCGGGTCGCAGACCAGCACCGGAGTGCCGGCCGCCAGCTGATCGGTCAGCAGGGCGTGCGCCCCGTCCTCCGAGGGCTGCAACACCGACTGCAACGCCTCCATGCCGTCGACCGGGATGCCTTCGGCCAGCTTGGCCAGCATGTCGATGATGCTGCCGGTGACGGTGTTTTCCGATGCGGGATGGTGCCCGGCCAGCTCGGCCGCGCGGGCCCGGACATCGTCGGTCAGCAACAGCTCGCGACACGCGACCGCGACCAGCGTGTCGACGGCGATCTCGGGGATCGAGCGCTGGTCGGCGACCGAGAACATCCGCATCTCGGTGATCTCGTCACCCCAGAATTCGATCCGCACCGGGTGCTCGGCGGTCGGCGCGAAAATGTCCATGATGCCGCCCCGCACCGCGAATTCCCCGCGCCGCCCGACCATGTCGACTCGGGTGTAGGCCAGCTCGACGAGCCGTTGCGCGACCTCCTCGAACGGAATCTCGTCGCCGACCGTTAGGGCCAGCGGTTCCAGCCGGCCGAGTTGCGGCGCCATGGGTTGCAGCAGGGACCGGACGGCCGTCACCACGACCCGCAGCGGTGGGCCCAGACGGGCATCGTCGGGGTGGGCCAGCCGGCGCAGCACCATCATCCGGGTGCCGACGGTGTCGATGCCGGGCGAGAGCCGTTCGTGCGGAAGCGTTTCCCAGGACGGGAAGACCGCGACCGCGTCGCCGTAGACCCCACGTAATTCGGCGCTCAGGTCATCGGCTTCCCGGCCGGTCGCCGTGACCACCAGCAACGCCCCGTGCTCGGCCAGTGCACTGGCCACGAAGAGGCGCGCACTGGCGGGTCCGACCAGCGGCAGGTGTTCGGGTCGATCGGAGGCGCGCTCGATGAGCTGTTGAAATGTCGGCGCCGTGAGCGCCAATTCGACGAGCCCCGCGATCGGGGTATCTGGGCTTGCAGTCCCCGGTGCGGTCATGATGTGCACCAT
The DNA here is from genome assembly GCF_030755175.1 of Mycobacterium sp. TY814. NCBI lineage: Bacteria > Bacillati > Actinomycetota > Actinomycetes > Mycobacteriales > Mycobacteriaceae > Mycobacterium > Mycobacterium sp. TY814. The sequence continues at coordinate 470,163 of NZ_JAUFRY010000003.1, forward strand.
TCTAGGGCGCGGCACTTCGTCAATATTGCGCCCCGCTGCGTCAAGAAAGCGTAAGGAAAGACCCATTCGAGCCGGCATCGGCGCAGTTTGGAGGCATGACTCTGCTGCACATGCTGCCTTCGGCCGGCCGGGCAGCCCCGCGACTTCTGGGCCGTGCCATCGAGCCGATGACGGGTATTTGTGACGAAGCCGACTTCCGGCATCGCATCCGCCGCGACCATAAAGCGTTGCGGGGGGTCGAGATGGTTTATGCGGGCAGGTCACTGTCGACCGCGACGGTGGCCCGCTGGGTCCGCGAGGAAGGGCTCGGCGTCGACGTCTGCTCGTCCGGCGAACTGGCGGTCGCCCTGTCCGGCGGAATCGACCCCGGCCGCGTCATCCTGCACGTCAACGCGATGTCCCTGGACGAGCTAGGTGGCGCGGTGGCCGCCGGGGTGGGCCGCATCGTTGTCGACGACCCGCTGGAGGTCGGTTACCTGGCCGGTCTGGTCCGCCACCAGCGGGTGCTCATCGAGGTCATTCCGGACGTCGACATCCACGGGAACCGCAGTGCCGGCATCTGCGACCAGGAGTTCGGGTTCACGGTCGGTGGCGATCACGCCGCCGACGCCGTGCGGTGGGTGCTCGCGCACCGCACTCTCGACCTGGTCGGCGTGCACTGCCATATCGCCGACCCCTCCAGGTGTGGCGAAGCGATCCGGCGGATGATCGCCGTACTGGCCGACGTCCGCGCCCACCACAGCGTCATCCTCACCGAACTGAGCCTCAGCGGCCTCGGCAGCGGTGATGCCCGCGACCTGGCCGTTGTGATCGAGGACGCACTCGACGAAGGCTGTGCGGCCGAGCATTTCCCCCGGCCCGCCGTCGTCGTCGAGGTACCGGCCGGTGACTACCAGGGCATCGTGGCCCAGGAGTAGAAGGCTCCGGTGCCCACGTCGTGCACTCCGTAGGAGTCCCAGTAGTAGTCGTGGCAGACGCTGCCGTCCCACGGCACCGGCCGTCCCGCCGGGTTGGGGTCGCCCGGGCACCAGGTGGTGCAGGCCTGCAACCGCGGGCAGTTGCCTTGGTCGGCGTGAGCGGGGGGCGACAGCGTCAGGCCCACCGATACCAGCAGTGTGATCGCGAGGCCGGTGATGCCGTTGGACAGCGCGGGGAACAGGGAACGCATGATGAGCCTTTCGTTCGGGTTGGTGCACAAGTGCACACGGCTCGGGCTGCTACCGATCACAACAACAGGCGCTTGCGAAGTTCTTGCATGCGTGCGCAGGGGCTACTCGTCCTGCAACTGCGGGTCGGCTTCCAGATGGGTGAGGCCGTTCCACATCAAATTGACCAGGTGCGCGGCCACAACTTCCTTTTTGGGTTCGCGGGTGTCCAGCCACCACTGAGCCGTCATCGAGACCGAGCCCACCAGCGCCTGGGCGTACAGCGGCGCCAGGTCGGGGTCGAGCCCGCGGCGCGCGAAATCGCCGGCGAGGATGGAGCTGACCTGGCTGACGGCGTCGTTGAGCAGGCTGGAGTAGGTGCCCGAATTGATCGCGGCCGGGGAGTCGCGGATCATGATGCGGAAGCCGTCGGTGCGTTCCTCGACGTAGGTGAGCAACGCCAGCGCCACCCGCTCGACCCGGACCCGGGACCGGTTGTTGGTCAGCGACGAGGTGATGCCGTCCAGCAGGGCCGACATCTCCCGGTCCACCACGACGGCGTAGAGGCCTTCCTTGCCGCCGAAATGCTCGTATACGACCGGTTTGGATACGTTGGCCCGCTGGGCGATCTCCTCGATCGAGGTGCCCTCGTAGCCGCGTTCGGCGAACAGCGACCGGGCGATGCCGATGAGTTGGCGCCTGCGCTCGCTGCCGGTCATCCGGGCGCGCGGAGTACGTGGTTCAGCCACGCGATCAGGGTATCGGGGTACCGAGTGTGCACCAGCCGCTTTGCCTGTGCGTCTACCGTGGTCGAGCCGCGATCCGGCGACAGTGGACGCACACTCAGAGCGGTAGCCGCAGACTCGACTAAAGTCTCAGGAGCAATCCGTCGTGGTGTAATCGGCAGCACCTCTGATTTTGGTTCAGATAGTTCAGGTTCGAGTCCTGGCGACGGAGCTCTGACTGGGCTTCCCCCACTTCCAACCCACTTCCAGCCGGCTTTCCCGGCGCGTATTTTTGCCCCGAGCCTCATATGAATGTCACTCTTGACGGCGTGTCAGCGCACCAAGAGGGCACGGCGGGCACTGCAAGACGTGAGGAGAGTCGATGACGTTTCGAGGTGACACCGCGGTTCTGGTCCTGGCGGCCGGGCCCGGCACCCGGATGCGGTCCGACACCCCCAAAGTGCTGCACGCGCTGGGCGGACGCAGCATGCTGTCGCACTCGCTGCACGCAATGACCAAGCTCGCGCCGCAGCATCTCGTCGTCGTGCTGGGCCATGACCATGAGCGCATCTCGCCGCTGGTCGCCGAGCTGGCCGACAGCCTGGGCCGCACCATCGACGTGGCGCTGCAGGACAAACCGCAGGGCACCGGCCACGCGGTGCTGTGCGGCCTGTCCGCGCTGCCGCAGGACTACGCGGGCATCGTCGTCGTCGCCGCGGGTGACACCCCGTTGCTCGACGCCGACACCCTGGCCGACCTGATCGCCACGCACAGATCGGCCGGTGCGGCCGTCACGGTGCTCACCACCACGCTGGACGACCCGCACGGCTACGGCCGCATCCTGCGCACCCAGGACAACGAAGTGATGGCGATCGTCGAGCAGACCGACGCGACGCCGTCCCAGCGCGGGATCCGCGAGGTCAACACCGGCGTCTACGCCTTCGACATCGCGGCACTGAAGTCCGCGCTGAGCCGGCTGAGCTCCAACAACGCCCAGCAGGAGCTCTACCTCACCGACGTCATCGCCATCCTGCGCCGCGACGGTCACACCGTCAGTGCCCAGCACATCGACGACAGCGCCGTGGTCGCGGGCGTCAACAACCGGGTCCAGCTCGCCGAGCTGGGCGCGGAGCTCAACCGCCGGATCGTGGCCGCCCATCAGTTGGCCGGCGTCACCGTCATCGACCCGGCGACGACCTGGATCGACGTGGACGTAACCATCGGCCGCGACACCGTCATCCACCCGGGCACCCAGCTGCTCGGACGCACCCAGATCGGCGGCCACTGCAGCATCGGGCCCGACACGACGCTCGCCGACGTCAGCGTCGGCGACAAGGCCACCGTGTGCCGCACGCACGGCAGTTCCGCGACCGTCGGCGGCGGCGCCACGGTCGGTCCCTTCACGTTCCTGCGGCCGGGGACGGTGCTGGGCGCCGAGGGGAAGCTCGGCGCATTCGTCGAGACCAAGAACGCGACGATCGGCGCCGGGACCAAGGTGCCGCACCTGACCTACGTCGGCGACGCCGACATCGGCGAACACAGCAACATCGGTGCGTCCAGCGTGTTCGTCAACTACGACGGCACCAGCAAGAGCCGCACCACGATCGGTTCGCACGTGCGCACCGGCTCGGACACCATGTTCGTCGCACCGGTAACCGTGGGTGACGGCGCCTACACCGGCGCGGGAACCGTCGTCCGCGAAGACGTCCCACCGGGTGCGCTGGCGGTGTCGGCGGGTCCGCAGCGCAACATCGAGCACTGGGTGCAGCGCAAGCGGCCCGGCACGGCGGCCGCCGAGGCCGCTGATCGGGCCATCCGCAACTCCGAAACCGGCGAGACACCGTGATTTCGTTTTTCGGTAACCCGGCTACGATGGGGCGTTCCTTTTCATTCGATCCCGACACGGCGAGGGCAGCCCGGTGAGCCACGACTGGACCGATAACCGCAAAAATCTGATGCTCTTCAGCGGCCGGGCCCACCCGGAGCTGGCGGAGCAGGTCGCCAAAGAACTCGACGTGCACGTCACCGCTCAGACGGCCCGGGATTTCGCCAACGGCGAGATCTTCGTGCGCTTCCAGGAGTCGGTGCGCGGATGCGACGCGTTCGTGTTGCAGTCCTGCCCGATGCCGGTGAACCAGTGGCTGATGGAACAGCTCATCATGATCGACGCGCTCAAGCGGGGCAGCGCCAAGCGGATCACCGCGGTCATGCCGTTCTACCCCTACGCCCGCCAGGACAAGAAGCACCGCGGCCGCGAACCGATCTCGGCGCGTCTGGTCGCCGACCTGCTCAAGACGGCCGGGGCCGACCGGATCGTGACCGTCGACCTGCACACCGATCAGATTCAGGGCTTCTTCGACGGACCCGTGGACCACATGCGCGGGCAGAACCTGCTCACCGGTTACATCCGGGACAACTATCCCGACGGCAACATGGTCGTCGTCTCCCCCGACTCCGGCCGGGTGCGCATCGCCGAGAAGTGGGCCGACGCCCTGGGCGGCGTACCGCTGGCCTTCATCCACAAGACGCGCGACCCGCGGGTGCCCAATCAGGTGGTGTCCAATCGGGTGGTCGGCGAGGTCGCCGGTCGCACCTGCGTGCTGATCGATGACATGATCGACACCGGTGGAACGATCGCCGGCGCGGTCAAGCTGTTGCATGACGACGGAGCCAAGGACGTGATCATCGCGGCGACCCACGGCGTGCTGTCCGACCCGGCGGCCGAGCGGCTGGCCTCGTGCGGCGCCCGCGAGGTGATCGTGACCAACACCCTGCCCATCGGCGAGGAGAAGCGGTTTCCGCAACTGACCGTGCTGTCCATCGCGCCGCTGCTGGCCAGCACGATCCGTGCGGTCTTTGAAAACGGCTCAGTCACAGGACTGTTCGACGGGGACGCCTAGATGACGGGCAAGGGGGGCAAGACCGTCATCTACCACAACCCCAAATGCAGCACGTCGCGCAAGACGCTGGATTTGTTGCGGGACAACGGCATCGAGCCTGAGGTCATTCAGTACCTGAAGACGCCGCCGTCGCGGGCCGAGCTGGTGCGGTTGATCCGCGACGCGGGCATCGAGGTGCGAGCGGCCGTGCGCAAACGCGAGTCGCTCTACTCCGAACTCAACCTGGCCGACGCCGGTGACGACGAATTGCTGGACGCCATGGCCGAACACCCCATCCTGATCGAACGCCCGTTCGTGGTCACTCCGAAGGGCACCCGGTTGGCCCGGCCGATCGACACGGTACGCGAGATTCTGTGACGCGCCGGCTTATTCGCATGTGTGCGACCGCCGCCGGGGTGGCCGCACTGACCTTGACGGCCGGGTGCGGCCCGAAAACAGCCGACTACCAGTCGATCTGGACAACGCCGTCATCGGCAACCAGCGCCTCAGCAACCCCCACCGAGCCTCCGGTACCGCTGTCGAAATATCTGGAAGGCGAAGGGGTGCAGGGTGACCCGGTGCTGCCGAGTGAGCTGACCGACATGGTCGTCTCGATCCCGACACCGCCGGGCTGGAAACCTCGCGCAGTCGACTCCAAGACCAGCCCGAAAGCGGTGATGATCTCCAAGGGCGACAGCTATCCCGCGGCGATGCTGGTGGTGTTCAAACTGCGTGGCGAATTCAAACCCACCGAAGCGATCAAGCACGCCAACGCCGACCTGCCGGACAGCTTTCACCAACTCGACGCCTCGACCGCCGACTTCAACGGCTTTCCCTCGTCGATGGTCCAGGGCACCTATGAACTCAAGGGCGCGCGGATGCGCAGCTGGAACAGGGTGGTGTTGCCCACCGGACCGGCGCCGAACAATCAGCGGTATTTGGTTCAGCTGATCATCACCAGCCTGGCCGAACAGGCCGTCACGGAAAGCAACGACGTCGAGGCGATCATCCGGGGGTTCGTGGTCGCCCGCAAGTGAGCGCGAGCAGACGCGAAATCGCCTATTTGGGCCTGGAAATGGGCGACTTTGCGACTGCTCGCCAACAAGTTGGCGAGCTCAGCTGTGCCGCAGCACTTCCCTGGACAGTTCCACCCGCGAGGATAAGCCGAGCTTGGCGTAGGCGTGCCTGAGATGGCTCTGCACCGTCCGCGGCGAGATGAACAACCGCGCGCCGATGTCCTTATTGCCCAGACCTTCTGCAACCAAGCGCGCCACATCGAGTTCCATCGGAGTCAGCGCTCCCCAGCCACTTGTGGGACGCTTCCGTTCACCGCGGCCCCGCTGCGCGTATGCGATTGCTTCTTCGATGGACAGCGCGGCACCTTCGGCCCATACCTGCTCGAATACGCTGTCGCCCAACGCCTCACGGGTGGTATCGACCGCAGCTTGGTAGCCGGCCTGATACATCGGAAAACGAGTGTGCTCCTTGCGTTGCCGGACGCCGTGCGCCGCGCCCAACAGACGAGCCGCATAGGCGATATTTCCCTCGTCGGCCGCAAGTCGGGCCAGGCATTCCAACATGTCGGCCACCTTCATGTATCCCTGCGTCCGGGCGGCCAGGGTCAACGCGTCGTGAGCATCGCGCTCGGCCTGCTCGGGCTCGCTCTGGGCAAGCGCGATGAACGCGCGCACGGTCAGCGCAGTCATCTTGAAAATGCCCGGCACCATGGCGACGCACTCGTCGGCCCACTGCCGTGCGGCGACGAAATCACCGCACGCGAGGAGCGCTTCTGCCAGCGGTGCGACGCTGCGGGTAAACGCTTCGCGGTCGGGAACGGTGTGCCGCAGGGCTTCCCGGGCTGCCAGGATGGCCGCCTTGGCGTCACCACCGGCAAGGGCGGCGTTGGCGAACGCCCCGTTCACCGTGTCCTCGGTCATCCCACCCACACTGTCCGACGCGGCCAGCGCAACTTGCGCGGCGGAGTGTGCGGCGGCCACCTGTCCCCGGAACGCGAGGGTTCCGCTGAGGCAGACTTGCCCGAAGATTGTGGCGGACGGATCGGCGGCCGCTTCGGCCTCCGCGACCACGCAGCGAAGAATCTCGCTGGCCGGGGCCAGGTCTCCGTGGAACCACAAGCCGCATCCCAGCCAGGCCCGATTGTTCCGCGAGAAGAAGCCGTCGCCCAGGGCGTCGGCGAGATCACGTCCCGCTTCGGCCGCCGCGATCGCCGCCAGAGGTTCGCCGGCGACAACAGCCGCGGTGGCCTGGTAGCTGAAAAGCGGCAACAGGCTCCACTCTTCGCCTGCGGCACGGGCCAGATCGATCGCTTCGGTGAAGTAATTCTGTGCGACCTCGGCGTTGTAAAAGGTCGCAATACCGCACGCACCGAGCGCACGGGCAATCAGCGCCGCGTCGTCGACGTTGCGTGCTACCTCCAGTGCCTCGTAGGCGAGGTCAGTGTGGCCGTAGGCGCCCGCCCACCCTGCGATCGTGCACTGGTCGGCAATCGCGCGCACCCAGACACTCGGCGCAATCTCCTCGGGCCGCCGCTCGGTCAGGACTGCGTCGAACGCCGCCAGTGCCTCTCGGAAAACTCCTGTGCGCAACCAGAATTCCTGCAATGCCGACGCCAGACGCAATGCCGACTCGCGGTCGGAACTGTCCAGGCTCCATGCGAATGCCGCGCGCAGGTTGTCACTTTCAGCGCGCGCCCAAGCCAGTAACCGCTCCACGCCGGCCAGGCCCTGCGACGCCAATTCCGTTGCCGTTGTTGTGTAATAGTCACGGTGCCGGGTGCGCGTCTGTTCGGCCTCGCCTGACTCGCCGAGTTTTTCCTGCGCGTACTGACGCACCGTCTCCAGCAATGTGTAGCGCATGCCTGAGTCGGTATCGGTGCCGGTTTCGAAGGCGACCACCAGCGATTTGTCGACCAACAGGCTGAGCTGGTCCAGAAGTTGGTAGCTCTCCATCTCGCTGCAGGCACCGATCGCTTGAGCCGCCTCGAGATCGAATCCTCCGGTGAAAACGGCAAGGCGCCGAAACAAGACCCGCTCGGGCTCGGTCAGCAAAGCGTGCGACCAGTCCACCGATGCACGCAGTGTCTGCTGTCGCCGCACCGCCGTGCGCGCACCGCCCGTCAGCAACCGGAACCTGTCATGCAAGGAGCTGCCGATCTGTTGCAATGACAATGCCCGGATGCGTGCCGCGGCAAGTTCGATCGCCAGGGGCATGCCGTCAAGCCGCTCGCAAATATCTTGCACCAGCGCCGTATTCGATTCATTGACAACAAATTCCGCACGAGCTTGACGAGCGCGTTCAGCGAACAACTCGACGGCCTCGTCGGCGAGCGAGAGTGACGGCACGCGCCAGGTCAGTTCACCGGGCACACCGAGCGGCTCCCGGCTGGTGGACAGCATCGTCAATCGCGGGCAGGATCCCAGCAATTCCACCACCAGGTCTCCGCAGGCATCGAGGAGATGTTCGCAATTGTCCAACACCAGCAACATGGTTTTTTCGCCGACAAAGCGCACCAGCAGCTCCATCGTGGAGCGTCCGGGCTGATCGGGCAGCCCCAGGGTCCGCGCGACGGTCAACGGCGCGACGGCGGCGTTCGTGATCGGCGCCAGATCCACATACCAAATGCCGTCCGGGAATTCGGAACTCAGCAGCGAGGAGACCTCGACGGCCAGACGCGTCTTCCCGACGCCGCCGGCGCCGGTCAGCGTCACCAACCTGTCGCCGATGACCAGCTGCCGCACTTCCGACACTTGCGACTGGCGCCCGACGAAACTGGTCAGCTGTACCGGGAGATTGTGCGACGCAACCTCCGTGCGAACCCGCAGTGGCGGAAACTCGTTGCGTAGGTCCGGATGGCACAGTTGGGCCACCCGCTCCGGTCGCGGCACACCCCGCAACGGATAACTACCGAGGTCTATCAGCCACGCCGCCTCGGGCAACCGGTCTACCACGAGTGACTCGGTCACCCCGGACATCACCGTCTGACCGCCGTGGGCCAGATCGCGGATTCGGGCCGTTCGGTTGATCGTCGGCCCCGCGTAATTGCCCTCATCGCGCAGCTGAATCTCACCGGTGTGCAACCCTATTCGAATCCGGATCGGTGCCAACGGCGCCCGCTGCAGCGCCGAGGCACACGCCACCGCATCCGACGCCCGCGCGAAAGCGGCAACGAAGCTGTCACCCTCACCCTGCTCGACCGGACGCACGCCGTCATACGCGGCGACGGTCTCGTCCACCGTTCGGTTCAGCAGTCCCAACGCAGCCGTCATCTGTTCAGGCTGCGATTCCCACAACGCCGTCGAGCCTTCGACGTCGGCCAGCAGCAACGTCACCGTCCCCGTGGGCAGCAACTCGCTCACACTTAACTCACCCCAGGTCAGCGCCGGCATCTCTGCGTGTTGGCTCATGGTAACCAGCATCGCGCCCGTTGGCGCCCACAACATCCGCCAATAGGCGCAATTGCCGGGTGCGAGCGATTCAGGGCCTGGGCGTCAGGACAATCACGGGAATCGGCCGCGACGTCTTCTTCTGGTACTCGACATACCGGTTGGCGTTGTTCTTGTTGACCAGCTTCCACAGCCGCGCGTAGTCAAGGCTGTCCGGCAGGACCGCGCGCGCAGTGACGGCGAAACGCCTTGCGCCGACGTTGATCTCGACATCGGGATTCGCCTTCAGGTTGTGATACCACCCGGGCGCTTTGGGATAGCCGCCTTTTGACGCGACGACCAGATAGTCGTCGCCATCCTCGGCATACGTCAGCGTGTTGGTGCGCGCTTTTCCCGTCTTCGCACCGACGGTGTGGAGAAGCAAATTAGGTGGCATACCCGGCACCCGGTGCCCGATCCGTCCGTTCGTCGCCTGATAGATCTTGTCGTGCAGACTGAGGAACTTGAACATCACTTGCTCGGCCCTGGACGTCACCTTCCCAGTGTCGCCCAGTGATGTCGGGTCGCGCTAGCCGCCTGCCGGAGCAGGTCAGGTCCGTCGGCCGCTCTCTTGGACCAGCTGGACGCGGGAGCTCAACCCGAGCTTGGCGTAGACATGGGTGAGGTGACTCTGCACCGTGCGCGGTGAAATGAACAACCTTGCGCCAATGTCCTTGTTGCCCAGACCTTCCGCGACCAGCCGTACCACGTCGAGTTCCATGGGAGTCAGCGAGCCCCAACCGCTCGCCGGGCGTTTGCGTTCGCCGCGACCACGTGACGCGTAAGCGATCGCCTCTTCGATGGACAGGGCAGAACCCTCAGCCCAGGCTGCATTGAAATCGTTAGTTCCCAATGCTTCTCGCAGTTTCTCGACTGCGGCGTCGTAATCGGCCTGATATACCGGGTACCGGACGTGTTCCAGATGCTGGCGGAAGGCGTCCGCCGCGCCCAACAGGCGCGCCGCATAAGGATGATTGCCACTGTCCACAGCGAGTCGGGCCAGGCATTCCAGCGTGTCGGCCACCCGAACGTAACCCCGATTATCCGCGGCGATCGTCAGCGCTTCCTGAGCATCGCGCTCCGCCTGCTCCGGATCGCCTTGAGCGATGGCCACCAGCGCGCGAATCGTCAGCGCGACCGTTCGGTGACAGCCCGGCACCATCGCGGCCGTGTCATCCGCCCATTGGCGGGCTGCGGCCAGATCACCGCAGGCCAGTGCCGCCTCTGCCGCCGGATTGATGGACCTGGTGATCATCTCGGTTGTCGGCGTGATGTACTCCCAACCCATCGCACAGGCCCGCCTGGCAGTTGGCGCGTCGCCGCCCGCCAGAGCCGCGTGAGCGAGCGTGGCATAGACGGTCCAGCCGTAATAACCGCCCATCGTCTCCACGGTCAGGCGGGCAGATTCCGCCAAGGCGCGCGCTTCGGCCGCCCGTCCCTGATGGGCGAGCACCATGCCATAGGCGATTGAACCGAGAACTTTGGTGGACGGATTGAATGTCGCTCCCTCGTCCGCGAAAGGACTGAGAACGTCCCCAGCTTCGGCCAGCCGTCCGAGCGTCCACAAACCCAGACCCACCCAGGTTCGGCACATTTGCGCGAGCAATCGGTCGCCCAGCTCATCAGCAAGCGCCAGCCCTCGCGTGCCGGCGTCATATGTCCCGGCCGGGTCACCGGCGAAATGGCTGTTCGCGGCCGTGTAAGTGAGAAGCTGGCACAGACTCCACCGGTCCTCGGCAGCGGCTGCCAGTTCGATGGCCTCAGCGAAGTACCGTCTAGCGTCGATCCCTTCGTATATTGCGGCCATGCCGCAGCCGATCGCGGTTCGAATGATCAGCGCCTGGTCGCCGAGTCCACGAGCAATCTCCAGTGCCTTAGCGGCCCGGTCGAGGCTGGCCGGGCTGGCTACCCAGCCCGCGAGCACGCAGTATTCGGCGACCGCTCGCGCCCACACCGACGCGGCGACCTCAGCCTGTCCGGCGTCGGTCAGGATGGCGTCGAATCCGGCGAGTCCTTCCCGGACCCGGCCGCGTCTTATCCAGAACTGCGCCAAGCAGGACACCAGGCGCAACGCGGCCTCATGGTCCGAATTCTCCCGACTCCATCCGTAGGCGGCGCGCAGGTTAGCGACCTCGGCTTCTGCCCACGTCGATCGTCGCTCATCCCAGGGTTGGGTTGTCGCTTCCAGCTGGAGCGCGGTGGCAGTGAAGTGGTCGCGATGGCGGGTACGCACCTCATGGGCTTCGCCGGACTCGCCGAGCTTCTCCAGCGCGTACTGGCGCACCGTTTCCAGCAACCGGTAGCGCATTCCAGTACCGCCGTCGGCCTGGATCGCGACCACCAGCGACTTGTCCACCAACAGACTCAAAAGGTCGATCAGCTGGTACCGCTCCAGTTCACTGGCAGCACCCACAGCCTGGGCGGCGTCAAGATCGAAGCCACCCATGAATGGCGCCAGCCGGCGGAACAACACGCGCTCGGGCTCGGTAAGTAACGCATGTGACCAATCGACCGAGGCGCGCAACGTCTGCTGACGGCGCACCGCGGTACGCGCCCCGCCGGTCAACAGGCGGAATCTGTCGTGCAGGCTGTCGAGGATCTGAGGCAGCGACAGTGCCCGTACCCGTGCTGCGGCGAGCTCGATCGCCAGCGGCATGCCGTCCAGACGCTCGCAGATCTCCTCGACCAGATTCGGCTCCGTCACAACAAAATCGGGGCGAGCGAGCCTGGCTCGGTCGATGAACAGATCAACCGCCTCACCATCCAGAGACAGCGACGGCACGCGCCAGCTGAGCTCACCCGGCACTGCCAGCGGCTCCCGGCTGGTGGCCAGGATCGTCAATCGCGGACATGCCCCCAGCAGCTCAACGATGATCGCGCCGCAAGCATCGAGCAGATGCTCGCAATTGTCCAGCAGCATCAGAACCTTGCGCTCCTGGAAGAACCGCACCACGGTGTCCATTGCCGAAAGTCCCTGCTGCTCGGCCAGTCCCAGGGTTCGCGCGACGGTCGCGGGCGCGACGGCGGGATTGGTTATCGGCGCCAGGTCGACGCACCAAGTGCCGTCGGCGAACTCGCCGGCCAGCTGCGCGGCCAGTTCCACGGCCAGTCGGGTCTTGCCCGCTCCACCGGCGCCGGTCAGCGTCACCAGCCGGTTAGCGCTGACGAGCTGACGCAACTCCGTCATTTGCGACTGGCGCCCAACAAAACTCGTCAACTGGACGGGGAGGTTGTGCGACGCGGCAATCGTACGCACCCGCAGCGGCGGGAACTCATTACGCAAATCCTGGTGGCACACCTGCACCACCCGCTCCGGACGCGGCACCCCCCGCAACGGATAACTACCCAACTCGGTCAACCATGCGCCCTCCGGCAACCGATCCACCACCAACGCTTCAGTCACGCCGGACATCACCGTCTGACCACCATGCGCCAAATCCCGGATACGCGCCGCGCGATTGATCGTCGGCCCCGCATAGTTGCCCTCATCACGCAACTGGATCTCACCGGTATGCAATCCAATTCGGATTCGAATCGGCGTCAACGGCGCCCGCTGCAACGCCAACGCACACCCCACCGCGTCCGACGCCCGCGCAAACGCGGCCACAAAGCTGTCCCCCTCGCCCTGCTCCACCGGACGCACCCCACCAAACGCCGCGACCGTCTCATCCACCGCACGATTCAACTGCGCCACCGCCGCCGTCATCTGCCCCGGCTGGCTCTCCCACAACCGCGTCGAACCCTCGACATCAGCCAACAGCAACGTCACCGTCCCCGTCGGCAGCAACTCGCTCACACCCCACTCACCCCAGGTCAGCGACGAAATCTCCGCATGTTGGCTCATAGTAGCCAGCATCGCGCCCCGGATCGGGCAATAACATCAGCCGAAGCGCGCAAATACCGGCTAGGTGCGGCGCCCGGCCTCCTGCGCCAACTGCACCCGCGACTCCAAACCCAACTTGGCGTACACGTGGGTGAGGTGGCTTTGCACCGTGCGAGGCGAGATGAACAGCCGCGCACCGATATCCCTGTTACCCAAGCCTTCGGCGACCAGACGCACCACGTCCTGCTCCATCGGAGTCAACGCACCCCAGCCGGTAGCCGGACGTTTGCGCTCCCCGCGACCACGCTGCGCATATGCGATCGCCTCCTCGATAGACAAAGCGGCACCTTCGGCCCACATGGCGTCAAAATCATTCTGTCCCAGGGTTTCTCGCAGATTCTCCGTGGCAAGCTGATAGCCGGCCTGATACATCGGATAGCGAGCATGGCCCATGCGCTGCCGGATGCCGTCGGCCGCACCGAATAGACGGACAGCGTACGGGTGGTCACCATCGTCGGCTGCGAGTCGGGCGACGCATTCGAACGTGTCGGGAACCCGCAGGAACGCACCCGTCTGCGAGGCCACCGCTAGTGCGTCATAGGCGTCGCGCTCGGACCGCTCTCGGTCACCTTGTGCCAACGCGACGAAAGCTCGCACCGTCAGCGCCACAAACTGGTGCCAGCCCGGGACCACCGCGACGGCGTCATCCGCCCACGAACGGGCCGTAACCAGATCACCGCTCGCCAATGCGGCCTCCGCCATCGGCACCATACTTTTGGTGAATACCTCTCGCTGCGGATATGTGTAGCGCCAAGCGCTCTCACACCACCGCATCGCGCCAGCACTGTCGCCGTCGGCCAGAGCGGCCTGAGCGAGGATCCCGTACGCCGTGTCTGCACCCACACCCCCGAGGCCCTGCGCGATCACCACCGCGGATTCCGCGACCGCCCTGGCCGCGGCCGATCGGCCCTGGGCGACCAGAACGAGGCCGTGGGTTATGTGGCCGAAAAGGGTATGGATGGAGTCCCCCGCCATCTCGGCTTCCGGCGCAAGGCGACCGGCAACGCGTTCCGCTTCGTCGAGACGCCCCCGCATCATCAACGCGAGACCCAACCATGTTCGGATGTCGAGGGAGTAGAACCAGTCGCCGCAGCTATCGGCGATCTCTAGTGCAGCTTCCGCAGCGGTCAGCGCCGCGACGGGCTCGCCGGCCACACACTCGACTGCCGCCCGGCTGGTGGCCAATTGGCACTGGACCCACCGCTCACCGCCGGCGGCGGCCAGCTCGTACGCTTCAGCCAGGTAAGCCTGCGCCACCTCTGGGCTGAACATGCTGCTCATCCCGCAGGCGTTGAGGGCTCGGACAATCAGTGACCGGTCGTCCAGTTCGCGTGCGACGGCCAGTGCCTCCCGGGCCCGCGCAATGTCTACGGGTAAGCCGCCGAAGGTGGCCAGAGAGCATCGATAACTCTCGGCAGCTGCCCACACCGCGGGCGAGATATGCGCCTGACCGTTCTCGATAAGGATGGCGTCCAAAGCGGCCGATGCTTCCGCGACGCGCGAACCGCGTACCCATAACGCGCCGAGTGACAAGATCAGTCGCAGCGCTGTATCGAGGTCAGAGTTCTCGCGGCTCCAGGTGAACGCCGCCCGGAGATTGTCAATCTCGATTTGTGCCCAGCGCAACAACCGGTCCTCGGCGGGCTGACCCTGCGCGTACATCTCGGCGGCGGTGTTCGCATAGTGATCGCGGTGGCGGGTTCGCACTTGATCGGCCTCGCCCGATTCGCCAAGTTTTTCCTGCGCGTATTGGCGCACCGTCTCGAGCAGTCGGTAACGCATGCCACCGTGGACATCGTCGGCAACTACCAGGGACTTGTCGACCAGCAGACCGAGTTGATCCATCAGCTGATAGCTTTCGACCTCGTTGCTGGCGCCCACCGCCCCGGCCGCATCCAGGTCAAATCCGGAAGCAAAGACCGAGAGCCGGCGTAGCAAAGCCCGTTCGGTTTCGGTGAGCAGCGCATACGACCAATCCACCGAGGCCCGCAGTGTCTGCTGACGGCGCACCGCCGTACGGGCTCCTCCGGTCAGTAGCCGGAAGCGGTCGTGCAAGCTGTCTCGAATTTGCTTCAGCGACAGCGCCCGAACCCGTGCGGCGGCCAGCTCGATGGCCAACGGCATGCCGTCGAGTCGTTCACAGATCTCTCGGACCAGCGCTGAGTCGTCCTGAGTGACAACGAATTCCGGCCTGATCCGACAAGCGCGGTCGGCGAACAACTCAACCGCCTCGTCGACAAGCGACAAGGAGGGGACCCGCCAACTCAGCTCGCCGGGGACCCCCAGCGGCTCGCGACTGGTTGCCACGACCGCCAAACGCGGGCACGACGCCAGCAGCTCCACCACCAGCGCCCCGCAGGCATCGAGCAGGTGCTCGCAATTGTCCAGCAGCAGTAAGGTTTCCTTCTCACCGAAGTACCTGACCAGCGTCTCCACGTTGGACAGGCCCGGCTGATCCGGAAGGCCCAGTGTGCGGGCCGTGGTAACGGGCACCACCGCCGGATTCGTGATGGGCGCCAGATCGACGTACCAGATCCCGTCGGAGAACTCGGCGCCCAACTGGGCGGCCGCCTCGACGGCGAGTCGGGTCTTGCCGGCCCCTCCCGCGCCGGTCAAGGTCACCAACCGGTTGCCGACCACCAGGTGCCGCACTGCAGCCATCTCCGCCTGGCGTCCGATAAAACTCGTCAGTTGAGCCGGAAGATTATGCGCGGCAACCACACTGCGTACCCGCAACGGCGGAAACTCATTGCGCAAATCCTGGTGGCACACCTGCACCACCCGCTCCGGACGCGGCACCCCCCGCAACGGATAACTACCCAACTCGGTCAACCATGCGCCCTCCGGCAACCGATCCACCACCAACGCTTCAGTCACGCCGGACATCACCGTCTGACCACCATGCGCCAAATCCCGGATACGCGCCGCGCGATTGATCGTCGGCCCCGCATAGTTGCCCTCATCACGCAACTGGATCTCACCGGTATGCAACCCGATCCGCATCCGGATCGGCGCCAACGGCGCCCGCTGCAACGCCAACGCACACCCCACCGCGTCCGAGGCCCGCGCAAACGCGGCCACAAAGCTGTCCCCCTCGCCCTGCTCCACCGGACGCACCCCACCAAACGCCGCGACCGTCTCATCCACCGCGCGACTCAACTGCGCCACCGCCGCCGTCATCTGCTCCGGCTGGCTCTCCCACAACCGCGTCGAACCCTCGACATCAGCCAACAGCAACGTCACCGTCCCCGTCGGCAGCAACTCGCTCACACCCCACTCACCCCAGGTCAGCGACGGCATCTCCGCATGTTGGCTCATAGTAGCCAGCATCGCCCCCGCAACCCAGAAACAACATCCGCGCATCCGCGCAAATCGGGGCAGCGAGCACGCGCAATGTACGCCGTTCAGCGCGCAGAATTGCGCGCTGCGGCGGATGGTCTGGACCGCCGTCCGCCGAATAGTCGGTAGCCATGAGCATCCCCACCTCCCTCCGTTGCCCGAGCGTTTTCGAAGCCGGTCTGCCCACCATTGCCTACGACCACCTCACCGATCCGGCGGCGGCGCACCGCGTCCTCGCCGAAGCCCGCGATCAGGCGCCGATAGCCGTCGGCCCCTACGGACCCGAGGTCCTCAGTCACGACCTGGTTCGCCAGGTGTTGCGAGACAACCGATTTGTCACGGCGCACGGCCTGGGGCTGGGCGCTCGCGGAATCACTTCAGGACCGTTGTGGGACAGGGCGGTCAGCAACATCCTCGGCCTGGACGGCGCCGAGCATCATCGCCTGCGCCGGCTGGTGTCCAAAGCATTTTCGCCGCGGGCTGCGGAGCGGCTGCGCGCTCTGACCGTCGACATCATCACCGGATTGGTCGAGCGCCACGTCGACATTGGCCGTTGTGACGTCGTCACCGACCTCGCCGCGGGTTTTCCGGTGACGATCATCTGCGCGCTGCTCGGCGCGCCCGCCGCGGACCGGCAGCTGTTCTCGGACTGGACCGACGACATCAAGAAGCTGTTCGAGGCCACCGTCGCGCAGGACGCTCCGCGGATCCTCACCGCCTGGCAGGAACTCGACTCTTACCTCGAAGGCCTGATCGCCTCAAGGCGCAAGTCGTTGACCGACGATCTCATCTCCGACCTCATCCGCGCCGAGGATGACGGCGACCGGCTCACTCATGCTGAACTGCTGATGCTGTGCGCCACCTTGCTGGGCGCCGGCACCGACACCACCCGCAATCAACTCGCCGCCGCGGTGCAAACCTTGGCCGCCCACCCCGCCGAATGGGCTATGGTGTCCCGTCACCCGGAGATAGCCGACGCCGCTGTCCACGAGTTGATGCGTTACAGCCCAATCATTTTCGGCACCCTCCGGCAGGCCGCCGAGGATGTCGAGCTGGCCGGTGTGCGGATCCCCGCGGGCACCCTGGTGCTGGCCAATACCGCCTCGGCCAACCGGGACGGCAACGCCTACCCAGATCCCGAACGTCTGGACATCGCCCGGGTAGGCCCGGCGCCGATCCTCAATTTCGGCGGCGGCGTCCACTATTGCCTCGGTGCTCACCTCGCCCGTCTCGAGCTCACCGAAGCCCTTCGCGTCATCACCGCCCGCATGACCAACCCACGCCTCACCGGTTCCGGCCCGTGGCGCGCCATGAGCGGCATCACCGGACCCCTGAGCGTGCCCTTGGAGTTCGACGCCGCAGACTGAGACCATGACCAATTGGACAGCGGCTGACCTTCCCTCGTTCGCCGGACGCACCGTCGTCATCACGGGCGCCAACAGCGGACTGGGCGAGGTGACGGCCCGGGAGTTGGCCGGGCGCGGGGCCACGGTCATCATGGCCGTCCGCAATACGGCCAAAGGCGAGAAAGCGGCAGCCGGCATCCGCGGCCTGGTGCAGGTTCGGGCACTCGACTTGCAGGACCTGTCGTCGGTGCGGGAATTCGCCGAGGGTGTCGAGAGCGCCGACGTCCTGATCAACAACGCCGGCATCATGGCCGTTCCGTATTCGCTGACCGTCGACGGCTTCGAGAGTCAGATCGGAACCAACCACCTCGGCCACTTCGCGCTGACCAACCTGCTACTGCCGAAACTCAGCGACCGGGTGGTGACGGTGTCGTCGATGGCACACTGGCCCGGCCGGATCGACCTGGCTGACCTCAACTACAAGAACCGCCGCTACTCGCCGTGGCTGGCCTACGCACAGTCCAAGCTGGCCAACCTGCTGTTCACCAGCGAACTGCAGCGCCGACTCGACAGGGCGGGTTCGTCGCTGCGTGCGCTGGCGGCGCACCCCGGCTACTCGCACACCAATCTGCAGGGCGCCTCCGGGCGCAAGCTCGGTGACGCGATCATGTCGGCGGCCACACGCGTCATCGCCACCGACGCCGACTTCGGCGCCCGCCAGACGCTGTACGCCGCCTCCCAGGACTTACCCGGCGACTCGTTCATCGGGCCCCGATTCGGCTACATGGGCCGGACCCAGCCGGTCGGTCGTAGCCGCGCCGCCCGGGATACGAAGACCGCCGCCGCGCTGTGGGACCTCTCTGAGCAGCTCACCGGCACCTCGTTTCCGCTCTGACCCCCCCGCTGAGCAGACGTGAACTCGCACTGGAACGCGCGTTCCAGTGCGAGTTCACGTCTGCTCGCGCCACTGGGCGACCCCTCGGGGGATTTCCGCTCTGGCCCGCCGGTGCGATAACCTGACCCGGCGTCACGGCGAGGGTAGCTGGGCAACAGACCAGCACCGTTATCGACGGAGACCGGCATTCTGTCGCGATCCCTGGCCGTGCCTTACATACAGGAGCGACACATGGCCAAAGCAACAGTCAACCAACTCGCCGTCACGGTGCGTACCGAGACCGGCAAGGGTGCATCCCGCCGGGCCCGCCGCAGCGGCAAGGTTCCCGCCGTCCTCTACGGCCACGGCGCCGACCCGCAGCATCTCGAACTGGACGCACACGACTTCGCGGCTGTGCTGCGGCACTCGGGCACCAACGCGGTGCTCACCCTGAACATCGCCGGTAAGGAACAGTTCGCACTGACCAAAGCGCTGGACATCCACCCGATCCGCCGCACCATCCAGCACGCCGACCTGCTGGTCGTACGGCGCGGCGAGAAGGTGACCGTCGAGGTCAACGTCGTCGTCGAGGGCGAGGCGGGTCCGGACACCCTGGTCACCCAGGACGCCAACACCATCGAGATCGAGGCCGAGGCGCTGTCGATCCCCGAGCAGCTGACGGTGTCGATCGAGGGCGCCGAAATCGGCACCCAGTTCACCGCCGGCCAGATCGAGCTCCCCCGCGGTGTGACCCTGATTTCCGACCCGGAACTGCTCGTGGTCAACGTGGTGCAGGCGCCGACCGCCGAGGACCTGGCCGAAGAGGGTGCGGGCGAGGAAGGCGAGGCCGCGGCAGCAGAGGGCGAAGCCGGCGAAGAAGCGGGCGAGGCCCAGGCAGCCGAAGCCGAGTCCGAGTAGCACACCGTGGCCGAACCCCTTCTGGTGGTCGGCCTGGGCAATCCGGGCGAGAACTACGCCCGGACCCGGCACAATGTCGGGTTCATGGTTGCCGACGTCCTCGCCGCCCGGCTTGGTGCGAAGTTTAAGGCGCACAAGCGTTCCGGCGCCGAGATAAGCACCGGCCGGTTGGCTGGACGTCCGGTGGTGCTGGCCAAGCCACGCTGCTACATGAACGAGTCGGGCCGCCAGGTGGGTCCGCTGGCCAAGTTCTACTCGGTGCCGCCGGCCGACATCATCGTGCTGCATGACGAACTCGATCTCGATTTCGGGCGCATCCGGCTCAAGCTCGGCGGTGGCGAAGGAGGCCACAACGGGTTGCGCTCGGTGGCTGCCGCCCTGGGCAGCAAAGACTTTCACCGCGTCCGGATCGGGATCGGCCGCCCGCCCGGACGGAAAGATCCGGCAGCCTTCGTGCTGGAGCCGTTCAACGCCGCCGAGCGCGCCGAAATCCCCACCATCTGTGAGCAGGCGGCCGACGCCGCAGAGTTGCTCATCGAATTCGGGCTCGAGCCCGCCCAGAACCGTGTCCACGCGTGGTAGGCCGGCCAACAGAAGTCCCGTAACGTCGGCCTGGATGCACACCTTGCGACACGGGGCCGCATGCCTCCTGCTGGCCACGGCTTTCCTGCTGGCCACTACGGGGTGTGCGCCGGCGCCGAACCCGCCGCAATCGCGGATCTCCGATCTGTGCGCGGCGCTACCGATCGCCGATGTCCAGACCACCTATCACCGCCTCACCCCGCAGATTCTGGCGACCAAGCGGCTGGACACTTCGACGTTTCACGCGGCCGGCATGGCGTCGTGCCATTACGGGCCGAAGGACGACCTCGGCGGTGTCGTGCTCAGCGTTCCGATCGGCGGGCCGGTTTCCGACGTCGCCGATCTCATCGGCGGCCGCCGCGTCCGGAACAGCCAGGACGTCACCGTCGATTCCGACAAAGCGTTCTTCGTGCGCGCGGAAACGGAGTCGGCGATCGCCGTAGACCATGGTTCGACCCAGTTCGTGCTCACCTGGACGCCCCTGCTGGGCGCACCCAACGAGATGGTCACCCAACAGCAACTGGTCATCCTGGCCCGGATCGTGGCCAACAAGTTACCGACGGACTTCGCTGCGCCGCAACAGGATATCGCTCCCGAATGCGCCGGGGTGCGGGTCGCCGATCACCTGGTCGGCGGGAAGGTGAAGATGGCGCGCGGCACCGCCGACCACGACATGCTGAACTGCCACTACCTGGGTCCTACCGGCATTCTCCGGGCAAGCGCTACCCGGGAAGCGGACCACTTCGTCGATGACCAGATCCGCATCCTGCGCACCGGCTCGCACAACCTCGTCGACCCACCGGTCACCGACGACACCGCGCTGGTCACCCTCAGCGCCACCAGCATGTACATCGAGGGCTACCTCACGGACTGCTGTTCGCTGAATTTCGAGCACCGGGCGGTCAACGACGCGATGGACTACAGCAGCGAATTCGACTCGGCACAAAGAGATTTCGTCACCACATTTGTCGCGGCGGCGCGCGATTGGTCACACCGCCGTTGACGGAGTCCGCGCGCGACCCACAGCGCATGCACGGTGCCGGATCCTCGGGTATCGTTGACCGACTTGTGTGAGGCGGGGGGCCAATCGGTTGAGTCTAGTTGTAGCCGAGTCGATTTCGGCTGTGCTGCTGGCGCTGGTCTTGACCGCTGCGGTAATCCGGCCATTCGGCTGGCCGGAGGCCGTGATCGCAGTGCCCGCGGCCGCCGTCGTGGTCGGTATCGGAGCGGTTTCGTTTGCTGACGCACGCAGCGAAGTGCTCGAGCTGGCGCCGGTCGTCGGGTTTCTGGCCGCCGTCCTGGTGCTGTCGCAGGCGTGCGCGGAGGAGGGGCTCTTCACGTGGTGCGGCGCCTGGATCGCCCGCGCTGCCGGCGGGGGGTCCGGGCGTTTGTTGTTCGCGGTATTCGCCGCGGCCTCGTTGGTGACGGTCGTCTTCAGCCTCGATGCGACGGTCGTGCTCCTCACCCCGGTGGTGTCGGCCACTGCAGCGCAGTTGCGGGTACGGGCCCGTCCGCACCTCTACGCGTGCGCCCATCTTTCCAACAGCGCTTCGCTGTTGCTGCCGGTGTCGAATCTGACCAATCTGCTGGCGTTGTCGGCGACCGGTCTGAGCTTCACCCACTTCACTGCCCTGATGGCGCTGCCCTGGGTTGCCGCAATCGGCGTGGAATATCTGGTGTTTCGACGGTTCTTTCGCGAAGACCTGGGGGCCGCCGAGCCGCAAGCGCCGCCTGCCGACGAGCCGATGCCCACTCCCCCGAAATTTGCCATCGCCACCGTGGCCGCCACCCTGGCCGGCTTCGTCGTCACCTCTGCCGTGGGCGTCAATCCCGCATGGGCAGCCGCCGCGGGCGCCCTCGTTCTTGCCGTGCATGCGACGGCGTCACGCAAGACCGGCGTTGTCGCGATGGCCCGCTCCTCGGACATCCCCTTTCTCATCTTCGTGCTCGCCCTGGGCGTGGTGGTGCGGGCCGTCATCGACAACGGGCTCGACAACGCGCTGCGCAGCCGGCTTCCGCATCCCGATGGACTGCTCGGATTGCTGGCCATCGCTGCCGTTGCCGCGGTGGCGGCGAATGTCGTCAACAACCTGCCCGCGGTATTGATGCTGGTTCCGCTGGTGGCGCCCGCCGGTCCCGCCGCCGTCCTGGCGGTTCTCCTGGGGGTCAACATCGGCCCGAACCTCACCTACACCGGGTCACTGGCGACCATGCTGTGGCGACGCGTCCTGCACCAGCGCGGGCACTCCACCAAGCTGGGCGAATTCACCAAACTCGGGTTGCTCACCACGCCGGTCGCGGTCGTCGCGGCGGTAGTGGCGCTGTGGGCGTCGTTACGTCTGATCGGAACCTGATCAGTGCCGAAATCAACTGCGCCACTAGTTAAGTCATGTGACGCAGCAACTGTGGCGAGCCACCTTCCTGCCACCCGACTTCCGGGAGACTGCCGATGACGTCCACCAGTGTGAGCGCCAACCTTCTCAGTGGCTGACCAACCGAGACCAGCGCGTCACGGCTTGCCGGCCGCGGTGTCGACCGTCGCGCGGATCGCGTCCGAAATCTTCCTCCCCGCGTCGGCGAGGGCCGGATCGACAGCGGTGAACTCCGGGGCCGGATCGAAGTAGCTGATCGAAGCCGGACCACCCCGGTCGCTCGCCCACACCGTCACCCGCACCGGAACCACCACCCCGATCGCCTGGTTAGCGCCGAACAGCGTTTTGCCGATCTGCGGATCACCGAGGAAGAAACTGTGCGCGTGCTGGGATTGCACCCCCACCGCCTTCAACCTTGTCTCTTCGTTCAAGTCACCGAGGATGACCATGCCGTGTTTGTCGGCGGCATCGTGCAGCGCGCCGATCGTCGCCTCGTATTCACCGTTGGCCGTGACCGTGACGAACCGGGTTTCGACCGGGGTTGTGGTCATCGGACCGCCGGCGGCAGCTTCGGCAATGGTTCGGATCTGCTGAGAGATCTGCTGTCCGCCGTCGCCGAGTCCGGGATCGACGGACGCGAACTGCGGTGCCGGATCGAAATAGCCGATGTGGGCCGGACCGTCTGCGTCAACCCACACGTGCATACGGACCGGGACAACCGCGCCGATGGCTTTGGTGGCATCGAAAAACGTTTTGCCGAGCTGCGGGTTGCCGACGAAGAACGTGTGCGCTCCGGGCAGGCGCAGCCCGTTCGCCGCCAATTCAGCGTCCTGGTTCACTTCGCCGACGATCGTCATCCCGTGCTCGGCGGCCGCCTTCGTCAACGCAGCTACCGTGGCTTCGAATCCCTGGTTGGCGGTGTAGCTGACGAACTTGGTCGAAACGCCGCGTGAGCCGTCGGCGGGGCCGGCGCTGGTCGGCTCCCCGGTGGGCCCCATGCTGCGGCCGTCGTGGCAACCGGCCACCGTCGCAGCGACAAACCAGACAGTGACGACTGCTAGTAACACTCGGATTGGCGACGACATCCCTGTGGCTCCCCTCGGAGACGGGCAACGACCATCCAAAAAGATGGCATTACGAGAATTGCCCAGGAGGTGGCTCGAGCTCAAGAGCCGACAGCCACGAAGCGAAAGAGAAGAAGCCACCCGGCGCGAGCCGGAGGCACTATTCGGCGCGCTGCCTAGGTGACCAGGGTGACGGAGTTCGACCGGCGCAGCTTGCCCGACGGTGTCTTCGGAATGGTCCCCGGGCCCAGCACCACGACGTTGCGCGGCCGCACGTCGACCTCCTTGACGACTTCGTGCGCCACTTGGTGTTCGATGCGGCGTACCTCGGCCGGGTCCTCGAAGGCGTTCGACTCGACGGCGACGGCGAACGATTCCCGGGAATGCCCGGCGTCCAGACGCACTGCTACCGCGCAGCCAGGGCGGACGCCGTCGACGCGGCCCGCGGCCCGCTCGATGTCGGTCGGGTAGATGTTGCGGCCGGCCATGATGATGACGTCCTTGACGCGGCCGCACACCACAACATGACCCTCGTCGGTGAGATAGCCGAGGTCGCCCGTGTCGTACCAGCCGTGCTCGTCCTGTGCCGGGATGAAGCCACCCATGGTGGTGTAGCCCGGGGTGAGGGACTCACCACGCAACTCGATGACCCCGACGCCGCGGGCCGCCATCACGTTGCCGTTCTCGTCCACCACCCGAGCCTCGAGGTCTTTCAGCAGCGGCCCGAGCGTAGCCAGCCGGCGGGTATTGCCCTTGGTGGCGGGAACGGCCCGGCGCAGCGCGGCCATCAGATCGGCGTCGACCTCGTCGACGACCAGGCCCGAGTTGCACTTGGAGAACGACACCGCCAGCGTGGTCTCGGCCATGCCGTAGGCCGGCAGGATCGCCGACGACCGCAGGCCGAACGGCTTGCCGGCGTCGAGCAGGTCCTCGACGTCGGCGGGTTCGACGGGCTCGGCGCCGGACAGCGCGAAGCGCAGCGTCGAGAGGTCGAAGTCGCCCGGCTTGGCGTTGCGGCGCAGCCGCTTGGCCAGCAGGGCGTACGCGAAGTTGGGCGCCGCGGTCATCGTGCCCTTGTACTTGTCGATGAGCTTGGCCCACAGCAGCGTGTCGCGCAGGAAGTCCATCGGCGTCACCTTGACCAGCTCGGCGCCGAAGTACATCGGGATGGTGAGGAATCCGACCATGCCCATGTCGTGGAAGCAGGGCAACCAGCTGACCATGACGTCCTTGTCGACGTCGTACTCGGCGCCGATGAACATCGCCTCGGCGTTCGAGTAGATGTTGCGGTGGGTGATCTGCACCGCCTTCGGGGAACCGGTGGATCCCGACGTCAGCTGCATGAGCGCCAGTTCGTCCTCGCCGACCTCGATCGGATCGATCGGTTCCGACGCCAGCAGGTCGGCCACGGTGAGAACCGTGATGCCCTTCTCCTGCAGCACCGGGATGGCCACCGTGAACGGCTCGGAGACGATGACGGCCTTGGCCTCGATCATGCCGATGACGGTCATGGTGTCTTCCGCCCACACGGCCAGGTCGGTGCGCGGCGTGGGCTGGTGCAGCATGGTCAGGCTCGCCCCGCGCATCCACAGGCCCTGGGCGGTCGGAGCGATCTCCACAGGGAATCCGGCGAGGACGCCGACAGCGTCGCCGAGTCCGACGCCCGCGGCGGCCAGGCCGCCTGCGATACAACGAGCGCGCTCGTGCACCTCGCCCCAGGTGTGACGGACAGGTTCGTGGGGTTCACCGGTGACCATGCCCGTTGTCGCCGTTCGGGCACTGCGGAACATCTTCTCGGTAAACCTGCTCACGCAAACCTCCTCGGTACTAGCGCTGTCCCCAAGGTCCGAGCTTTCATGTTGCACTTGCCACATCACGCTTGTAGGCAGGCGCGCGCACACGTTGAGGAGCGGTTAGGTCTCGATTTGATAGAGAGCTGCGGCCCTGCGTTGGGCTGCCGGTACTCGCCACCGCGGATTATCTTAAGCAATCCTTAAGTAAGTGCCAAACGGTAACGCGACATGAGTGCGATGTCACAGCCGCGTTAACGGCCCTGCGATTCATTCGCCATGCGTCGCGGGCGCCGGGACGACACGGGCACCCGGCACCGGCCCGGTGGCGACGCGGACGGTGCGGCACACGCCCGCCCCGGACAACTGGGTGCCGACGTCCACCGCGGAGTCCGCCGATTCACACAGGAAGGCGCAGGTGGGACCCGAACCGGACACGATGCCGGCCAGTGCCCCCGCTTCCACTCCCGCGCGCAGTGCCCGCCGCAGCGCCGGATCCAGGCTCACCGCCGCGGCCTGCATTTCGTTGCCCAGCAGCGGCGCGAGTTGCTGGGGGTCACCGGCCGCCAACGCGGCCAGCACCGGGCCGGGCTCGTCCAGCCGCGGCGGATCCCCGACCTCGCGCAACCGGTCCAGCTCCGCATACACCGCCGGCGTCATCAGCCCACTGTCAGCGAAGGCCAGCACCCAGTGAAAGGTGTTGCGGGACAACACGGTGGCCAGCTCCTCACCACGCCCGGTGCCCAGCGCGGTCCCGCCGTGCAACGCGAACGGGACGTCGCTGCCCAGCTGGGCGGCCATCAGCCGCAGGTCGCGGCGGGGCAGGTTGAGCTCCCACAAGGCGTTCATCGCCACCAACACGGCGGCCGCATCGGCGCTGCCGCCGGCCATGCCTCCGGCCAGCGGAATCGATTTGTCGATCAGGATCGACACGTCGGGAGCGCGCCCGACGTGATCGGCCATCAGCTCGGCCGCCCGCCAGGCGAGGTTGCGTTCATCGGTGGGCAGCGTGTCGGCGCCCTCGCCGACGTGCTCCAGCGAGAGCACATCGGCATTGCGGACCGTCACCTCGTCGAACAGCGACACGGCGTGAAAAACCGTCGTCAGCTCGTGGTAGCCGTCGTCGCGGCGGTCGCCTACGGCCAGGTAGAGGTTGACCTTCCCCGGCACCCGAACGGTGGTTGACCCGGTGGGCACCCACAGCTCGGCGGTGTTGCCGTCAGATGCTGACACCGCAGCAGACTATCGCTGCCCGCGGCGAACCACACGTAGCGGCACCCCCGCTGTGTGTGCTCACCCAGTGGTTGCCGGAACGGGATCCGGCGCCGCGCCGTTCCCGAGGTCCCCGTCACCGGATCGCTGCAACAGCCGGACGAAGTCTTCGATCGACAGCGTCTCGCCGCGGCGGGCGGGGTCGATGCTGGCGGCCAGCAATCGGCGCGCCGATTCGTTCCCCGATCCGGCCCACTCTACGAACGCATTGCGCGACGTCTTGCGGCGCTGCGCGAACGCGATGTCGATCAGCTCGAAGACCCGCTTGCGAAATCCTTCGTCGGTGGGCCACGGCGACGTCTCGTAACGGTCGATGCGCACCAGGCCGGAGTAGACACGCGGGATGGGCCAGAACACCGTCGGCGACACCGTGCCGCAGCGCCGCACCCGGCCGTAGAAGTTCACCTTGACGCTGGGCACACCGTATTCCTTGCCGCCCGGCACGGCGGCCAACCGCTCGGCGACTTCGGCCTGCACCATCACCGTCACGGTGCGGATGGAGGGAAATTCGGCAAGCAGATGCAGGATCGCCGGAACCGCGACGTTGTACGGCAGATTGGCCACCACCGCGGTCGGTTCGGTGGGCAACTGCTGAGCGAGGTCTCCACGGCGCAGCGTCAGCACGTCATGGTGCAGCACGGTGAGCCGCTGGGCTTCGCTGTTGGAATGCTCGGCCACCGTCTGGGGCAGCCGGGCGGCCAGCACCGGATCGATCTCGACGGCGGCCACGGTCGCGCCGCGATCAAGCAGCGCGAGCGTCAGCGAACCCAGTCCCGGGCCCACTTCCACGACGACGTCGGACTTGCCGATGCCAGATGCCGTGACGATCCGGCGCACGGTGTTGGCGTCGTGCACGAAGTTCTGTCCGAAGGACTTTCGCGGCCGGAAATCAAGCTCCTTGGCCAACCGCCGGATCTCGGTGCGCCCGAGCAGCCGGATCGTCAGCGGGCACCCACTCGTCCACTGCACACGGGCCAGGCGCCCCAGCCCTGGCGCTGCCGGGTCACTTCGGCGATCGCGATCTGCTCCTCGCGGGTGGCCATGTCAGCGCGCGGGGCGTAGCGCAATCCGCCGTTGGCCTCCCAGGTGCCCTGGTCGAACTGCACACCGCCGAAGAACCCGTTTCCGGTGTTGATGGCCCAGTTGCCACCGGCCTCACAGCCGGCCAGCGAGTCCCAGATGGTTCCGTCGCTGACGGGCGGCACCTCGGTACCGGGCTTGGCGCCGACCCGCACCACGGCTTCGCGGGCCGGGGTCACCACCACATTGGCGATCGGCAGGCGACCGGTCTCGACACCGTTCACCTGGGCCACGGAGAACGTGACGTCCTGCATGCCCGGGGCGCCCGGATCTTCGACGACCTCACGGCTCATGTTCATCTCGGGGTCTTCGATGCGGCGCGCCGGCGGAGGAAGCGGCACGCGCTCGGTGACGCGCTCGATCCGGTTGCGGGTGACCTGGATCTGCATGCCGTCGGTGATCGGTGTCGCCGGAGCGGGGATCACCTGGTCGCTGTCCTGCAGCGGCGCGCCGGCGGCGTTGAGCAGTTCGGCCACGTTCGGCGCGGGCAGGTGCACCGTGCGGACGGTGCCGCCGTCATCGATCTGAACCGTCTTGGCACTGACGACGGGCAGGGCCATCCCCGCCAGCGGGACACGGCTGGCGCGCGACGCCGCGGCGGGCGCGGTGTCGGTCAGGGCTAGCTGCGCCAGCGCCTCGTCCACCGTCGAGGCCGTGGTCCACACCTGCCGCGAGTTCTGGCCGTCCAGCGTGATCTCCAACGGCCGGCTGCGACGCAGCACGATCGTGGCCGAGTCGCCGACGGTGACGTCGGCAGCGGGGTACAGGTCGTCGCGCTCCTCGACGGCGAAACCGTTCTCCCGGACGATGTCGATCACCCGCGACCTCATCGTCTGCACCTTCATCGAGGTGCCGTCGATGGTCAGCGTGACGGTCTTGGATGCGGACACGGCGTATCCGCCGGCGAATGTGAGTGCCAACAGCAGGGCGCCAACCAGCAGGCGCAATGTGGGCGATTCAGTTTGATGAAGTTTAGTAAGCAGATTCAATGTCAATCCCAGTCAATCTCTACGTATCCCAAGTCTGTTCCGACCTACCACGACCCTTACGCAGCAACAACGCAGCAAAAGTTCGAGACGAGCTACCGACCATATTCAGCTGAAATAACAAATGGGCCCATAGGCCCACCCGTTCGATCACAAGACGGTAACGAACCGGCGAGTGCTGAGCAACTCCTACTGAAAGATTCTGTGCCGGTTCAGGAGCTAGGAAGCCTCCACTTCATCCAGCCGGTACGCCCGGCGAGCGTTGCTCGTGGTGATTTCCGCTAATTCCTCGGGCGGGCGATTCACCAGTTCAGCAAGGGCGCGCACGGTGTAGGGCAGGCAGTAGGACTCGTTCGCTGCGCCCCGATATGGATGCGGGGTGAGAAATGGCGCGTCGGTTTCCACCAATATCTGGTCCACCGGTATCAGCGGAACGGCTTCGCGCAGGTCGCGGGCGTTACGGAAGCTGATCGTCCCGGACAGGCTCAGCAACCATCCCGCCGCCGAACAAGTGCGAGCCATCTCACTGCCGGATGAGAAGCAGTGAAAGATCACAGTCTCCGGCGCGCCCTCTGCGCGCAGCACGTCAAGCACCTCCCGGTCGGCGTCGCGGTTGTGAATCATCAGCGGCTTGCCGGTCCGCTTGGCCAGGTCGATATGCCAGGCGAAGGCTTCACGTTGCACATCCGGCGGCGCGCATCCGTCGAGCCGGCCCGGCCAATACAGGTCCATGCCCGTCTCGCCAACCGCCACCACGCGGGGGTGGTTCGCCAATCTCTCGATCTCGGCGCGCGCATCCGGGGTCAGCGCGCCCGTGCGCGTCGGATGCAGGGCGACCGCGCCGTAGGCACGTGGATCCCACTCCACCGCGCGCGTCACCCAGCGCGCCGATTCCAGGTCGTCGGCGATGGTGACCACCGCGGCGACGCCGACGGCCGCCGCGCGGTCGAGCAGGGCACGCACTCCCGGCGCGTCGGAAACCCCGCAGGCGTCCAGATGGGTATGCGCGTCGATCAACGGCGAAAGCGGCTCCGGCGGCGGCGGTGCTTCTCGTCTGGCGCTCACGCCGCCCACGATATGTGCACACGCAGGGCACCGGGCGACCCGATTAGGGTGGAGCCGCAATGAACCAACACCTGCCGAAGCCGTATTACGTCACCACCGCGATCGCCTATCCCAACGGCGCGCCGCACATGGGTCACGCGTACGAGTACATCGCGACCGACGCCATCGCCCGCTTCAAGCGACTCGACGGCTTCGACGTGCGTTTCCTGACCGGAACCGACGAGCACGGCCTCAAGGTCGCCCAGGCCGCCGCGGCCGCCGGGGTGCCGACCGCGCAACTGGCGCGCAGCAACTCCGACGTTTTCCAGCGCATGCAGGAGAAGCTCAACATCTCCTTCGACCGGTTCATCCGCACCACCGACCCCGACCATCACGAGTCGTCGAAGGAAATCTGGCGGCGCATGGAGGCCGCCGGCGACATCTATCTGGACAATTACGCCGGCTGGTACTCGGTGCGCGACGAGCGGTTCTTCGTCGAATCGGAAACCCGCCTGCTCGAAGACGGCACCCGGATCGCGGTCGAGACCGGCACGCCGGTGACCTGGACCGAGGAGCAGACCTACTTCTTCCGGCTGTCCGCCTACGCCGACAAGCTGCTGGCGCACTACCGGGACAACCCCGGCTTCATCGCCCCCGAGACCCGGCGCAACGAAGTCGTCAGCTTCGTCTCCGGCGGTTTGGACGACCTGTCCATCTCGCGGACGTCGTTCGACTGGGGTGTACAGGTTCCCGGGCATCCGGACCACATCATGTACGTCTGGGTCGACGCGCTGACCAATTACCTGACCGGCGCCGGCTTTCCCGACACCGACTCGGAGTTGTTCGCCCGCTACTGGCCCGCGGATTTGCACATGATCGGCAAGGACATCATCAGATTCCACGCCGTGTATTGGCCGGCTTTTCTGATGTCGGCCGGAATCGAGCTGCCGCGCAGGGTTTTCGCGCACGGGTTCCTGCACAATCGCGGCGAGAAGATGAGTAAGTCGGTGGGCAACATCGTCGATCCGGTGGCGCTCGTCGATACCTTCGGCGTGGACCAGGTCCGCTATTTCCTGTTGCGCGAGATACCTTTCGGGCAAGACGGCAGTTACAGCGACGAATCGATCATCACCCGGATCAATACCGACCTGGCCAACGAACTCGGGAACCTGGCTCAGCGTTCGCTGTCCATGGTGGCCAAGAATCTGGGCGCGGTGGTGCCGGAACCAGGTGAGTTCGTTGCCGCGGACACTGAGCTGCTGGCCACGGCCGACGGGCTCTTGGATCGCGTCCGTGTCCATTTCGACTCGCAGGCAATGCATTTGGCGCTCGAGGCGATCTGGCTGATGCTGGGCGAGGCGAACCGGTACTTCTCCGCGCAACAACCCTGGGTGCTGCGCAAGAGCGAAGCGGAGGCAGACCAGGTACGGTTCCGGACCACCCTTTACGTCACCTGCGAGGTGGTCCGCATCGCGGCGCTTCTGGTCAGCCCGGTGATGCCGGATTCGGCGAGCAAGTTACTCGACCTGCTCGGCCAGACCGACGAGCAACGGACGTTCGCCGCGGCCGGCGCCCGGCTGGCCCCCGGAACGGCACTGCCCGCACCGTCCGGGGTGTTTCCGCGGTATCAAGCACCCGAGGCGGAGTGACAGCAAGTGGGTTTCCGGGCCAGTCGTCAAGTAACAAATACGAAGCCGGACGGCCACATTACGAACCGCGGTTCAGGTTTTCGGGGTAAGCGGTGTGAGACGTGCCGCAGCGATAGGCCATAATCGCCAAGTGGAGCGAAGACGGAATCGGCAGCCCAGCCAATCCCCGATGACCACCTTGAAGCAGTTGCCTGCGCTGGTGGTGCTCGAACGGATCCCGGTTCCCGTTCTCGCCATCGCGGATGACGGCAGCATCCTGTTCACCAACACCGCATTTGCCCAGATGGTGGGTTGCGATCCGGAAGAGGTGCTGGCACTGCGGTTTCACGAGATCTTCCACCAGGCTCCGGAGTCGGAGTCCTCGCTGCTCTCGTTTTTGCACGCCCTGGCCAACATGGTGGTCGAGTTGGCACACAAGGACGGCTCGGTGGTGCGGGCGCTGATGAGCAGGTCGGCGGTGATGCGCGCTGACGACAAATTTGCCCTGGCCGCTTTCCAGGACCTGACCGAACAGTTGTGGGAAGAGGAGCGCTAGACGCCGGCCGGCCCGGGCACGCCCCGGACCGGTGCAAGATATGAATTCACCTAGACTTACGGTATCCAGATAGGGCATTCTTGATACCTGTAGTATGGTTTCAGGTGTGATCAAGACTCGCAACGACTTGGAGTCCTACCTCGAGGCGGACTTGCATGCGCAAGGACTTGAGCGCTGGCGGCATCACTACCGGATCATGCACCGGGCCCCTTACTTCCAGCGCATGCTGCGCAAGACGGAATATTGGACGAATACCGCGCGGACGCCGTTCGGCCACCTCGTCGCGGGCTATCTTCGCCTGCGGCTGAAGTTCCTCGGCGAGAAGCTGGGATTCGGCATTCCGCTCAACGCCTTCGGACCCGGCCTCTCCGTCGCCCACGTCGGCTGGGTACACGTGCATCACCGGGCCAAGATCGGAGCCAACTGCCGCATTCACCAAGGGGTGACGATCGGCGAGGGTCGTCCGGGCGAGTACCCCAGCATCGGCGATGACGTCTTCATCTACCCGGGCGCGATGGTGCTCGGCGCCGATGTGGGCAGCCGCGTCGGCATCTACGCGGGTGCGGTCGTGACCAAGCCGGTGCCCGACGACGTCGACGTTGCCGGCGTTCCGGCGCGCATCGTGAAGGACCGGCGGGCGCGCGCCGTCAGCGCCTGACGCTAGATACCCTCCGGAGCTCCGGCCGCGGCACCTGCCGACGCGCTGGACCGCGTGTGCCGCAGTGCCTCACGGGCCAGGAACTGCTGGAAGTAGGGCAGTGACGCTTCGGCCGCGACGCCGGGAAGCAGAAAAATCCAGATCTTGCTCAGCTGCCCGTTGAGCTCGTCGAGCATGCCGTCGCTGCGCCGGCTGCGGGTCACCGCGATGGACAGCAACCGGGTGCCGAACATGGCGCCGACGATGGACTCCGCGAGGGACTGTGGGTCGACGTCCTCGCGCAGATCGCCTTCGTCGATCGCCTCGCGGGCCTGCGCGGCCATTTCTGCCACCCACCCCGCGCAGCAGCGCGCGGCGGCGTCATTGAACCCACTCAGGGCCGCGATCAGCTGCTCGGCCGCGCGTGCCGTCTTGTCGGTGCTCAGCACGTTGGCGATGGCGAAGGTGCCGTGGATCATGTTCTCCAAGGCAGGCGACGCAGAACCACACACGTTGCGAAAAGCTCCGAGGAGCACCTCGGCGCCCTCGTCGATGATGTCCGACGCCAGCGCCTCTTTGGAATCGAAGTGATGGTAGAGGGCGCCTTTGGTCATGCCGGTTCGCTCGATGATGGTGCCCCACCCGGCGGCGGCGTAGCCGACCTCACTGAAGACGTCGATCGCCGCGTCCAGAATCTTCCGCCGGGTTACCTCGGATCGAACCTGGCGCGCCATTGGCCATGCCTCCCCAGTGATGTCAATCCGGTTCAGCTCCGGACCTCGGCGTCTTGTTCTTGCTGGTCAGCCGGATAAGCCTAACAGCCGCCGGCGCAGGGTTTTCGATCACGC
Source organism: Mycobacterium sp. TY814 (assembly GCF_030755175.1). NCBI lineage: Bacteria > Bacillati > Actinomycetota > Actinomycetes > Mycobacteriales > Mycobacteriaceae > Mycobacterium > Mycobacterium sp. TY814. The sequence continues at coordinate 503,573 of NZ_JAUFRY010000003.1, forward strand.
GTGCCAGATCGCCGCCGGTGCCGACTCATGTAGCGCTCACCTGGGCCGGGGCGGCCTTCACCGCCAGCGCGGTCCGCCGCCGGAGGAATTGGCCGAAGTAGTCGGCCCGGTCGGGCTGCAGGACTGCGGCCAGGATCAGAACCCAGTTTCTTTCCAGGTCGAGCAGAAATCCCCGTGGGTCGTCCAGGTCGCTGGTTTGGCGCAGCCCCAGGTACATCGACACGATCAGGCGGCCGACGTCGCGCGGCTCCCACCGCTGGGCGATATCCCCCTCCCGGATCGCGCGTTCGGCGACGCTGGCCAGGGCGTCGACCCAGCCTCCGAGCAGCGCGGACTGCAACCCTTCGGTGCGGCCCACCGACTCGATGAGGTGCAAAGCGGCCCTGGCCACATCCTTCGAGATGTCCTGCACCGCGATCAGGTAGGAGATATCGATCAGGGTTTCCAGGCCGGAGAGCTGCCGGGACAGCAGGTCCTCGACGGCCGCGCGGCCCCCTGACGTGTGTTGTTCGATGATGGCCACCGCGAGCGCGTGTTTGGAGCGGAAGTGAAAGTACATCGCGCCCTTGGTGAGCTCGGCTTCGGCGAGAATGTCGTCCAGCCCCACGTCGTGGTACGCGCGGCGGGCGAACTGGTGTGCGGCCGCCCGCAGAATCTGTTGCCGGGTGCTGTCAGCTCGTCCGTCGGCCGATTCAGTCGACATCTAGCCGCAGGACACTTCCGGGCGTGCTGAATATCGGCCAGCAGCGTTGAGCGGAGCGATCACCTTCATCATCGCGATGCCTTCCTCGACCTGGTGGCCAGACCATCGGATGGTGAGCCGCCCACCGGCGTGTGTCTCAGGCGGCACTTTGGCTGCCACCTGTGAGGTTATCAAGTTCGCAATGACCTGCATGGTTACACGCCGACATGACTGCATCGACGCGCTGGCAATACCTAAGGTCGGTTCTGAGGCTGCACTACGTTCTAAAAGTATGTAGAATGGGTATAAGCCTGATCTGTTGGTCTGCGGGGGGCAGGAAAACGGGTCTGAACTACGAGTTTGGACTCTTTGCAATGACTGCCTCCCTCACGCCGCTGCATCGTCAACCGTTTCGCGTTAGGAGAGGCGCATGTCGTTCGTCACCACGCAGCCAGAAGCACTGGCGGCCTCGGCCAGCACGCTGCAGGGCGTGGGCAGCGCCGTGGGCACGGCGAGCACGGCCGCGGCCGTTCCGACCACGGCCATCGTGCCCGCCGCCGCCGACGAGGTGTCCGCGCTCACCGCAGTGCAGTTCGCCGCACACGGCCAGCTCTACCAGGCGGTGAGCGCACAGGCAGCCGCGATTCACGAGATGTTCGTCGAGGCGCTGAGCACCAGTTCAAGTTCCTACGCCGCCACCGAGGCGGCCAACGCCGCTGCGGCACGCTGACGATCGGGGGCTGGACACATGGACTTCGGCGCACTGCCACCGGAGATCAACTCGGCGCGGATGTACACCGGCGCAGGTCCGGAGCCGCTGCTGGCGGCCTCCGTCGCCTGGGATCAGCTGGCCACCGAGCTGGCGACGGCGGCATCGTCCTACTCATCGGTGATCGCGGGCCTGACGAGCGGCCCCTGGCTCGGCCCGGCAGCGATCGCCTCGGCGGCTGCGGCCCAGCCCTATGCGGTGTGGATGGGCGCGACGTCCGCCCAGGCCGAGCAGGCTGCTGCCCAGGCCCGTGCCGCGGTGAGTGCTTACGAAGCGGCGTACGCGATGACGGTCCCGCCGGCGGTGATCGCTGCGAACCGGACGCTGCTGGCGGCGCTGGTGGCGACCAATTTCTTCGGCCAGAACTCGCCCGCGATCGCCGCCACCGAGGCCCACTACAGCGAGATGTGGGCGCAGGACGCGGCCGCCATGTATGGCTATGCGGCCAGTTCGGCATCCGCGTCGACGCTGACGCCGTTCGAGGCGCCACCGCAGGTCACCGACCCTGCCGGAGCCGCAGCGCAGGCCACTGCGGTATCGGCGGCGACCGGCGAGGCCGCGGCGACTCAAGCGACGCTGGCCTCGCTGGTGAGCGCGGTCCCGTCCGCGTTGCAAGGCATGGCGATGCCGGCATCGCTGGCCACGGCCGCCGCGGGCGTACCGATCAGCACCACCTCCACCGGTGACATCGCCAACCTGCTGAACATCGCCGTGATGCCGCTGTTCGCGATCAGCAGCGTATTGGGCATCGCCCAGACCATGCAGGGCATGGCAGCCGCCGCCACCCAGGTGGGCGAGGCGGCGGCGGAGGCTGCCGAGGCCGCCGCCGGTGCGGCCACCATCGGCGCGGAGGCAGCCGGCGGTGCTGCACTGGGAGCCATGGGCCAGGCCGCCAGCCTGGGATCGCTGTCGGTTCCCCCGGCCTGGACCAGCGTCATCCCCACGGCACACCTCGCCGGCGTCAGTTCGGCCCTGCCGGGGGCCACCCCGGGCGCGGTCGGCAATGTGCCCCCGAGCCTGTTGGGCGGGGTGCCACGAGCGGCGGCGAGCCAGGGTCCCGCAGCCGGACCCAGGTACGGACTGGTCGCCACGGTGATGGCCCAGCCGCCCTCCGCCGGGTACGGGGCTCTCCTCTGACGCTGGTACGGCACGTGTGGTGGCTCTCGAACCAGCGATCCTCGAAAACGCGCCATAACAAGTTACAAGTTCAAGAAGTTCTGACCTGGGGTACTTGTAGTCATAATTTAAGCGCTTATTCGTTCAAATAGTATGTAATAATGGAGTTTGTAAGTAGTTGGGTTTGAAAGTTCGATGACCGGTCGAAGGAGAACAGCAGTGAGCGGTTTGCGGCGGGGGGCAGGCAAATGAAGGTCGTACTGTTCTGTGGCGGTTACGGCATGCGGATGCGCAGCGCCGCCGGTGACCTCATCCCGAAGCCACTTCAGATGGTCGGGCCCCGACCGCTGTTGTGGCACGTGATGCGCTACTACGCGCACTACGGTCACACCGAGTTCATCCTGTGCCTCGGCTACGGCCAGTCCATGGTGAAGGACTTCTTCGTCAACTACCGCGAGACCGAGTCCAACGATTTCGTCATGCGGGGCGGAAAGGTCGAGCTGCTCGACTCCGACATGTCGAACTGGACGATCACCTTCGTCGACACCGGCCTGGAGTCGCCGATCGGCGAGCGGCTGCGCCGCGTTCGCAAATACCTCGGTGACGACGAGTACTTCCTCGCTAACTACGCCGACGTCCTGACCGACGCGCCGCTGGACACGATGATCGATCGTTTCCACGCCGCCGGTGCGGCCGCGTCGATGCTTGTCGTGCCGCCGCAGTCGTCGTTCCATTGCGTCGACGTCAGCACTCAGGGCGACATCAAGGAGATCGCGCCCATCGCCAAGTTCCCGATCTGGGTGAACGGCGGCTACTTCGTGCTCCGCCAGGACGTCATCGACCTCATCCCCGAGAACGGGGACCTCGTCGGCGACGCGTGCATGGAGCTTGCCGGCACCGGGCGGTTGCTGGGCTATCAGCACGACGGCTTCTGGAAGCCGGCAGACACCTTCAAGGAGCGCGCCGAACTCGACGCCGACTACAACCGCGGTGTCCGCCCGTGGGCGGTCTGGGAGGCACCCTCGGCTTTGGCGGAAGCGCCGGCATGATCCCGCTGACTTTCTCCGGGGCGGGCATCGGCTCGGTCGCGGTGGTCGGCGCTCACTGCGACGACATCATCATCGGCGCCGGAGCCACCCTGATGCAGCTCGAGCGCAGCAATCCCGGCCTCGTCATCCACGCACTCGTCTTGACCGGCGCCGGCACCGAGCGCGAGATCGAGGAGAAGAGCGCCTTTTCGGCCTTCTTCCCGCAGGCCGACGTGCGCTTGACCGTGGCCGACCTGCCCGACGGGCACCTGCCCGAGCACTGGGGTGCGGTCAAACGGCACCTCGCCGCGTTCCGGCGCAGTTGCGAGCCCGACCTGGTGCTGGGCCCTCAGCGCGAGGACTACCACCAGGATCACCGTCTGCTGGCCGAGCTGATCCCGACCGAGTTCCGGGCCCATCTGGTGCTGGGCTACGAGATCCTCAAGTGGGAGTCCGACCTGCCGAATCCCACTCTCTACGTGCCCATTTCGGCTGAAGTCGCGGCGCAGAAGGCACGGCTTCTCGCGGAGTGCTACCCGTCGCAGGCAGGACGGGACTGGTTCGACGGCGAGACTTTCCTCGGTTTGATGCGGGTGCGCGGCGTGCAGAGCCGCGCCCGCTACGCCGAGGGATTCGTGGTGGAGAAGGCCGTGCTGAGTCCGGCCGCAGGGTAGTTCGACCATGCCCGAGAACACTCTCCCCCAGGCGCCGGTGCGAATGGTCGTCAGCGGCAGCATCGTCGAACGCTGCGACATCCACGAGGTGCTGTCGATCGTCGACTCGCGCCTGCGGTCGCAATCGGGTCGCGGCTTGGCGGTGGGATCGGTGAATCTGGACCATCTGCACCACTTCCGCGTTGCGGACACCGCCCCCAACGGATTGGTGGAATGGCTGTTACTGGCTGACGGCATGCCGATCGCCTGGCGGGGCAAGTTGCTGACCGCCCGGCCGTGGCCCCGCGTCACCGGCGCCGACCTGCTGCCGTCCATCCTGGCGCTGGCCGAAGCGAACGGCCACCGGGTCGGGTTCTTCGGCGGCAGCCGGGAGACTCACCACCTGCTGGCCGGGCACCTGCAGGCTCAGTACCCTGGCCTGCTGGTCTCCGGCATGTGGGCACCCGACCTCGAAGACATCGAATCGCGTTCGGAGGCTTTGTGTTCCGCGATTCGGGCGGCTCGTACCGACCTGCTGGTCGTCAGCCTGGGTAAACCGCGCCAGGAGCGGTGGGTGGACCATTACGGACATGCCACGGGCGCACGGGTTTTCCTGCCCTCCGGCGGCGCCATCGACTTCCTGGCCGGAATGACAAGCCGGGCGCCGCGCTGGATGCAGCGCTCGGGGCTCGAGTGGCTGTACCGATTGACCCGCGAGCCACGCCGCCTCGCGCGGCGCTACCTGCTGCAGGGACCGATCGCGCTGCTGCGCGCCGCGCGGGCGCAGCTCATCTGCTACCCGGGTGTCCATTACGTCGGCACACCCGCCCGTGAGTACGACCAAACCCCGAGCGCTACAACGGAAGCGGTGTCCGCATGACCGAGAGATCGGCCAGCATGACGGCCACCCTGCACGCGAGGGTCAGCCGTTCCCGCCTTGTCGCCGTGCCGGCGCAGGGTTCGGGCGTCAGCACCGTTCCCCGCTGGCAGCAACAGTATTCGGCACGCTTGCGGATCACCGACACGGTCATCGTCTGCGCGGCAATCATGCTCGCGCAGTTCGTCCGGTTCGGCGACTCACCGAACATGTCGGGCTATCCCGGCCCGGTGATGACACTGTTCTCCTGCCTGTTCGCACTGCTGTGGCTGACCTCGATCTCGGTGTTCCACACCCGGTCGCCCCGCATCATCGGCGCCGGCATCGACGAGTACCGGCGGCTGGCCAGCGCGTCATTCTCGGTCTTCGGGATCATCGCGATGGTCACATTGCTGGCCAAGATCGATCTGGCCCGCGGCTACCTGGCGGTCGCGCTCCCGGTCGGCACGCTGGGCCTGCTCGCCAGCCGCAACCTGTGGCGTAAGTACGTGTGGCGCATGCGCGCCCGCGGTCAGTACCAGACCATGGTGCTGGCGATCGGTGACCGCTCCGGCGTCACCCACCTCGCCCACGAGCTGATCCGTAATCCCCGGGAGGGTTATGTCGTTGTCGGCGTGTGCATCCCGGGCTACGGGCCGCAGCGCGACGAGACGCTGAAGGTACAGGGCCGCGAGATCCCGATCCTTGGTGACGAAACCCGCGCGGTGGCCGCGATCGGCATGTGCGGGGCCGACACCGTCGCGGTGACCCGCACCGAGCACTTCGGCGTCCACGGCATCCGCGACCTGATGTGGCGGCTGGAGACAATGGACGTCGACCTGGTGGTGTCACCCGGCGTCATGGATGTGGCGGGCGCGCGGCTGACCATGCGGCCCATCGCCGGTTACCCGCTGTTGCACGTCGACAAGCCACAGTACGAGGGCACCCAGCGCCTGCAGAAGCGCGCCTTCGACTTCTGTTTCGCGCTGGCGGCGTTGCTGGTGACCGCACCACTGCTGGTCGTTGCGGCCGTCACGATCAAGTTGACCAGCAAGGGTCCCGTCTTCTATCGCGCCGAACGCATCGGCCTGGACGGCCAGCCGTTCACCATGCTGAAGTTCCGCACCATGGTCGATGGCGCGGACAAGCAAATCGACCGGTTGTTGCCGCTGAATCAGGGCGCCGGCGGGATGCTGTTCAAGATCCACCAGGACCCGCGCGTGACACCCGTTGGAAAGGTGTTGCGCCGCTACAGCATCGACGAGCTACCGCAATTCATCAACGTGCTCAAGCAGGACATGAGCGTGGTCGGCCCGCGGCCCCCGCTGCGGCGCGAAGTAGAGAACTACGACGGTGAGGTCAAGCGCCGGCTGCTGGTGAAGCCCGGCGTCACCGGGCTGTGGCAGGTGAGCGGGCGATCCGATCTGTCCTGGGAGGACTCGGTCCGGCTCGACCTGTCCTACGTCGACAACTGGTCGATGGCAGGCGACCTGGTGATCATCGCCCGAACCCTCAAAGCCGTTCTGGCCAGCGACGGAGCGTACTAGACATGAAGGGCGGCAGCGTGATCGAGCCGACGGCGCAGGAGCCGGCGGCGGCACCGGAAGAGCCGGCGGCGGCACCGGACGAGCCGACCGCGGCACCGGATGTGCCGCCGTCACGAATCGCGCACGCGTTCTCGATCCAGCTCGTCTGCCGGGTGCTGGGGATGCTGGCATCGGTGGTTTCGGTGTCGATGACCGCCCGCTATCTGGGACCCGGCCGCTACGGACAACTGATGGTGGCGGTCGCCTTCATCGGAATGTGGACCGCCGCAACCGACCTCGGCATCAACACGGTCATCGTGCGCCGGGTCACGGCGGGTCGCGGCGCGCTGGAGCGCCTGGTCCGCGTGAACAGTGGTCTGTCCCTGATGTATTGCGTCCCGCTGGCGGTGACGGCGGGTGTCACCGGGTGGTTGATCTATCGCGACGCCGACGTGCGGGTGATGCTGGTGGTGTTGTCCGGGCAGTTGCTGCTGCTGACGGTGCGGACGCGGTTCGAGCCCGTCTTCCTGTCCATGGTGCGGTTCTCCGCGGTCGCCGTCTCGGATGTCGCGGGCCGGATCGGAACGCTGGCGATGGTCAGCTGGCTGGTCGCGACGCAGGCCAACATCATCTGGTTCGCGGTCGCCCAGCTGATACCTCCACTGGTGCAGCTGGCAATTCAAGGCTCCGCGGCGGCGCGGCACGTGTCGCTGCGCCCGGTGTTCTCCACGCGCGAGTCCCTCGATCTGCTGCGCGAGAGCCTGCCGCTGATGGGCGTCGCGCTCGTCGGCATCCTGTACTGGCGTGCCGACGGGGTGATCCTGTCCCTGCTCAACAGCCATGCCGAGGTGGGCGTCTACGGGCTGGCGTACACCATCGCCTTCAATACCGAGGCGTTGTCCATCTTCTTCCAGAAGTCCACGCTGTCGACGGCTACCGGTCTGTATGCGCGCGACATCAACGCATACAACGCTTTTCTGCGCCGCAGCGTGGAATTGATGAGCTTCCTGGCCTTCCCGGTGGCCGTGGTCGGCACCTTGCTGGCCGGTCCGCTGATCAAGCTGTTCGGCGACGCCGAGTTCGTGACCCGCGGGGCGCCGACTCTCGCGCTGCTGCTCATCGCCGCCTCGTTGCGGTTCGTCACGGGCACCCTGGGGCAGGGGCTGTTCGCCTGCCACGAACAGAAATTCTTCTTCCGGCTGTCCGTCGGCGCGCTGGCGGTCAACGTGGCGCTCAACCTGTGCCTGGACGGCCGGTTCGGCGCGGTCGGTGCCGGCGTCTCGCTGGTGTGCACCGAGCTGATCGGATTGACGTTCGCGAGCTGGCGGCTGGGCAGCCACTGCGGTTACCGCACGCCGATGAGCTTCCTGATCCGGCTGCTGATCCCGACCTCGGCCAGCGCCGCTGTGGCGCTGCTCCTTTCGAACCAGAACGTGGTGTTCGCGCTCGCCGCCGCCGCGGCCACCTACCTGGCCGTCAACGTGGTGGCCGGTCCCGTCAACTGGTCCACACTGACCTCGCTCTTCCAGAAGAAGGTGACCGCATGAGAACCGAACGGCCCCTGTCGGTGCTGATCGTGACCTACAAGAGCCACGACCTGTTGGAACAGTGCCTGGCCAGCGTCGCCGAATACGCGCCGCAGCTGCCCGTCTACGTCTACGAGAACAGCGGTGACGAGTACCCCGGGCGTGAGGAGCTGGCCGCGCGCCATCCGGACGTGCACTGGGTGCTCGGTCCGGTGAATCTCGGCTTCGGGGCGGCCTTCAACGCACTGGCGCGGCACACGCCCGACGACACGGATTTCCTGCTGCTGAACGCCGACACCCGGCTGACCGGACCGCTGACCCGGACGCTTGAACTGTTCCGCCAACCCGGTGTCGCCGCCGTGTCGCCGCTGATTCAGGACCCCGGCGCGCCCGGCCCGCGGTTGTGGGACATCGCGACCAAGCACCGCACGCTGACCCGGTCGGTCGTGGCGGCCGCCGGTTATTCCGACCGGCTGCGCGGCACCCGGTTCTCCCACCTCTACCGCGAGCAGCCGGCCGAATCCGAAAGCATCGACGGCTACATGGCCGGCATCTGCCTGGCGATCAACCGCGACGCGTGGAACGAGATCGGCGGCTTCGACGAAGAGTTCTTCCTCTACGGCGAGGAGACCGACTGGCAGGAGCGGGCCAGCGCCGCGGGCTGGCGCATCCTGCTGGCCGACGACCTGAACGCCGAGCACGGCAACCCGGCGGCCGGCACAGTCGCTCGCGAATCCGTCTTCACGCACGGCGCGGAAGTCTCCACGGTGGAACGCTTCCGCAACCGGGATCTGTTGCGCTCCAACATCGCTCTGCTGCTGGAGCGTCAGGACAGTGTTCATCATGCCGACGTGTTCCTGGCCGCCACCTCCGTGCTGGACCGGGTTCAGCGGTCCAAGCGGGGCGCCCGCAAGCGCGCGATTTCGGCCCGCCGGACCGACAAGCCCTCGATCGTGATCACCACCAACCGCCTGGTGTACGGCGGTGCGGAGCGTCAAAAAGCACTGTTGGCAAGCGAATTGGATCGCCGCGGCTATCCGGTCACCGTCGTCTGTATGCAGCGGTTCGGGCCGCTGCTCAAGGAGATTCCGCACAGTGTGCGGGTGGTGCGCCAACCCTGGTGGGCGCCGATGGTCGATCTGCCCGACGGCCCGTCGGTGTTGATCACTGGCGACACCAACACCGAGACCGGCTTTGCAACGCTCTGGAAGGCCGCCGGGAGAGCCGCCTCGAGCCGCCGCTGGCTGGTCGCCCCGCACGTGCCGCCGGAGTCGGACCGGCCGATCTATTCCCGGCCGCTGACCGCCGCGATGAATCGAGCCGACGGTTTCATCGTTCTCGCTCAACGCCATTGGGACATGCTCACGCCGTACCACAAGATCAAGGGCCGCCACTTCGTGGCCCCCAACGGCGTGGCGGTCTCCGGCGAGCCCGCCGAGCGGGTTCGCGCAGCCGGGGAGCCGCCGCACCTGGTGATGCTGTCGCGCATCGTGGAGCACAAGAACCCTCACCTGCTGATCGAGGCACTCGGTGGCCTGACGGACCTGTCCTGGCGGCTCTCGATCTTCGGTGACGGCCCGGACCGGGAGGCGCTCGAAGCCCGCACGCCGGAGTCGTTGCGCGACCGCGTCCAGTGGCGCGGCTGGTCCCCCGGGCCGGGCCCGGCGCTGTCCGACGCCGACCTGCTGTGTGTCCCGAGCCGCTCGGAGGCCTTCCCCATGGCGATTCTCGAGGCCATGGCGCGCGGGGTTCCGGTGGCCGCCTCCGGCATCTGCGCGGTTCCGGAAATGCTGGACTTCGGCAAAGCCGGCTTCGTCGTCGAGCCGGTTTCGGTGACCGCGTGGCGAGACCAGCTGGGCGAGATCCTCACCGATTCCGAGTCACTGCCTGAGGTCGGCTGGCGCGGATTCGAGCGTTTGCAAACGCATTACACCGTGGAGGCGATGACCGACGCCTACCTCGATGCGATCGGCGCGGTGATGTGAGCCGACTGCCTGACCCGTCCAACATTCATCAGACCTAACGAATCGAGATGTACATGAAGTGCCGCCTCTGCGACTCGCACCGCATGCTCAGTGTCCTGGACCTGGGTGCGACTCCGCCCTGCGAAAAGATCCTCTCCCCTGAGGAACTCGACCTGCCGGAGCCCACCTACCCGCTGCACCTGCGGCTGTGCGAAGACTGCCTGTTGCTGCAGATTCCCGCGCTGATCACACCCGAGGAAACCTTCACCGAATACGCCTACTACTCCTCGTATTCCGACAGCTGGGTCCAGCACGCCGAAACCTTCGTCGATCAGGCGGCCAAACGCCTCGGGCTGGGACCCGACTCGTTCATGGTCGAAGTCGCCAGTAACGACGGATATCTGCTGCAGCACGCGGTCGCCCGGGGAATACCCTGCCTGGGCATCGAACCCTCGATCAACGTCGGCGCCGCAGCCACCAAACGGGGCGTGCCCACTGTGTCCGAGTTCCTCAACCCGGCACTGGCGCGCCGCGTCCGCGCCCAGCACGGGTCAGCGAACCTGGTGGTGGCCAACAACGTCTACGCGCACATACCGGACCTGCGGGGCTTCACTCAGTCGCTGCGCGGGTTGCTCGCCGACGACGGATGGCTGAGCATCGAGGTGCACCATGCGCTGAACCTGGTCTGCCTCGGCCAGTTCGACACGATTTACCACGAACACTTCCAGTACTACACCGTGTTCTCGGCCCAGAACGCGCTCGCCAGCGCCGGCCTTGCCGTCGTCGATGTCGAACTGCTGCCCACCCACGGCGGGTCGATCCGGGTGTGGGCCCGGCCGATCGAGGTCGCCGGACCTCCCACCGACCGGGTGAACAAGATCCTGCGGATCGAAGAGGCCGCGGGCCTGCACCGTCCCGAGGGTTACCTCCAACTGCGGCACCGCACCGAAGAGATTCGCCACGACCTGCTGCGCTTCCTGCTGCAGTGCCGCGCCGAGGGCAAGCGTGTAGTCGGCTACGGGGCGCCGGGCAAGGGCAACACGTTGCTCAACTACTGCGGAATCCGCACCGATCTGCTGGAATACACCGTCGACCGAAACCCCTACAAGCACGGGCACTTCACCCCGGGCACCCGGATCCCGATCCACGACCCGGACATGATCGCCAAGGACCGTCCGGACGTGGTTCTCGTGCTGCCCTGGAACCTGGAAAACGAACTCACCGAACAACTCAGCTACGTCACCGAGTGGGGTGGCCAGATCGTCTACCCCCTCCCGAACCTGCACCTGGCGACGAACGTGAAATCGCAGGGTGCCGCCGTCGGGTGAGCCACTGCCGGGGCTGCGGCGACGCTGAGCTGACCCAGGTCCTCGACCTGGGCAGAGCGCCTGCGGCCGAACACTTTCCGCTGGCCGGCGAACCGCTCACCCCCCGGGAGACGATGCACGCGCTGACCATGGAGCTGTGCGGCTGCTGCGGCCTTGCCCAGCTCGGCGGCTACGACCCGCTGGCTCCTCTCGACCTCACCGAAGAGCAGCAGAGCGTCGAGCCACAGGTGATGCGTGACCAGGCCGCGGACGCGGTGCGCCGGGCCGAAGAAGGCGGCTGGCTGCGCGGGAACACGGTTCGGGAGTTCGGCAGCCCGCACGGTGGAACGTGGTTGCCGCTATTCACCCAACGCGGCTATCGCGAGGCCGAGATCGCCGACGTGGTGCTCGATACCTTCGGGCTCATGCATGACGCCGACCAGCAAGCCGCCTTCGAGCTCCGCGCCAAGGCGACCGCACCGGACGGAGTGCTGCTGATACAAATCCCCTCGCTGATGGCGATGGTCGGCCAGGGACAGTGGAATCTGCTGCGTCACAGCCACTTCGGCTACCACTCGCTGACCGCGCTGACGAATCTGCTGGGCGCGGTGGGGATGAGCGTGGCCACCGTATGGGAATTCGATCTGCTCGGTGGCACATATCTGGTCGCGGCGGTACACGGCCGGGTGGCACGAGACCAGCGCGCCGAAGAGATCCTGAAGCACGAAGGGCAGTTCGGGGTGACTAAGCCCTACGTTCTGCGGCGGATGCAGCAGGCGGTGGACACTCACGTCACGCAGCTCCGCCAGTGGCTGGAAGCGCAGGCTGACCAACGGCTTTCGGTGTATGCCTACTGCGCCGGATCACGCGTACCCGGATTGTTCAGCGTGGCGAACATCGATCGGCGGCTGATCAAGGGAATCGCCGACGCCTCACCCGATAAGCATGGGCGCCGGATCCCGGGGACCGACATCGAGATCATCTCCCCCGAGCAGCTCATCGACGCCGATCCCGACCGGGTCTTGTTGACGCTGCCCTATCTCTACGATGAGGTACAGCGCAGCTACCCGCAGCTCGACGGCCGGTGGTGGGTGGACCACGGCACGTCGGTGACTCAGGGCCGGTCGTGAAAAGCCCCCGGATTCTCTGGCTTTCGCCGTGGTTGCGCCCGTTGGCGCGAGTTCAGGCGGAGGCATTGCGCCGCCACGGTGCTGACGTGCTGCTGGTGACCTCCGACCAGCACCCGGAATCCGATGCCCCCCGTGACTACGAACTAGTGCTCGATCCGCGGTTCCGCACCGCGGCGACGTGGCGGCCGACCTTCAGCGCGCGGCAACGCATCCGCCGGTACCGTCCGGACGTGGTGGTCACCGAGTTGGTCCGCGACCCGCGATGGATCGCACTGGCCGGCCGGGTCCCGCGAATTCAGTTGATCCACGACGACCGTCCGCACGACGCCGCCGAACAGCGGCCGTCCTATGAACTCGCGGTATTCGACCGCTGGGGTGCACGCTCGGCGGCCACCGTCGCCTATAGCGACTACGTCGCGGCGCGGATCACCATGCGCCGCGACGTGGCCGGCACGCCGGTGCACGTGCTGCCGCTGACGAGCGACCTGGACCCGGCCGTGGTCTCCGAACCGGTCGGCCCCGGGAATCGCCGCGATTTCGTGATGATCGGCCGCCTGAATCCCTACAAGAACCTGGACGTGGTACTGCGTGCGTGGCAGCAGCACGTCGACGGAAACGGTTGGCGCGGCGACAAACTGGTGCTGATCGGCGACGGGTCGATCGACGCTGCGCGGCTCCCGGCGCATACTGAATGGCGGTCAGGGCGCTACCGCTACGCCGACGTGATCGGCACACTCGCCGCGGCGAAAGGTTCGGTGGCGCATTACCGGCGCGCCTCGCAGAGCGGAGTGCAGGTCCTGTCGATGCAGCTCGGCGTGATGCCGATCGTGTCCGACCGCGGCGGCCTGCCCGAATACCAGCCGCCGGAATGCCGCGCCGTCGGAGTGGACGATTCCGGTGGGCTGGCAGCCACTTTCGACGAGCTGGCCGACCCAGGCGCGGCGGCCCGCCTCGGCGACGCAGCGGCGCGCCACTACGCGCAAAGGTTCTCCGCCGACCACGCGGCGGCGCGGCTGATGGATGTGATCAGCAGCATCTACCCACCCTCGCCGTCATTCCCGGCCCCCAGATGCTTGCCCGGGTGATGCAGACAATTGACGCGCGGCCGCCCAAAGTCTAAGTGTTTGGGTGGGATCCATTCGGCGATGCCGTGGATGTTGCGGCGGGTGGTGTATTTGTGGAGTTCGACGAGGCGGTTGTCTGGTGGGCAGGCGAGTGCTAGTTCGTCGATGTGGGTGCGGCGGGTGTTGATCCAGCCTTCGAGGTGGTGGACCTGGGTCCAGTAGCCGGGCACGGTGCAGCCGGGGCGGGTGCAGCCGCGGTCTCTGGCCAGCAGGGTCAGGCGTTGTTCGGGGGAGGCCAGGCGTTTGCCGTGGTAGAGGGCCAGGGTCTTGTCTTTGTCGAAGATCGCCAAGTAGTGATGGGCTGGCGAGGCCAGCCGGAGGACGTCGGACATGGGTAGCAGGGTGCCTCCGGCGGTCAGGGCTCGTCCCGCGCCGGCTTCGAGTTCAGCCAGGGTGGTGGTGACGACGATGGTGGTGGGCAGCCCGTGGTGTCGGCCCAAGGTTGTGCTTTCCAGCAGCGTGCGCAGTCCGGTGTGCAGGGCGTCGTGGGTGCGTTGGGCGTGGGTGCGGGTGTCGCGGTCGACCGCGTCGGCGGGCGCTTTGCCGTCGGTGACGGGGTGTTCGTCGTCGGGGTTGCACATGCCGGGGGCGCCGAGTTTGGCGACGACGGGTTCCAGGGTGGCGCGCAGTTCGGGGGTGATCAGCCCGCGGATCTGCGACATGCCGTCGGGTTGTTGGGCACCGAGGGTGATGCCGCGTGATCGGGCGCGTTGCTCGTCGGCGAAGTCACCGTCGGGCACCAGGTAGTTGTGCAGAAGCTTGGCGTAGTCGGCTAATTCGTCGGGCCGGTATCCGGCGGCGGCTTTGCCGGCGAGGTCGGCTTCGGCCTGGTCCCGATCAGCGGCATCGACAGTGTTCGGCAATTTCTTGAAGAACGTGCGGATCTGCTTGACATGCCCGGCCCCGACGAGGCCGCGGCGTTGGGCGGCGGCGGTGGCCGGCAGCAGCGGCGGTAAGGGTTCGCCGGTCAGGGCGCGGCGTGGGCCGAGTTCGGCGGCATCGGCGATGCGCCGGTCGGCGTCGTTTTTGACGATCCGCAGTCGATCGGCCAGCGCCTGGCCCAGCGTGCCGCCCAACTCGGCCGCAGTGGCTTGTGCGGCAAGCTGATTGATCAGCACGTTGCTGGCCACCGGGATGCGTCGGCACTGCACTTCCAGCTCGCCCAGCGTCGTGATCAACTCGGGGCTGGTCAACCCATCCGCGGTGAGGTCCAGCAGCCGCGACACCGACTCGCCAAGCGCGCCCAGCGCCTCGGCCCAGTCGTCCCGCGTGCTGCAACCCATACCCCAATTCTATTGCGGGGCACTGACAACCACCGGACGACAACGTCAGCCGCAGAACCCCGCCACCAGCTCCGGTGACCGGACCGCTACGAAGTCGTGCACGTAACCCGGCGGCATCGCAAAGGGATGAAACTCCCCAGACCCCGAGCCCGACAGGAAGTCCATCTGGTCGCGCTGCACCTCGAACTCAGCGACAGGGCGCAGCGCCGACTCGGTGACATAAAACAGTCGATAGCCCAGGCCCTCGATCTGACCGAACACATCGCCGATCGGCACCGAAAGATGGCGCTGCTCGATCTCGATCAAAATCGCAGGGCCACAACGTCGGAACGTCTCGGCACCGCCGCGCAGCACGGACATCTCGTGCCCTTCGACGTCGATCTTCACGAAATCGACGTCGACACCTTCGAGCACGTCGTCGAGTCGCACCAGGGGCACCTCGATCTTGCGAACGTCCACGCCCTGCCCGTCGAACCCGTGCGCCAGACTCCCCTGCGCCGTCACCTGCCGGTGGCGGTGCTCGGGCACCAGCAGTTGCGCCGTGCCGGTCTCATCGGACACCGCGGCCTGGCTGAAGTGGACGTTGGGTCGTGCCCGGCCGAGCTTGCGCAGCATCGGAGCATTGTCGGGATGCGGTTCAAAGCTGTAGAGCTGTCCGGATTTTCCGACGCGGCGGGCCAGGTGGTAGGTGAACAGGCCCCAGCTGGCGCCGACGTCGACGACGGTGGCGCCGCTGGGAGCGAAGTGATCGGCCACCGTCATGGCCAGGTCCTGGGTGAGTCGCCGGCGCCACAGCGCCTCGGTCGCGGCCGTCATCGCGTTGCGGCCCAGCAGCCGTCCTACGTTGCGAACCGTCACATACCTGGCCGCCCAGTTGGCCGCTTCGCTCTGCAGCAGAGCACCTTTCATCGTCGAACCGCCTTTCCGTCGAGATCGGTCCACAGCCGCGTCAATTGCTCATACCAACGGTCCAGGCCGAAGTCGCAAGCGCGGCTGCGCGCAGCGGTGCCCAGATCTGCCCGCAGATCAGCGTCTTTGAGTAGTTCATGCAGCGCGTCGGCGATCTGCTCGGGACGGCCGGGCGCCACCACCAGCCCGTTCACCCGGTCGGTAATCGCCTCGGAGATGCTGCCCACCAACGTCGTGACCGGCGCCAGGCCGTACGCCATCGCTTCCAGCAATGCCATGGGCAGACCCTCGTCATAGCTCGGCAGCACGAAAATCTGTGCGGTGCGCAATAATTCATCACGCGCGCCCGGATCCAGCCAGTCCGCAACATGAATAGTGTCGCCCAGCCCGGCTGCGGCCACCGCAGCACGCACCTCGTCCACTTCCCCGTCACCGGCCAACGTCACCCGCAGTCGGCTACGCGCGTCGTCGCCCAGCGCCCCGACGGCGCTGATCAGGTCGTAGCTGCCCTTGCGCACTCCGAGCCGGCCCAGCGAGACGGCGTGCACCGACGGCGCATCCGATTGTTCGACCGCCGTCTCCGGGATCGCGACCGCGTTGTTCAGCACGGCGATCCGCTCGGCGGGCAGCCGCAGTCGACTGGCGTACTCCCCGACGTGACGCGTCCCGAGCACCAACCATCGATCGGCGACCAGCACGCGCCTGACCAATCCCTGCACGGCCGGTCGCAATCCGTCGAACCAGCCGGCGAAGTCATAGCTGTGGGCGTGCACAACGGTCGGAACACGCGTCCACCGGGCGACGGCCAGCGGCAGCGCCTTGCGCACCACGCTGCCGCCGTGCGCCAGGTGCACGTGCAACACGTCGACCCGCCGGCGCGCGACCAGCCAGGCGGCCCGCAGCATGCCCGAACCACCGATCCAGAGCCGAAACCACAGCGGCCCTTCGATATACGTCGGAACCGTGATGATGCGCGCCGCCGGATGGGCAGCCATCAGCGTGATCACGGTCGCCATGCCGCCACGGCTGGCCGCCTGCGCGGGCGCCGGGCCCACCACCAGAACCCGCATCATCGCACCGCCCCGGCGGGCGTCAGCACTTCGTCCGAAACCTCTGCCACAGCTGCACTCTCGTCGCCGCGGCGTCCGGCCATGGCGAACGCCAGCGCGCCGCCGAGCGTGACGCCGAGGGTCATCGCGTTCGTCGGTTCCTCCGGCAGCGGGTCGATGATGCACATCACCATCAGACCGGTGCTCACCGCCGCGCTGATCTTGGCCGGCACCGACGCGCTGCGCAGCGCCCGCACTAGGGGCGTCAACGCGAAGACCGCGAAACCCGCCATCCCGACCGCGCCGGCTTTGGCCAACCACCAGAGGTAGAAGTTGTGCGCGTAGGTGGTGCCGAGTGACTGGGTGAATTCGGTGGGATCGTCACCACCGAACGGCAATTGGTAGGCATAGCCCAGCCCGTGCCCGAACAGCGGTGCCTGGGCGATCGCTTCGTTGAGATGCCGGTCTTCCTCGAATCGCGCCAGCGTCGAAGGATCCTGGGTGAGCGCGGCGCCGGATGATCTGCCGAGCACGCGGTGACTGAATCCGGTGATCTGATTGGCCAGCCACACCCCCGCCGACGAGTCCCCGAGCAGGAACAGTGCCAGCGGGATGGTCACCGCCAGAATCCCGGCCGCGGTGATCGCCAGCCGCGCCGCCCGTCGCACCGCCGACCAGCCCATGCTGGCGAAAAACGCGACCACAGCGGCGACGCCGATGGAGATCAGTGTGTTGCGGGTGAATGCCAGCACCGCAACCACCAGCGCGGGCGGACCCAGTAGCAGGTAGGTGGCGGGCTTCACCCGGCCCAGGATCTGCGCGGCGACCAACGCGGTCAGCACGGCGATGGCCGGTATCAGCGCGGAGGTGATGATCCGGTTGGCGTCGTCGCCGGTGTCCATCTGCAGGCTCTCGGTGCGGCCGGCCAGCCGGATGCCACCGGAAGAACCCAGGACGGCCATTCCCGCCGAGAACCACAGCGTGAAGGCGATGGCGTGCACCGACAACATGACGTAGTCGCCGTACACCACCACCAGCGCGAGCACGAAGCCGGCCAGCATCTCCAGCAGGAACGTCGTCTCGCGGACCACGATCGCGGTGCTGTGGCCCATCGAAAAGCCAACTGCCGCAGAGTAGATGACGAAGAGCCCGAACATGCCCGGAAGCAGGTAGTCGGACATGCGCAACCGCACCACGGGCAGCACGAAACAGATCGCCAGCACCAGCACCACGTGTGACGCGTAAATGGACACGGGGCCAATCACTTTGCCGACATGCAGCCCCTGCGGCAATGCCGCACATCCCAGGAACAGCGCCAGCCCGATCATCAGTTCCGGTTTGGCCCAGTACACGATCAGAAAGAACGTCAGGCCGACCAGCAGGATGCCCTGGGTGGTGTTACGAACCGACAGCGCACCGTAAACGAAGCACCCGAACAGGAAGAGCGCCAACACAACTGCGGCCATCACCAGACGGTGGCGACTCCGCAGGTAGCGGATCATGCCGGTCCGCTGATCTTGGCGCGGTACGTTTTCGTCGACGCCCTGGTGTGCCGGGCGATCCGGGCATCGGTCAGCACCGTGCCCACCACATTGGCACCGGCGGCACGCAACGCGGTCAACGCGTCGGCGAGTTCGTCCTCCGTGGTCCGCCCGGCCCGCAGCACCAGCACCGTGGCGTCCACCGCCCCACCGAGCAGACCGGAGTCGGCACTGGCCAGCACCGGCGGCCCGTCGACGACGGTGCGCTCGAAAGTCTTTGCCACGTCCCGCAACACCTTGTCCAGCACCTCCGGCACGTAGGCACTGGTGGGCAGGGTCTCCTTGCGGATCGAACGCGCCGCCAGGACGAACAGCTTGGGAATCGAGGTCGGTTTGGTGGCCTCGGTAGCGATCTCGGGATTGGACAGGGCATTGGACAAGCCCTCACCCGACTCGACTTTCAGCAACCCGGCGATCACCGGCCGGCGGGTGTCACCCTCGATCAGCAGCACGTCCTCACCCAATTCGGCGAAGGCCCGGGACAGGTTGATCGCGGTCGTCGTCGTGCCCTCGCCGCCGAATGGCGCCGTCAACAACACCCGGTTGGCTCCCGGACCCATGGCCCGCAGCAGCCGGGCGCGCAGACCGCGCACCGCATCGTCGAAGGAGATGTCGGTACCGAATCGCGGAGCACTGCCCCGGTGCCCGGGCAACTCGGCCAGGGTGGGCAGGCCCGACAGAGTTTCCAGTTTGGCGCGGTCACGAACCGTGCGGTCGGCGGCCTCACGCGTCAGCGCCACACCGGTGCCCAGCAACAGCCCCGCCACCAGGCCCATCGCCATGTTGCGCACCGGGACCGGCTTGACGGGCTTGTCGGGTACACCGGGTTGCTCGACGACCGTCGCCCTGGCGACCGGCGGCTGGGTACCGGAAGCGGGTGCCTGAGCCGCCGGGTCGGTCGGCGTGGACGTCGCCACCGGCGTCTCGCTGGGCTGGCTGGTCGGTTGCTCTCCATCCGACACCGGAGCCGCTGCGACAGACGGCGTGGTGGTGGGTGTGGTCGTGGGTGCCGCCGGCGCTTTCGGGGTGGCGCCGAGCGAGCCGACCATGATCGTGAACTCGTCAGCCACCCCTTTGGCCAGGGTTGCCGCGCGCTGCGGGTCGGTGTCGGTGACCGTGATGGTGAACAGCGTGGTCTTGGGAGTGAACGCCACTTTGGTCTGGTTGGCCAGCTGGTCGGCGCTGACCGGGAGGTGGAACTGGGTGACTGCCTTCTCGGCCACGGCGTGGCCGCCGGCTATCGCCGCATACGACGACAGCCGCTCCTGGGCGGCCTGAGTGCCCTGGTAGACCTGCATGAGGTCGGTCTCACCGGAGAACGAAATCAGCACCGTCGCCGACGATTCGTAGCTCTTGGTCTGAAACGCCGTGATCGCCGCCGCGCCGGCCAGGCAGGCCAGTACGGCGCCCAGAAAGAGCTTCCAGTGCAGCAGCAGGGTCCGGACGAACGTTCGGAAATCCATCTCATGCCTCTCCGGGGCCTCACTGGGCGCTTCCAGGGCGCCCTTCGACCGTGCGGCCGACTCAGCGTGCAGAGGACACCGTTTGTCCCCCCATGAGTAATTTACCTACTTTTAGTACGGTAAACAAACTGACAACAGTCTACCGGTATGGGCCGAAGCTCGGGGTCACGTCTTCGGGGAGCCCGCCAGCACGTCACGCGGCACGTCGAGCGTGGCGACCGGGTAGAAACCGGAGTCGTCACGGCCGTCGCGCGCCAGTTGCATGGGCGGGTAGTTCACCGCGTGTGTGCCGTTCGGCTTGTGCTGCTGCCACTCGACCGCGGCGCGCACCGTGTAGTGCCCGGGTGCCAGGCCTTTGAGGTCGATGTGGACGCTCTCGGTCGCAGACGCCGGCGGCGGCTGGTCGATGCTGCGGTCCCCGGACGAGTCGGGCACCAGACCTTTCAGGTCGACGGTGGCAGGCAGCGTCCGCACCGTCTGCCCGGCGAAGTCGACCAGTCGGTAGCCCGCTACCCACCTCTCGGTGGCCGCCGCGGCGCCGTAGTTGGTCCAAGTGACCGAGATGGACGCCACCTGGTCCTGCAGCGACTGCGATCCGGCCCGGGCTTCCACCGAGTAGCGGTAGCCGGCGACGGCGTTGGCCTGTGCCCACAGCACGTACAGCTTGGGATCCATCGGCGAGGTCGCATCCTGGTCCGGGAAGTTGACGCTCGACGTCATCGAGACGTGGTAGCGGATCACGTCGTGCAGGCCCTTGTCGTAATAGGACTGTGGCGTGGTGCCGTCGGGCAGCTGGCACCATTCGGTGATCACGGGCGCCTTGCCGAGGCGATCCTTCAGCGCGCCGACCAACGGGTCGGAGGTCTGGACGTAATGTCCGGACTCGGCCCAGACGGGCAGGGGCGCGTAGACGCCCAGACAGTCCGAACGAATGCCGACCGGGGCGGCCAGCTTCTTGGTGACGTCATCGGCCAGCAGTTCGCGCATGATCTCGGGATTGTTGGGAGTGGCCACCAGCTGGGTGTGCGGAAAGGCGCTGACGTTGGCGGTGACCAACTGCTGGATGGACGCCTTGGTGATGTTCTGGTCGCGGAACTGGCTGTAATAGCCCAGCGCCGCCTCGCTCTGGTCGGGACTCGGACCGGGTGCGTTCAGCGAATCACGCAGATAGGCCACGTGGTTCTCGCTGAAATCGCCGTATCCGGAAAACTCGAACACACTGAGCCGCTCGTCGTTGTCATAGCGGCGCCCCAGCGCCGCCAGCAGCTGCCCGAAGTCACCGAGATAGGTGGGGTCGTTGAAGTTCGGCACCACCTGGACGGGCCCGTTTCCGGCGGCGGGATAGCTGGTGCTGGTGCCGGGCTTGGCGCGTTCCCAGTCGGGGATCTCGATGTTGGTGTTGTTCGGATAGCTGGCATTGCAGCACGAGTTGTACGACTGCACCCGCAGCGTCAGCCGCATCCGGCGCTCGGCCAGCTTGTTCAGCGCGTCGTCGATGACGCTGAAGTCGAACTTGCGGTCATCGGGGGCGTCCGGGGGCAGCGTGGCCGGGTCGGTGGGCTGCAACTGCCGCCAGGTGACCCGCAGGCTGGCGTCGTAGGACGCCGGCCAGGCCGGGTAGCGCTGCTGGGCCGGTTCGCCCTGCGGAAAGAGCGGCTCCAGCAGATCCTCGTACTGCCCGCGCAGCGGATTGGAAATCTCCTGGGCAGCAGGTGGAATGGCGGGGCTCACCATCGCCGCCAGCGGGCCCGGGTCGGTGTGCTGGCGGCTGCAGGCGCCGATCATCAGTGCCGCACCGGCAACGAGGACAGTCACGCACGCGACAGCGACAAGTGTGATTTTCCTAATGGTTCGAACCAATCTCTGCGTGAGCTAGATTGCGCCGAGCGTCAGCGCCTCACGGTCGGCGAGGAACGGCATCGGCATCCAGCGAGCGGCCAGCAACGCCTCCATGGCGTTGCCCGGAACGGGGCGGGACAACAAAAATCCCTGCGCCCGGTGACAACCATGTTGCATCAAAGTCAGTGCGGCGGCCGGAGTCTCGACGCCCTCGGCGACCAATTGCAGGCCGAACGCCTCGGCCAGGCCGATGATCGCGCGGACGATCGCCAGGTCACCGGCGTTGGTACCGAGGTCGCGAACGAACCCGGTGTCGATTTTGAGCATGTCGACCGGAAGGGACTTCAGGTGCGACAACACGGCGTAACCGGTGCCGAAGTCGTCGATGGCGATCTGCACCCCGACCTCTTTGAGCTCGGACAGCGTCTTGCGGGTGGCTTCGATGTCGTGCACCACCGCGCGCTCGGTGATCTCCAGGCAGACCGAGCCGCCGTCGATCCCGAACTCCTCGATCGTGTCGGCCACGCTGCGGACGAAGCCGCGGGTGATCAGTTGCACGGGCGAGACGTTGATGCGCAGGACCGCGCTCTGCCCCACGCCGTTGGACCGCCACCGACTGAACTCGGCGCAGGCACTGCGCATCACCCAGCGCCCGAGCTCGCCCGCGAGGTTGGTCGACTCGGCGACCCCGATGAACGAATCCGGGAGCAGCAGGCCCCAGATCGGGTGTCGCCACCGCACCAGCGCCTCGGCGGCCACGATGGCGCCGGTCCACAGGTCGACCTCCGGCAGGTAGTGCAGCAGCAACGCCTCGCTGTCGATGTCACCCTGCAGGTGCAATTCGATGTCGTTGCGGAACGCGCTCTTCAGGGACATGTCGTCGGTGGACAGCGCCACCTGATTACCCCCGGCACGCTTGGCCGTCAGCACCGCTTCGTCGGCGCGGCGCAACAGGTCGGTGCTGTTGTCGCGGCCGGGCATTCCGACGGCCAGCCCGATGCTCACCGTCCGGGTGATCTGGTGGCCACCGATGGCCAGTCGCTCGCGCAGCATCGTGCCCAGGCGACGCGCGAACGACTCGGCGGCCGCGCTCGACATCGTCTGGTCCGGGATGACGACGAACTCGTCGCCGCCCAGCCGGGCGATCATGCTCTGGCTGCCGGCACACACCCGCAGCCGTTGGGCGAAGACGCGGATGAACCAGTCGCCCGCGGTGTGCCCCAGGTAGTCGTTGATGGATTTGAGCCGGTCGAGGTCCATGTAGAGCACCGCGACGGGGCCGGGGTTGCCGGCCGCCAGCCGGTCGGACAGGTGCGCAACCAGGGCCCGGCGGTTGTACAACCCGGTCAGGTCATCGTGCTCGGCCAGGTACCGCAGCTTCTCCTCGGCGGCGATCCGGGCCTGCAGCTGCGCGAACAACGCAGCGACCGCCTCGAGGGTGTTGATCTCTTCCTGTTTCCACTTACGCGCGCCGAATTTGACGAAGCCCAGCACGCCGGTGGTCATCTCCCCGGACACCAGCGGCGCGGCCGCCACCGACGGCGATGCCGTCTGCTTGGCGCCGCCCACCCAGCGCAGCGACCGGTTGTTCTGATCGGGGCGGATCACCACCGGCTTGCGGCCGTGCTCGCACTGGGCGAGCACCGGGTCGGCACTGGTGAAGTGCACGACTGCCTGTGGGTCGGGGTCCGGGATGTTGGTGCGCGGGGGCCATTCGGCCACCAGGACCGAGGCGCGGATGTCGTGGTCGTGGTGCCGCAGGAAACTGGCGTCCACGTCGAACTGCTCCACCAGCTGTGCGAGGACCCGTTCACTCACCTGCGTCGCGGTGGACGCGGTCGCTTCCATGAGCTGAGTAGCTACGGAGGTGACGACGAGGTCCAAGCTGCGCGGCAACGAGACCTCCGATGTTGTGCACATGTTCAACGACTGCGTCAATTATGGGTGACCGGCCCGGTCGGCGGACCGTATTGGCGGCCGCCGTTTTGCCCGTCTTCCGATGCCCACCGATGCGCATCGAAGTGGCCGATTACCCCGGACCGGCGCAGGTCACGGATGGAATTCTGGTTACCAGAGACTAGCATGCGAGCGGTCTGCTCCCCCTGCTGAAAACCAGCTGACCTGCACGATCGTCCTGGGCGGGAGCGGCCGATTCCAGGATTTCGGCTAGGGTCGGGCAGATGTCTGTCGCACGATCGGCCAAAAGGTTGCTCGCGCCCGCGGCGAAGACCGTCGCGCCACATATGTTCTGGAAGCGCAAATTCAAGATCCTGCAACGACTCGGGGAGTCGCGTCCGGATGTGGTGCTGGTGGCCTCGCTCTGCGACCCTGACCGGGTGTCGCTCGATATCGGCGCCGACGTCGGTGAGTTTTCGATCGCGATGCTGCCCTCGTCGCGCTCGGTGATCGCCTTCGAGCCGCGCCCCGCCCAGGCTCGCGAACTGGCGTTGATGTTCACCGCCGTCGGAGCGCCGGTGCGCATCGAGGCGGTGGCACTGTCCGACCAGCCCGGCATGACGGCGATGCGGGTGGTGGAATCCGACCCGGGCCGCAGCACGATCGACCAGCAGAACGTGCTGGACACCGCGGTCGGCGGCCCGGTCGCGACCATCGACGTCCCGGTCAAACGTCTCGACGACCTGAAGCTGGACAACGTCGGCCTGGTGAAGATCGACGTCGAGGGCCACGAACTGGCCGTGCTTCGCGGCGCCGTCAACACGCTGCGCCGCAACCGTCCGAAAATCGTCGTGGAGGCCGAGGAACGTCACCACGCCAACGCCGTCGCCGACATCACCGACCTGCTGCGCGGGCTGGGTTTCCGCGGCTATTTCTGGCTGGGCGATCAGCGCCGGCCCATCGAGGAGTTCGACGCCGCCGCCCACCAGGATCCGGCCAACATCGGCGGCGCCGAGGACGACTGGGCGCCGCGCGGCGTGTACGTCAACAACTTCGTCTTCGAACCGGCGGACGCCTGAGGGTGCCCTCCGCACGTGAGACAGCTCACACTTGCCGCTCCTTCTGTCACGGACAGCCGGCCGACGGTGTCTGAAGGGTGTAACCGCACACCGAGAAGGAGACAACGATGTCTGAACGACCGAATCCCACCGACCGGAAGGCGCACGTCGTCGTACTCGGCGGCGGCTACGCCGGGACGATGGCGGCCAACCACCTTCGGCTGCGTACCGACGTCGACATCACCCTGGTCAACCCGCGCCCGCAGTTCGTCGAGCGGATCCGGCTGCACCAACTGGCCGCCGGCACCGCTACCGCCACCGCCGACTACGGCACGCTGCTGGGCACGGGTGTCCGGCTGGTGGTCGACACCGCCGATCACATCGACGCCGCCGCGCGGCGGGTTCTGCTCGCCTCGGGTGCCGTACTGGACTACGACTATCTGATCTATGCGATCGGCAGCACCGGCGCCGCACCCGTCGCGGCGCCCGGCGCCACGGAGTACGCCCACGTCCTGGCCGAGCTGGAGGGCGCGCAGAAGCTGCGCTACGCACTCGCGGACCTGCCATTGCAGGCGCCCGTCACCGTCGTCGGCGCCGGCCTGACCGGCATCGAGGCCGCCGGCGAACTCGCCGAACAGGGCCGCGCGGTGACCCTGGTCTGCGGTGGGATCCTGGGGCCGTCGCTGAGCGGCCCGGGACGGCGTTCGGTCGCCAAGCAGTTGCGCAAACTCGGGGTGAACATCCTGGAATCCGCCACCGTCACCGAGGTGCGCTGGGATTCGGTCGCGCTCGGCGACGGCACCATGCTTCCCAGCGCAGTGACGGTCTGGACGGCGGGCTTCGGCGTCCCCGACCTGGCCGCACGCAGCGGGCTGCACACCGACTCGCTGGGCCGGCTGCTCACCGACGAAACATTGACCAGCATCAGCGACGAGCGCATCGTCGCCGCCGGCGACGCCGCCGCGCCCTCCAACCAGCCGCTGCGGATGAGCTGCCAGGCGGCCATTCCGCTGGCCGCCCAAGCCGCCAACACCGTGTTGTCCCGCCTCGCCAGAACCGCTCCGGCGCTGCTCAACCAGGCATTCACCGGGCAGTGCATCAGCGTCGGCCGCACCTTCGGCACCATCCAACTGGCCCGCACCGACGACACCCCGGTGAACCTGTACATCGGTGGGCGCACAGCGGCGTCGATCAAGGAGCTGGTCTGCAAGGGCACGCTGTGGGGCCTGCGCAAGGAAGCCGCCAAGCCAGGCTGGTACCGCTGGCTCAAGGGTGGCAACCGGCCCGCGCGGCTGAGCGCGGACGAGCAGGCCGCACTGCGGTGACCGACGCATCGGACAGCAGCGGGCACGCGGAACGCTTCACCCTGCTGCGCCCGCTGCTGTTCACCATCGCCTACGAGATTCTGGGGTCGGCAACCGAAGCCGACGACGTGCTGCAGGACAGCTACCTGCGGTGGGCCGACGTCGACCTGTCGACCGTTCGGGACACCAAGTCCTACCTGGCCCAACTGGTCACCCGGCAGGCGCTCAACGCGCTGCGGGCCCAGGCGCGCCGCCGCGAGGAGTACGTCGGGCCCTGGCTGCCCGAACCACTGCTGCTCGAGGACCAGGACGCCTCGGCCGATGTCGTCCTGGCCGAGTCGGTGTCGATGGCCATGCTGATCCTGCTGGAGACGCTGACCCCGGACGAACGCGCGGTGTTCGTGCTGCGGGAAGTCTTCGGCTTCGACTACGCCGAGATCGCCGAATCCGTCGGCAAGCCCGCGGCCACGGTGCGACAGGTCGCCCACCGGGCGCGCGAACACGTGCACGCGCGGCGCAAGCGCTTCGGGTCGGTCGACTCCCGGCGCAACGCGGAGATCACCGCACAGTTCCTGGCCACGGCGGCCAACGGTGACGTCGAGGCGCTGGTCGGCATGCTGGCCCCGGACGCCGTCTGGATGGCCGACGGAGGCGGCAAGGTCAGCGCGGCCCGCAAGCCGGTGGTAGGTGCCGAAAAGGTGGCCAGGGCCATCGTCGGCCTGCTGCGCAAGACGCACGCGCAGCTGCATGTCGAGACGGTGAACTGCAACAGCGCCCCCGCGGTGGTGCTGTACCTCGCCGGCCAGATGGAGGGCGTCATCACGGTCGAGATCGTCGACGACAAGATCACCAACTTCTACGCGATGCGCAACCCCGACAAGTTGGTGGCGCTGGGCAACGCCCGGCAGATCAGTCGGCGCTGACCTTCGGCTCGTGCCGGAATCCCCCGTTCTGACAAGCTAGAGCGGTGCGAATCGACCGGCTGGGCGATCTGGGTGGCGCGCCGCAGGTGCTGCGCGCCATCGGCCGCGCCACCAGCCGGCTCGGCTTGCCGCCGCCGGCCGCACTGACCGGTGAGTGGTTCGGAGCGCTGGCCGTGATCGCGCCCAGTGTGCCGGTGCGCCCGGTTGCGGCGGGCGAGGTGTTCTCCGCCGGCACCGAGCCGACGACAGAGTCCCAGCTGGGTGCGGTAGGCGGGGGCTGGATCGGGTTCCTGTCTTACCCCGACGCCGGAGCCGACGGGCGGCCCCACCGCATTCCGGAGGCCGCCGGCGGCTGGACCGACTGCGTCTTGCGCCGGGATCGGGACGGACAATGGTGGTACGAGAGCCTGTCCGGTGCGCCTCTGGCGGCCTGGTTGGCCGATGCCTTGGCGCCAACCCCCAGAACGGCACCCACGTGCCAGATCGAATGGGTGGCCGGGGACCGCTCAGCACACCGCAATGGTGTGCTGGCGTGCCTGGAGGCGATCGCGGCAGGCGAGGTTTACCAGGCTTGTGTGTGCACTCAGTTCACCGGGACCGTCAGCGGATCGCCGCTGGACTTCTTCATCGACGGCGTGGCCCGGACCTCCCCCGCCCGGGCCGCGTTCGTCGCTGGACCATGGGGGGCGGTCGCCTCACTTTCGCCGGAACTGTTTCTGCGCCGCAGGGACGACGTGGTGACGTCCAGCCCGATCAAGGGAACGCTGCCGCTGGATGCCTGGCCGTCGGCGCTGCGGGCGTCGCCCAAAGAAGTCGCCGAGAACATCATGATCGTCGATCTGGTCCGCAATGACCTTGGGCGAGTGGCGATTACCGGTACGGTAACCGTTCCCGAACTGCTGGTGGTGCGGCGCGCACCCGGAGTGTGGCACTTGGTGTCGACGGTGTCGGCGCAGGTGCCCGCCGAGCTCCCGATGGCGCAGCTGCTGGACGCCACCTTCCCACCGGCGTCGGTCACCGGAACCCCCAAACTACGTGCCCGCCAGCTTATTTCGCAGTGGGAACGCAATCGTCGCGGAATATATTGCGGGACAGTCGGAATGGCATCACCAGTGGCGGGCTGTGAACTCAACGTGGCAATCCGCACCGTCGAATTCGACGCACTCGACAATGCCGTGCTGGGCGTCGGCGGCGGCATCACAGCAGACTCCGACCCGGACGCCGAGTGGGCCGAGTGCCTGCACAAAGCCGCGCCCGTGGTAGGGCTGCAAACGTCCGCGACGGCGAGCCGGGTGAGTTAGCTCAGCAAATCTGCGAACGCATAGTTGACTGGTGCGAATTTTTCCGATCGGCCACATGGGCCGCCGGGTACGCATAAGCTTCTGCCATCGACGCGTGTCTTTCGCGCGTCAGACGCGAGGGGTTCCGAAGGGTCGGGAGAGGATTGTCATGAGAGTTGCCATCGCGGGCGCTGCGGCTGCCGCCGTGTTGGGTGGTGCGCTGGCGGTTGCGCCGTTGACGATCTCCAACCAGAGCCGGACGACGGTCGGCGGGACCTGCAGTGCAGGTCAGCAGTGTGACAAGTTGGCATCGGTCCTCATGCCCGAAACCGGCAAGCCCCCCGCCGCAACCTCCGGTGGTGCCCCGTCGGCCCTTGAGCCGCCGCAGCCACCATCGTCGGCGGTAGCGCCCCGTCCGCCCGCCGAGCCGGCGGCCTACACGCCTCCGGGTCCGTCGCCCGCCGGACCGGGGCTGCTGCCCGGTTCGGACAACACCGTCACCCCCGCCTCGCCTCCCGCCAGCGCGCTGCCACCGGGCTTCGACCCGAACGCCGCGGCGCTTCCCGGCATCGGTGACGTTCCCGGCATGGGCATCCCCGGCCTACCCGACCTTTATGGCTATGCCGGCGGGGTTGCCGGCCTGGCCGGCGTGCCTTACGGGGTGAACGCGGCCTCCGCCGTCGTCAACGGCGTCCTCGGCGTCGGAAACACGGTCGCCAGCGTGGTGTCCACCAGCGCGCTCGCCGTCACCTACGTGGTGTTGGCCTATAACGCCCTGCAGTCCTCGGGCATCCTGCCCGCGGCGCAGGGCACGATCAACTCGCTCAGCTCGATGCTGCTGCCCTCGGCAGCCGCGGCCCTGCCGGCCGCCGCCCTGCCCGCGCTGAGCCTGCCGGGCCTGCCCGCCCTCAGCATCCCCGGCCTGCCGGGTATCTCGCCTGCGGGTCTGATCGGGCTGGCCGCGGCCGGTGGCCTGCCCGGCATCAGCCTGCCGGGCCTGCCCGACATCTCGCCGGCGAGCCTGATGGCGCTGGCCTCGTCCGGCCTGCCCGGCCTGCCGGGTGTGTCGCCGACGGACCTGCTGGCGCTGGCCGCCGCCGGCGGTATCCCGGGTCTGCCGAGTCTGCCGGGGGTGAACCCGGCCGCGCTGGTTGCCGCCCTGCCGGCGATCGCCGCCGGTATCCCGGGTCTGCCGCCGCTGCCGGGGATCGACCCGGCTGCGCTGGCGGCCGCGTTGCCGGCCCTGACCGGTGGCGGTATCCCGGGGGTCAATCCCGCGACGCTCGCGGCGGTGCTGCCCGCACTGCTCGGCGGTGCGCCGGCGCTGCCGGGTGTGGACCCGGCCACGGTGCTCGCCGCGCTGCCGGCCATGGCCGCCGCGGCCGGCATCCCCACCTCGCTGCCCCAGGGTCTGCCCCCGCTACCGCAGGGTCTGCCCCCGCTGCCGGCTCCGCCGCCGCTGCCCGCGCTGCCGGCGATTCCGCACCCGCCGCTGTGCCCGATCCCAGGCGGCCCCTGCTTCTGAGCAAGAGGCCTGTTCCTGGCTCTTCCTAAGCCTCTGGCTCCGTCTCGCGACGGGACTTGAGCACAGCGTCGTAGAGCTGTCGCGACCGCACATCCGGGTATCCGGCGGCTACGTGGCTGCACGCGTCCTTGATGCGGATGCCACCGGCCACCAGATTCTCCACCTCGGCGACCAGGTCGCCGACCAGCGTCGACAGATCGGCCCGCGGCGTTGCCCCGGCCAGCACGACGGTGACCTCGCCGAGCACGCCGTCGGCCGCCCAGGCCGCCAGCTCGTCGAGTGATCCGCGCACCACTTCCTCGTGCACTTTGGTCAGTTCCCGGCAGATCGCGGCCTGCCGGGCGCCGCCGAGCTGCTCGACCGCGTCGCGCAGACACGCTGCCAACCGGCGCGGGGATTCGAAGAACACGCAGGTGCGCCGTTCGTCGGCCAGGCCGGCCAGCCAGGTGCGGCGCGCCGATCCTTTGCGGGGCGCGAAGCCCTCGAAGCAGAACTTCTCGGCCGGCAGCCCGGACACCACCAGCGCGGTCGTCACCGCCGACGGGCCGGGCAGGCACTGCACCGGCAGACCCGCCTCGATGCAGGCGGTGACCAATCGGTAGCCGGGATCGCTGATGATCGGCATCCCGGCATCGCTGACCACCAGCACGGTGGCACCGGAACCGATCGCGTCCACCAGCGTCCCCACCCGGGTGCTCTCGACCCGGTCGAACAGGCTGAGTACCCGGCCCCCGATCGTGACATCGAGGGCCTTGGCCAGGTTTCGCACCCGCCGGGTGTCCTCGGCGGCTACCACATCGGCTTCGGCCAATGCTTCGATCAGGCGTGGCGACGCATCCGCAGGCTGCCCCAACGGCGTCGCACCCAGTAACAGGCGCCCAGTGGTCATGACGGACAGCCTACGATCGACGTGATGACCGCCCCGCCCCAAGAAACCTCCATCCGCGAGGCCGGCCCTGACGCGGAGGTCGGCGTTGGGCGCGCGGACCCCGGCCCGTCAGCCACGGTCAGCCCGGCCCCCCTGGTGCCCGTCGCCGACTTCGGGCCGGTAGATCGGTTGCGCGGCTGGCTCGTGACCGCCGTGATCGCCGTGCTGGCGACGGCGACCCGCTTCCTCAATCTGGGCTCGCCGACCGACTCGGGCACACCGATATTCGACGAGAAGCACTACGCCCCGCAGGCCTGGCAGACCCTGCACAACCACTGGATCGAGGACAACCCGGGGTTCGGGCTGGTCGTGCATCCGCCGGTCGGCAAACAGCTGATCGCGATCGGTGAGGCGCTGTTCGGTTACACCGGAGTGGGCTGGCGGTTCACCGGCGCGCTGCTGGGCGTGGGTCTGGTGGTGCTGGTGACCCGGATCGTGCGGCGCATCAGCCGGTCGAGTCTGGTCGGCGGCATCGCCGGGGTGCTGGTGATCTGCGACGGAGTCAGCTTCGTGACGGCCCGGACGGCACTGTTGGACGGATTCCTCACGTTCTTTGTGGTGGCGGCCTTCGGCGCGCTCGTCGTCGACCGGGACCAGGTTCGCGCGCGGATGCACAACGCCTACCTCGAAGGGCGCTGCGCCGAGACGGTGTGGGGTCCGCGGCTGGGGGTGCGCTGGTGGCGCTTCGGCGCCGGGGTGCTGCTCGGCCTGGCCTTCGGGACCAAGTGGTCCGGCCTGTACTTCATCGCGTTCTTCGGCGTCATGTCGCTGGCCTTCGACATCGCCGCCCGGCGTCAGTACCAGGTGCCCCGGCCCTGGCTGGGAACGCTGTGGCGCGACCTCATCCCGTCGCTGTACGCATTGGTGCTGATCCCGTTCGCCGTCTATCTGGCGAGCTATGCGGGCTGGTTCGCCTCGGAGACGGCGATCGACCGCCATCAGGTGGGCCAGACGATCGGGCCGAACAGCGAAGTGCCGCTGCCCGACGCCATCCGATCGCTGTGGTACTACACCGCGAAGGCTTTCCACTTCCACGCGACCCTGACCAATTCCGCGGGCAACCACCACCCTTGGGAATCCAAGCCGTGGAGCTGGCCGATGTCGCTGCGGCCGGTGCTGTACGCCATCGACCAGAACAATGTGCCCGGCTGCGGGGCGCAGTCCTGCGTCAAGGCAGTGATGCTGGTGGGCACCCCGGCGTTGTGGTGGCTGGCGGTACCGGTGCTGCTCTACACCACATGGCGCATGGTGGTACGCCGCGACTGGCGCTACGCGGTGGTGTGGGTGGGCTACTGCGCAGGGTGGCTGCCGTGGTTCGCCGATATCGACCGGCAGATGTACTTCTTCTATGCGGCGACGATGGGTCCGTTCCTGGTGATGGGCATCGCGCTGATCCTCGGCGACATCCTGCACCAGCCGGGACAGAACAAGGAGCGACGCACGCTCGGGCTGATCCTGGTCTGTTGCTATGTGTCGCTCGTGGTGACGAACTTCGCCTGGCTGTTCCCGGTGCTGACCGGTCTGCCGATCTCGCAGCAGACCTGGGATATGGAGATCTGGCTGCCCAGCTGGCGGTGACCTTTTCGCGCCGAAATTGCCGTAGCGGTCGCGTCTCGCCCGCTTGTCGCGACCGTGGCCGCAATCTCGGGGACGTCAGGTCGCGAATCCGCGGGCTGCCAGCGCGTCCCGCACGCGCTCGAGGATGCGGCTGGGCCGGTCTTCCTTGACCACCCTGACGACCCGCCAGCCGAGATCTTCGACCATCTCCCATCGCCTGATGTCTTTCACGTACTGCCCGCGCTCGGTGCGGTGCTGGTCGCCGTCGTACTCGACCGCGACCATCGGCCCCTCCCAGCCCAGATCCAGATACGCCAACAGGTGGCCTGTCGCGTCCCGCACTGGGATCTGAGTGGCGGGTCGCGGTAGGCCACCGTCGATGAGCAGCAGCCTCAACCAGCTTTCCCGCGGGGACGCAGCGCCAGCGTCCATCAGGCACAACGCTTTTCGGCATGATCGCGTCCCCCTGGCCCCCTGGTATCGACCGAACAGCGGCTGCACGTCGTATTCGACCAGCCCAGTCGCGGCGCACAGTGCGTCGAGGTGCCTGACGGCCAGGTTGCGCGGGAGGTGCCGGCCCAGATCGAAAGCCGTTCGCGCCGGCGTCGTCACGGGGACGCCGGCCAGCTCCGTGATCTCCTCGGCGATGATCCGTTCCCGGCGAACGATCACACCGGGCGGCGGATGATTGAAGGGGCCTAGCAGCTCGACCGGCGCGAAGTCGTCAACCCACTTCGCTCCGTGCAGTGCCGCGGCCGCACGACCGGTGATGACTCCCCGGCGGCCCGACCACAGCCATGCCGCAGAGATGTTGTCCCACAGCGTCCTGGATGCGTCTTTCGGCAGATATACGTCGTGATGGATTTTTCGGTAGTTCCAACGCAATTGGCCGCGGGTGAGCGCGCCGCCGGCGAGCGCTTCGCTGCCGCGAAAGACCTGTGACACGTGCCGATCGTGCGGGAATCACCTCAGCTCGCCCAGCCAGTAAGCGGTGCGGGCTGTTGATAACCCGCTACGACGGCGCGAGGGTCACCCAGATTGCCGCCGCGGCTGCGAAACCCACCGCTGGTGCGACCCTCACGGCAATCTCGGCGCGACAACGACTTAGAGCGGATCGCGGGCGGCCGGGCAGGACATGCACCGTGGCCCGCCGCGCCCAGTGCCCAGTTCCGAGCCCGAGATGGTGAGCACCTCGATGCCGGCGTCACGCAGCCGGGCATTGGTCGCGACGTTGCGCTCATAGGCGACGACGACCCCCGGCGCCAGAGCAAGAGTGTTGTTGCCGTCGTCCCACTGCTCGCGTTCGGCGACGACGGGGTCGCGGCCGGTGTCGATCACCCGAAGTTTCTCGATGCCGATCGCGGTGGCGGCCGCCTCCGCGAACGGTTCGGCGTCCGCGATCACCACACCGGCCGCGGTGCGCCGCAGGGTGAACGCCGACAATGTGTCGACGACGTTGGCATACATCACCACCGTGTCGGTGTCGACCATCGTGCAGACGGTGTCCAGGTGCATCTGCGCGCGCTTCTGGGCGATCGGCACAGCGAGCACGGTGTGCGCCAGATCGTCGTCGAAGAGGCTGCGCGCCAACGCTTCTGCGCCCGCCGGCGTGGTCCGCTCCCCTACGCCTACCGCAATGACGCCCGGAGCGAGCAGCAACACATCGCCGCCCTCGACCGGGGCCGTGCGCGACTCGTAGGCCCGCCGCACGCCGGTGAACCGCGGGTGGTGCGCGTAGATGATGTCCGTCAGCGAAGCCTCGCGCCTGCGCGCCCGCAACGCCAGCGACGGGATCACCACCCGGGGCCCGATCCAGATCGACGAGTCGCGGGTGAACACCAGGTTCGGCAGCGGTTCGATGACGAAATCCGCGCCGTGGTGCATCCGCAGTACCAGCGACACGCCACTGCGGGTGCTCGGCGGGAGTTCCTCGAAGGTCATGCCGGCGGTGAGCACGTCGGCCAGCGCGGCCGGCTCGAGACCTCTCAGGTACTCCGAAAGCTGTTGCGCCAGAATGGGTCCCAGCCGTCGGGCATCGACCGCCGCTGCCACGCCCTGCATCCGCGCGGCACCGCTGTGCTGCAGCGCCTCGGTCAGCAACTGCGACAGCAGCAGCACTTCCACACCGCGGCTGCGCAGCAACTCGGCGAACTGGTCGTGCTCGTCCTGCGCCCGCGCGACCCAGGGCAACCCGTCGAACAACAACTGGTCGTTGTTGCTGGGGTTGAGCCGGCACAGTTCCGCACCCGGGCGGTGCAGGATGGCAACCCGCAGCGCGCCCACCTCGGAATTGACGCCCAGCTCCACACCCACAGATCAAACCGTAGCCGCGCGGGCCGTATCGGGCGCGCCACACGCCGGATGATCGAACTGGTGTGCGATAGACTGGGGTCCGTGGCGATCGCGGCTCAGGGCTCGCTCTTCGAGCACAACGAACGCAGGCAACTCGGTGACGGCGCCTTCATCGACATCCGGGCGAACTGGCTGCGGGACGGCCCGTTTGACGGGCTCGAGCTGCTGCAGGCGCTGCTGCGCACGGTGCCCTGGCGGGCCGAACGCCGGCAGATGTACGACCGGGTGGTCGACGTACCCCGGCTGGTCAGTTTCCATGACTTAGCGGTCGAAGCTCCGCCGCACCCCGCGCTGTCCCGCCTGCGCCGCCGGCTCAACGACATCTACGGCGGCGAGTTAGGGGAACCCTTCACCACCGTCGGTTTGTGCTGTTACCGCGATGGGTCGGACAGCGTGGCCTGGCACGGCGACACCATCGGTCGCAGCAGCTCGCAGGACACCATGGTGGCGATCGTCAGCCTGGGCGCCACCCGCACCTTCGCGATGCGCAGACGCGGCGGCGGCCCCTCTCTGCGATTGCCCCTGGCCCACGGTGACCTGCTGGTGATGGGCGGATCGTGCCAACGCACCTGGGAGCATGCGGTTCCCAAGACCACCGGGGCAGCCGGCCCACGGGTCAGCATCCAGTTCCGGCCCCGCGACGTGCGTTAGCCGCGGACCGCACTGACCGCCTTGACCAGCAGATCACGCGCCCGCTGGGTATCAACCTTGGCCACCGGCTGTCCGGGCACCACCAGCGGGTTGGCGATCACGATCACCTGGTAGTCGCCGAATTGGGCGGAATAGTCGTAGAGCTCCCCGGTGCGCGGCGCCCCCTCGACCAGCGCCTGCAGCACCTGGTGCACGGCCTGGGTGTGGACGCCGTCGATCTTCGGGGCATCGACGACCTCGATGGCACCGCGCAGCTGGGCGCCGGAAAACCCGACTTTGGCGCAGTCTTTGCCGGGGTCGGTGAGCGGTAGCGGCTTGGAAGTCTCGACGGCGAGAGCCACGAAGCGGTTGCCGTTGCCCTCGGCGGAGATGGCGGCCATGTTGCCTTCGACCCCGGCCGGCATTTCGGGGCCGACGGCCGCCTTGGCGCAGTTCGCGGGGTCGAAGGTGAGCCCGTCAGGCAGCTTACGGGACGCGAAGAACTGCGGGTCGATCGCGCGCGGGGTGATGTCGGTGACCTTGAATTCCGGCCCGAAGCTCGACTTGAGGTCGGTGATTCTGGCGATGTCGCCCTTGGTGGAGCGCCCGGGATCGGCTCCCGGGGAGCAGCCGACGAGCAGGCACACCGATCCGAGTGCGAGCATCAGCTTCAACATCGTGGCCAATCTACCCAACCGTTTAGCCGCGCAGCGTCGAGACCGTTTTGACCAGGAGATCGGCCGCGAACTGCGGCGGCAGCGGTGGCAGCATCGATCCGGGATCGGTGGTGAGCGTGGTGAAGGCGTAGTAGTCGCCCAGGTAGGCGATGAATGTGTATGCCCGTGAATCGATTTCGCTACCAGACTCGACGGCCGCCCGGATGTCCGCAAGCATGCCGAGGGTTGTCGCGCCCTCCACCTGGGGGGCATCGATGAGCCCCACACTCACCACGGTGCGCCCGGCGGTCAGGTCCCAGTGCCCGCAGGCGGCCACGACGTCGCGCGGCAGTGCCGCCGGTGCGGCCACCACGACCGCGTCGACGATTCCGCCCGGCCCCGATCCGGAGACACCCTGAGCGGGCTGATCGCGGCCGGCCGCGGGTTCGGCCAGCGGGAGGCACTCCGGAGGGCTGGCCGCCGCGTGGTCGCCCAGACCCCAGATGGCGCGTGGCGACGGGGCGCGGGCGATGTTGGACACCTCGTAACCGGCCGGCAGCTCACGCCCCACGCGGCGGATGTTGCCGGGCGTGATCCCCGCAGCGTGCACGGTCGGAGTCGGCGAGGTCACCGACGGAGCGGGCGCGGGCGAGGCCGCGCAGCCCGCCAGCATCAGGACCGGCAACGGGCCAAACCAGAACGGCCGCATGCCCGTTCATATCACGCCGGGGCGGCTGCCACGGTGATCAACTCACCACCTCGATCACCTGCCGGGCGACTTGCTTGATCTGCTCCTCCATGGCGTGCCCGAAGCCGAGCTCGCTCGGCACGTCGATGACGGTGGTGATGACCCCGATGTCCTCGCGCTGCCAGACAGCGCCGTGCTGGTCCATGATGGTGCGCATCGGCAGGTTGTCGGAAAGCATTCGCGCAGAGAATCTTTCGACACCGTCCACCCGGGCGGCGACGGCCAGCGCGCCGATCAGGAAGGTTCCGATGCCCCGTCCCTGGTACGCGTCGGCCACGGTGAACGCAATTTCGGCGACCGTCGGATCGTTCTCGTCGCGCACGAAGCGGGCATCGGCGACCGGGTCGCTGCCGTCGACCATGACCCAGACGAAATGGTCTACGTAGTCGACCTCGGCCAGGTAGTGCATCATCGCCAGGCTGGGCACCCGCGCAGACATGAAGCGCCGGTAGATCGTCTCGCTGGAGAAATGAATATGCCCGTGTACGGTGCGCTCGCTGTCACCGGGGAGAACGGGACGCAACATCAGTTGGCTGCCGTCGCGCATCTGCACCGGGATCGGTGTTATGAAGGCCGCCAGACGCTGGCGGACGGTGCGGACCAGCCGGTCCATGATCCCGGGGACATGCACCATCTGGGTCAGCGCCTCTTTGCCGCCGATCCAGCCGGTCACCGGTTCCAGCGTGGTGACCGTCGCGGTACGCGGGATGTCGCGGAGCAGCGCGATCTCCCCGACGATCATGCCGGGCACCAGTTGTTCGACGATCACCGTGTCGTCGTCGCCGACGTGCATCACCTCGGCGCTGCCGGAGTTGATCAGCAGAAAGGAGACGGCCTGCTCCCCCTGGCGCATCAGCATCTGCCCGGCCGGGGCCTGCAGCGGGGCAAGACAGGACGCCAGTGGTAGTAGATCCTCGGCCGGACAACCCTTGAAGATGTCCATTGCCGCGAGTTCTTCGGCCCCCACGCCGCTCAATTCGGCCATCCCGTCCATGCTTACCCGTTTTGGGCCCAGCTTTGGGTCCGATCCGCCTCAGGTTATGGCGTCAGCCACCGCCCCTGCAAGGAGTCCGCAGGCGCTCGCATTAGCCTGGCAGCAGGTCGCCGGCAAGACGTGAGCCTCCCGAAATGGACCAGAAATGATCGATAACCAGGACCGGGTCGAACTGACCCGAAGTCTGCTCAGCAGGCCCGCCACGCTGCGGCACGGCTACCTCGACGTGCTGGGCGAGTCGACGGCCGCCCCGGTCCCGACGTTTGCGCAGCGCGCCATGAACAGCCCGTTCGTCGCGGCGGTCTACGAAGGGCTGTGGCGGCCAACGTCCTTCTACCTGGCCAGCGGCGTCACCACCCAGGCCGAGGAGCGCCGCGCGGCCTCGGCGCTGCACCTGCGCAGCGCCACGCGGCTGCTCGACGTGGCCTGCGGGCCAGGCAATTTCACCGCACCTTTGGCCGCTCAGCTGTCCACCGGAAGCCTCGCGGTGGGCTTTGACATCTCCGAACCGATGCTGACCCGGGCCGTGCAGGACAACAACGGGCCACGGACCTGCTATGTCCGCGGCGACGCACGCGACTTGCCGTTCGGCGACGAAACCTTCGACGCGGTGTGCTGTTTCGGCGCGCTGTATCTGATACCCGAACCGTTCCGGGTGGCTCGCGAGATGATCCGGGTACTACGGCCCGGTGGTCGCATCGCCATTCTGACCAGTTACGCCGGCCAGCCGCCGCCGATCAACCTCGCGCTGAACACGACCGCACGCCTGATCGGACTGACCATGTTCGACAAGGACGCCTTCGTCGATCTGTTCAGCGAGGCTGGCTTGACCGACGTCGAACAGCAGACGCAGCGGGCGCTGCAGTTCGTCACGGCGACCAAACCGGCCTGACGCTAGGACGCAGCAGCCTCGCAGACATCGAACAACCGGACCAGTACTTGGTAAAACTTCATCAGGCGGCGCGCCGCACAGTCTAGTTCGACGCTGTCAGGACGGTGATCACGTCGCGCAGCGGGTCCGGTGAGGTCGCCATCTCCCCCAGGAAGGGGTGCGAGAGCTCGAGGACGAGGAACAGGTTCACGGCCACCAGCACACCCACGGTCGCGACCATCACGCTGTGGATTCGCGGGTGCTCGACGCCGTAGATGATCGCGCAACTGAGCACCAGCCCGCTGGTCAGCAGGATCACCGTCCATAGCGCGAATGACGGCCCCGTGTTGGTCTGCGCCTGCATCACCCGCTCCGTGCGCGCCTTACTCATCTTGTCGAGGGTTCCGAAAGATGTTGCCAGGAAGGATTTCTGGTTGTCGTTGTGCGGCTGCACCTGTTGGTATGCGAGGTAGACGCGCTGTAGCGCCTTGTCGGCCGGTGGGTATTCGTAACCACGGACCGCCAATGGCCACTCGGTCAGCGCGGCGCGCTCGTAGTCCAGCAACGCTTGTCTGATTCGATCGGCGTCCGGCCCGTCGAACGCCGTAAGGTCCCTGGCCAGCTGAATTCCGGCGGTGCCCTCGTCGCGCGCCTGGCCGTCCTCGGTATTGATCTGGCTCCACATGCCGGAGACGACGAACCCGATGAAGAACGCGTAGACGAAGCCGACGACGCCGTACGCGAACCGCGTGGCGTCGTTGTGATCGCCGTCGGCGAGCTGCGGGTACTTGCGGCGGACGAGTTTGCGGGCC
This sequence comes from Mycobacterium sp. TY814, assembly GCF_030755175.1. Taxonomy (NCBI): domain Bacteria; kingdom Bacillati; phylum Actinomycetota; class Actinomycetes; order Mycobacteriales; family Mycobacteriaceae; genus Mycobacterium; species Mycobacterium sp. TY814. Next base: position 542,872 of record NZ_JAUFRY010000003.1, read on the forward strand.
AGCACCGCACCGCCGGCGATGCAGATGACCAGCACGATCAGCAGCAGCCACGATGGAACATTGGCGACGATCCAACTACTCACTCGCCCCACTCCTTCCCCCAACGCACCGACTCTAACCAGTAGCGTTGACCCGTGGCCGATTTCTGGAGTGCGCAATGAGCGTCGCGGGGTTCGTTCTCGGCGTGGTCGCCACCGTGCTCGCCGTGGTGTCGCTGGGCTGGCAACTGATCGGCTACCGCAATCAGCGACCCCGCCCGAAGCTCAGGCCGGTGATCGGGCGGCTCACGCCTGACGGGCTGGTGACCAACGACGCGAGTTCCGACGTGCGCGAGTCGCTGGCCGCTGTCGCCGACCACCTCGAGGACGTTCCGCTGATCATCGGCGTGAAGGTGGTCAACGCCGGCAGGAGCCCGTTCCACGTCGCGGGCTGGGCCATCCGCACCGATCCCGACGGCACCTCGCTGGTGCCGGTCGAGAAGCCGATCGCCGGCGCCGACGTCCCCCACGAGATTCCGCCGCAGGGCAATGCGGTCTTCCTCACCGAGTTGCGGCATGCGCAACGGTTCGCCAGTGCCGCCAACAACGCCGCGGGTTCGGAGGACCCACCGCCGCGCATCGTGCTGACCGTGTCCTCGGGCACGCGCACCTATCGCACTAAATCCATTGCGCCAGAATTGTTTTCACTCGAATCAGAGTAGCTGCGAGTCTGCCGGTTCGTGCGTCGCCGGCAGGCCCACCATGGCGAGGATGTCGTGTGCGACACCACCCGGAACCGCTACCAGGGTGCACGTCGTGCGTTGCCGGTCGGCAAGATCGCACGCGTCGGCGAGCACGCTGACGGCGGCGGAGCCGAGGTGGGTGACCGCACTCAGATCCACCTGGATAGATCTGGTGCCGGCCCGGCTGCGCACCGAGAGGACCTCCCTCAGTTCGGGGGCGGCGAGCGTGTCGACGTCACCCACGACGACGATGTAGCCGTCCTCGGAGGTGCCGACGTCGAACGTCGTGGGCGCGCTGACCCGTGGGGCGGGCACGGCCAGCTCGGTGTAGACCGATTGCCGCGTCAGGATGTGGGTGGCGGTGGCGGTGGTGCCGTCACCGCTGTGCGTGACGATCGTGTCAGGCACGGCCGCTCGCGCAATCGCCAGACCACGGCCCCGGTGGGCACCGCTCTCCGCATCCTTCCAGGTGCCGGAATCGGCCACCACGACGCGCACCCGGCCACCGAAGTCGAGTTCCGCATCGATGGAGAAGTCACCCGGCGATGCTGAGTCGTAGGCGTGTTCGGCCACGTTGGCGACCAGTTCACTGACGGCGTGCACCAGGGACTGGGTGTTGCCGGCATCGGCGCCCATCCCCGCCAGCCACTGACGCAGCGAGGCCCGGACGGTGCGCTCGGCGGTCTCATCGGCCCGGCTTTCGATGTGCAATGCCGGCGGCGGTGTGCGGCGCTGGGCGGCCAGCAGGGTGATGTCGTCGCTGTAGCCGGTGGTTCGCACCAGCAACTCGACCGCGTGTGAACACAGTCTGTCCACGGGCGTCTCGGCAGGGTCGAGCGGAAACGGCTTCCCGCTCGCGACGCGCGCCGTCACCTCGGCCACTTCCGCGGCACTGGCGGCAAGATCGCGACCCGGCCGTTCGATGATTCCGTCGCTGTAGAGCATGACCAGGTCGCCGACCGCCAGGGTGGCCTTCCGGGTGCCGAAACCCCGCCCGCCGCCCAGGGGGCCCGATCCGGTGCTTTGCAGATACTGCGCCTTGCCGCGCGCGGGAATGACGAGCGGCGGCGGATGCCCGGCGGTGCAGTATTCGAATTCCCCTGTCGCCGTGTCCAACCGGCCGACGCACAGGGTGGCCGACTTTGCCCCCGGTATCTCCGCGACAAACCGGTCCACTGCCGCGAGGCTATCGAGAATGCCCGCGCCACTGTGGAATTGCATTCGCACCGCGGTACGCAGCTGTGCCATGACCGCCGCCGCTTGCACGCCGTGCCCGACCACGTCGCCGACGACCAGCAGCAGTCGCCCGCCGGGGTCGGTGAGGGCGTCGAACCAGTCGCCGCCGGCCGCTGTGTCCTGGGTCGCCACCAGGTAGGCGGCGGCGATCTCAGCGCCCGGCAACACCGGCACGCTCGGCGACAGCAACACCCGCTGCATGACGCCGGCGGCAGCACGCGCCGACTGGTAACGGCCCGCCATCTCCCGGGCCCGTTCTTCCGCCGCCAGCCGAGCCTGTACCGACTCGGTGGTGTCGGCGCCGACGATCACGACACCTGTGATCTCCCCGCGCGAATCGCGTTGGGCGACCGCGGTGATGTTGACGAACCGCTCCCGGACCCCGCTGCCGTCCAGATCGACCTGGACACGCACCTCGGCGACGTGCAGTGGTTCCCCGGTCTGATAGACCCGGTCGTACATGTCCAGGATGCCTTGCTCACGCAGCTCGGGCCCGAAATCGTCGGCTGCCACGCCCAATAGCGCGTTCGGGTAGAAGGCGCGGTGCGCGGCGTTGCAGGCCACCAGCCGCAGCTGCGGCCCGGCCAGCGCGCACGCGATCACCGGCAGGCCGTCGAAGGTTGCACGCACCGTCTCGTCGTCACCACAGGGGCGGCCGACGTCAGGATCGGTACTCATCGCAACCCTTGTACCCCTTGCGCTGTCTTCTCAAATCGGCAGGGGATGCCGCCTAGCCGCGAAGCGTGACGTGCGGACTCTGGCCGTAGTGCTGCCGATAATAGACGGCGAAGCGACCCAGGTGGCCGAATCCCCAACGACGGGCGACGCCACCTACGGTCGCCGTCGCCTGGTCGCCGGTGACGAGGTCGAGATGAGCCTGATGCAGCCGGACGCGGCGGACGTATTCCATCGGCGTGCAGTCGCGGTGCTTGCGGAACATGTACTGCAGCGCGCGCGGTGTGACATAGACAGCCCCCGCGATGTCGGCGAGCGAGATGTCGGTGTCCGCGTTTTCCTCGATGAAGGCGATGGCACGGCGTAATAAGACGGGAGTGCTGTCGCGCCGGTCCGCAGCGATCGGTTCCAGCACCGCGGTGTTCGGAAACGTGGCCAGCATGCTGGCCGCGATGTAGCGCTGCGCCGTCCCCACGACGAGCGGATTACGTTCCGCATCAGAGTCTGTAGCCACCGTTGAGCGCACGTGGTCCAGGGCGGCCACCAACTGCGCGCCGGCAGCCGGGAATATCGGCACCGAACCGGTGAGCCGCACGTGGTCCTCAGAATCCGGCGAATCCGCAGCCACATGGCTGAGCAGGGCCCGGTCGACCGAGTACAAGTCAGTACTGGCATGGCGACACATCCCGATCAGCGACTCACCCGCGATGGCGCCGAACGCCCCGACCTGACCGGCCCGGAATCCCTCGAAGGCGCCGCGATCGATCCGCGCGTCGATGCCGCCCGACCGCACCCGCACGAGCAGGATCCGCTCCGGGGGGACCATGGCGTAGCTGAAAGTGAAGTCGAAATCCGCGACGTCGACACTCACCGATCCGACCATCGCACGCTCTATGCGGCTCCTGGTCGGGACACCGTGCTCACCGACAGCCATCCGGACACGCCCGAAGCTGGCGCTGACGACCTCCTCGGCTTCGCCGAGGTCGGCGGTGTCGAGCAAGACAGTGAACATGTGCGCGGGCTTTCGACGTAGACCACTACCGCGGCTTCGTGTGGAACCGACGAGATCATTATCCAACAAGCGTTGTGTTAATCCATAGCGACCTGCCGCGGCGCAAACTTCACTGACAGGTGTCATTGACGGCCGTCAGTGAACAGGCGTAGCGTCTTCGCATGGTTTCCGCTCCGCCGTCCGCCAGGGAGGCTCGGCGACTCGAGACGCGGACGCGATTGTTCGACGCCGCCCTGGCCGAGATTTCGGGCCGGGGGCTGGCCGCTGCCGATGTCAGTGCCATCGCCGCTGCGGCGGGGGTGGTGCGTGGCACGTTCTATTTTCATTTCCCCACCAAGGAGCACGTACTGGTAGAGCTGGAGCGCAACGAGGAAGCACGGATCGCCGACGAACTCGCCGCGGTCGAGGGCGATCTGGAATCGGTGCTCAGGCGACTGGTCCAGCGCGTGTTGGACGCCGAAAGCCGTTTAGGCACAGTTGTTTTCCGTGACATGCTGGGCCTGCACTTCGCCTCGACCCATCCGGCCGATAACGATCTGGCCCAGCATCCGCTCCTTGATTTTCTGACCGCCGTAATCAGCCGGGCACAACAGGCGGGGGACGTCTGTTCGGATGGCGACCCCGGAGAACTCGGAACCTTTTTCCTCACCGGGCTTTTCGCCCTGCTCGCCACCGGGGCGCACGACGCCGCACTGTTACGCCGTTATGTGGCAACAATTGTCAAAGGAATGGAGAAGCGATGAACCGCAACGGGATCGAAGGCTACCGGGAATTCCTGGCCAGGCGTGACGGCGAAGCCGACCTGCTCAACCGAAAGCTCGCGAACCGCGAGCAGTTCTTCCACGACCTGGAAGCCAACCCGGTCCGGTCCGTACACCCCGCGGATCGCGCGACATTCCTGCGCAATCTGCGCCGCCGGCGGCCCGAACCCGGGCTGGACAGGAAAATGCTGTTCCTGCTGGCGACCGCCAAACTGAACCAGGCAGAGCGCTTCGGCGTCGGGCTAGGTGAAACCTACGGGCGCAACAGCGACGAGAACCTGCCGCCGGAGAACGTCTACCTCGAACTCGAGGAGCACTACCACACCCGGCTGCTGGCCTACGCGCTCGACGTCTTCGATCTGGCGTTTCAAGTCGTGCCACCGCCTTTCGTGATGCGGCAGTTCGTCAAGACCGGCGTCTTCATCCCTCAACGGCTCGGCTTCATGTTCGTCGGAGCCGCGGAGATGGCCGGCTGCGTCATGTTCGACGAGTTGCGGCGGGCCGGGGCAGAGTTGTTTGCGGACGAACCTGAGGTGGCAGCTCGTATCGAACTGCTCTACAGCGAGATCCTGACCGATGAAATCGGGCATGTCGGGTACTGCGCGTCACGCTGCACCGCCGGCGAGCGGGCGGTGATGCGGCGGATCTATCCGTGGATCGGCCGGCTGTTCGCCCGCCAGACCGCGGAGATCAGCCTGTTGGTCGACGTCAAGGCGCTGCACGCTCGGTTGGACCGCCCGTTTGATGTCGACGAGCTGACCGCCGGCCTAGACAACGAGACGTACCTGGTGATGCATCCATGACCTGTTTGCTGCGGGTCGACCTGTTGGCTCGCAACCAGGTGTGACCAAAGTCCCTAATCCACGGGACGTGTGTCATCGGATCGTCGCGAGGCGGGCGGTGATTCGAGCGGGCGGGCTTACCCTCTCAAAACGGTCTTGAGGGTTCTTCTCGCAGATGGGCCGCCCGCTCGCAGTAGGGGGTCACGATGTCATCTTTTGTGTTCGCCGCGCCCGATGAGTTCGCCGCAGCGTCTTCCAGCCTTCGCGACCTGGGATCGTCGATCAGGGCGGCCCATGCGGCCGCGGGTGGCTCGACGATGTCGATCGTCGCGGCCGCTGAGGACGAAGTGTCGGTGGCGGTCGCGACGTTGTTCGGTAGTTACGCCCAGCAATTCCAGGCGCTCGGCGCGCAGGCGTCGCTGTTTCATTACCAGTTCGTGCAGTCGCTGAATAGCGGTGGGTTCTTGTATGCGGCCGCTGAGGCCGCCGGCGCCTCGCCGCTGCAAGCGGCCGCGTCTGCGGCCGCGGGGTTAGAAGACGCCATCAATACTCCGGTCCAGCAGCTCACCGGACGTCCGCTGTTTGGGCCCGGCACCAATGGGGCACCGGGCACCGGGCAAGCCGGTGGGCCCGGCGGATGGCTATGGGGCAATGGCGGTGATGGCGGGTCGGGCACGCCGGGTACGGCCATTAGCCCCACCGGTGGCAGTGGTGGGGCCGGCGGGTCAGCCTTCCTGTTCGGCTCAGGCGGTCACGGCGGTTCGGGCGGGACCGCCTATGCAGCCAGCGGTGCCGCCGGCGGTACCGGAGGGAACGGTGGCGCCGGTGGGCTGATCTTCGGCGGCGGCGGGGCCGGTGGTGTCGGCGGGCTCGGTGCGGCCGGTTCTGCAACCGCGGCAGCAGGCATGGGCGGTCACGGCGGGGCCGGCGGCACCAGCTATCAGCTCTGTGGAGCCGCCGGCGCCGGTGGTGCCGGCGGGCAGGGTGGCTACGGCTATGACGCGACCGCCGACCCGATGGCCGCGCCCGGTGCGTCTGGCGGCCGTGGCGGCCCAGGCGGGGTCGGTGGTGTCGGCGGCCACGCGGTCGGGCTGTTCGGGAGCGGCGGGGGCGGCGGTGTCGGCGGGGACGGCGGCGTGGGCGGCACCGGCGCGCAGGGCGCCTCAGGCACGCAGTTCGCCTCGGCCGGTACCGGCGGTCATGGCGGTGACGGTGGCACCGGTGGCGTCGGCGGGGCCGGCGGTTCCGGCGGATTCTTGGGGTCCGCCGGCGCCACCGGCGGTGCCGGCGACGGCGGCAGGGGTGGCACTGGCGGTCTGGGCGGAGCCGGGACTTCCACGAGCACCGGCGCGGCCGGCGGCACCGGCGGCCGGGGTGGCCTTTCCGGCGGCGCCGGTGGCACCGACGGCGCTGGCGGGGACGGCGGCAACGGAGGCAGCGGCGGGGCTGTCGGTACCGGTGCGACCGCAGGCATCGGCGGGGCCGGCGGCGCGGGCGCCGCAGCCACCAGCGGAGGGCCAGGCTACGGCGGCGGTGGCGGCGGTGGCGGCGGGGGGGCCAGGGTGCTACCCAGCAGCGCCGGCGCCACCAGCGGTACCGCCACCGGCGGTGACGGTGGCGCCGGTGGCGCCGGCACCACCGTGGCCGCGGGCGGGGTTGGCGGCTCCGGAGGCAACGCAACCCTCGCCGCCAGCGGCGTCGGCAGCTCCGCCAGTGGTACCGCCACCGGCGGTGTCGGCGGGGCCGGCGGCACCAACGACGCCAGCGGTGGCCGCGGAGGCAACGCCACCCTGAGCGCGAGCGGGGGCGCCACCATCACCGGCACGGCCATCGGCGGCGTCGGGGGCGCGGGCACCACCAGTGGCCGCGGCGGTGGCGGCGGTGGCGGCTACTTCTTCGCCAGCGGTGCTGGCAGTTCCGGTAGCGGCACCGCCAGCGGCGGCGACGGGGGCGCGGGCACCAATGGCGGCCGCGGCGGCTACGGGGGCGGCTCCCGGATCGGCGCTTATAACGGCGGCACCGCCACAGGCACGGCCACCGGCGGTCTGGGGGGCGCAGGCACCACCAACGGCCGCGGCGGCGGCGGCGGGTTCGCGATTGTCACCGCTTACGGCGCGGGTAGCAACGCCAGCGGTAGCGCCATCGGCGGCGCTGGAGGTGCGGGCAGCACCGGCGGCTACGGCGGCAACGGAAACTACGGCGGAATCAGAGGCGCCAACGGCGGCACCGTCACCGGCGGCACGGCCGCCGGCGGTGACGGAGGCGCGGCCACCAACGGCCGCGGCGGCTACGGAGGCAGGGCCACCGTCCTGGCCGGTGGCGCGGGGAGCTCAGTCACCACTGGCACCGCGACTGGCGGGGTCGGAGGGGCTGGCAGCAACGGCGGCATCGGCGGCGCCGCAAGCAACGCCCTGATCAACGCCACCGGGGGCGGCACCGTTTCTGGCAGCGCCACGACCGGTGGGGACGGCGGTGCCGGCATCGACAACGGCGTCGGCGGCACCGGCGGCCAATCGTTCTTCACCGCCAATGCCGGCGGCACCATCACCACAAGTACCGGCACCGGCGGCACCGGCGGTAGCGGCACCGGCCTGGGCAGCACCGGCGGTGGGGGTGGCGCCGCCGACCTGACAGTTCCCCCTCCCGCCGTTGTGACGGGAGCGGTCGTCACCGGAACGCCCGGCGTGAATGTGCCGTAATAGTGTTCCCTGACAGCCTCACACGACCCTCAGCCCGTCGGGAATCCTCTCCGGGTCGCGCCAGAAGGCGTCGTGGATGAAGCGGTTGAACAGATCCGGCGGTAATAACGTGTCGCGCGGTTCGGCCCTGACGGTCGGGCGCACGGTGTGCAGTCCCGGTGTCCCGGCGCGCTCGTCGAACTCGGTGACGTCGTACTCGACATGGCCGAAGTCGTGGTCGAAGACCGGCTCACCGAGAAACGAGTAGATGGCCTGCATCGCCCTGGCCGGGTCGGTGCTCAGGGTTTCGTACTGCAGCAACAGAAGTCGATCGCGTTGCGCGCCGTAGCATGCCTGCCGCAGGGCATCGTAGGGCCCTCCGACCATGCCATCGGGCGCCACCACACTCGTTGCGCGGCTGAAGACCGTGCCGCCGGCGCTGTAGTTGAAGATCGACGACGGGCTGAAGACGTTGCGTTGGATCAATCGCTCGATGCTGTCCACCACCCACTGCAGTTCACGCACGCAGGCAATCACTTTCGCCTCGGGAAACAGCCGCGCAATCGCCGGCATCCATGCACACCAGCCGCGGTTGGTATCGAAGATCACCTCGGCGGTGGAGTCCGCATAAAAATCTTCGAATAACCCGCGCAGGATTCGCTCTCGCTTGGCGTCGTCGATGAACACCGAAAATTCGTTGCGCCCGCCCATTTCGTCGAGCAGCGCGCCGAACAGGCCGGCCAGCGGACCCGACATCCCCGCCTGGAACCGCGGATTTTGGCGCAGCAACGCGGCCAGCAACGTCGAACCCGAGCGCGGCAGACCCGAGATGAAATGGATGGCTACCACGACAAGCCCCGCCTACTTCCCGCACCTAGATGCCCTGCGACCTGTAATCCGTGCGATGCCGTGATGCTAACGGATTGAGAATTCCGTAATCGGCTGATTGCACATGGACGCGGCCGCCCACCACGAGCCAAGCCCGTCACCATCGGGGCCGGCGCACCAGCAAAGGAAGTACTGCGCGATTGACAACGCCTCGAACCGGTGGAGCTAGGGAGATTCGAACTCCCGACCTACTCGATGCGAACGAGTCGCGCTACCAACTGCGCCATAGCCCCTGATCGCTAAGCAGGCTACCAGCCGCGACCGCGAAGGTACGAACCGCGCACTACTGCCCGACCGCGCGCGGCAGGTCGCGGGGCCAGCCGTAGTTGCGCATCGGCACCGCGTAGTCCAGGTGCTCGAAGATCGGGTCCTCGTCGTCGATCTCCAACACCACCGCTCCGGGACGGCGCAACCGCGACGGGACCAGGTCGTATTCGCGGTCCTGAGTGTTCTCCACGCCCAGTCGGCTGCGGGCCATCCGCTGCATCCGGCGCCGCCGTACCTGCTCCTCGATCTTGGTCTGCCGCCGCAGGTAGAACAGGTACATCAGGGTGACCGTCGTCGCGGCGGCACACAGCCACCAGGCCATCGGCGTCACCTCGAAGGCGGCGATCGCCGAGCCGACCAGGACCACCGCCATCGCCACCAGCACCCTCTTGCGGAACGCGTACTTGCGGGCGCTGACCGCGGCGGCGGTCTTGTTCTCGAACCTGCGCCGCCTGTTGACGCCTACCGCGTAGGCCGGCGGCGCGTCGTCCCCCTCGTCGTCCTCCTCGGGTTCCAGACCGGAAGAGTCGTCGACATACTCGTACTCGTCATCGGCGAGGTCATCGTCGGAGTCGTCCTCGTGCGCGTCGACCGCCTCGGCTTCCACCGCGGCCAGCGCCGGCCCCTCCGTCTGGGACCGCGCCTCGCCGGCACCCACCGGCAGGGCGGGCGCGTTCTCGTCGATCACGTCGACATCGAGATAGTCGGGCTCGGCAACCTCGGCGACCTCCGCGACCTGTTCGGCACGGGCCATCGCGGTGACGACCGACCGGGGCCGCATCAGCTCGTCGGTGTCGGCGTCGTCAGCGGCATGGTCCTTGTCCGCATCGGCGAAAGCACCGTCGATCGGCTCGGTGTCCCAGTCTTCTTCCGGCTTCCAGTCAGGGTTGCTGCGGTGACCCGCCGCCGGACCGGTTCGCTTGAGCAGGCGGGAACTGGCACCGCCGTTGAGCACTCTGGTGGCAAGCGCCACATCGCTGGTGCGCCGAACGGCGTCACGCTTGCTGATCAGCATCGGCACCAGCACGAACAACCACAGGACCACGAGCGAAATCCACAACAACGATTGCGGGATGCTTGGCATGATGACCTGCTCTCTTCGGTTGCGATCCCCGCGAGGCCTGATCCGCCTGCGTGGCCGGGTCGCTGCGACCAGGGCAATTACACACCTGTAATTTGCCTCTTTCAAGCATCACACGCCACATATGTCACGCTAGCCACAATTTTATTTCGGTTGGTCACCGATCCCGCGTGTGAAGTCATCGAGATTGCCGTGATGGTCGCGACCAGCGCCCCGAGCACAACCGTGACGGCAATCTCGGCGGAGAAGAACCAGGAGAGCTACACCCAGCTGGCGCGCCCGGCACGCACCAGCGTCGAAGCCACCGACCCGTAGACCTCTTCGACGGTGATCGCCACCAGCAGATGGTCGCGCCACCCGCGGTCCACCTCGAGGTAGCGCCGCAGCAGGCCCTCTTCGCGAAAACCGTTCTTGGCCAGCACGGCTCGGCTGGCGGCGTTCTCCGGACGGACGGTCGCCTCGACGCGATGCAGCATCACCGGCCCGAAGCAGTGGTCGAGCCCCAGGGCCACCGCCCCGGTGGCCACCCCGCCGCCGGTGTGCTCGCTGGACACCCAGTAACCGATCCATGCCGACCGCAAAGCCCCGTGTGTGACGTTGCCGATGGTCAGCTGACCGCAGAACTGCCCGTCGAGTTCAATTGCGTACGGCAGCATCCGGCCCTTGCGCGCCTCCGCCCGCAGTCCCGAGCACACCGCCGGCCACGCGGCCACCGAATGACGCACCGACCATTCGCCGTCGGTGCTGGGCTCCCATGGCTCCAGCTGCGCACGATCGGCCAGCCGAATCCGGCTCCAGGGCGCGCCGTCGCGCATCCGTACCGGCCGCAACCGGATCACCCCGGCCGCCACCCGCAACGGCCCCATACTCATCGGCCAGCCGGGATGACGGGAATTGGATCGCAACAGGTTCACGAGCCGGGCCGCAGTCAGCCGTGCTGAGCCAGAAAGGCGACGTCGACGATCTCGCCGGTGCGGATCTGCTCGGCGCCGCTGGGCACCACGACCAGACAGTTCGCTTCGGCAAGCGTGGCCAGCAGATGCGACGACGCCCCCGGCGCTCCCCCCAGCGCCTGCACCAGGTATTCGCCGCTGTCCTGATCACGCATCAACTGGCCGCGCAGAAACCCTTTGCGCCCACTGACCGACGTGATCGGCGACAGGGTGCGGGCCTGCACGATACGTCGCATCGGATGGCGCTTGCCCAGGGACAGCCGGATCAGGGGCCGCACCATCACCTCGAAAACCACCAGCGCGCTGACCGGGTTCGCCGGCAACAGAAACGTCGGCACGCCGTCGCGGCCGAGCTGCCCGAAGCCCTGCACCGATCCCGGGTGCATGGCCACCCGCACGACCTCCATGTCGCCCAGTTCGGACAGCACCGAGCGAACGGCCTCGGCCGCGGCACCGCCCACCCCGCCGGCGATCACCAGCACCTCAGCCCGGTTGAGCTGCCCCTCGACGATCTCGCCGAGTTCCTTCGGGTTGTTGCTGACGATCCCGACGCGGTTGACCTCTGCCCCGGCATCGCGCGCCGCGGCGGCCAGGGCGTAGGAGTTGACGTCATAGACCTGCCCGTTGCCCGGGCTGCGGGAGATGTCGACCAGTTCGCCGCCGACCGCCATCACCGATACCCGCGGGCGCGGATGCACCAGCACGCGTTCGCGGCCGACCGCCGCGAGCAGGCCCACCTGCGCCGGGCCGATGATCGTCCCGGAACGCACCGCCACGTCGCCGGGCTGCACGTCGTCACCGGCGCGCCGCACGTACGCGCCCGAAGGCGCCCCGCGCAGAATGCGGACCCGGTTCATGCCGCCGTCGGTCCAGCGCAGCGGTAGCACGGCGTCGGCCAGAGTAGGCAGCGGCGCCCCGGTCTGCACCCTGGCGGCCTGGCGCGGCTGCAGCCGGCTCGGCGTCCGCGCACCGGCCTCGATGGTGCCCATCACCGGCAGGGTGACAACCTCGCGCACCTCGGCCACGCCGTCGTCGCCGACGGCTTCCAAGGGTCCGGAATCACCGACCCCCATCACGTCGACACTGCGCACCGCGTAACCGTCGATGGCGGCCTGGTCGAATCCGGGAAGCGGGCGTTCGGTCACGACCTCTTCGGCGCACAGCAGCCCCTGGGCTTCGGCAATCGCGACCTTGATCGGCCTGGGGGCCACCGCTGCCGCCGATATCCGTGCCTGTTGCTCCTCCACAGAACGCACAGTGCGCCTTCCTGCCGTCCAGCCAGGCGAACTGAGCCGCCGGTTACTGTTCGGTCAGGCCCAATCGCGCCACCAACCACCGCCGCAGTTCCGGGCCGTAGTCGTCACGATCCAATGCAAAGTCAACCGCAGCCTTGAGGTACCCGCCGGGATTTCCCAAGTCGTGTCGGGATCCGCGGTGCACCACCACGTGGACCGGATGGCCCTCGGAGATGAGCAGCGCGATGGCATCGGTGAGCTGCACTTCGCCGCCGGCGCCGCGGTCGATGCGGCGCAGCGCGTCGAAAATCGCGCGGTCCAGCACGTAGCGTCCGGCCGCCGCGAACAGCGACGGCGCGTCCTCCGACTTGGGCTTTTCGACCATGCCCTTGACACGCAGCACGTCCTGGTTGCCGCCGCCGGGAATCGGTTCGACGTCAAAGACGCCGTAGGCGCTGATCTCTTCGGGCGACACCTCAATGGCGCACAACACCGTGCCGCCGTGCTCGGCGCGCACCTGCGCCATCGTCTCCAGCACGCCGGCGGGCAACACCAGGTCGTCGGGCAGCAGCACCATGACCGCGTCCTCGTCGGCCGCCAAGGTGGGCTCTACGCAGCTGATCGCGTGCCCCAGCCCGAGCGGTTCGGCCTGCACCACGGACTCGACTTTGATCAGGGCCGGAGCCCGACGGACCTTGGCCAGCATGGCTTTTTTGCCGCGGGCCTCCAGGGTGCCCTCGAGCACCAGGTCCTCGACGAAGTGCGCGACGACCCCGTCCTTGCCCTCGGAGGTGATGATCACCAGGCGCTCGGCGCCGGCGTCGGCGGCCTCGGCGGCCACCAGCTCGATGCCGGGGGTGTCAACGACGGGCAGCAACTCCTTGGGCACCGTCTTCGTCGCAGGAAGAAAACGGGTCCCCAAGCCGGCGGCGGGGACGATCGCCGTGAACGGAATCGCTACTTCTGGTCGTGACATCGATTCACACCATAGCCTTATCGGCCTTATACAAACCCTCTGGCGGGGAGAACGCGCGGATCGCCAATGGTCTGACCCGGTGGTCTGACATCGTTGACGCCATGGCTACCGCGACCAAGTCGGCCTGGCGGCGACGGATCAGCGCGGCGCGGCGCCTCGTCACCGATGAACAGCACCGCGCCGAAGCACGGATGCTGCGCAGCCACCTCGAGGCGGTCGTGACGCCCGGTAGCACCGTGTGCGCATACGTGCCAGTGGGTTCGGAGCCGGGCACCGTCGACATGCTCAATGAACTGCTGCAGTTCGCGGACCGGGTGCTGCTGCCGGTGGCCCGCATCACGCACGACGAGGAGCCGCTGCCGTTGTTGTGGGGCCGGTACTGCGCCGGTGAACTCATCACCGGACTATGGGGCCTGAAGGAACCACCGGAGCCCTGGCTGCCGGAATCCGCTTTGGCCGAGGCGGAATTGGTGCTGCTGCCGGCGCTCGCGGTCGACCGCCGCGGCACGCGGTTGGGGCGGGGCAGCGGCTTCTACGACCGCTCCCTGGGCTTCCGTGACCCGCAGTCGCGTCTGGTGGCGATCGTGCGGGACAGCGAGCTCGTCGACGAGTTGCCCTCAGAGCCGCACGACGTCCCGATGACGCACGCCCTCACGCCCGGACGCGGACTCGTGACGCTCCCCACCCGGGAATGATCCTCACCACGTGGCGGTTCTAGCACTTGAAACGGTAGAGTGCTAACTCAGACTTAACATCATCCGGAGGTTTTTGTGCCGACGTACAGCTACGTGTGCACCGAATGCGGAGACCGCTTCGACAAGGTGCAGGCCTTCACCGAGGACGCGCTGACCACCTGCGAGAAGTGCTCTGGCCGGCTGCGCAAGCTCTTCAACTCGGTCGGAGTCGTGTTCAAGGGCAGCGGCTTCTACCGCACCGACAGCCGCGAGGCCGGCAAGAAGGACAAGGGATCCTCCAACGGCTCGTCGTCGAGTTCCAGCTCGGGCGACTCGGGGTCCAGCTCCACGTCCAGCGAAAGCAAGTCCTCGAGCTCCGGCGAGAAGGCCGGCAGCAGCACCGCGTCCACCGCGGCCGCATCGAGCTAGTTATCCACAACTGACGTTCGCACCGGCAATGACCGGTGTGTCCGCGCGCCTAGCGTGACGGCGTGCGGGAACCTTCGCTGAATCCGACCCTGCTCAGTCGCATCGCGACAACATTGCGTCCGGACTGGACCAGAACCGTCCGGGCCCGGCGAATCGCCGCGGGCGGACTGGTGGTGCTGTCCGGTATCGCGGCGCTGCGCTCCGACCCGGAGGGCGACCGCGTCGATGTCGTGGTGGCCGCCCGCGACATCGGTCCCGGCACCGCGCTCAACGAAGGCGATGTTCGCGTCGAAAAGCGCTCGCCGACAACGGTTCCCGACGGATCGATAACTGACCCCGGGCGGGTGGCCGGTGCGACGCTGGCCAGTCCCACGCGTCGCGGCGAGGTGCTCACCGATGTCCGGTTGCTGGGCAGCAGGCTGGCCGAGTCGACCGCCGGCCCCGGGGCGCGGATCGTGCCCCTGCACCTGGCCGACGGCGCGCTGATCGACCTGATCCGGGTCGGAGACGTCGTCGACGTGCTGGCCGCCCCGGGCGGCGAACTCCGGCAACCCACACCGGCGGTCAGCAAGGTGATCGCCACCGACGCCGTGGTGGTGCTCGTGTCGGCGAAAGAGAAACTGCGGTCCAGCGAAGCAGACCGCGTAGTCTTGGTTGCGCTGCCGGCTCGCGTGGCGAACACGGTGGCTGGCTCGGCGCTAGGTCAGACGGTCACCCTCACCCTGCACTGAGTACTCAGCCACCGCTGAGCGCGTGGTCGGCAGCAAAGCCTGTCCGATCAAGAAGGGACATCCCCATGCTCAAAGGGTTCAAGGAGTTTCTCTCGCGGGGCAACATCGTCGACCTCTCGATAGCGGTGGTCATCGGGGCGGCGTTCACCACGTTGGTCAAAAGCTTCACCGATGGCGTCGTCAACCCACTGGTGAGCTCGATCGGCATGGACCAGAAAGAGGAGCACGGCATCCTCAAACAACAGATCCCGGGCACCAATCAATTCATCAACCTCAATGACGTGCTCTCGGCGGCGATCAACTTCATCCTGGTCGCGGCGGTGCTGTACTTCCTGATCGTGCTGCCCTACAGCAAGCTGCGTAAGAAGGGCGAGGTCGAGCAGGCCGACGATGCGCAGGTCGTCCTCCTCGAAGAGATCCGTGACCTGCTCGCGCAGACCAACGGCAGCTCCTCAGGCAGGCACGGCGGGGCGCCATCAGGTGTACCGCTGTCAGGACCCCCGGAACACGGACCGCGCGCCGAGAACTGAGCCGCCTCAGATCTCCAGGCTCGACAGCTGGCCGATGATGTGCGCGGCCAGCGGGTTGAGCGTCGCCATGCCGTCGCGCACGGCGTAGCGCGAGCCGGCCAGGTTGACCACCAGCGTGCTGCCCGAGACCCCGGCCAGCCCGCGCGACAGGCCGGCGTCGGTGATTCCCGCGGACAGGCCCGAGGCGCGGATCGCTTCGGCGATGCCCAGGATCTCCCGGTCCAGGATGTCGCGGGTGGCCTCCGGGGTGACGTCGCGCGGCGTCACCCCGGTACCGCCGACCGACACCACCAGGTCCACCCCGCCGATCACGGCCGTGTTCAACGCATTTCGGATCTCGACCTCGTCAGCCTCGACCGCCACCACACCGTCGACCACGAACCCGGCTTCGGTGAGCAACTCGGTGACCAACGGCCCGCTGTGGTCCTCGTCGCCGTGCGCAGTCCGGTCGTCCACGACGACGACGAGTGCCCGCCCGACTACCAACTCCGCACCCTGTTCCATGGGTGCAACCGTATAACCGAGGTCGGAGAGCTGCCCTTCGACCTTCATCAACTGTCCGCCTTCCCGAGCGTGACCTGCACCGTGCGACTGCCGCCGGCCGGATCCTGATATGTCAGCGCCACCTTGTCGCCGGGCGCCTTGGAGCGCACCGCGGCGACGAGCGCGTCGGCGCTGTTGATCGGACGGTCGTCGACCTTGGTGACGACGACACCCTTGGGGACGCCGGCGTTGGCTGCCGCGCCGTTGCCCACGACCTCCATCACCTTCGCGCCGGGAACACCCTTGTCGGTGGTGACCTGCACGCCCAGCGAGGCGTGGGTCGCCTTGCCGGTGCTGATCAGTTCGTCGGCGATGCGCTTGGCCTGGTCGACCGGGATCGCGAAGCCCAGACCGATGGAGCCGCTCTGCGCGTCCCCGGAGTCGGCGCCCAACGTGGCAATGGCCGAGTTGATGCCGACGAGTTGCGAGTTCATGTTGACCAGCGCACCACCGGAGTTACCGGGGTTGATCGCCGCGTCGGTCTGAACCGCGTCCAGCACGGTGTTCTGGTTGCCGGCCTCACCGGTGGTCGAGACGGGCCGGTTGAGCGCGCTGACGATGCCGGTGGTGACCGTGCCCGCCAGACCCAGCGGTGAACCGATGGCCACCACGGGCTGACCGACCTTCAGGCTCGCCGAGGACCCGATCGCGATCGGGGTGAGACCGGAGGCGCCCTGCACCCGGACCACGGCGATGTCGCTGGTCGGGTCGGCCCCGACCACGGTGAACGTCGAGGTACGACCGTCGTAGAAGGTCACTGTCGTCTTCGGCGGCGGACTTCCGGCCGGCGGCTTGGCGGCCGCGGCGACGACGTGGTTGTTGGTCAGGATCAGCCCGTCAGCCGACAGAATGACGCCGGAACCCTCTTCGGACTGCCGGCCCAGATCGGTCTCCAGCATGACGACGCTGGGTACGACCTTGGACGCCACCTGCTCCACCGACCCGGGCGGCATGTTGGCCGCCGGCACACCCGGCGCCCCACCCGAGGCCGCGGTGGTGCCGCGGCTGGCGCCGGACTGGTGACCGAGTTCCACCACCGTCGCGGCCGCGCCGCCGATGCCGGCGGAAACGACCGCGATGGCGAGCGCACCGAAGATCAGCCCGGCCGAGCGCCGCCGCTGCCGGGGCGGCGGGGACATCGGCGGCATCATTCCGGGGATCGGCCCGGGGCCGGTCGGCATCGGACCGGCACCGGTGGCGCCCGGTATCGGCCGGGAACCGGTGCCGCCCGGGATCGGGCCCCCGCCCGTGTTGCCCGGAATGGGACCGGACCCGGTGGGTATCGGGCCCGCTCCGGTGCCGCTGAGCGGGTCATAGGAGGACCGGTACTGCTGCTGGGGTTGGTACCGCCAGTCGAACTGCTGGTTGTAGCTCTGCTGCCCCTGGGCATAGGCGGGCGGCACCGGCTGACTCTGCGTGGCACCGTATCCCGGCTGCTGCGGCGGTGGCGAATACCTCGGGTGATTCGTCATGTCGCTAAAACGTTCTTCCTCTACCTTGGGGGCTTACTTCAAGCCGACTCGGCCATGCGTTGCTTGCATGACGCTGAATTTCAACACTAACTGCCAACTACCTTGCGTGCGCGGACTAAGAATCGACTGAGATGACATTCGTGGATCCCCGTGATTTTGCGCTGTCCGCAGTACGTCTAACGGAGGTCCCCCGCGTGTCGGTTCCCGCATCGCGCTCCGCCACGGCGCCGGACGACGGGTGTGCGGCGGCCGGCATCGGACGCCCGGGTAACAGCACATAGATCGACGTTCCCGGGGGTTGGCCGCCGGGCTCGGTGTCTTCGACGCGCAACGACCCGCCGTGGTTGAGCACCACCTGCTTGACGATCGCCAGGCCCAGGCCCGAACCCGGCATCGCCCGTGCCGACGTCGAGCGGTAGAAGCGTTCAAACACCAGCCGTCGTTCCTGCGGCGGGATTCCCGGCCCCCGATCGGACACCACCAGCTCGGCGTGCGACGGATCGAGCTGGCGCAGCGTGACACCCACGTGCCCGCCGGGTGGACTCCACTTGGCCGCGTTGTCCATCAGGTTCAGCGCCGCGCGCGACAGACCCGCGGAGTCGCCGTACACCTGCCAGGGGACCACCTCGACATCGAAGTGAATATCGTTGCGGCGCCGCCGAACCCGCTCCAGGCTTCGATCGATGACCTCGGCCATGTCCACCGGCTCGTGCACGGCATGGCCGGCGTCCCCGCGCGTGAGGTCCACCAAATCGCCTACCAGCGTGGACAATTCCTCGATCTGCGCGATCACATCCGCTTGCAGGTCGACCATCTCCTGCTCCGGCAGCCGGGGCGCTCCGGGCGCCATCGAGGCCATCAGCAGCTCGACATTGGTGCGCAGCGACGTCAGCGGGGTGCGCAATTCGTGGCCGGCGTCGGTAACCAGCCGGGCCTGCCGCTCCCGGGATTCGGCCAGCGCCCGCAGCATCAGGTTGAACGCCTCGGTGAGCCTGGCCAGTTCGTCACTGCCGAATACCGGGATGGGGCGCAGGTCGTCGGTTCGGGCGACCCGCTCGGCCGCTTCGGTGAGCCGGCCCACCGGGCGCAACCCGGCTCGGGTCACCATGCCACCGGCCACGGCCGCAATCGCCACACCGACCCCGCCGACCATCAGCAGGACGAAACGCAGTTTGCTCATCACGTGCTCAGTGGGCTTGAGGCTCTTGGAGATGAGCAGCGAGCTGCCGTTGTTGAGGTGGATGGCCAGCACCCGCTGATCGGAGGCGGTGCGCCGGGACATGAACAACTCGCCGCGGATGACGGCCTTCTCCGGCGCGCCCACCGGCAGGGTCTGGCCCGGTTGGTTGGCGGTGTAGATGGATTTGCCGGGGTTCACCAGCATCGCGTTGACGTCGGAGTACGCGGTGCCTTCGATCGCCTTGCCGGGATCCGCCGCCAGCGACCCGCTCGCGATCAGCAGTTGCGCACGACTCTGCAGCTGGTTGTCGATGTCGCTGTAGAGCGCGGCGGAGATCACCGCGTAAACGGCGAGGGACATCAGCACCACGACCATCGCCACCATGGACATCGCCAGCAGCATCACCCGCCAGCGCAGCGACAGCGAACTGGTCGCCCGCAGCGGTGCGCGGCCGGCGCGGCCAGGGCGGCCAGGGCGGCGGAACCAGGTCATCAGGGCGGCGTTTCGCGTAGCACGTAACCCACCCCGCGCACGGTGTGGATCAGCCGCGGCTCGCCGTCGGCCTCGGTCTTGCGGCGCAGATAGCCGACGTACACCTCCAGCGCATTACCCGAGGTGGGGAAGTCAAATCCCCACACTTCCTCGAGAATGCGGCTGCGGGTCAGCACCCGTCGCGGGTTGGCGATCAACATCTCCAGCAGGGCGAACTCGGTGCGGGTGAGGCTGATCCGGCGCTGGCCGCGGATGACTTCGCGGGTTACCGGGTCCAGGCTCAGGTCCGAGAAAGTCATCGCCACCGACTCGGCAGCATCTTCGGGCTTGGTGCGACGCAGCAGGGCGCGCATCCTCGCCAGGAGTTCTTCCAGCGCGAACGGCTTGGGCAGGTAGTCATCGGCACCGGCGTCCAGGCCGGCAACCCGCTCGGAGACCGAGTCGCGCGCGGTGAGCACCAGGATGGGCAGGTCGTCGCCGGTGCTGCGCAGCTGCCGGCACACCTCGAGGCCGTCCAGTCGCGGCATCATCACATCCAGCACCACGGCGTCGGGCCGGTCGCTGGCGATCAGTTCGAGCGCCTCAACCCCGTCATGGGCCAACTCCACGGAGTAGCCGTTGAAGGAGAGCGACCTGCGCAGCGACTCGCGCACGGCACGATCGTCGTCGACGACAAGTATTCGCACGGAGCCTAGTTTCGTACGAAGGCCTGAGAGCGGCCTGAGAGGCGCGCCGCGATGGCGCATTTCAGGGTGCTAAGCACGTCACATCCGTCACGCTGTTCACTGGCCGAACCGAAGCACTTCGTGCCCGGCTCACAACGACGGATGCCCGGCTCACCGGGAAAGATGCCCGGCTCACTGGGACAGCGGAGTTGTCGCTCTGAGGCGGGCGACATGATGCCCACCGGCGCAGAAACTCCTGCGACGGTTGTGACTGACGGGACGTCAGCGCTTGTCGAGGTCCACCAGACCGAGACGGGCAGCCTTGAGCAGGCGACGCGGCACCTTGTGCTTCTGGCCGGCTACGTTCACGTTGACCAGCCCGGTCGCGGTGGCCTTCCACTGCGAACGCCGGCTGCGGGTATTCGAGCGCGACATTCTGCGCTTAGGTACGGCCATGGTCGGGCCTAACTCCTCGTGTGGGGCTTCTGGTCGGGCGTGTCGCGCTCCATGGCATTGCGGCCGGACGGCGACGGTTGACCTCAAGGGTAGTGGGTGGACCCGCTGGTCACCAAAATGGCCTCGGACAGCGGTGCGCTGAGCCGGTTGACGCGGCGCCTCCCGCACCCGCTAACCTACCGGTTGGTTGGTTGATCCGGCCGCCGAATCGTCCCAATGGAGGGAGGACGGGCCCATTGTCTTCCGAGGCCCCTTCTGGTGCCGTGCGTATCGCGAACTGCTCCGGTTTCTACGGCGACCGGCTGTCCGCGATGCGCGAGATGCTCACCGGCGGCGAAGTCGACTACATCACCGGCGACTATCTGGCCGAATTGACCATGCTGATCCTGGGTCGGGACCGGATGAAGAATCCCGAACGCGGCTACGCCAAGACCTTCCTCACCCAGCTCGAAGAGTGTCTGGGACTGGCCCACGAGCGCGGCGTGCGCATCGTTACCAACGCCGGCGGCCTCAACCCCGCGGGACTCGCGGCCGCGGTGCGCGCGTTGGCCGAACGCCTGGGCATCCCGGCGCGGGTGGCCCACGTGGAAGGCGACGACCTACAAGCGCGCGCGGACGGACTCGGACTCGGCTCGCCGCTGACCGCCAACGCGTACCTGGGCGGTTGGGGGATCGCTGACTGCCTGAGCTCCGGAGCCGAGGTCGTGGTCACCGGCCGGGTCACCGACGCCTCGGTGATCGTCGGGTCGGCCGCCGCACACTTCGGCTGGGGACGCACCGACTACAACCAACTCGCCGGTGCGGTCGTCGCCGGACACGTCATCGAATGCGGCACCCAGGCGACCGGCGGCAACTTCTCGTTTTTCACCGAGATCGCCGACCTGACCTACCCGGGCTTTCCCCTGGCCGAGGTCTTCGAGGACGGATCGTCGGTGATCACCAAGCACCCCGGCACCGGCGGCCTGGTCAGCGTCGACACCGTCACCGCCCAACTGCTGTACGAGATCACCGGCGCCCGCTATGCGAACCCGGATGTGACAGCCCGGATGGACAGCATCCACCTCTCCCCCGACGGTCCCGACCGGGTGCGTATCAGCGGCGTGGTCGGTGAACCGCCACCGCCGACGCTCAAGGTGTCCCTGAACAGCATCGGCGGCTTCCGCAATTCGATGACGTTCGTGCTGACCGGCCTGGACATCGACGCCAAGGCAGAGTTGGTGCGCCGCCAGCTGGAAGCCACGCTGACGGTCAAGCCCGCCGAGCTGGAATGGACGCTGGCCCGCACCGACCACCCCGACGCCGACACCGAGCAGGGCGCCAGCGCGTTGCTGAGTTGCGTGGTCCGCGACCCGGACCCGGCGAATGTGGGACGCAAATTCTCCGCCGCCGCAGTCGAATTGGCGCTCGCCAGCTACCCGGGCTTCACCTCCACCGCCCCGCCGGGTGACGGCCAGGTGTACGGCGTCTACACCCCGGGCTACGTCGACGCCCGGCTGGTGCCGCACGTCGCCGTGCACGCCGACGGCACGCGCGTCGACATTCCCTGCGCCACCGAGACTTTGGTGCTGGAGTCGGCCAACGCCCCTGAGCTGCCCGAACCGCTGACCGGTGAGCCCACCCGTCGCGCGCCGCTGGGCCTGATCGCCGGCGCCCGCAGCGGCGACAAAGGCGGCTCGGCCAACGTGGGGGTGTGGGTCCGCACCGACGAACAGTGGCGGTGGCTGGCCAACACGCTGACCGTAGAGCTGCTCAAGAAGCTGCTACCCGAAGCGGCCGAGCTGCCGGTCACCCGGCACGTGCTGCCCAACATCCGGGCGGTGAACTTCGTGATCGAGGACATACTCGGCCAGGGCGTGGCCTACCAGGCCCGTTTCGATCCGCAGGCCAAGGGGCTGGGCGAATGGTTGCGCAGCCGTCACGTCGACATTCCGGAGAAGTTTCTATGAACATCTGGACCACACCCGAGCGCGAACAGCTGCGAAAGACGGTGCGCACCTTCGCCGAACGCGAGGTGCTGCCCAACATCGACGAGTGGGAACGCACCGGCGACCTGCCGCGGGACCTGCACCGGCGCGCCGGCGAGGCGGGCCTGCTGGGCGCGAACTTTCCGGAGTCGGTGGGTGGCGGTGGCGGCGACGGTGCCGACGCGGTGATCATCTGCGAGGAGATGCACCAATCAGGCGCTCCCGGAGGCGTTTTCGCGTCGCTGTTCACCTGCGGCATCGCGGTGCCGCACATGATCGCTTCGGGCGACCAGCGATTGATCGACACCTACGTGCGGCCGACGTTGGCCGGCGAGAAGATCGGCTCGCTGGCCATCACCGAACCCGGCGGCGGATCCGACGTCGGACACCTGCGCACCTCTGCGGTCAAAGACGGCGACCACTATGTGATCAACGGCGCCAAGACCTACATCACCTCCGCGGTGCGCGCCGACTTCGTGGTGACCGCGGTGCGTACCGGCGGCCCGGGCGCGGCAGGGGTTTCGCTGATCGTGGTGGACAAGGGCACGCCGGGCTTCGAGGTGTCGCGCAAGCTGGACAAGATGGGCTGGCGTTCCTCGGACACCGCCGAGCTGTCCTACACCGACGTGCGGGTTCCGGTGGAGAACCTGGTCGGGGTGGAGAACACCGGCTTCGCCCAGATCGCCCAGGCCTTCGTTTCCGAGCGTATCGCCCTTGCCGCCCAGGCGTATTCGAGTGCGCAGCGCTGCCTGGACATCACCGCGCAGTGGTGCCGCGACCGCGAGACCTTCGGCCGCCCGTTGATTTCACGGCAGTCGGTGCAGAACACGCTCGCCGAGATGGCGCGCCGCATCGACGTCGCGCGGGTGTACTCGCGCCGAGTGGTGGAGCGCCAGATCGAAGGTGACACCAATCTGATCACCGAGGTCTGCTTCGCCAAGAACACCGCCGTCGAGGCCGGTGAGTGGGTGGCCAACCAGGCCGTCCAGTTATTCGGCGGCATGGGCTATATGGCCGAATCCGAGATCGAGCGCCAGTACCGCGACATGCGCATCCTGGGAATCGGCGGCGGCACCACCGAAATCCTCACTGCGCTGGCCGCCAAACTCCTGGGATACCAGTCATGATTACACCTCCTCCTCCTCATCGCTCCGCGCTGCATCGTCGGAGCTGGTCATGAGCGCTCTGAAGTCCACCCTCGACCCGAACGGGCCCACCTTCACCGAGGCGGCCGCCGCGTCGACCACCAAGCTCGACGAGATCGCCGCCGAGTTCGCCAATGCCGTCGACGGCGGCGGGCCGAAATACGTTGAGCGTCATCATGCTCGTGGCAAGCTCACTGCACGCGAACGCATCGAGTTGCTGGTCGATCCCGACTCACCGTTTCTGGAACTGAGTCCACTGGCGGCCTGGGGCAGCGCATTCAAGGTCGGGGCCAGCACGGTTACCGGCATCGGCGTCGTCGAGGGTGTCGAGTGCATGATCGTCGCCAACGACCCCACGGTCAAAGGCGGCACCAGCAACCCCTGGACGCTGAAAAAGATCCTGCGAGCCAACCAGATCGCCTTCGAGAACCGGCTTCCGGTGATCTCTCTGGTGGAGTCCGGAGGCGCCGACCTGCCGACCCAGAAGGAGATCTTCATCCCGGGCGGACGGATGTTCCGCGACCTGACCCGGCTATCGGCCGCCGGAATCCCCACCATCGCACTGGTATTCGGCAACTCGACCGCGGGCGGCGCGTACGTGCCCGGCATGTCCGACCACGTGGTGATGATCAAGGAGCGCTCCAAGGTGTTCCTGGCCGGTCCCCCGCTGGTCAAAATGGCCACCGGTGAGGAATCCGACGACGAGTCCCTGGGCGGGGCCGAAATGCACGCCCGCATTTCGGGATTGGCCGACTACTTTGCGCACGACGAGCTGGACGCGATCCGCATCGGGCGCCGCATCGTGGCCCGGCTCAACTGGGCCAAGCAAGGGCCGAAGCCCAAGCCGGTCACCGAGCCGCTCTTCGACACCGAGGAACTGATCGGCATCGTGCCGGCCGACCTGCGCATCCCGTTCGATCCGCGTGAGGTGATCGCCCGCATCGTCGACGGCTCCGACTTCGACGAGTTCAAGCCGCTCTACGGCTCGTCGCTGGTGACCGGGTGGGCGCAACTGCACGGCTACCCGATCGGCATTCTGGCCAACGCACGCGGCGTGCTGTTCAGCGAGGAATCGCAGAAGGCCACCCAGTTCATCCAGCTGGCCAACCGCTCCGACACGCCACTGTTGTTCTTGCACAACACCACCGGCTACATGGTGGGCAAGGACTACGAAGAGGGCGGCATGATCAAGCACGGCTCCATGATGATCAACGCCGTGTCCAACTCGACCGTGCCGCACATCTCGCTGCTGATCGGCGCCTCATACGGCGCGGGCCACTACGGCATGTGCGGCCGCGCCTACGATCCGCGGTTCCTGTTCGCCTGGCCCAGCGCCAAATCCGCCGTCATGGGCGGGGCGCAGCTGTCCGGGGTGCTATCCATCGTGGCCCGGGCGGCCGCCGAGGCCCGCGGCCAGCAGGTCGACGAGGCGGCCGACGCGGCGATGCGGGCCGCCGTCGAAGGCCAGATCGAAGCCGAGTCGCTGCCGTTGGTGCTGTCCGGAATGCTCTACGACGACGGGGTGATCGACCCGCGCGACACCCGCACCGTGCTGGGAATATGTCTGTCCGCCATAGCCAATGGCCCGATCAAGGGGACGTCGAACTTCGGCGTCTTCCGGATGTGAGCTTCATGGGGATCTCGAAAGTACTGGTTGCCAACCGCGGCGAGATCGCCCGGCGGGTGTTCGCCACCTGCCGCAGGCTGGGTATCGGCACCGTCGCCGTCTACACCGAACCCGACGCCGCCTCCCCGCATGTCGCCGAGGCCGACGCCCGGGTGCGGTTGGCGCAGACCAATGACTACCTCAACGCCGAGGCCATCATCGCCGCGGCACGCGCGGCAGGTGCCGACGCCGTGCACCCCGGCTACGGATTTCTCTCCGAGAACGCCGAATTCGCGGCAGCCGTGCAGGAAGCCGGTCTGACCTGGGTCGGACCACCGGTGGACTCGGTGCGTGCGATGGGGTCCAAGATCGAGTCCAAGAAGCTGATGTCGTCAGCCGGGGTGCCGGTGCTCGAGGAGCTCGACCCGGACACTGTGACGCAGGCTCAGCTGCCGGTGCTGGTCAAGGCATCCGCCGGCGGCGGTGGGCGCGGTATGCGTGTGGTGCGCGAATTGTCCGCGCTGGCGGGCGAAGTCGAGGCGGCGCAACGCGAAGCGCAGTCCGCGTTCGGCGACCCGACGGTCTTCTGCGAGCGTTATCTGCCGACCGGGCACCACATCGAGGTGCAGGTAATGGCCGACACGCACGGGACCGTGTGGGCCGTGGGCGAGCGGGAATGCTCGATCCAGCGCCGGCACCAGAAGGTGATCGAAGAGGCGCCGTCACCGTTGGTCGAACGCACCCCGGGCATGCGCGACAGGTTGTTCGAGGCCGCTCGGCTGGCCGCGGGCGCGATCGGTTACACCGGCGCCGGAACGGTGGAGTTTCTCGCCGATGATGACGGCGAGTTCTTCTTCCTGGAGATGAACACCCGCCTGCAGGTCGAGCACCCGGTCACCGAGGAGACCACCGGTCTGGACCTGGTCGAGCTGCAGCTGGACGTCGCCGCCGGTGGCCATCTGGGTGCCGAACCCCCTGCAGCGCAGGGACATTCGATCGAGGTGCGGCTCTACGCCGAGGATCCCGCGCACGGCTGGCAGCCCCAGGCCGGGACGGTGCACAGCATCCACGTGCCGTCGGTGCGCACCGAGTTCAGCTCGCTGGGGCACCGGACCGGGATCCGGCTGGATTCCGGGATCGTCGACGGCTCGGTGGTGTCGATCTTCTACGACCCGATGCTGGCCAAGGTCATCTCCTACGCACCGACCCGGCGGCAGTCTGCGCTGGTGCTCGCCGACGCGCTGGCCCGCGCCCAGGTACACGGCCTGCGCACCAACCGCGAGCTGCTGGTCAACGTGCTGCGGCACCCGGCTTTCCTCGACGGGGCCACGGACACCGCGTTTTTCGACACGCACGGCCTGGCCGAACTGTCGGCGCCGCTGGCCGACACGGCAACGGTGCGGATGTCGGCGATCGCCGCCGCACTGGCCGACGCCGCGCACAACCGGGCCACCGCCGGGGCGTTGGGCTCACTGCCCTCCGGCTGGCGCAATCTGTCCTCCGGTTATCAGGTCAAGACCTACCGGGACGACACCGACACCGAACAACGTGTCGAATACCGCTTCACCCGAACCTCGTTGGTGTTGCCACACGACACGTCGGTGCAGCTTGTGTCCGCATCACCTGAGCAAGTGGTACTGGCCGAGAACGGGGTGGCCGTCAGTTTCGCCGTCGCCCGGTTCGGCGATGACGTCTACGTCGACTCCGCGCGCGGCCCGGTGCACCTGGCGGTCGTGCCGCGGTTCCCCGAACCGGGATCGGCCGTCGAACAGGGATCGCTGGTTGCGCCCATGCCCGGCAACGTCATTCGGATCGGTGCCGAGGTCGGCGCCACCGTCACCGCCGGGCAGCCGCTGATCTGGCTGGAAGCCATGAAGATGGAGCACACCATCACCGCGCCGAACGACGGCGTGCTCACCGAGATCAATGTGCAAACGGGCCAGCAAGTCGAGGTGGGCGCTGTACTGGCCAGAGTGGAAGCGCCTGAATCAGAAGGAGATTCTCAATGAAGTTGTCAAGCCGCCGCAGCGCTAGGTGCGGTGGGTTGATATGGCTTGTGGTCGCGCAGCATTGCCCACAGGACGTTGAGGCGTCGTCGGGCAAGGGCAAGCACGGCTTGGGTGTGGCGTTTTCCCTCGGCGCGTTTGCGGTTGTAGTAAGTCCGCGATGCCGGGTCGGTGCGGATGGCGATGTGGGCAGCCAGGTAGCAGGCCCGCAGCAGACGTCGGTTGTAGCGGCGGGGGCGTTTGAGGTTGCCGCTGATGCGTCCGGAGTCGCGCGGGACTGGGGCCAGCCCCGCGACGCCGGCCAGGCGGTCGGGGTTAGCAAAAGCGCTCATGTCCCCGCCGGTGGCGGCCAGGAACTCGGCACCAAGGGTGACGCCGAAGCCGGGCAAACTCAGGATGATTTCGGCGTGGCGGTGGCGGCGAAATCGCTCCTCGATCATCGCTTCGGTGTCGCCGATTTCGGTGTCGAGGGCCATCACCTCCTCGGCCAGCCGGGCCACCAAGGCCGCGGCCACTTGCTGTCCGGGTACGACGGTGCGTTGGGCGTTAGCCGCCTCCATAGCGGCAGCGGCAATGGCATCGGCGTTGCGGGCCTTGCGCTTACGCAGCCAGAGCGCGAGCCGGGCGGCACCGGCGCGACGCAGCCCGTCGGGTGTTTGATACCCAGTGAGCAGGGTCAGCGCGGCCTTGCTGGCGCTGTAGTCGAAGGCACGCTCGAGGGCAGGGAAATATTCGAGCAGCTGGGCGCGCAACCGGTTGAGCGCCCGGGTGCGATCGGCCACCAAATCGGTGCGCCTGGCCGTGAGGATCCGCAAGTCCACAGCGATGTCGTCCCCGGCTCGCAGCGGTTGCAGGTCGCGGCGCATCCGCGCCTGATCGGCGATCACGGCGGCGTCTTTAGCGTCGGTTTTCCCTTCCCCGCGGTAACCGCCCGAGGCATGGTGCACGGTGCGCCCCGGAATATAGAGCAGCCGTTGCTCGGCGGCGATCAGCAAGGTGATCAGCAATGCCGCCCCACCGGCATTCAAATCGATCGCCCAGGTCAGCTCACCACCATCAGCCAGCGTCTGGACCGCGCCGATCAGATCCAGCAGCGCGGATTCGTCATTGGCCACCCGCCGCGACAGCAGCCGCTTCCCGTCGGCATCGATGACCACGCAATAGTGGTCCGATTTCCCACCATCAACCCCAGCCCACAACGGTTGTGCCACAACCACCTCCCTGCTCGCTATCGGTCCGACCAACCCAGCAGACGACCACGCCGTCACGTCCTTACACAGCGATCAAATCGCATCTCTCAATTAGCGGTCGAGTCGTCGCGGGACAACAGGCGGCCAATCTCCTTCGGCCATCAACGATGGCGACCACATGAAAGCCATACCCGCTGCCCCTGGGCGATTCGAAGCCTACGGCCGACGGCAACGAACACCCTGCAAGAAAGGTAAGGATCCGTCATGACCGATACCAGCTTCATCGAAAGCGAAGACCGCCAGGCGCTGCGCAAGGCGGTACGCGAGTGGGCGTCCGGCTACGGTGCCGAGTACTACCTGAAGAAGGCCCGCGCCCAGGAGCACACCACCGAATTATGGTCCGAGGCAGGCAAACTCGGCTTTCTCGGGGTGAACCTGCCGGAGGAGTACGGCGGCGGCGGGGCCGGCATGTATGAGCTCGCGCTGGTCATGGAGGAGATGGCGGCCGCAGGCAGCGCGCTGCTGCTGATGGTGGTCTCACCGGCCATCAACGGCACCATCATCAGCAAGTTCGGCACCGAGGAGCAGAAGAAGCGCTGGGTTCCTGCCATCGCCGACGGCACCCTCACCATGGCCTTCGCGATCACCGAACCCGACGCCGGTTCCAACTCGCACAAGATCACCACCACCGCCCGCCGCGACGGCAGCGACTGGATCCTCAAGGGCCAGAAGGTCTACATCTCCGGCGTCGACCAGGCCCAGGCGGTGCTCGTGGTCGGCCGCACCGAGGAGGCCAAGACCGGCAAGCTCAGGCCGGCGCTGTTCGTGGTGCCCACCGACTCCCCCGGCTTCACCTACACGCCGATCGAGATGGAGCTGATCAGCCCCGAGCGCCAATTCCAGGTGTTCATCGACGACGTGCGGTTGCCGTCGGACGCGCTGGTCGGAGCCGAAGACGCGGCGATCGCACAGCTTTTCGCGGGCTTGAACCCCGAGCGCATCATGGGCGCGGCCAGTGCCGTGGGCATGGGCCGGTTCGCGCTCGACAAGGCCGTCGACTACGTCAAGACCCGCAACGTCTGGGGCGCTCCGATCGGATCGCACCAGGGCCTGGCGCACCCGTTGGCGCAGTGCCACATCGAGGTCGAGCTGGCCAAGCTGATGATGCAGAAGGCGGCGACGCTCTACGACGCCGGCGACGACGGCGGCGCGGCCCAGGCCGCCAACATGGCCAAGTACGCGGCCGGGGAGGCTTCCACCCGGGCCGTCGACCAGGCCGTGCAGTCGATGGGCGGAAACGGGCTGACCAAGGAGTACGGCGTGGCAGCCATGTTGACCGCTTCGAGGCTGGCGCGGATCGCACCGATCAGCCGCGAGATGGTGCTCAACTTCGTCGCGCAGACGTCACTGGGCCTGCCCCGCTCGTACTGATGGACACCCTCGTCGAGTACGCCCGGGACGGCGTGGTTGCCCGGCTGACACTGAACTCGCCGCACAACCGCAATGCACTGTCGACCACGCTGGTCACCCAGTTGCACGAGGGACTGCGGGCCGCCGCGGCGGACCCGGCGGTGCGGGTCGTGGTGCTCGGGCATACCGGCGGCACCTTCTGCGCGGGCGCCGACCTCTCCGAGGCGGGTGGGGGCGACCCCTTCGAGCTGGCCGTGGCCCGGGCGAAGGAGATGACCGCGCTGCTGCGTGCCATCGTCTCCTCCCCGCGGCCGGTGATCGGCGCCATCGACGGCCACGTGCGGGCGGGCGGCTTCGGCCTCGTCGGGGCGTGCGACATGGTGGTGGCCGGGCCGCGCAGCACGTTTGCCCTGACCGAGGCGCGCATCGGCGTCGCGCCGGCCATCATCTCGCTGACATTGCTGCCAAAGCTGTCCGCGCGGGCCGCCGCACGCTATTACCTCACCGGCGAGACATTCGGCGCCAGCGAAGCCGAAGCCATCGGATTGATCACGCTGGCCGCCGACGACGTGGACGCCGCGGTGGCCGGACTAATCGCCGACGTCGGGCGCGGATCACCGCAGGGCCTGGCCGCATCCAAGGCGCTCACCACCGCCGCTGTGCTCGAGGGCTTCGATCGCGACGCAGAGCGGCTCACCGAGGAATCGGCCCGGCTCTTCGTGTCCGAAGAAGCACGCGAAGGCATGCTTGCTTTTCTGCAGAAACGTCCCCCCAGCTGGGTCTCCGACACCGACCGCACGCCCTGACGGGGCTGCTGGGAACCTGTCAAGGTTGCAGTTCAGCCAACTCCTTTTGCAGCAAACCGTGAAAGTCGTAAGCTCGCGGGTGAGATGACCAACCCAGCCCAGCGTGATGTGAAGGCCACGCGTGACGAGACGTCGCGCGCAGAGGACACCGACCGCATCCAGATTGCGCAGTTGCTGGCCTATGCGGCCGAACAGGGCCGCCTCCAGCTCAACGAATACGAAGACCGACTAACCAAGGCTTACGCCGCCACCACCTATCAAGAGTTGGACCAACTGCGGGCCGACCTACCCGGCACGGCGGTCAGCCCCCGGCGCGGCGGCAACTGCAATCCGGCACCCTCCACGCTGCTGCTGGCCATCATGAGCGGTTTCGAGCGCCGCGGCCGATGGAACATCCCGAAGAAGCTGACCACCTTCACGTTCTGGGGCAGCGGCGTCATCGACCTGCGTTATGCGGACTTCACCTCCACCGAGGTCGAGATTCACGCCTACTCCATCATGAGCGCGCAGACGTTCCTGTTGCCGCCCGAAGTCAATGTCGAGATCCACGGCCGCGGCGTGATGGGCAACTTCGACCACGAAGTCGTCGGTGAGGGCACCCGGGGCGCGCCCACCGTAAAGATCAAAGGCTTCTCACTGTGGGGTGGCGTCGGTATCAAGCGCAAGGCGCGGAAGGCTCGCAAGTAGCCAACCCGCGCCCCACGCCGCCTGTGGAAAGCTGAGTCGCCGGCCGCCGATTGCGGTGCCACACTTCGCCCAACGTTCGCATCGGCGGAAGGCGAATTCCAGTGGCACCAAACTTGCGGGCAATTCCTGACGCGCTTTTCAGGGCGAGCATCGAACTGGCCGATCACGGCCAGATCCTTCTCGATCTACAGACGTCCTGTCACCGGGACGTGGATGACGCGCAACGAGGCTGGGTGGGATCGTCGGCCGTGGCGCTGTCGGGACTGCTGGACCGATGGGCGGCAGCCACCGCCGGACAGCTCGCCCGATTCGGTGAGCATGCCGGCAGCCTGCGGGTCGCCGCTGCCGGCTTCAGCGCGATGGAGCGCCATAACGCCGCCACGCTGCGATGACGTTGACCCTGGCCGATATCGAACGCTGGGATCCGGCGGCCATCACCACCGTCTTCGACGCGGCGATCAAACGGGCACACGGGACCCGGACCACATCCGCGGTGGTCACCGAGTTGATGCGGCTGCTGGCATTCGGAGGCGACGCCGCCGACGCGGCACGTGCAGCCACCGGTCAGACCATGCTCGTGCTGGACGACCACGCGGACGCCTGCGCCGCGGTCGCGCATGCCGCCGAACAATCCGCCGAGGAGGTCGGCGCGCTCAAACAGCAGCTGCAGGCGATGCGGGAGGGGGCGCGGCAAAGCCATCTGGTGATCGATGAGGCCGTCGCGATGGCGCTGCCGCCGTCGAACCTGCTCGCCTTCACCGCCGCCCAGCAAGAGGCCATCCTCGATGCGGCGGTGCGGCTGACCGAAGGCCTGCGCCGGTTGTTGGCCGATGCCGAGCGCGCCGACGAAGACCTTGCAGCCGCGATCCGCGGCGCCGAAGGTGACCTCCACGCCGATCGGGTCGAGTCGCAACTCAGCCACCGCCAACCGAGCCCGCCGCAACTGCCGGCCCCGGACGCCGCTCCGGCGGCCGTCGCGACGTGGTGGCATGCCTTGACGCCGTGGCAACAAGACCGGGCCAGGCAGAATTGGCCCGACGCGCTGCGCAACCGGGACGGCATACCGGCCACGGTCCGCAACGAGCTCAATATCCCTGTGCTGCAACGAGAGCTCGACCGGTTGCGGCAGGGCTGGATCGACTCGTACGGCTGGCACACCGACCCCGGCGCATTGGCAGACCTCACCGCGCTGCATGACAGCCTGGCCGAGAATCCGGATGCCGGTCTGCTCTTGCTGGATACCGCAGCCGTCCCGGGAAAGGTGCTCGCGGCCGTCGCGATCGGCGACGTCGACAACGCCGAGCGGATCGGGGTCACCGTCAACGGGCTGACCACGAGGGTGAGCGCGAGCACCGGGAAGATGGTGCGAGAGGCCCGGTTTCAGCGCGACGAGGCGAGACTGCTGCGGAGCCGCGCCGGCGTCGCCCATCCCGACGCGGTGGCCTCGATCGCCTGGCTCGGCTACGACGCCCCGGACAGCCTGCGGGATGTGGGACACGACTGGCTTGCGCGCGACGGCGCCCGCGCCCTGAACAGCTTCTACCGCGGTCTGGCCGCGGCCGGCAACACCGCAGAGCCGGGCATCGCCGCGTTCGGGCACTCCTACGGGTCGGTGACGACCAGTCTGGCTGTGCAGCAAGGTGCGCCGGTCAGCGACGTGGTGTTGTACGGCTCGCCTGGGGCCGAACTCACCGACGCCTCGCAGCTCGGCGTCCCCCGGGGACATGCGTACTACATGGTCGGGACGGATGACATTGTCTCCGAACTGATTCCGGGATTGCGCGCCTTCGGCGCCGCCCCGCAGGAGGTGCCCGGGATGACTGAACTGTCGGCGAACACCGGGTATGCGATGGACGGCCGGTACGGCGACGGTCAATTGCACGAACGCGCTTACGGGCACTCGGAGTACGCCGAGCCGGGCAGCAACGGGAACCTCCGGATGAGTGCCTACAACCTCGCGGTTGTGCTGGCCGGTCTCCCGAAAGACCTCATCACGCCTGTCGTGGCCGGCATGAACAGGCGACCCGGCTAGTGGTCGCGCACTAGCGGCGGCGGCGGCGCGACTTCAGGTAGTCGCCCACGACCGCGGCACCCAGGCCGTCGAGATCGGGCACCACCACCCGCCCCTCGACCCGGCGGGCGATCTTGTCGAGGAACCGGGCCAGGCCGGGGTCTCTGCCCAGCCGGAAGATGGTGATCTGCGCGCCCAGCCGGGCCATGTCGTCGAATCCCTTGACGGTGAAGGAAATCGTGCGCGGGTTCGGCGGGTAGTCGAAGAAGACCGACGTGCCGTCTCCGTAGTCCTCCAGATGCGCGGTGGGCTCCCCGTCGGTCACCACCAGCACGACGGGCTGGGCGTTGGGATGCCGGCGCAGGTGACGGCCCGCCAGCGCGAGCGCGTGGTGCAGGTTGGTGCCCTGCTCGTAGACGCCCTCCAATCCGGTCAGCTCGGCGGCCGACACGGTGCGCGCGTAGCGGCCAAAGGCGATGATCTGCAAGGCATCTGACCGGAACCGGGTGCTTACCAGGTGGTTGAGCGCCAGCGCCGTCCGTTTCATCGGCAGCCACCGGTTCTCCATCACCATCGAGAACGACGTGTCCACCAGCAGCGCGACCGCAGCCTGCGTGCGCATCTCGGTCTCGGAGACCTCCACGTCGTCGACCGTGATGCTCAGTTGCCCATCCAGCGTGCGGGT
Organism: Mycobacterium sp. TY814; assembly: GCF_030755175.1. Classification (NCBI taxonomy): domain Bacteria; kingdom Bacillati; phylum Actinomycetota; class Actinomycetes; order Mycobacteriales; family Mycobacteriaceae; genus Mycobacterium; species Mycobacterium sp. TY814. The sequence goes on from NZ_JAUFRY010000003.1 coordinate 576,819, forward strand.
ACCCGATTGCCGCAGTACGGCATTGGTGAGGGTGCGGGAAATGTTCCAGGGCTCGGTGTCGCCGAACTGCCACGGCCTCGTCGCGCCAGTCAACTCGCCCGCCGCACCGGCCCGACGGTGGTCACGTTCGCCGTGGCGTCCCGAAAGTTGTTGTGCGACATCGCGTAATGCCGTCTCGCCGAGCCGGCGCATGGCTTTGGGAGACAGTCGCCACTGACCGTCGGACCCGCGGTCGAGAAAACCCTGATTGAGCAGCGCCCGTTCGAGTTCGGCCAGCGTCCTGGCATCGACGGCGGCGTCGTCACCGAGTTGCCGGGCCAACGCGTCGAGGTCGACGTCATCCATGGTCGCGCCCGGGTATGCCTGCGACAGCTGCTCGGCCAGCTGCTCCAACTCCCCGATGTCGGCCAGCGCCTGCGTACCCTCGCCCATGCCCATGGGATTGTCGCCGGAGAATTGCTGATCCCCGGTCCAATCCTCGCCCGGCCGGGCCGCCTGCAGGTGCGCGTCCAGACGATTCAGGGCGTTCATCAGCGACGGGGACCCAAAGGCCTGCTGCGCCAGGGCATCCAGCTCGTCGCGCTGCTCCTGGCTCAGGCTGTTGCGGAACCGCTGGGCCGCCGCGGCCCGTTTGGCCAGCGAATCCAGCAGCTCCTCGACGTTGCGCGGGTTCTCCGGGAAGAACTCGCCGTGCTTGTTCATGAAGTCCTGAAAGTCCTGCTGGGTGTCTTCACCGCGAGAGTGCTTGTCCAGCAGGTCGTTCAGGTCGTCGAGCATCTCGTTGACCCGCTGGCGGTCCTCGTCGGTGGCGCCTTCCAACGCCTGCTTCATACCCGCGAACCGCTGGTCGAGCATCTCGCGGCCGAGCAGATCCTTGATCTGTTCGTACTTCTGCCGGGCCTCGGGGCTGCGCCACTGATATTCGGACAACTCCTGCACGGCCTTGGCCGGCGACGGCGGCAACGACTCCAGCTGCAGCTCGGAAAAGCGGGCGTCGTCGTCGAGGGCACGGGCCAGTTCCTTGCGCTCGGCCAGCACCGCCTCGTCGAGCAGCTTCTTGATCTCCTGCAGGGTGCCGTCCAAGTTGTTGCGGCGCAGCAGATCCCGTCGCTTGCGGTTGGCCTCGGCGGCCAGCCGGTCGGCACCGCGCATGTTCTCGGAGCCGCGGCGCAACAACTCCGACAGGGCCCGCCGCGGTGAGGTGCCCGCCATGACGTCCTGCCCGATCTGTTCGAGCGCCTCACGCAGATCCACCGGCGGAGCCAGCGGATCGGGCCCGCCGGTGTACGCCGAGTAGCGCTGCGAGTGAGACCTACCCATAAACCGTCTGCCCCTCCCCGGATACCTTGTCGACCCGCTTGGCCAGATACAACGCTTCCAGCGCCAGTTCCAGTGCCGCCGCGCGCTCCCCTTCGGACTCGGCACCCAGTTTGGCCGCGATCTTGTCCACCACCGGCAGACCGGGCACCGCGGCCAGCACATCCTTGGCCGACACCCGCTCCCCCGTCGTGACCGCGGATCCCCTCTCGACCGCCGAGACCAGCGTGCCGACGTCGATGCCGCCAAGCACCCGAGATGCGGTGTCGGCGGTGGCGCGGCGCAGCAGGTGCTCGAGTACGGCCTGCTCGCGGCCTTCCTCGCCGGATTCGAACTCCAGCTTTCCGCGCAGCACGTCGATGATCGTGCCCAGGTCGACTACGCGGGCCACCGGGTCGGTCTCCCCGAGGATCGCGCCGCGGTGCCGGGCCGCGGCCGCGACCGTCTCGGCCGCCGCGATCGCGAACCGTGCCGACACCCCGGAGCGCTGGTCGACGGAGCTCGACTCACGCAGGTAGCGGGCGAACCGCGCGATCACCTGCAGCAGATAGTCGGGCACCTGCGCGCTCAGGTGCGCTTCCTGGGCGATGACGCCGACTTCGGCCGCCAACTCCAGCGGGTAGTGGGTGCGGATCTCGGCGCCGAACCGGTCCTTGAGCGGGGTGATGATGCGCCCGCGGTTGGTGTAGTCCTCGGGGTTGGCACTGGCCACCACCAGGACGTCCAGCGGCAGCCGCAGCGTGTAGCCACGGACCTGGATGTCGCGCTCCTCCATGACGTTGAGCATCGAGACCTGGATCCGCTCGGCCAGGTCGGGAAGCTCATTGACGGCGACGATGCCGCGGTGTGCGCGCGGAATCAGGCCATAGGCAATGGTTTCCGGGTCGCCCAGGCTGCGCCCTTCGGCGACCTTGATCGGGTCGATGTCACCGACCAGGTCGGCGACGCTGGTATCGGGAGTGGCCAGCTTCTCGGTGTAGCGCTCGCTGCGGTGCTTCCAGGCCACCGGCAGGTCGTCCTGCAACTGGGCCGCGCGGCGGATCCACTCGGGTGTGATCGGCGTGTACGGATGTTCGCCCAGCTCGGATCCGTCGATCACCGGAGTCCACTCGTCGAGCAGGCCCGTCAGCGCCCGCAGCAGCCGGGTCTTACCCTGGCCGCGTTCCCCCAGCAGCACGAAGTCGTGGCCGGCGATCAGTGCCCGCTCCAGTTGCGGGATCACGGTGTCGTCAAACCCCAGGATGCCGGGCCATACCTCGTCGCCGTCCGCCAAAGCGGTCAGCAGATTTTCGCGGATCTCCTGCTTGACCCCCCGCTCACGGTGACCGGAGGCCCGCAGCTCGCCAAGGGTTCGGGGCAGATTGCTCGGTGAAGTCACCTCTCCAAGCTACGACGCCAGCTCTCGTTGTGCCGACGAGAGTGACTTTCCCGGCCCACATTCCCGGCGTGTCGGTCGCGGATTTCACTCTCGGCGCAAGCGTAAGCGGCTGAGCGCGGGCGGGCAGATCGCCTGGTGGCGAGAATCTGCGAGCACGATCAGAGCCTGCGGATGATGCCTATGCCTCCCCCGGGCGCAATGATCGGTATTCCATTCGGGACGATCTGCGCGAGGTTGCTCTTGAATTCGTTGACCACGGGTGCGTTCACGGCTTTATTGATCTCGTCAACGATGTGTTGGACGTCGCGAACAAACCCCGCACCCAAGGCATCCTCGCGTCTTCTGATCTCGCCGCCCAATTTCTCATCGGCTTTTCTCAGGCGATTGACGGCCTTGGGAAGGCGCTTGAACAATGTCATGAGGTTACGCAGGACTGCCGCACCGCCGGTGAACTTGCCCGCGGCCGGCAATGCCGCCGCGGCTTGGGATGCCCCAGCGTGATAGCCGATCATCGCGTCGACATCTCGCGCCCACATTTCTTCGTATACGGACTCCGTTGCCGCAATCGCGGGCGCATTCTGGCCGAACAAGTTGGACATGACCAACTGCACAAAGCCATCGCGGTTGGCCGCGATGGCTGCGGGATGCACCACCGACGCCTGTGCCGTCTCGAATACGCCCGCCATCACCCGGGCCTGCTGACCGGCCGTCGCGGCATGCTCGGCCGCGGCGTTCAGAAACAACGCGTACGGGGCCGCCGCCGCCGCCATCACCTGAGAGGCCGCACCCTGCCACGCCTGACTGGTCAAGCCTGACGTCACCGACGAGAATGACGACGCCGCAGCACCCAATTCGGCGGCTAAACCGTCCCATGCCGACGCGGCACCCAGCATCGGGGCCGAGCCAGCGCCGATGTGCATCAACATCGAGTTGATTTCCGGCGGCAACATCAAAAAGCTCATCGGGAGTCCTTCTACGCGCGTCCGTCACAATGCGTCGCGAACAACCCGGGCGTTCGCAGATCCCGACGCGTACACATTAGAGCGGTCGCAGCGGACCCAGCAGCGTTTTGGCGGGACTCCCCTGATTCGGGAGGGTGCCGCAGACCAGCCGCACCTGCACCTGGGAGGCCTCAGTGCGCGAAGTGCCGTGCACCAGTGAGGTATAACGTGACACCGGCCTTGGCCGCGGCCGCGGTGACTTCGTCGTCGCGTACCGAACCGCCCGGGTGCACGACGGCTTTGACGCCCGCGGCCGTCAGCGTCTCCAGTCCGTCCGGAAACGGGAAGAACGCATCGGACGCGCCGACGGCGCCCTTGACGCGGTCGCCGCCGCGTTCCACCGCGAGCCGCGCGGCGTCGACGCGGTTGACCTGCCCCATGCCGACACCGATGGTGGCGCCACCCGCGACGATGACGATCGCGTTGGACTTCACCGCGCGGCAGGCCCGCCAGGCGAACACCAGGTCGGTGAGGGTGGCGGGGTCGGCGGGTTCGCCGGTGGCCAGCGTCCAGTTGTTCGGGTCGTCGCCGGCGGCGTCGAGCTGGTCACGTTGCTGGATCAGCAGGCCGCCGCTGATCGGGCGCAGCTCGTGGCCGCCCTCGAGCGGCTCGGAGGCGAGCAGTACCCGGATGTTCTTCTTGCGTGTCAGCACCTCGAGGGCGCCCGGCTCGTACGCCGGCGCCACGATGACCTCGGTGAAGATGGTGCTGACATACTCCGCCATCTCGACGCTGACTTCGGTGTTGGCGGCGATCACGCCGCCGAAGGCGCTCAGCGGGTCGCAGTCGTGGGCCTTGCGGTGCGCGTCGGCGACCGAGACGTCGGAGATCGCGATGCCGCACGGATTGGCGTGCTTGATGATCGCCACGCACGTCTGCTGGTGGTCGAAGGCCGCCCGCCAGGCCGCATCCGCATCGGTGAAGTTGTTGTAGGACATCTCTTTTCCGTGCAGCTGCTCAGCCTGCGCCAGACCCGGCCAGGCGCCGGGATCGAGGTAGAGGGCGGCCTGCTGATGCGGGTTCTCGCCGTAGCGCAAAGTCGCCTGGCGGCGCCAATTCTTGGCGAAGAAGTGCGGGAATTCCTGCGCGGGCTCCTCCGGGGCCAGGGTGGACTGCATCCAGGTCGCCACGGCGATGTCGTATTCGGCGGTGTGCTGAAAAGCCAACGACGCCAGCTTCTTCCGCTCGGCGAGGGTGAATCCGCCGTGCCGCACCGCGGCCAGCACGCCGTCGTATCCACGGGGGTCGGTGACGACGGCGACGCTGGGATGGTTCTTGGCGGCGGCGCGCACCATCGACGGCCCGCCGATGTCGATCTGCTCGACACACTCGTCGGGGCTGGCGCCGGACTCGACGGTCTGGGTGAACGGGTAGAGGTTGACGACGACGAGTTCGAAGGCGGCGACGCCGAGCTTCTCGAGCGACTCGCGGTGCTCGGGTTTGCGCAGATCGGCGAGCAGACCGGCGTGCACCTTGGGGTGCAGGGTCTTGACGCGCCCGTCGAGCACCTCGGGAAATCCGGTGAGCTCCTCGACGCGGGTGACCGGAATCGCTTTGTCCGCAATGGTCTTGGCGGTCGAACCGGTCGAGACGATCTCGACCCCGGCGGCGGTCAGGCCCTGCGCGAGTTCGACCAGTCCGGTCTTGTCGTACACGCTGATCAGTGCGCGACGGATCGGCTTCTTGTCGATGTTCATCCCAGGGTCGCCTTTCGCTCGGTGACCGTCACGCCGCGGGTCGCGATCGCGGCCACCACATCCACCAGGAGTTGGCGTTCCACGACCTTGATGCGTTCATGCAAGGTCTCTTCATTGTCGCCGTCGCGCACGTCGACGGGCTGCTGCGCCAGTATCGGACCAGTGTCCACGCCGGCGTCCACCAGGTGCACCGTACAGCCGGTGACTTTGACGCCGTAGGCCAGCGCGTCGCGAACGCCGTGCGCACCGGGAAAGGCGGGCAGTAGCGCCGGGTGGGTGTTCAGGATGCGGCCGTTGAACCGCGAAAGAAATTGCGGGCCAAGGATTCTCATGAATCCCGCGGACACCACCAGGTCGGGGTGGTGGGCGGCGGTGGCCTCGGTGATGGCGGCGTCCCAGTCATCGCGGGTGGGGTGCTCGCCGACACGGACAGCGAAGGCCGGGATCTGGGCGTCAGCGGCGATCTGGGTGGCCCGGCAGTCGCGATCGACGCCGACGGCCACCACGCGCGCGGGATAGTCGCCCCGGGCCGCGTCCAGCAGGGAGTTGAGCAGCGATCCGGTTCCCGACGCCAGCACCACCAGCCGCGCCGGTGCACTCGGGGGTACACGGAGCGGTTCCTGCACACGGAGAGCCTAGTCGGTCCCCCGGCATCGAGATGTCGCCCACGGCTGTTCCGCCGCGCTCATCGCAACCCTCGCCGCACCCTCGACGCGCACGCGCACGGGAACTAGTCGTCTTCAGTCGGGTGGCGCGGCTGCTCGGCTTGCTCGTCGGGCATCGGGGGCTCCTCGACGTCCTCAAACTCGTCGTCGTCGAAGGCGTCCGTCAACGGCTCTTCTGCGGCGACCGGCTCCGGTGCGACAGCAGGTTTGACCCGCCGCCGCCGCGGGCGCCGCCGAATGCCTCCCGTCATCACCACGGTGACGCCCCCCACCACGGTGAACCAGAACAGCACGCCGAGGAACATGGCCCCGTGGTCGACACCGACGTCGCCGAAGTTGCCCAGTTTGCCGCCCCCGCCATAGCCGAGCAGCGTCATCGTCAGCGCCGCCACCAGAGCCGCGACCAGCAGTTTGGCCAGCGCGGGGATCAGGGGCAACGCACGACGGGCGCACTGCTGTCCGACCGCGACACCGGCGGCCGCGCCGATGATCAGCAGCGCAACCCACACCGGCCCCAGCGGCGGGGTCGGCGCTGCGGCCAGGATCGGCAGGGCCGGCACGTCGCCGCCGAAAACCGTGAACGAGCTGAATGTCGCGAACCCGATGTGGGCGCTGGAACCCACCGCCACGGCCGCGGCACCGACGATCACATTCGGCGCATAGAGCACCGACAGCGCGGTGAGGTTGAACTGTCCCCAGATGGAGTCGGTGATCCCGTACAGGTCCTGCATGGTCGACCAGTGCACGACCAGCGACCCGGCCGTCACCATGCCGGAAAGCCCGAGCAGGGCGAGAACGCCCGCGGCAGCGGCTCGTAACGAGTCGCCCAGCCAGTTCGGCAGGACAGAAGCGGCCAGCGCCCGTCGCCCCGCTCGTGACCAGACCCCGATCGCGGCCCCGATGGCATGCACCACCAGCACACTGGTGAAAGCGCGCAAGGCACTGGGGGTCTGCAACTCGGTCAGCACCGACGACGCGTCGTGAATCACCGCCAGCGCAATCGCGGCGATCACCAACGGACCGCCCAACGCCGACGCGATGACCCATCGAATCACCAGCCACGAGGAGTACGGCGAAGTTGCGCGCGCCGTCGTCCGTGCGGTGCCCCACACCATCAACAGGACCGGCAATAGTGGCATGACGCCCAGTTCCCGGCCGCCGATCGAGATGGGAACCTGGTGCACGCCCAGCCACATGCTGGCGATGGCGCCCAGGGCGCCGGTCATGTCGCTGTTGGCGATCAACAGCTGCAACAGCGTGACGGCCGCGATGACGACCAGCGCCACGACAGCGGGCGCGAAAGCGACCCTCACCAGGTCGCGCGCTTGGCGGGCGCCCGTTTCTCCGTTTCTTGCCGACACCCTTGTCACTCTTGGTGGGTCACTCTTGGTGGGTCACTCTTGGTGGGTCACTCTTCGCGCACGAGCCTGACTAGGCGCGCGGGCGCGCGGTTAGACCGGCGCCGAACCAGGGGACGCCTGCTGACCCTGACCGTAGGACGACTGCTGGCCACCACCGGCGTTGTTGCCGTAGTTGACCGGGGCAGAACCACCCTGCGATCCGGTGCCTGCACTGACCGGCGGAGGCGGGCTGAAACTCGGGAAGCCGGTGGGCGGGGTGTGTGTCTGCCCTTGCTGCTGGGGCACCTGCTGCGTGGGCTGCGCCTGAAAACCACCGGACTGCGGGTTGGGGTTCGACGAGTAACCACCGCCGTACTGCGAGCCGTATCCCGACGACTGACCCGGATTCTGCGCGGGCTGCTGTGCACCCGGCTGACCGTAGTACCCGCCCGGCTGGCCCCCGTATTGGCCGTACTGTCCGTACTGTCCGTAGCCGCCGCCGAACGGGTCGTACTTGGGACGCGGCGCCGGCGCGGTGATCACGCCCGACTCCAGCAGCAACGCGCCGACCGCGGCCACCGCCTGGAACACGATGCAGAACAACACGACCCACAGCGCCCAGCCGGTGGAGAACGAGCTCGGCTTGTTGAACGTCCCGCTGATGATCAGCAGCACCCCCAAAATCGAAAGCACCGCGACAATAGGCACGTAACTCTTGGCCTTCGGCAACAGCCCGAGGCCCGCCAGCATCCCTGCAACCAAGGCGACGGCGACCGATAAGCCGGTGTCACCGGAGACGTCAATGCCGGACCCGCCCATGTCCGAGGTGTAGCTGAACATCGGGCCGAAGCTGAAGAAGTAGGCCAGCAGGCCGAAGGCCGAGACCGCGATGGCCAGGTACACCCCGAGCTTGCTTTCGCCGGGCTCAGCCTGGGGGGCGGCCGGGGCGGCGCCGCTGCCATAGGAGCCGGCGGGCTGCTGCGCGGATGGATATCCGGGACTACCGGGCTGGTAGGTCATGAGTCCTCCTGTTGCTTCCGGTGCCGTCACGGCCCCTCTACTGCGGAGCGACGCGGTGCCGCGTGCGACGCATTCGATCAACCACGCTAGCGCACCTCGGCGAAGTAATGCCCGTCGCCGCAGGGGGCCGCGTGCGGCCAAAAGTAGAACACGTTCTAAATTGGGGCATGGACTACGGCCTCGTTCTGTTCACCAGCGATCGCGGCATTTCCCCGGCGGCCGCCGCGAAACTCGCCGACACACATGGTTTTCACACGTTCTACGTGCCCGAACACACCCACATACCGATCAAGCGGGAGGCGGCGCACCCCACCACCGGTGACGAGTCGCTGCCCGACGACCGATACATGCGCACGCTGGATCCCTGGGTGAGCCTCGGGGCGGCGTGTGCGGTGACGTCGCGGGTGCGCTTGTCCACGGCGGTGGCGTTGCCGGTCGAGCACGACCCGATCACCCTGGCGAAGAGCATCGCGACGCTCGACCACATGTCCGGCGGGCGCGTCAGTCTGGGTGTCGGTTTCGGCTGGAACACAGACGAACTGGCCGATCACAACGTGCCGCCCGGACGTCGTCGCACCATGCTGCGCGAGTACCTCGAGGCGATGCGCGCGCTATGGACCCAGGAAGAGGCGGAATACGACGGCGAGTTCGTCAAGTTCGGCCCGAGCTGGGCGTGGCCCAAGCCCGTGCAGGCGCACATTCCCGTCCTGGTGGGCGCCGCGGGCAACGAGAAGAACTTCAAGTGGATCGCGCGCAGCGCTGACGGCTGGATCACCACTCCACGGGACTTCGACATCGACGAGCCGGTGAAGTTGTTGCAGGACGTCTGGGCCGCGGCCGGCCGTGACGGCGCCCCGCAGATCGTGGCGCTGGACTTCAAGCCGGACGGCGAGAAGCTGGCGCGCTGGGCCGACCTCGGTGTCACCGAGGTGCTGTTCGGGCTGCCCGACAGCGACGAGGACAAGGTGGCCGGCTACGTCGAGCGACTGGCCGGCAAACTGGCGTCGTTCGCTTAGCGGCACCCGGCCGTTCAAGTACGGCTGGCCATGCCCTTGCACCGAAACTGACACCAGGGCGACGGTCCCCGGCGTGTCGCGTACCTGGCTGCAGTGTCGCGCATGCCGTTCGGAGTCAAGCCAGCGTGCAGCGGTTCCCGTATTCGAACGAGCGCACAAGCACCTGTTGTCCGAGCGGGTCTCCGTCGGTCAACAGGGACACCAGCTCGTCGTCCTCGGTGGTGGCCAGGAAACGGCTGTCGTCGGCGGTGAGCCGGCCGATGATGATGCCGGTCGGGCGGCCGTTATCGCGGCGCACGGTGTACGTCTCGATGGTCGCCGGCCCGTCCGGGGTCTCGGTGACCGGCACGGCGGGCCCGTTGTCGACCTGCTCCTGCAATTGCGCGCTGCGATCGGGTTGCCATGGCGCCGCAGCGGTGGAGTACACCCCCACCGAGTACTTGCTCTGAATGCCGCCGTTTGCCCCGACCAGCCCGAATTGCCCAGGGGCGCTTCGCATTCGGTGAACTGTCTCGGCGACGCCGTGCATCGAGTAATTGTTGCCCGCGCCGCCGAAGAACGGCAGTCCACCGGTCAGGGTCAGGCCGCGCGGGTCGTCGGGGGCGATACCCAACCCGTCGCAGATGTTGAACACCGCGATGGGGAAGCAGCTGTAGAGGTCGAAAGTGGCGACGTCGTCGACACCGATGCCGGCCAGATCGAGCGCTTCCCGGACGGCCGCGACCGCCGATGGGGCGTGACCTAGATCCGGACGTTGCAGGAACGCTGGCGCCTCCAGGCCGGCGTGGCCGCGCAGAAACACCCACTTGTCCTCGGGAACGCCCAACCGGCGCGCGGCCCCGACCGACATCAGCAGGGCGGCGGCGCCCTGGTTCACCTGATCGCGGGCCACCAGCAACCGCGGATAAGGCTCGGCGATCATCCGGTTGCTCTCGGTCACGGTGACCAGTTCGTCGACCGTCCGCGCCACCGGCGCAGCGGAATAGGGGTTACCCGCGGCAACCACGCTGAACGGAGCGAACAGCTCGGCCATCTGCCGCAGGTACTCGGCCGGCCCGAGGCCGGTCGCCGCGCGTCGGGCGTTCTCCATCAGGGCGTACTGAGTCGGCGCATCCACCAAGCCGTGGATCACCGTGTAGCGCGAGATGTACTTCTCGATACCGGGTCCGCGGTCTTCGAGGTCACCGTCGACGGTCTCGCTGAAGTCCGGCTTGTCGTCGCGGCCCGCGAAGTACCGCAGGGTCGACGTGGCGTCTGAGCCGAAGACCAGCGCGACCTCCGAGCGCCCCGCGGCGATTTCTCCGCACAGTTCGGTGATCAGCTGCTGGGGCCCCTGCCCGCCGACACTCTCCAAGATCGCGCGACGCGGTTCGGCGCCGATGCGCTTGGCGACCGAGCGCGGGTAGTTGTTGGACCGCCCGAGCGGCGCATTGGCCGTGGGCCCCGAGATCTCGAACTGCCGTAGCGCGGCGATGGTGTCGACCTCGGCGGCCACCGCGGTCGCACCGCAGTCGTCCAGCGCCGCCTGGGCCGCCGCAGCGGCCAGTTCAACGGGTGACATGGCCCGGTAACCGGGGTCGTCGATGCGCTCGGCGGCCTGCCCGACGCCCACCACCACCGGCGTTCGCGGATCAAGATTCATAGTCTTACTATCTACCGGATCTGCCGTCCGGCCCGCTCGGCGGGTCCTGCGAAACCAGGCTCGCCCGCAGCGCGACCGCGATACGCTGAGCACCTCCCGAAGTCGCCCCTACCAGGGACGCTGACCCCATATCGGGGAGGTGACCTCATGTCATTCGTCACCACGACGCCGGACCTCGTCACCGCAGCCGCCGCTGATCTGGCCAACATCGGCTCGGCCATCACAGAAGCCAACGCTCTGGCTCTGACGCCGACGTCGACCGTGCTGGCCGCCGGTGCGGACGAAGTCTCAGCGGCGATCGCCGCCTTGTTCGGCGTGCACGCCCAGGCGTACCAGTTGCTGAGCGCCCAGGCGGCGGCGTTCCACAACCAGTTCGTCGCGCTCATGGGCGCAGGGGCGGCGCAGTACACCGCGGCCGAGGCGGCAGCCGCCTCGCCGCTGCAACTCGTCGAGCAACAGATACTCGGCGTGATCAATGCGCCGACCCAAGCGCTGCTGGGCCGACCGCTGATCGGCAACGGCGCCAACGCGGCACCGGCGAGCGGGGCCAACGGCGGCGACGGCGGCCTGCTGTGGGGCAACGGCGGCGCCGGTGGAAGCGGCTCGGCGTTGCGCAGCGGCGGGAACGGCGGCGCCGCCGGGCTGTTCGGCACCGGCGGAGCGGGCGGCAACGGCGGAGACGGCGGGAACGGCGGGAATGGCGGGGCGGGTGGGCTGATTTTCGGTGCGGGCGGTGCCGGCGGCGTGGGCGGCGGGTCCGCGCTCGGCGGTCAGCCCGGCGGCGTGGGCGGTGCCGGCGGAGCGGCCGGACTGTTCGGCATCGGCGGCGCCGGCGGCACAGGCGGGACGGGCCAGGTTGCTATCGGAGGCATCGGGGGCACCGGCGGCGCGGGCGGCGCCGGTGGCATGTTGTTCGGCGCGGGTGGCAGCGGAGGCGCCGGCGGAAGCGGTGGCGTCGTCGTAGGACCCGCCGGCGCCGGTGGCGCGGGCGGCAATGCCGGTCTCACCGGTTTCGGGGGCGCGGGCGGGGCCGGTGGCTTCGGCCTCGTCGGCAACGGCGGGGCGGGCGGTAACGGCGGCAACGGCGGCACCCTGCTGGGCATCGGGGGTCACGGCGGCGACGGCGGCTCTACCCCGATCGCGAGCGCCGGCCTCCGCGCCGGCAACGGCGGCGCGGGCGGCAGCGGCGGTTTCGTCATCGGCATGGGCGGCGCCGGTGGAGCCGGCGGCATCAGCGACGCCGGCGGAACGGGCGGGAACGGCGGCGCCGGCGCCTTCTTGTCCGGCTCGGGTGGAGCCGGCGGCGGCGGCGGTTTCGGCACCACCTTTGGGGGAGCCGGCGGCAACGGCGGTGACGGCGGCACCCTCACCGGCGACGGCGGCGACGGTGGTGCCGGCGGCCGGAAAGCCGCCCCCGCGGGTGTCTTCGGAGCGGGGGGCACGGGTGGTTCGGCCAAGGTAATCGGCAACGGGGGCAACGGCGGCAACGCCGGTGGCACCGGCGGTGTGGTCGGACAGGGCGGCACGGCAGGGCTGCTCCTCGGCGCCGACGGCCTGCCCGGCCGGAACTGAACGCGGCCGCCCAGCCTCGTTGCGCCCAGCCTCGTTGCGCGAGCAGTCGCAAAATCGCACCTTTCCGCCCGGCGGTTTCTAGGAGTCGTTGCAACACTGCTGGTTAGTTGGCCAGTAGTAGATCACGCAGGCGCTCGGCTGGGGTATCCCAGTCGAGTGTTTTGCGTGGGCGTCCGTTGAGTTGCTGGGCGACGTGTTCGAGGTCTTCGGGGCCATAGACACTTAGGTCGGTTCCCTTGGGGAAGTATTGGCGCAAAAGGCCGTTGGTGTTCTCGTTGGTGCCGCGCTGCCAGGGGCTGGCGGGATCGCAGAAGTAGACGGCCATGTCGGTGGCCATGGAGAACTGTTTATGTCCTGCCATTTCCGATCCCTGATCCCAGGTCAGTGAGCCGCGCAGATGAGCTGGCAGCGATGCGATCGTGGCGATCAGGCCATCACGGACGGCTTCGGCGTGGTGGCCGTTGGGTAGAGGCACCAGAAGTGTGTAACGGGTGGCGCGTTCGACCAGGGTGGCGATCGCGGTCTTGTTGGCTTGTCCCATGATCAAGTCGCCTTCCCAGTGCCCAGGTACCGCGCGGTCGGCGATTTCGGCGGGGCGATCACTGATCATGATCATCGGATCGATAAACCGTTGGGTGCGCTGATCAGGGCGGCGACGGGGTTTGCGTATTGTGCGTCCACTGCGAAGTGCCTGTGTGAGTTCACGTTTGAGGCCACCTCGGGCTTGAAAGTACAGGGCCTGGTAGATCGTTTCCGTGCTCACCCGCATGCTTTCATCGTCGGGGAAGTCCTTGACCAGGCGGTAAGAGATCTCTTCGGGAGACCACCGTTGGGACAGCCCCTGCTCCACCGCCTGGCGCAGCTTCTGGTTGATCACCAGTTTGGCTGCTTTAGGCCGGCTCCGAGCGGCGTGGGCGGCCCGATCAGCGTGATAGGGCAGATACACCCCCTGCACACTGCGCGCGGCGACCTCACGCGAGACCGTTGACTTGTGCTTGCCGATCCGGGCGCCGATCGCGGTCAAGGTCCATCCGTTGACCAACCCGTCGGCGATGGCCAACCGATCCGATAACGACAGGTAGCGCTCACTGATCGCCGCCACGGCCACTTTGTCGGTGTTCACCACCTGTGTGTAGCGCCCGGCGGCGCGGTACTGGATGACCGTGCCGTCTCGGCGCACCCGCGTGTCGGCGACCCGCACGATACCGTCGCGCCAATTCCGGGCCGTGCCTACGTGGACCCCGACCTCGCGCGCCGCCCGGCCGACCGACCAGCCCTGCTCAAGCAACTCAAAGAACCGGGCCCGGGCCACCGGCTTACCGAACGGCCGCCGCTGCTGGCTGACCAAGCCAAGCTCCACCAGCATCCGCCGGGCAGTACTGTGCGACACACCGACCGCCTTCGCCGCCGCATTGACTGAACCCGTAGCCTCGAAGACCGCCACGACCCGGCTGATATCCACACCACTAACATCCGGGCGCGGGGAACCCACGGGCCGGCCCAAGGCCGCCAAAATCGCATACCCATGACCCCGCGAGACACCCAACTGGGCGGCGGCCTCCTTCACGGGCACACCGGCATCCACCAACTTTGCTAACAAATCACCAAGCCGAACACAGTCCTTGGAAAACGACACGGTCGCCGCAACCTCTCAAATCGAGAGTGTTGCGACGACCGCGTGAACCCGCCCCCGCGTGTCATGCGAGTTTGCGTCTGCCCGGAACAGGGCCTGGACTTGCTGTGAGCGCGTAGGATTGAGCATCCCTGCAGTTGGGGAGGTGGCCATATGTCATTCGTCACCACGGCGCCCGGAATGGTCGCGGCCGCCGCGTCAGATCTCGCGTCCATCGAAGCGGCCGTCAGCCGGGCCAACATCGCCGCCCTGACACCGACGGCGAACGTCCTGGCTGCCGGCGCCGACGAGGTCTCGGCGGCCGTCGCCACCCTGTTCGCCCAATATGGACTGGGTTACCGAGCGCTGAGCGAGCAGGCGGCCGCTTTTCACAGTCAGTTCGTTCAACTCCTCAACACGACTGCAGGGCAGTACGCCCTCGCCGAGGCGGCCGCCGCGACGCCGCTGCAGACCCTCGAGCAGCAGATACTCGACGTGATCAACGCGCCGACCCAGTTGTTACTGGGACGTCCCCTGATCGGCAACGGCGCGAATGGGGCTCCGGGCGCTGACGGCCAGGCCGGCGGGCTGTTGATCGGCAATGGCGGCGCCGGCGGCGCGGGCACCGCGGCTCATCCCGCCGGTGGGAACGGCGGAGCCGCAGGGCTATTCGGCAATGGCGGCGCCGGGGGGCCCGGCAGGGTCAACTCCAACAGCGCTCCCGGCGGCAACGGCGGCGCCGGGGGGCTGCTGATCGGCAACGGCGGAGCCGGGGGCACCGGCGGGTCGGGCATCGGCGGCATCGGTGGGACCGGCGGTGCCGCTGGGTGGCTGTTCGGGACCGGCGGCACCGGCGGCGCCGGCGGCACGTCGGTGACGGACGCCGTGGGCGGGACGGGCGGTTCCGGTGGTGCCGGCGGTTTGTTCGGCACGGGCGGCGCCGGTGGCCGCGGCGGCGGTTCGCCGGCCGGGTTGGGCAAAGGCGGCAGCGGCGGAGCGGGCGGCGCGGGCGGCGCCGGCGGGATCGTGTTCGGCGCCGGCGGGGCTGGCGGGGCGGGCGGTGACGGCACCGTCGGTACCGGTGGCACCGGCGGCGTCGGCGGCGTCGGCGGCTTCCTCAACGGGGCCGGCGGCGCGGGCGGCACGGGCGGATTCGGTCCCGCCGGCGGGGCCGGCGGCGCGGGTGGGGCGGGCGGCACGCTGTCCGGCTCGGGCGGAGCCGGCGGCCTCGGCGGTTTCGGCGGCGCCAACGCCGGCGGTGCCGGCGGAGCAGGTGGCGACGCGGGACTGCTGTTCGGCGACGGCGGGGCCGGGGGCTCGGGAGCGCCGAGTGCCGGCGCCGCCGGCGGAAACGGCGGCAACGGCGGACGAGCCGCACTCCTGATCGGGTTCGGCGGAGCCGGCGGTAACGGGGGCACCGGGCCGACCAACGGGACCGGCGGCCAAGGCGGCGACGGCGGTCAAGTCATCGGCGTGCCCGGCGCCCGCGGCCTCCCCTAACTGGCGCGAACAAAACGCAAATGCAGTAGTCCGGTACTCAATCCGGGCCACGGCCACCCAACGATGCTGGCGATCACGATCGTGACTTCTTCTCGTGGAGGTGCCGGATGTCTTTCGTGATCGTGGGACCTGATTCGTTAGCCGCGGCGGCTTCGGATCTGGGCAACATCGGCGCGGTGATCAGCGATGCCAATGCGGCGGCGTTCGCCCCGACGACGGGAGTTCTCGCCGCCGGAGCGGACGAGGTGTCGGCGGCCGTCGCGGCGTTGTTCGGGCTACACGCGCAGGCCTATCAAGCGCTGAGCGCTCAGGCCGCCGCCTTTCACGACCAGTTCGTGGCACTGATGAGTGCCGGTGCGGGGCAGTATGTCGCTGCCGAGGCTGCGGCCGCCTCGCCGTTGCAGTCTGTCTGGGAGCAACTACTGGGAGCGGTCAACACGCCCACGCAGCTGCTGCTGGGTCGCCCCTTGATCGGCAACGGCGCCAACGCCGCTCCGGGCAGCGGCGCCAAGGGCGGCGATGGCGGGCTCCTGTTCGGCAGCGGCGGGTCGGGTGGGTCCGGCGGAGTGGCCAACCCGAACGGCGGTGCCGGTGGGGCAGCCGGGCTATTCGGCAACGGCGGCGCCGGCGGACGCGGCGCGGTGGGCGGCAACGGCGGGACCGGAGGCCTGCTCTTCGGCACTGGCGGAAACGGCGGTGCCGGCACTCTCACGGCCGGAAACGGAGGCGCGGCAGGACTGTTCGGCAACGGCGGCGTCGGCGGTCCCATCGGAATATCGACCGACGGCACAGCCGGGAAAGGCGGCACCGGCGGCGCCGGCGGAATGATCTTCGGTTCCGGCGGAGCAGGAGGTGCCGGCGGTTCGTCCTTCTCGACCGCTGCACAAGGGGTGGGCGGCATGGGCGGAACCGGCGGAGCTGCGGGTCTGTTCGGATTCGGCGGCGCCGGTGGCACCGGCGGGTTCGGGCCACACGCGGGCGGCACCGGCGGAGCGGGTGGCGCGGGTGGAACCCTCCTGGGCGTCGGCGGCACCGGGGGAATCGGCGGCGCCAGCGCCACCGGCGGCGCCGACCCGCAAGGTACCGGTGGCGTCGGCGGCATGGGCGGCAGTGGAGGGTTCGTCTACGGGACCGGTGGCGCCGGTGGGACGGGCGGATTCGGCTGGTTCGGGGGGAGCGGCGGTGCCGGCGGCTCCGGTGCTGTGATCGCCGGCGACGGCGGTGACGGCGCGGTAGGCGGATTCGGTTACTTCCGTGGTGGCAATGGCGGTGCCGGCGGTCACGCCGGAGCCCTCATCGGCTCCGGCGGCGTTGGCGGGGCCGGCGAAAGGTCTTCTGTCATTGGTCCGTTCAACTCCGGCGGTGGCGCTGGCGGCGACGGAGGTGATGCGGGCTTGTTCGGCAACGGCGGCAACGGGGGTAACGGGGGGTTTGTCACCTCGCCGGCCTTCGGCGGCGCCGGCGGCGCCGGCGGGACGGGCGGCCCGCTGTTCGGCGCCAACGGCCTGCCCGGGCTGCACGGCTGAGGGTGCGGGCAGTCGCAAAAGCCCCTCATCTCCACAGGGAATGAGGGGCTTTTGCGACTGATGGCGCTACAGGGTCTTCAAGATCTCCCGCGCCAGGGCGGCGGTCTCAGACGGCGTCTTGCCGACCTGAACACCGGCAGCCTCCAGCGCTTCCTTCTTCGCGGCGGCGGTGCCCGACGAGCCGGACACGATGGCACCCGCGTGACCCATCGTCTTTCCTTCCGGCGCAGTGAAACCCGCGACGTAGCCGACGACCGGCTTGGTGACGTTGGCCTTGATGAAGTCGGCCGCGCGCTCCTCGGCGTCACCGCCGATCTCACCGATCATCACGATGAGCTTGGTGTCGGGGTCCTTCTCGAACGCCTCGATGGCGTCGATGTGGGTGGTCCCGATGATCGGGTCGCCGCCGATGCCGATCGAGGTGGTGAACCCGAAATCGCGCAGCTCGTACATCATCTGGTAGGTCAGGGTGCCGGACTTGGACACCAGCCCGACCGGACCGGGACCGCTGATGTTGGCCGGGGTGATGCCGACCAGCGACTGTCCCGGGCTGATGATGCCCGGGCAGTTGGGCCCGATGATGCGGGTCTTCTGCCCTTTCTCGACGTTGTACGCCCAGGCATAGGCGCTGTCCTGCACCGGGATTCCCTCGGTGATGACCACCAGCAGCGGGATCTCGGAGTCGATGGCCTCGATCATCGCGTCCTTGGCGAACACCGGCGGCACGAAGATGATCGACACGTCGGCGCCGGTCTTCTCGATGGCCTCGACGACGCTGCCGAACACCGGCAACTCGATCGGGTTGCCGTCGGCATCCTTGTGCGCGACGGTCGTGCCCGCCTTGCGGGCGTTGACGCCGCCCACGATCTGGGTGCCGGCCGCCAGCATGCGCGCGGTGTGCTTGGTGGCCTCCGCGCCGGTGATGCCCTGGACGACGACCTTGTTGTCCTTGTTCAGGAAGATAGCCATTTCAGTGGTCCTCTCGGGCTCAGGCGCTCGCCAGCTCAGCGGCTTTGTCGGCACCGGCGTCCATGGTCTCGGCCTGGATCACCAGCGGGTGGTTGGCCTCGGCGAGGATGCGACGACCCTCTTCCACGTTGTTGCCGTCCAACCGGACCACCAACGGCTTGTTGGCCTCGTCGCCCAGGATCTCCAGGGCTTTGACGATCCCGGCCGCCACCGCGTCGCACGACGTGATGCCGCCGAAGACGTTGACGAACACGCTCTTGACCTCCGGGTCGCCCAGGATCACGTCCAGGCCGGCCGCCATGATCTCGGCCGAGGCGCCGCCGCCGATGTCCAGGAAGTTGGCCGGCTTCACCCCGCCGTGCTTCTCACCGGCATAGGCGACCACGTCCAGCGTCGACATCACCAGGCCCGCGCCATTGCCGATGATCCCGACCTCGCCGCTGAGCTTGACGTAGTTCAGGTCGTGTTCCTTGGCCTTGAGCTCCAGCGGGTCGGTGGAGGCGCGGTCCTCGAACTCGGCGTGCCCGGGCTGGCGGAAGTCGGCGTTCGCGTCGAGGGTGACCTTGCCGTCCAGCGCCAGAATCTTGTCGTCGGGCGTGCGGACGAGCGGGTTGACCTCCACCAGGGTGGCGTCCTCGCCAACGAACACCCCCCACAACTTCTCGATCGTCACGGCGGCCGCATCCAGCACATCGGCCGGCAAGTGGCCCTGCTCGGCGATGGATCGCGCGAAGGCCAGGTCGACACCCTTGACCGCGTTCACCGGCACCTTGGCCAGCCGGTCGGGCTTGGTGGCGGCGACCTCCTCGATCTCCATGCCGCCCTCCACCGAGCACATCGCCAGGTAGGTGCGGTTGGCACGGTCGAGCAGGAAGGACAGGTAGTACTCCTCGGCGATGTCACTGGCTTCGGCAACCAGCAACTTCTTCACGATGTGGCCCTTGATGTCCAGGCCCAAGATGTTCTTGGCGTGCTCGTAGGCTTCCTCGGCGTTCGCGGCGTATTTCACGCCACCCGCCTTTCCGCGGCCGCCGGTCTTGACCTGGGCCTTGACCATCACGGGCGCACCGATCTCCTCCGCGATGGCCTTCGCGCCTTCAGCGGTGTCGGTGACCCGGCCCTGCGTGCCGGGTACGCCGTGCTTGGCGAACAATTCCTTAGCTTGATACTCGAACAGATCCATGGGGCGTCACTGCCTTTGCTCGGCTTACTTGCTAGGCCAACTAGGGTGGCGTTACCGGTACTAGGCCAGTACTCGGCAACTCGCACGGAGGAACTGTATCCACCCCGAAAATCGGCCCTGCCGCCGCATCCCACCGCTGTGGCACACGTCACGTATCGAACCGGGACACGAAACGTGACCCAAGTCACAAAAATGACCGGATTTGATACTGAGGTTGCCAGCCGCCTACGTTTGCGGATACCTTCTCAAGGTCCAGATAACGTTATGGTCACGATCCAAGGACATTTCAGGTTGTCCCAGCACCTTTTCGCTCGCTCCGCCGCCGCTCTATCGGCGCGCGCACCCCGGGAACGCTGGCCCCATCATCGCAACGAGATCACCGAGATCATCCCGTTAGACGGGTTTGATGAACTCGATGACATGGAGCTGGCCGACCTCGACGAGTTGGACTTCGGCGACTCCGAGTTCGCGTTCGACGACCTGCTGTTGCAGGCACCCGAACTGGACGACCTCGACGACACCGACGATCTGACGCCGTTGTGGCTGTCCGCCCCGTCCACCGAGGTGTTGCCCCGCGTCTCCGCCGAGATCACGCAACCGATCACCCACGTCATCGACGTCACACCCGTCCCGCGTCGCGGCGGCAGCCACCGCAAGCAGCCGACCAGCGCAGCCAAGGGACGTCTGCTGATCGGGGCGATGGCCGCCGGCGCCGCAGCGGCAGCGACACACACCGCGATCAACCAGTCCGACACCACCAAAATCGAGACGGTGCTGACGGCCAACGCCTCGACCCTCTCGGGCGGATCGGGCGGATCGGGCTCCACCGCGACGCGCGGCGTCCAGGTGATCGCCGCACAGCCCGCCAACGTGGCGGTGCACAACGAAGAACTCGCCCGCGGGGTGGCCTTCGCGCAGGAGCGCGCCCAGCGCGAGGCGCGCCTGCAGCAGCCGCTGTACGTCATGCCGACGAAGGGCATCTTCACCTCGAACTTCGGTTACCGCTGGGGAGTGCTGCATGCCGGCATCGACCTGGCCAACGCGATCGGGACCCCGATCTACGCGGTCTCCGACGGCGTGGTCATCGACGCGGGCCCCACGGCGGGCTACGGAGCGTGGGTCAAGCTGCTGCACGCTGACGGCACCGTCACGCTGTACGGCCACGTCAACACCACACTGGTCAGCGTCGGTGAGCGCGTGATGGCGGGCGACCAGATCGCCACCATGGGCAACCGCGGCAACTCCACCGGCCCGCACCTGCACTTCGAGGTGCTGCTGGGCGGCACCGAGCGCATCGACCCCGTGCCGTGGCTGGCCAAGCGTGGATTGTCCGTCGGCAATTACGCCGGCTGACCGGTGACCGGGCCGAACGTTCCGTCCGCAAGCGAGAACCCGCCCCAACCCGCTGAACCTGCCGAGCCCGGCGCGTCTGTTGCACCCGCCGAGCCCGGTGCACCTACTGAACCTGCCGAACCGCCCCCCGAGCAGCGGACCAAGATCATCCGGCGGGCGCCGACCGGTCCACTGCCCCCGATAGCAGCTCAGCCGACTACCCAAATCCCCCGTAGCGCAATGCCTTTGGATGCCTCCATGCGAGGGGGTATTCCGCCGCTGCCCGCAGTGCTGCGGCAGGAGCCCAGCGCCGGGACGGCGGTGGCGGCCAGCGCGGTGAGCATCGTCAGTGGGTGGGCCACCTCGGTAGTCACCACCGATCTGATTGCCGGCTGGTGGCAGACCGACCGGCTGTTCTGCATCGCCGTCGGATTCCTCGCACTCGTCTTCGCGCTCACCACGATTTGCGGCGTGATCATGGTGCTGTTGCGCCGGCCGTACGGGCGGTACCTGATCGTGGCGGGCGCGGTCGTCGCCCTGTTGACCTACCTCGGGGTGTTCATCGCGGGTGCCCGGGTGGGGTGGATCGTGCACCTGCTGCCGCTTCTGCCGGTCGCCAGCGTGGTGCTGGCCATGCTGCCGGACACCAAGCGCTGGGCCGAATAGCCGGGTCCACCGAACGTGAACTGGCGGCGGCTTTTTCGCGGTTTTTTCGCCGTGCCTTCACGCTCGGCGGCGGGTTTTAGAGCTTGCTGATCGGCGCGTGGTTGTGCATCAGCTTGACCCGGCCGGCACTGCCGAAGTCGATCAGCGACATCGCCGATTCGCCGACGCCGGACACTTCCTCGACGCGCCCCAGGCCGTACTTGTCGTGCGTCACCCGATCGCCGGGCTCCAGCACCACCAGCGGCCGCTTGCTCGCGCCGGACCGGGTGGGCGCCGACCGCGGCGTACCGAACCGCCCGGCGCCGCTCACCGGCGCGCTGAACGACGCCTTGGGCGCGACCCGGCGCCAGTCGATGAGCTGTTGCGGAATCTCGCGCAGGAAGCGCGATTCCGGGTTCAGCATCGGCTGGCCCCAGGAGGACCGGACGATGGCCCGGCTGACGTACAGCCGTTGCCGGGCCCGGGTGATGCCGACGTAGGCCAGGCGCCGTTCTTCGGACAGCTCCATGGGGTCGTCCAGCGCCCGCATGTGCGGGAACATGCCGTCCTCCCAGCCCGTCACGAACACCACCGGAAATTCCAGGCCCTTCGCGGTGTGCAACGTCATCAGGGTGACCAGGCCGGCGCCGTTCTCCGGGATCTCGTCGGAATCGGCGACCAGCGACACCCGCTCCAGGAACGCCGCCAGCACACCGGTATCGGGGACGTCCTCGTCCTCCGGCGCGTCATCGGCCAACGCGGCGGCGTTCGCCAGGTCGGTGCTGAATTCGTGTGCGACGCTGACCAATTCGTTGAGATTGTCCAGCCGCGCCAGCTCCTGCGGATCGGTCGAAGATTCCAGCTCGCGGCGATACCCGGTGCGCTCGAGCACCGCCTCGACGAGCTCGCCCAGATCGTCGTCGAGGTGCCCGCGCAGCTCGTCGAGCATCTCCACGAAGCCGGCGATCGCCTTCTCGGCGCGGGTGTTAAGCATCGGCACCTTGCCCTCGGCGGCCGCCTGCAGGGCGTCGGCGAAACTGGCGCCGGTGTTCTCGGCATGCACCGCGACGCACGCCTCGGCCCGATCCCCGATGCCGCGGCGCGGGGTGTTGAGAATGCGCCGCATGCTCACCGCGTCGCCCGGGTTGTCCAGCACCCGCAGGTAGGCGACGATGTCGCGAATCTCTTTGCGCTCGTAGAAACGCACTCCCCCAACGACTTTGTACGGGATGCCGGCGCGGATGAAGACTTCTTCCAGCGAGCGCGACGAGTTGTTGGTGCGGTAGAAGACGGCGACGTCGTTGTAGGTGATGTCGCCCCGGTCGGCCAGCGCGTCGATCTCGTCGGCGACGAACCTGGCCTCATCGTGCTCGTTGTCGGCCACGTACCCGACGATCAACTCGCCCTCGCCGGCATCGGTCCACAACCGCTTCTCGCGGCGCCCTGTGTTGCGGGCGATCACCGAGTTGGCCGCCGACAGGATGTTCTGCGTCGAGCGGTAATTCTGTTCCAGCAGAATCGTTGTCGCGTCCGGGTAGTCGCGCTCGAAGTCCTCGATGTTGCGGATCGTCGCGCCGCGGAAGGCGTAGATGGACTGGTCGGCGTCGCCGACGACGCACAGTTCGGCGGGCGGCACGTCCTGCTCGGCATCGACCGATCCATGCCCCACCAGTTCCCGCACCAGCATGTACTGCGCGTGGTTGGTGTCCTGGTACTCGTCGACCAGCACATGGCGGAACCGCCGCCGGTAGTACTGCGCGATGTCCGGGAAAGTCTGCAGCACGGCGACGGTCTCGCCGATCAGGTCGTCGAAGTCGAGCGCGTTCGCCGCACGCAACCGGCGCTGGTATTCGCCGAACACCGATGCGACCGTGCGGGCCAGGTCGTCGGACTCGTCGGTCAGGTTGGCCACCGCCTGATGCGGGTCGATCAGTTCGTTCTTCAGGTTCGAGATGGCGTTCGCCAGCAGGCGCGGCGAGTACCGCTTGATGTCCAGGCCCATGTCGCGGCCGATCATCTGCAGCAGCCGGCGCGAATCGTCGGCGTCGTAGATGGAGAAGTTGGAGTTGAGGCCCTCGATCAGCGACGCCTGGTTGCGCAGGATCCGCACACAGGACGAGTGAAACGTCGACACCCACATGTAGCGGGCCCGGTCGCCGACCAGACCCACCACCCGCTCCCGCATCTCGGCGGCGGCCTTGTTGGTGAAGGTGATGGCCAGGATCTGACCCACGCTGACGCCGCGTTCGGCGATCAGGTAGGCGATACGGCGCGTCAGCACCGCCGTCTTACCGGAACCGGCGCCGGCGACGATCAGCAGCGGTGAACCTTGGTGCACCACCGCCTGGCGCTGCTGCGGGTTGAGGCCGTCCAGGAGTTCATCAACCGCGCTGGGACGGGGGTACTTGGCTTGGGTCGCGTGCACACTCATGTCGGTCCAAACTTACCGCCGCCCGGCGACAGCGGTGCCGACCAGCCTGGGCCTACTGGCCGAATCCCGATTGCTTGACGCCGGAGTGGTTGGATCCCGAACTGTCCGTGCCCGAGTTTCCGAAGCCCGAGTTGCGCGTACCGGAGTTGGCATACCCGGCGTTGTCCGAGCCGGTGTTCATGAACCCGACGTTGCCGGTGACACCGCCGTTGGCGTAGCCGACGGAGAAGTTGGCCGTATTCGAGATACCGATGCTGTTGACGCCGGAATTGAAGAAGCCGGTGTTGCGGGTATTCGTGTTCTGGAATCCGGTCTGGAAATTGCCGACGTTGCCGTAGCCCTCGCTGTTGTTGCCGACATTCTCGAATCCGGACGTGTTGTTGCCGTTGTTGTTGAATCCCGACGTGCCGGTACCGGTGTTGCCGAAGCCGGAACTGGACAGCCCTGTGTTGATCGCACTTCCGAAGCCGGTGTTGACGAATCCCGCGTTTCCCGCGCCGGTGTTGATGTTTCCCGAGTTCCAGAAGCCGGTGTTGGTGTTACCCGAATTCCACAACCCGGTGTTGCCGGTTCCCGAGTTGCCGTAGCCGACGCTGCTGGCACCGGAGTTGCCGAAGCCGACGGTTCCGGTGGTACCGGAGTTGAACGCCCCTACTGCCTGTCCACCCCCGTTGCCGAAGCCCACGTTGTTGCTGCCGGCGTTCCAGAAGCCCAGGTTTCCGTTGCCCGAGTTGCCGAACCCCACATTGGTGCTCGTCGTGTTGGAGAACCCGGTGTTGACGTTGCCGGAGTTCCAGAAGCCGGTGTTGGTGTTGCCGGTGTTGCCGAACCCCGTGTTCACGTTGCCGGAATTGCCGATGCCCCAGTTACCGTCGCCCGAGTTGAAGAACCCGACGTTGTTGTTGCCGGAGTTGAACAGGCCGATGTTGCCGACCCCGCCGTTGAGACCGTTGAGGTTGATGCCGAACTGATTGTCGCCGGTGAGCCCGATGCCGAAGTTATTGTTGCCGTGATTCCCGAAGCCCAGGTTGTTGTTGCCGAGGTTGCCGAAGCCGATGTTGAAGCTGCCCTTGTTGCCGACGCCGACGTTCGTGCTGCCGAGGTTGCCGTTACCCAGGTTCGCATTGCCCCGGTTGCCGAAACCGTAGTTGCCGGTGCCGGCATTTCCGCTGCCGACATTGAGGTTGCCGGTGTTGCCGTTTCCGATATTGCCGCTGCCGCTGTTGCCGCTCCCGATATTGCCGCCGGCAGTGGCCTGCGAATTGCCGAAGCCGATATTTCCGTTGCCCCGGTTGCCGCCACCGAGGTTCCGGGTCCCGGTGTTGCCGCTGCCGAGATTGAAACTGCCGGTGTTGCCGTCGCCGAGGTTGAGGATTCCGTTGAGGTTGCCGCTGCCGAGGTTGAGATTGCCCTTGTTGCCGCTGCCCAGGTTGACGTTGCCGGTGTTACCGCTGCCGAGGTTGAGGTTGCCGATGTTGCCCAGGCCCAGGTTCCCGGCGCCGATGTTGCTGACGGCGGAGAACAATCGCGGCAGTAGCTGATCCCACGACGGCAGCGCCTCCGCCACCGCTGACGCCCCGGTGAGGTATCCGACCATCGCCGCGACGTCCTGGGCCCACATCTCCTCGTAGACCGCTTCGGTGGCCGCGATCGCGGGGGCATTCTGGCCGAACAGGTTCGACAGCACCAGGTGCACGATCTGAGAACGATTGGCGGCCACAGCGATTGGTTGAATCATTGCCGACTGCGCGGCCTCGAACACGCCGGCGATCGTCCGGGCGTGGCCCGCCGCACCGGCGGCCTGCTCGGCCGCCAGGTTCAGCCAATTCGCATAGGGCACCGCCGCGCCCGCCATCGCCGCCGACGCCGGGCCCTGCCACGCCTGACCCACCAGTCCCGCCGTGACCGCACCGAACGACGATGCCGCGGCGCTCAGTTCCCCGGCCAGGCCGTCCCAGGCCGTCGCCGCTTCCAGCAGCGGACCCGGCCCCGCCCCGGTGAACATCAGCAGCGAGTTGATCTCTGGCGGCAACACCGAAAAATTCATCACAGCCCCTCCGAGCGACCCCAACCACGGCGAGTAGAGAGCCTACGACCATGCCGGTGCCGCTTCCGGTATTTCCGCGATTTCAGTTCGCTTGCCGCACAACACCCGACGTCCGGTTGACCGCACGTCGGGCGCGCGCTCCGGGCCCACCCTTCAGGTCACTTCCTGACGCGTGTTTTTGCACCCGTAAGCCAGTTGGTGGCACACTCGGTGCGTGCTCAACACGCAGCCCCGATTTTTCTACGGGTACCGGCCAGCGGTGCCCGTGGTCTAGCTGCTTTCGCAGAGCCCCGTGGTCCGCTTCCGGATTCGGGGCTCGTCTCTTATGTGAGGCCCACACCGGATGAGACCAGAACCACCACCTCACGAGAACGCGGAGATTGCAGAAATGAACACCGAGACCATCGCTGCCGAACAGCTCAGCATCGACGAGTTGCGCGGAGAGATCGACCGGCTGGATGCCGAGATCCTGGCCGCGGTCAAACGGCGCGCCGAGGTATCCCAGGCGATCGGCAAAGTCCGGATGGCCTCCGGCGGCACCCGGCTGGTGCACAGCCGCGAAATGAAGGTCATCGAACGCTACAGCGAACTGGGTCCCGAGGGTAAAGACCTCGCGATGCTGCTGTTGCGTCTGGGCCGGGGACGACTCGGCCACTAAACGACTACTACCGTCATTACTTTCGGCGAATTCCGGCTTTGCCGGGGTACATTTCGCCGGATATAGGCACGGCATCGCCACCTGCTGTTTCGTGGTTACGCCGGCTGATATCGCTGTCAGCCGCAGCGTTGCTCGCCGCGCCGGGCAGGGTCCCGGGACAATCGGTTACGGCGTCGGCATGGTCTGGGCAGGGCACACCGATCGAGTACCTGATGGTCCCGTCGGCGTCGATGAACCCTCAGGTCAGGGTGGAGTTTCAGGGCGGAGGCACCCGTGCGGTGTACCTGCTCGACGGCATGCTGGCCCGCGACGATTTCAACGGCTGGGACATCCACACTCAAGCTGGTACCGGCCGGCGGTCGGCGGCAAGGGCACCTTCAGCTAGAAGTGGGAAACCTTCCTCACCGAGGAGTTGCCGGCCTGGCTCGCGGCGAACGGGACGATCAGCGCCTCCGGCAACGCGGTGGTGGGCGCGTCGATGTCCGGTTCGGCCGCCCCGCATCTGGGTGTACACGGGCAACGGCCGCGGCTCGGATCTATCCGCCAAGCTGGACGCCAGCCTGCTGGAAAGCGCCACGCGCATCAGCAACACGGTCTTCCAGTCCAGATACCAGGCCACGGGCGAGCGAAACGGTGTCTTCAACTTCCCGGCCAGCGGAACCCACACCTGGTCTTAACGGGGCGAGCAACTACAGGCGATGCTGCCGGACCTGCAGCGGGTGCTCGGCGGTGGCCCGCGCTGAGTCCCCGGATTCTCCGGCTCGGTGGCAGCCGCGGGAGCTCGCACTAGGGTCGAAATATGACCTCCGAATCCATTCCCGACATCACCGGCACTTCGGCGTGGGATGCCCTGCGCAAGCATCACGATCAGATCGGAGCCACCCACCTTCGCGAACTCTTTGCCGAGGATCCCAACCGCGGCCGCGACCTGACCCTCACCGTCGGTGACCTCTACATCGACTACAGCAAACATCGCATCACCCGCGAGACGGTGCGGCTCCTGGTCGACCTCGCCCACGCGGCGAACCTGGAAGAACGTCGCGACGCCATGTTCGCCGGCGCCCACATCAACACCTCGGAGGACCGCGCGGTGCTGCACACCGCGTTACGGCTGCCCCGCAACGCCGAGCTGATCGTCGACGGCCAGAACGTCGTCCGCGACGTGCACGAGGTCCTCGACGCCATGGGCGACTTCACCGATCGGCTGCGCAGCGGCGACTGGAAGGGCGCCACCGGCGAGCGGATCAAGACCGTGGTCAACATCGGGATCGGCGGTTCGGACCTGGGCCCGGTGATGGTGTACCAGGCGCTGCGCCACTACGCCGACGCGGGCATCTCCGCGCGGTTCGTCTCCAACGTCGACCCGGCCGATCTCGTCGCCACGCTCGCCGACTTGGAGCCGGCCACAACGCTTTTCGTGGTCGCATCGAAGACGTTCTCCACCCTTGAGACGCTGACGAACGCCACTGCCGCGCGGCGCTGGCTGACCGATGCGCTCGGCGACTCCGCGGTGGCCAAGCACTTCGTCGCCGTGTCCACCAACAAGCGGCTCGTCGACGAGTTCGGGATCAACACCGACAACATGTTCGGGTTCTGGGACTGGGTCGGCGGCCGCTACTCGGTGGACTCGGCGATCGGACTGTCGGTGATGGCCGTCATCGGCCGAGAAGCGTTCTCCGACTTCCTATCCGGTTTTCACATCGTCGACGAACATTTCCGCACCGCCCCGCTGGAGTCGAATGCGCCTGCGCTGCTTGGCCTTATCGGTTTGTGGTACTCCAATTTCTTCGGCGCGCAATCACGCGCGGTGTTGCCCTACTCCGACGACCTGGCCCGCTTCGCGGCATATCTGCAGCAGCTGACCATGGAATCCAACGGCAAGTCCACCCGTGCCGACGGCTCGCCGGTGACCACCGACACCGGCGAAATCTATTGGGGCGAGCCGGGAACGAACGGCCAGCACGCGTTCTACCAGCTCCTGCACCAGGGCACGCGTCTGATCCCCGCCGACTTCATCGGATTCAGCCAGCCGCTGGACGACCTGCCGACCGCCGAGGGCACCGGCAGCATGCACGACCTGCTGATGAGCAACTTCTTCGCCCAGACCCAGGTCCTGGCCTTCGGGAAGACCGCCGAGGAGATCGCCGACGAGGGCACCCCGGCCGACGTGGTGCCGCACAAGGTGATGCCCGGAAACCGGCCCTCCACCTCGATTCTGGCGACCCGGCTCACCCCCTCGGTGCTGGGCCAGCTGATCGCGCTCTACGAGCATCAGGTGTTCACCGAAGGCGTGGTGTGGGGTATCGACTCCTTCGACCAGTGGGGAGTCGAACTCGGCAAGACGCAGGCCAAGGCGCTGCTGCCGGTGATCACCAGCGACGCGGCGCCAGAGAAACAATCGGACAGCTCGACCGATGCGCTGGTGCGCCACTACCGGGCCGAGCGCGGCCGATCGCAGTAAAGCCCACCGCGAGTGTGGATTTCACGACGCGACACGCCGGTGGAGCGTCGTGAAATTCACACCCGAGCAGGAGAGATCTAGGCGAAGCGCTTGGTCAGCGGCGGCGGTAGCACTCGCATCAGCTGAACTAGCGGCGCCCACGGCCACCACGGGACGGCGGCCCGGCCAGGCTCACTTTCGATGGCGGCGACGAGCTTGCGGACGCCGGTTTCGTTGTCCACCATCAGCATTGTGGTGCCGGACTTCGCCGTCATCTCCGACTCGATGTAGCCCGGCTCCATCACGGAGACTTTGATCGGACCTTTGGCGTACTCGGCACGCAGCGATTCACCAAGTGAGCTGAGTCCGGCTTTGCTTGCGGCGTAGGCGGCTTTGACGCCGGGGACACCCTTGTTGCCGAGCACCGACGAGATGAGCACCAGGTGGCCCGAACCGCGCTTATTGAACATCTCCAGCGCGGTTTCGATCTGGACCAGTGCCGCGATCAGATTGGTTTCCAGGGTCGCCTTGTTCGCCCACAACTTGCCAGAGCCCAGGCGAGCTCCCTTGCCGATACCGGCGTTGACGATGATGCGGTCGATCCCGCCCAGTTCGTCGCTCAGCTCGGCGAACACTTTCGGCACCTGTTCGTGGTCGTTGACGTCGAGCTGCGCCACTGCGATCTTGATCGACGGATACTGTTGCGACAGTTCGTCTTTAAGCTCGTCCAGGCGGTCGGTGCGGCGGGCGCACAGTGCCAGGTCACGGCCCTTGGCAGCGAACGCGCGGGCCATGCCGGCGCCCAGGCCGGAACTGGCTCCGGTGATGAGGATTTTCTGGCGGGTCACTCAGGCAGCATATCGATCACTTGAGCAGCCGGGACATGCGCCGGTCGGCCAGCACCTTTCCGCCGGTCTGGCATGTCGGGCAGTACTGAAAAGACTTGTCCGCGAAAGACACTTCACGCACCGTGTCGCCACACACCGGGCAGGGCAGGCCGGTGCGGGCATGCACCCGCAGCCCCGAGCGCTTCTCGCCCTTGAGCATGGCGGCGCCCTGGCCGACGGATCGGCTCACGGCGTCGGTGAGGACGGAGATCATCGCGTCATGCAGGGTGGTGAGCTGTTCGGCGGACAGTTTGGCGGCGGTGGCGAACGGCGACAGACGCGCAACGTGCAAGATCTCGTCGCTGTAGGCGTTGCCGATTCCGGCGATGACCTTCTGGTCGGTGATGACGGTTTTGATCCGGCCGGTGTTGCCGGCCAGTATCCGGGCCAGGTCATCGGGGCCGAGTTCCAGGGCGTCCGGCCCGAGCGAGGCGATCTGCGGCACCTGTTGCGGGTCGCGAACCAGCCACACCGCCAGGCGCTTCTGAGTGCCGGCCTCGGTGAGGTCGAAGCCCGGCGCCTCGCCGGGAGTGCCCAGGTGCACGCGCAGCGCGATCGGCCCCTTGCCCGGCCGCAGCGGCGCCGCGGCAAGCTTGTCCGACCAGCGCAACCAGCCCGCGCGCGACAGGTGCGTGATCAGCCACAGGTCGCCCGCCTGCAGACCGAGGTATTTACCCCACCGCCCGGCGCCCAGGACGGTCTGCCCGTGCAGGGCGGTGAGTGGCGGATCGAACGTCTTGAGCACTGACAGCGCGGCGACGTCGACACGGCCGACCGTCAGACCGACGGCGTGCCGGCGCAGGTGGTCGGCCAGCGCTTCGATCTCGGGGAGTTCGGGCACGAGTCCAGTCTGCCGGACGTGCGGTTACAGAGCGGCGCCCGGCGTCCCGGGCGTTCCGGAGATCAGGCCCTTGGCGCCGCCGCTGCCGGCCACCAAACCGTCGCCGCCGTCGCCGCCGTTGCCATACAGAGTGGCGTTCCCGCCGGCGCCGCCGTTGCCGTTGACGCCGGCCAGCGGGGTCGGCAGACCTGTCCCCTGACCCGCCGGCCCCCCATAGCCGCCGTTACCGCCGGCTCCGCCGTTGCCGGTCAGTCCTGCGGCGCCACCAGCGCCGCCCGACCCGGCCGCGCCACCGTCACCCGCGGCATTGGATAGCGCGGCGACACCCATGTTCCCGCCCCGTCCGCCGTCGCCCCCGAAGCCGCCGGCGCCACCGTCGCCGAGGAAATATCCGCCGCGGCCACCCACACCCCCGAAGCCGCCGGCACCGCCGTCGCCGCCGTCGTAGTACCGGGCACTGCCGCCGAATCCGCCCAGCCCGCCGTTACCGCCGGCACCGCCCCTACCGAACAGTCCGGCGTCGCCGCCCGCGCCGGCAGTCAGACCGGCCGATCCGCCGTTGGCACCCAGGAAGACCTGCGGACCGCCACCGACCATCCCGCCGCCGTTCCCGCTGTCTCCGCCGTCGCCCCCGTTGCCTGTCAGCCAGCCGGCGTGACCGCCGTTGCCGCCGATTCCGCCGCTGCCGCTGGTGCCGGGGGTCGACGACGGGCTGTTGCTGGTGGTCCCCGTGGCCTGTCCGCCGGTGCCACCGGCCGCGCCGCTGCCGCCGTCACCGAACAGGAAGCCACCCCGGCCGCCGGCCCCGCCATTGCCGCCGGTGCCGCCGTTGGCGCCCGCTGCGCCGGTGCCGCTGGTAATGACACCCGCACTTCCGCCCAGGCCGCCCGTGCCACCCGCCCCGCCGTGGCCCCAGATCCAGCCACCGGCCCCGCCGACACCACCGTTGCCGCCGGCCTGGCCCGCGACTCCGGCCGCGCCGTTGGCTCCGGCCCCGCCGGCCCCGCCGGCACCGCCGTTGCCGAACAATCCGGCCGACCCGCCGTTACCGCCGGCCACGCCGGCAGCCCCCGCCGCGCCGTTCCCGCCGTTGCCCCACAGCAGGCCGCCGTCCTGTCCGCTCGCACCGGGAGTCGCGCCGTTCGCGCCGTCGCCGATCAGCGGCCGATTGAGCAGTGCCTGGGTCGGTGCGTTGATCACGCCGAGGGCTTGCTGCGCGGCGGTCTGCAGTGCGTTCGACGCTTCGGCGCCCGCGTACTGCGCGGCGCCCCCGCTCATCAGGGCAACGAACTGCTCATGGAACAGCGCCGCCTGGGCGCTCAGCGCTTGATATGCCTGGGCATGACCGGCGAACAGGCCGGCGATCAGGGCTGACACCTCGTCGCCACCGGCGGCCACGACGGCTGACGTTGGGAAGGCGGCGGCGAGATTCGCCTGACTGATTGTGGACCCGAGACTGGCCAGATCCGACGCGGCTGCGGTCACGAACTCCGGCGATGCGATAACGAACGACACTGCCCAACCCCCTCGGCCCACCGCGCCGTTCCCCCCGGGGCGGTAGCCACCCACGATAGTGCGATCAAGATCACATTTCGTGGCTTTCGGCCGTAATCCGATTGAGCCGTAATCAAACCCCTCAGGGCGGGCCGGCCGCTCCGGGCTGGCCGAACAGCTTCCCGCCGGTCCCTCCCGGGCCACCTTTGCCGGTGCCGATCCCGACACCGCCGTCGCCGCCGTTGCCGATCAGGACCGCGTTGCCGCCGGCGCCGCCGTTGCTGGCATTGCCACCACCGCCGCCGTTGCCACCGGCGCCGCCGTTGCCGAAGAACAGGCCGCCGTTGCCGCCGGCCCCGCCGTTGTTAGTCGAGACGGTCAAGTTTTGTCCGTTGGTACCGCCGCTGGCCCCGGCGCCGCCGTTGCCGAACAGCTGTGCCGAGCCCCCAGCGCCCCCTTCACCGCCGGGGCCGCCCTTGCCTTGGAAGGCCCCGGTTCCAGCGCCACCACCGTCACCTCCGGCGCCCCCGGCGCCGCCAGAACCGCTCAGGAATCCGCCGCTCTGGCCCACGCCGCCGGCGCCACCGGCGCCGCCGTTACCACCAATCGTGCCAGGAGCGCCCGACGACGAGCCGCCTCCACTTGCCGACCCGCCTGCTCCACCGGCCCCGCCTGCCCCATGCAGCCATCCGCCGATTCCACCCCCGCCACCCATGCCGCCGTCGCCACCGTTGCCGCCGCGGAAGTGCGCTGACGCGCCTGCGCCGCCGCCTCCGCCGGCGCCGCCGTGACCGCCACTCCCGATCAGCCCTGCGTTGCCACCAGCCCCAGCCAACGCGCTGGCGCCACCGTTGGCACCGTTCGAAGGAGTCGTGCCAGGTGTGCCGACGCCCCCCGAACCACTGTTGCCGCCGGCCCCACCGTCGCCGAAGAAGAACCCAGCGTCTCCGCCGCGGCCACCCACACCTCCACCGCCACCGGTGCCGCCGACGGCGGATGCGCTCTGGCCACTGGTAGCCGTTCCGCCATCGCCGCCGAATCCACCGGCTCCACCGGGTCCGCCGAGAAGGCCGCCATGTCCGCCGATACCGCCCGCACCACCCGCGCCGCCGGCCCGGCCCGCATCGCCGAGGTAACCGGCCGCGCCGCCCACCCCGCCGGCCCCGCCGGCACCGCCCGCACCGAACAGCCAGCCCCCGGCTCCGCCGGCACCACCATTGCCGGCCGCACCACCGACGCCGGTCGCCACAGACGAACCCGGCACACCGGCGCCACCCGCCCCGCCAGCCCCACCGTTACCGAAAAGCCCTGCCGCACCACCGCTTCCGCCGTTCTGACCGGCCGCGCCGGAACCGCCCCGGCCGCCGTTGCCGACCAGCAGACCACCGGCCCCACCATTGCCGCCGGTTCCGTCGACCCCGTCGGCACCGTTGCCGATCAGCGGCCGACCCAAGATCGCCTCTGTCGGTGCGTTGATGAGGTTCAGCGCCTGCTGGATCGGTGCCGCGTTGGCCGCCTCCGCGCTCGCGTATGCGCCGGCGCCCGCGTTCAGCAACTGCACGAATTGCTGATGAAACGACGCGGCCTGTGCGCTCAGCGCCTGATAGGCCTGCGCGTGCAGGCCGAACATGGCCGCCACTGCCGCCGACACCTCATCGGCGCCGGCGGCCAGCACCGCCGACGTCGGCGCCGCCGCGGCAGCACTTGCCTCGTTGATCGACGAACCGATGCTTGCCAGATCCGTCGCCGCCGCAGCGACCCATCCCGTCGACGCGTACACGAAGGACATGCGGCAGCCTCTTCCCGATCAGACGTCAGCCGAACTTCACGTGGAAGCGGATGCTACCGCCGTGAGCGGGCGGTCGACCCGGAATCGGCCGAACTCTGGGCCCGAACTCGGGGCCCGAAAATCGGGCCTAGGCGGGTGCAGCGATACCCAGCACGCCGCCGGCGCCGGCGCCGCTGTGGCCGAACAGTCCGGGGCCGGCATCACGTGCGACGGGCGCGAAGACGCTGTCGGCGCTTTCGAGCGGCCGGGCGGACAGGGGAGCACCGTCGCCATGGAGCCAGCCGACCCGGTCGCTCTCGGCGACGACGGCAGCTTCGCTGTGATGAACGTGCGCGACCGGATGCGCGTCATTGCCGCCCTTGGCGGGCTGACCGGCGGCCTGAACGTTGGCAGCACCGAGGGCGGCGCCCCCGCCGAAGAAGCCCGGGGCGAACGCTTGCGGGGAGCCGGCGTCCGCAGCCGCGACGTCACACGCCGGCGCCACAGCTGGCTGACCGCCCAGCGCGCCCACGGCGCCGCTACCGCCACCGCCGAACAGTCCTGCCGATGCCGCCGGTGCCAGGGCGGTGGCA
The DNA here is from genome assembly GCF_030755175.1 of Mycobacterium sp. TY814. Classification (NCBI taxonomy): domain Bacteria; kingdom Bacillati; phylum Actinomycetota; class Actinomycetes; order Mycobacteriales; family Mycobacteriaceae; genus Mycobacterium; species Mycobacterium sp. TY814. The sequence goes on from NZ_JAUFRY010000003.1 coordinate 611,393, forward strand.
GCGCGGGTGCCGAACACCGAAGCACCACCACGGGCGGCGGCCACGGCGGCGTTGACGCGATTGGCGTTTCCGGCGCTCGCCGCCTGCGCGGCCGCCATCACGGCCGGCTCGCTGGATACGGTGGTCCCGCCGCTCTGCATCGGCGTCGCGTTGGCCGCTTCGGCGCCCGCGTACAGATTGGCGCCGGAGGTCATCAGCTGGACGAACTGCTCGTGAAACATCGCCGCCTGTGCGCTGAGCTGCTGGTATGCCTGGGCGTGTGCACCGAACAGCGCCGCGATCAGCGCCGAGACATCGTCAGCTCCTGCCGCCATCACCGCCGACGTGGGCATGGCCGCTGCGGCGCTGGCCGCGTTGATCGTGGACCCGATGCTCGCCAAATCCGTGGCCGCCGCGGCTACCCACTCCGGCGTGGCGAACACATAGGACATGCAGCAACCTCTTCCCGACCGATGCGTTGTGACGTAGCTATCACGTGTTTAGCACGTGGAAACGAATCGTAGCGCGGGAATCGGTACCCGGAGCGCACGTTCTTTTATGAGAAGTCGCCCAGAATCCGACGTTGGAGCGTTATGCCGGGGGTTCCGGCCTTGCCAAGAATGCCGCCGGATCCGGCCCGCCGCCCGGGCGCAGCAGGTAGGTGTCCATGATCCAGCCGTGCCGCGCTCTGGCCTGCCCACGCAGTGCCGCGATCTCGGCCCCCACGGCCCCGACGGTTCCCGCCAGCAGAAGTTCGTCGGGGGTGCCAAGGTACGCGCCCCACCAGATCTCGGTCTCCGGTGCACAGGTCTGAAATGAGCAGTCGCCATCGAGCAGCACCACGGTCGCACCGGCCAGCCCGCCGGCACGCAGACGACGGCCCGTGGTGATGAGCACCGGCGCCCCGATGTCGTTGAGCGGAATCCGGTGGCGGGCGGTCAAGGCCTGTATCGCGGTGATGCCGGGGATGACGTCGTAGGTGAAGTCGACCTCGGCGGCCACCGCGTCCAGGATCCGCAGCGTGCTGTCGTAGAGCGACGGATCACCCCAGGCCAGGAAGGCACCCACGCCGGCTGGCGGCAGTTCGGCCGCGATCGCGTCTGCCCAGACCCGGGCGCGCGCGGCATGCCAGTCGGAAACCGCCTGCCGGTAGTCGCCGCCGACGGCGCGCTGGGGATCGGCCAATTCGACGAACCGGTAGCCCGGCTCGCGGATGAACCGCGCACAGATCTGCTGCCGCAACGCGACGAGGTCACTCTTCGCCTCGCCCTTGTCCATCGCGAAGAACACCTGCGTGTCGTTGAGCGCGTTGATCGCCTGGACGGTCACATAGTCGGGATCGCCGGCACCGACGCCGATGACGTGGATGTGACGAGTCATGGCGCCCAAGCTAATTGAGACGGTGCAATTTCTACCTGGGACCACCGGTACCCGGTACCAAGGGTATTGACTAAGCGGTGTGATCTGCCTAACGTTGGAGCTACGCGAGCGAAGGGACGGTCAACGATGACCACTGCGGTGCGCCCGAGCGGGCCCAGTCGTGAAGAGTTCTCCGAGCGGCTGCTCAAGGGCTCGGTGAAGAAGTCCTACGAACCCGTCGTCGACATCGACTGGGACGCCCCCCTGGACCCGGACAAATTCTTCCTGCCGCCGCGGCTGGTGTCGCTCTACGGCACCGCGATGTGGGACGAGATGACTCGCGAGCAGCAGATCGAATTGTCCCGCCAGGAGCTGGTCAACACGCTCTCGGCCGGCATCTGGTTCGAGAACATGCTCAACCAGTCGCTATTGCGCACCATCCTGCACGAGGATCCCACCAGCCGGTCGACGCACTACAAGCTGACCGAACTCGGCGACGAAACCCGGCACATGGTCATGTTCGGCAAAGCGATCGAACGGATCGGCGCAAAACCCGTGCAGCCGAAACGCTTTCACCGCTACGTCATCAACACCCTGCCGCTGGCGTTTCAGCGCGGGTCGATGCTGTGGGTGGCCGCGCTGATCGGTGAGGAGATCTTCGACTCGCTGCAGCGGCAAATGATGGATGACCCGGAATTGCAGCCGATCATCCAGCGGCTCATGCGAATTCACGTCACCGAAGAAGCCCGCCACATCCAGTTTGCGCGGGACGGCGCACGCAAGCGTGTCGCCGAGATGCCGCGCCTCAACCGCTGGTTCATGGCCAACATCAACGGACTCGGCGGATACTTCTTCAACTACCTGTTCAGCAACCCGGTCCCCTACGCCCGCACCGGGCTGGACCCGATGCGGGCCCGGCGCGCCGCTCGCACCAGCGAGCACCGCCGGGAGATCCAGGTCGCCGGATTTGCGCCTCTTGCAGCATTTCTCACCGAAGTGGGGCTGATGGGGCGGATTGCCCGCCGGGGCTGGAAGCGCAGCAGGTTTCTGTGACGCATCCGGTGGTCATCGTCGGCGCGGGAACACGCGCCCGCGGCGTGCAGAACGCCTTGCAGGCGTCCGGCATCGCCGGCATCGAGATACGCGACGACGTGCGGCGTGCGGCGTTCGACGAGGACACCGACAGCTGGGGGTTGCACACCGACCACGACGTCATCCGCACCCGGGTGGTGGTGGCCGCGCAGCCGGCACCCGTCGCCCCGTGGATACCAAACATCGCCGGGTGCAGTGACTTTCGCGGTGAATCGTTTCATGCGGCACAGTCGGACAACAACTTCCATCCGGCCGGCAAACGCATCGCTGTCGTCGGGACCGACTCGTTCGCCGGCCACCACCTGGGTCGCCTCCGCGAATCAGCGAGTTCGGTAACCATTTTCCCGCACGCGCCGCGGCGAGTGACCATCGAGATCGAGCACTGGCCGACCCGCGCCAGACGCCGGTTACTGCGCCACACCCGTAGCGGGCCCCCGGTGGCGCCGTCCATCGAAGCGATCACCGCCACCGGCATCCGCACCATTGACGGCGTAGAGCACCCCGTCGACGTCATCATCTACGGCACCGGCTTCTCGGTCGCAAACGACCCGCCGCTGGCCGGCGCCGGTGGCCTGACCCTGCAGCAGGCATGGACCGAGGGCATGGAGCCGTTCTACGGCGTGGCTGTGCGCGGTTTTCCCAATTACTTCTTCGTGGCCGGCCCCGACGTGGGCGTCCAGGCACGCTACATCGCGCAATGCGTGGCGATGATGCACCGCACCGGCAGTCGCCGCATCGAGGTGCGCCACAGCAGCCAGCAGGTGTACAACGAACGCGCCCAACTCGCGCCCCCTCCGCCGCCACCAGCGGCGTCGGCATTCGACCTGTCATCCCACGCGCCGGATTACGAGGACACCTACGACGGCGAGGCGACACTCGAAATCGGCGGCACCCGCCATCCGGTACACGTGCGGCTGGTCGGCCACCTCGACCCGCTCGACGGCAATTACCACTGGCAAGGAACCGTCTTCGACGTCGCGGAACTCTCCCGCGAGCGGGTCGGCACGCTCTCGGTGGGACAGCACAGCGCGCCCGCCCGCATCGTCGAGCGGACACCCTGGGGCACGCATTCGGTCGCCGGAGTCGGGGCGCCTCCCTACGCCCGCCACGGCTGACCAGACAAAATTCCTGCATCTGCTCCGCTCTGGGTGCCATTAGGCTTGACCTGATTTGAGGTTGACCGCGCGCGTGTAGTGGGTACCCCCCGCCTGTGATGCGTGCTGCGGCAGGCGGCAAAGCGGCGGCGCCGGAAGCACCGCACTTTCGCAAAATGGTGCGCTTGGCCGAAGATGGAGCTTCTTGGCGGCATTGGGCGACGGGGCAGAGGTTCGAGGAGCTGGACATGGAACCGGACAACACGATCGGACTGGCATCCCGATGAGTGCCGTCGCCAAGTCCTCCAGCTCGCTGGCCCTGGCATCGCGAACCGAGGATTCGGTGGTGTTGCTGACCGCCGAAGGCGTGCTGGACGCCGGAAACTCCGCGGAACTGCGCGACACCATCACCAAGGCCACCCTCGATGTGCCCGCCGCTGTCATCGTCGACGTCAGCGCGCTCCAGGTGCCCGACGAAGCCGCCTGGTCGGCGTTTGTGAGCGCGCGCTGGCAGTTGAACACCCGCCCAGACGTGCCGATCGTCCTCGTCTCGACGAACCGCGCAACCCGCGAGGCGATCACCCGCAGCGGGGTCGCCCGCTTCATGCCCGTCTACCCGACCGAGAAAGGGGCGATCAAGGGCGTCGCCAAACTCGGTCGCCGCAAGCTTCAGCATTCCCAGGCGAAGCTGCCCGCGAACCTGACCAGTCTCCGGGAGTCACGCCAGTTGGTCCGCGAGTGGCTCACGACGTGGTCCAAGCCTGGCCTGATCCCGGTAGCCCTCGTTGTGGTCAACGTCTTCATCGAAAACGTGCTGGAACACACCGGCAGCGACCCCGTGATCCGCATCGAGTGCGAAGGCCAGACCGCGACGATCGCCGTCTCCGACGCCAGCGGCGCGCCGGCGCTGCGGTTGTCCTCGCCGTCGAAGGGCATCGACGTCTCGGGGCTGGCCATCGTCGAGGCGTTGTCGCGGGCCTGGGGCAGCACGCCGACCTCGTCGGGCAAGACGGTGTGGGCCGTGATCGGGCCGGAGAACCAGCTCTAGGCACCCACGTTCTACTGTCGGGGGACGCGTCCCTTCGACGAAAGCAGACATGACGTGCGGTTCAGCTACGCCGAGTCGATGACCGACCCCTCCTTCTACATCCCGCTGGCCAAGGCTGCCGAGGCGGCCGGCTACCAGAGCATGACGATCGCCGACAGTCTCGCCTACCCCTACGAATCCGACTCGAAGTACCCGTACACCCCCGACGGTAACCGCGAGTTCCTCGACGGCAAGGAGATGATCGAAACTTTCGTCCTGACAGCGGCTTTGGGTGCGGTGACGACGACGCTGCGGTTCAATTTCTTTGTGCTCAAGCTGCCGGTGCGGCACCCGGCACTGACGGCCAAGCAAGCCGGCTCGCTGGCCGCGCTGATCGGCAACCGCGTGGGGCTGGGCGTCGGCACCAGCCCGTGGCCGGAGGACTACGAGCTGATGGGTTTGCCTTTTGCCAAGCGGGGCAAGCGGATTGACGAATGCATCGAGATCGTTCAAGGTCTGACCACCGGCGACTACTTCGAATTCCACGGCGAGTTCTACGACATCCCCAAGACCAAGATGAGCCCGGCACCGTCGCAGCCGATCCCGATTCTGGTGGGCGGACACGCCGACGCCGCGCTGCGGCGGGCGGCCCGCCTCGACGGCTGGATGCACGGCGGGGGCAGCGACCCGGCAGAGCTGGACCGACTTATCGACCGCGTCAAACAGTTTCGGGAAGAGGCGGGCAAGAGCGGTCCGTTCGAGATTCACGTCATCTCCGCGGACGCCTACACCGTCGACGGCATCAAGCGCCTCGAGGACAAGGGCGTCACCGATGTCATCGTGGGCTTTCGCTGGCCCTACATCAAGGGACCCGACCTCGAGCCGCTGGACGTCAAGATCGGGCACCTGGAGAAGTACGCCGACAAGGTGATGTCGAAAGTCTAATTGTCACAGCGGATCCCACCTGGGTGCGCGCTTCTCGCGATGCGCCTTCGCGGCCTCGGTGGGATTGTTCGTGAAGCCGGTCAGGATCTGGGTGCGGTTCTCCATCTCGATGGCGTGCCGCAGGCTGGGCGCATCCAGCGCGGCGTTGAGTCCGATCTTGGTCTGCCACACGCCGAAGGCGTTGTTCGCCGCGATCTCGCGCGCCTTGGCCAGAGCCGCGGCCATGAGGTCGTCGGGTGAGACCACTTCGTGGACGAGCCTGATGCGGTAGGCCTCCTCCGCGTCGATGATGCGACCGGTCAGCATCAGTTCGCGTGCGACACCGGCGCCGACGATCTTGGGCAGCAGATAACTGGTCCCCATGTCCATCGACGAGAAGCCCGCCTTGATGAAGACCGAGCCGAATCGCGCATTCTCGGAGGCGATCCGGATGTCGGAGTGCAGCGCGAACGCCAGCCCACCCCCGACGGCCACGCCGTTGACCGCGGCGATCACCGGGATCGGCAGCTCGTACATCCGGACGAACAGCTCGGCCAGCCGCACCTGGGCGTCGTAGCTCACCTTGAACGGCGGCGTAGCCGGTTTGACGTCAGTCCACGCCTCGCCGGTGCCGCTCAAGTCGGCTCCGGCACAGAACCCGCGGCCGGCCCCGGTCAGGATCGCGACCCGAAAGTCGCCGCGGCCCAGCGTGTTCAGTGCATCGTCAACGCCGTTGATCAGCGATCCGTCGATGGCGTTCAGCAGCCGCGGACGGTTGAGCGTGATGCAGGCGATGTTGTCCTCGAGGGTTTCCAGGGTGACTGCGGGTTCGGGTGCCATACCCGAACGGTAAGCGACTTCAGCGGACTTCCAGGTACCGGGCTTACGGTAGGTCCATGGCGCGCGCCGACGACGACAGCTGGGACCTGGCCAACAGTGTGGGGGCCACCGCCACCATGGTCGCGGCCGCCCGGGCGGCCGCGAGCAGACGCCATCAGATAGTGATCAATGACCCGTTCGCCGAGCCGCTGGTGCGGGCCGTCGGAGTGGAGTTGTTCAGCCGTCTCGCTGCCGGCGAGCTTGACGCGGTCGATGCCGCGGGCAACCTCGGCTTCCCCCGGATGATCGACACGTTCGCCGCCCGCGCCAAGTTCTTCGACGACTATCTCGCCGAAGCCGGCAGCATGGGCGTGCAACAGTTCGTGATTCTGGCCTCCGGCCTGGATTGCCGCCCCTACCGGTTGCCCTGGCCAGGCCGCAGCAGGGTGTTCGAGATCGACCAGCCCGAGGTCATCGAGTTCAAGACCTCGACGCTGCGCAAACTGGGTGCCAGCGCCGACGTGGACCACCGCACTGTTGGGATCGATCTGCGGGACGAATGGCCGGCGGCTCTGTTGGCCGCGGGGTACGACACCGAACAACCTACGGCCTGGCTCGCCGAAGGCCTGCTGATCGGCTTTCTGCCCCAGGAAGCCGAGGTCCGGCTGCTGGACAGCATCATTGCGCTCAGTGATTCCGGCAGCTGGCTGGCGGCCGACTACGGGCAGGTTGCCGGGCGGTCTTCTGCCGACCAGCAGCAGGCTCAGCTCATGACCGACCGGTGGCGCGAGCTCGGCCTCGATCTCGACATCGCCGGCCTGACCTACCCCGGCGAGCACACCGACGTGGCGGCGCACCTGTGGGCGAACCGGTGGAACACGATCACCTCCGACCTCGCCGAGCTGTTCAGCGCCGCGGGGCTGGCGCCGTTGGGGGACGCGGCTCGCAGTGGGCCGGCGGCATCGATCGGGTTTGTGCGGGCGTCGTCAGCCTGACGGATACCAGGCACCGGTGAGCACCAGCGCTTCAAACCCGGTGAGTAACACCCCCAGGCCGACGGTTGCGGCGATCGGCATGCCGATGGCGTTGATCAGACCCTGCACGGGCTGGCCGCCGGTCGCCTGGCCGATTCCGTCCATCAACAGCTCGAAGCCGTAGGACGGGACGGTCGCCACCAGCCCGGTCGCGAGGTTCACGGTCGGCTGGAACTTGGCGAAGGCGGTATTGAAGTCGGTGTAGGGCTTCAGCAGCGAACCCACGTCGGAGAAAAAGGTGGCCGGCGACAACGGGGGCAACGGCTGGGTCGCCAACGCCTGCAGGTCGCCGGCGAAGGCGTTAATCCCCTGCTGGGTTCCAGCGCTCAGCGCGGAGAACACCGTCTGCGGCTCAACCGGCGGGAACAGCCCGAACGGGGTGCGGATGTCGGCGGGGCCGGTGGAGTAGCCGTGCGCTACGTCGCCGTAGCCGAGATTGACCAGTACTCGCAGGTCCGGTTCGATCAGGTCCGCGATCGGGTTGCCCAGCAACGGCATTGCGCGCAGTGGCTCCAGCAGCGGCAGATGCGGAATGGTGATCACCGAGTACGCGGTGTTGCCCGTGTATCCCGCAGACGTCGGCAGCTGCACGATGTTGTACCCCGCCGGCAGCGCAGCTGGATTCAGGTTCGGATACGTGGGATGCACGTAGTACAGACCCGCGAAGGCGTTCAGATCGGACAGAAAGTTCAGCGGGTATTGCGGCCAGTCGGCGATGCCGTCGTATTCCAGCGTGTAGATGTGCGTCGGCCAGGGTGTGTCGGCAGGTGTCGCGCCGTAAAACGTCATCCCCAGGCTGGGCAGCGCCAAGTTCGGGAAGCGGGCCAGCAGCCCGCCGTTGGGATTCATCGGGTCACCGAGCAGCACGAAGCCGAGCTGCGCGGCGGTCGGCGGGGTGGGCATCGCCAGCAGGTTCTGCATTTCCAGCGACGCGATGATCGCGCCCTGCGAAATACCCTGCACCACAACGGGCTTTCCGCCGGGCTGAATGAGGCCCAGCTGACCCAGTCCGGTCCCGAAAAGCGTGGTGTCCAGGATTGAAACGCCCTGGGTGATCGAATCGTTGAGCGTCAGGACCGTGGTTCCGGTCAGCGGGTACAGGCCTGCGGGGGTGAACAGGGCCAGCGCGTTGACGACGTTGCCGCCCGGGAAATTCGGCAGCACGAAATTGGCGAACACGGTGGCCATGTACGACGCGCTGGGCACCGGTATCCCACTGCCAGAGATGTACACCGACGTGTAGTTGGCCGGAAAGACGAACGGTGGAATTGCGGCTGCTGATGCGACGTTGGCCAGCTCCGCCGACACGTAGCTGCCAACGGCGGCTTCCAATGCCTGGCTGAAGTGGGCATGGAAGGCCGCCGCGTGCCGCATGACGCTCTGACACTCGTCGCCGATTGCATTGAAAAACCTTGCCGTAGCTTCAGATATCTCGTCAGCCGCGGCGGCCGGAACACCTGTGGTCAGTTTCGCGGCGATCGCGTTAGCTTCGCTGACAGACGCTCCAAGACCCGCCACGTCCGCCGCGGCGGCCGTCATCCACTGCGGTTGCGCGAGCATGCCGGTCATGATCCACTCCGCTTCGCCAGCCACTCGGCCTGCATCACCACCAACCCAAGCACCTCCTGCGCCGGCGTATTCGGATCCAGCTCACAGTAGCGCTTGTACATGTTGACGACCACCCGCTCGGAGTCCAGCCAGGACGCGTACTCACCGAGGTCGATGGCGTCGATGGCCTCGGCGAACGACAGGCCCTTGGCGTGCAGGGCGTCGGTCTGCTCGGTGATGTAGACGAAATAGTCACGTACGGCGCGGATTCCGTCAGGGTCGGTGACCGGGCCGTGGCCGGGCACCACCGTGGGCGCGTCTAACGCGATCATCGTGTCGCACGCCGCGATCCAGTTGGCGATCGGGCCGTTCCACACGATCGGCGTGCAGCCGATGAACAACAGGTCGCCACCGAACAGCACCCCGGCATCGGGCACGTGGACCACCGAATCGGCCGCGGTGTGTGCGGGACCGAGGTTCAGCACATCGACTCGCCGGCCTCCGACCTCGATGCTCAGCTCCCGGTCGAAAGTCTTGTCCGCATTGCGCACCGATATACCGCGAAAATCGAAGTAGCCGAACCGGTCTCGCACAAAACGTGTCGTCACCGGCCCTAGGTCGGCCACCTGGATGGTGATCAGCTGATCGGCAGTGTCGTCGTGCGCGATCTCCTCGGCGGTGTCGGCCGCGGCGATGATCCGGACGTTGGCGTCCAGTAACTGGTTTCCGTGGGTATGGTCGCCGTTGGAGTGGGTGATCACCGCGTCGGTGATCGGTGCACCATTGGTGATGGGCACCATGACGTCCAGCATCTCGCGCGTCAGCGGCAGGTCGAACAACGTGTCCACCAACAGCGATGCGCCATCGCCGGCCACCAGACCGGCGTTGCTCCAACCGAATCCACCGTCCGGGAGCGTCCACGCCCAGACCCGGTCGGCGACCTCGTGCAGCCCGCGGGTGTACGGGACCTTGGCCGGTGCCGGGTTGACTCGGGGCGGGGCCGCAGCAGCCGACGGACGCGGCCGCGGCGCCAGCGGGACCGGCGCCGGGGTGAAGCGCACGGTCTGCCGGGTCTCGCCCAGACCTTCGACCTGCAGCGTCACCACGTCGCCGTCGCGCAGCCAACCCGGGAAAGCCTCCGGCTTGGTCAGGTGCTCGACGAGGGTGCAGGTGGGCACGGTACCGGAGCCGATCACGTCGCCGGGCCGCAAGGTGACACCGCGCGAGGCGTAGGAGATGACTTCGCCGAAAGTCCAGTCCATCGCCCCGGTGGACCCCGCCCCGATCACGGTGTCGTTAACCAGCGCCCGCACGTCGAGGCTGAGTTTGCCGTCCTGAAAGTAGGCCTGCAGCTCGTCAGGCGTGACCAGGTACGGGCCCAGCGTCACGCCGCTGTCCTTGCCTTTGGCCTGCCCGATCCGCAACTGTCCTTCCAGCATCTGCAGGTCCCGCGCCGACCAGTCGTTGAAGATCGTGTAGCCGATGATCGCCTGCTCCGCCTGCTCGACCGTCAAGTCGCGGCCCTGCACGCCGATGACCGCGGCGATCTCCAGTTCAAAGTCCTGCCAGGCGCTGCCGGGCGCTGACGGCGCGTCGTCGTACGGACCCAATATGGTTGCCGGGCAGGCGAAATAGAACGCGGGGATGCGATACCAGGTGTCAACCAGCTCGCGGCCTGCGCCGGTCGCCTCCTGGCAGTTGCGCATATGGTCCAGGAAGCACAGGCTGTCCCGGACCGACGGCGGTCGCGGAATCGGCGCGGCCAGCGAGACATCCGCGAGCGCGACCACCGTTGCGGGCGACGCCAGCGCCGCCTCACCGGCCGTCCGCAGTCCGACAGGTCCCTGACTGACTAACTCCAGCAGCGTCGTTCCCGGCCCGACAGCGTAAATCTCGTCACCAGAGAGCACCCCGGTCCGCTCACCCTCGGGACTGCGATAGGTAACCCACTTCATTCGCGCACCACCTCATTCGGATTTTTGTCGGGCCGTAACCCACGCCAGCTGGGCTGGCGAAGCCTGTTGTCCGGAGTCCACTCGCTATAGCGCACCTCACCGACCAGAGTCGGCTGCACGAACGTGACTCCGCGGGCGTCCCGGGCGGGAAGCTTTGTGCTGAAAGGAGATTCGTCGGTGTGCAGCGGCGCTAATGTTTTTTTGAGGTTCGCCAGGTCGCGGTCGGTGAACCCGGTGCCGACCCGTCCGGCGAACTGCAAACCGTCCGGTCCGGGGATGCCCACCACCAGCGCACCGATCCCGCCGCCGCGGCCGCCCTCCCCCTGCCGCCAGCCGCCGATGACGACTTCCTGGGTGTTCCAGTGCTTGTCTTTGATCCAGGACGCGGAGCGCCGCCCGGGTTGGTAGGTCGAGTCCCGCTTCTTGGCGACCACCCCCTCCCAGCCGTGCTTGGCCGAGTACTCCAGCGCCTCGTCACCATCACCGGGCAACAGTTCGGGAACGATGAGGTTGCCTGCCTCGCCCAGGGTTTCCAGCAGCCGCCGCCGGTCGGAGTACTTGGCCCGCAACAGCGACCGGCCGTCCAGGTAGAGCAGGTCGAACGCCCAGAACTCGACGCGGGTGGCACGGACCCGGTTCTGCATCTGGTGGAAGCTGGGCACGCCATGCTCGTCGAGAGCCACCACCTCACCGTCGAGCACCACATGATGGTCGGCGAGATCGGCTGCCACCGAGCGCAATTGGGGGAACTCCTGGGTGACGTCACGACCACTGCGGGAGCGCAACGCCAGGGTACCGTGGTCGGCGTCGACCAGTAGCCGATAACCGTCCCACTTGCCTTCGAAGGCCCACTGGCCTTTCTTCAGGCCTGCGACCGATCCGTGGGTGGTGAGCATGGGAGCGAGCCCGTTGAAGTCGAAGACCTTCTGGTCTTTCATCCGGTGCGCCAGCCATTGGTCACCGTTGGTCTGGATCAGTGCGTACCGTCCGGAGATTCGGCTGCCGTGCAGCGTGACGATCACCTCGCCCTTTTCCGGACCGTCGCGGAACTTCTCGGCCTCGTAGGTGCCGGCATCCCAGATGATCACCTTGCCGGCGCCGTACTCGCCCTTGGGAATGGTCCCCTCGAAGCCGCCGTACTCCAGCGGATGGTCTTCGGTGTGCACGGCCAGGTGGTTCACCGACGTGGTCTCGGGCAGGTTTTTCGGGATCGCCCAGGACACCAGCACCCCGTCACGTTCCAGACGAAAATCGTAGTGCAGCCGGCGGGCGTGGTGTTCCTGGATGACAAACGTATTGCCCTGCCCGGTAGCGGGTTTCGCCCGCGGCACCGGCTCGGGAGTCTTGGACGCATCACGCATGCTGCGGTACTTGCTCAAGCGATCCGCTACCGGGGCGCCGACGTCGAGATCGGCGAGCAGATCGCCGTCGCGGGCCACCCGGTCCAGCACCTCGGTATAGCTGAGCTGACGCAGCTCCGGGTCGTCGAGTTCCTCCCACGTGCGTGGCGCCGCGACGGTGGGGTGCTCGCGGCCGCGCAGCGAATACGGCGCGATGGTGGTTTTGGCGCCGTTGTTCTGGCTCCAGTCCACGAAGACCTTGCCCGCCCGCAGGCTCTTGGCCATGGTCGAGGTGACCAGCTTCGGCATCGTCTTTTCCAGTTGCTGCGCAACACGTTTGGCCAGCACACTCGCGCCGCGGCTGCTCACCGGCTCGTCCAGCGGGCTGTACAGGTGCAGGCCCTTGCTGCCGCTGGTCAGCGGATAGGTCCGCAACCCGATGCCGGCGATCAGGTCCCGCACGTCGCGTGCCACGTCGGCCAGTTGCGCCATCGTTACGCCTTCGCCCGGATCCAGGTCGAAGACCAAACGGGTCGCCGGGCCCGGTTTGAGGCTTTCACCGGCCCGGGTCCACTCCGCGACGAATCGCCACTGCGGCACGTGCACTTCCAGGGCTGCCTGCTGCGCGATCCACGCCAGCCCGTCCACGCTGTCGATGATCGGGTAGGTCGTGGTACCCGAGCGGTGGCTGATACTTGCGCGCGGCAGCCAGTCCGGGGCCGAGGAGGCCAATTGCTTTTCGAAGAACGAATCGTGGTCCACACCGTTGGGCCAGCGTTTGCGGGTGGCCGGGCGGCCGGCGATATGCGGCAGCATCACTTCGGCGATACCGGTGTAGTAGTCGAAGATGTCGGCCTTGGTGGTCCCGGTCGCGGGATACAGCACCTTCTCCGCGTTGGTCAGCGTGACCTGCTGCCGTGACGCCGTACCCATGGGTCTCAACGTAACGTGTCGGACATGGCGCGTGGCCTGGTTATCGGCGAAGCCCTGATCGATATTGTCGGCGGACGATCCGAGCACATCGGCGGTAGCCCGTTGAACGTCGCGGCCGGCCTGGCCAGGCTGGGACGCAGCGTCGACTTCCTCACGCACATTGGCACCGACGCCCACGGCCGCCAGATCGCCGACTATCTCAAATCTGCTGGCGTACATCTTGTTCCGGGCAGCACCGACGCCGAGCGGACACCGACCGCCATGGCCACCGTGGCCGCCGACGGCTCGGCCAGCTACGAGTTCGACCTGGACTGGCGCCTCTCGGGCACTCCGCCCGTTGCGCCACCGCTGTTCGTGCACACCGGATCCATCGCCGCCGTGCGCGAGCCGGGCTGCTTGGCCGTCGCCGCGCTGCTCGACGCGTACCGGGTGTCGGCGACCATCACCTTCGACCCCAATGTGCGCCCGTCGTTGATCGCCGACCGCGACCTGGCGCGCGCACGCATCGACAAGCTGGTTGCCCGCGCCGACGTCGTCAAAGTCAGCGACGAGGACCTGCGCTGGCTGGGGTCCGGTCGCGCGCCGCTGGACACGGCGCGCAGCTGGCTGGCCTGCGGCCCCGCGATAGTGGCGGTCACGCAGGGCAGTCAGGGGGCGTCGGCGTTCTGCGCGGCCGGTGACACCGCGGTGCCCGCCAAGCCGGTCGAGGTGGTCGACACCGTCGGTGCCGGCGACGCCTTCATGGTCGGTCTGCTCGACACACTCTGGGAATTGGACCTCCTGGGCGGCGACCGGCGCGATCACCTGCGCCGGATCGGGCTCGACACACTCGCGTCGGCACTCGATGTCGCGGCGACGACGTCCGCGCTGACGGTCGCACGCGCCGGTGCCGACCTCCCGGACCGCGCCACGCTGCAGGCGGGCACGTTCGGCCCGGCGGTGTCACGGGGTTACCCGGATACGCACGGGGCATACTGACAAAATGCGCTCCATCTGGAAGGGCTCGATCGCTTTCGGGCTCGTGAATGTGCCGGTCAAGGTGTACAGCGCCACCCAGGACCACGACATCAAGTTCCACCAGGTGCACGACAAGGACAACGGCCGCATCCGCTACAAACGCGTGTGCGAGGTGTGCGGAGAGGTCGTCGAATACAGCCACATTGCCCGCGCCTTCGAATCCGACGACGGCAAGAGTGTGATCATCACCGATGACGACATCGCCACCCTGCCCGAGGAGCGCAGCCGCGAGATCGAGGTGCTCGAGTTCGTCCCGGCCAGTGAGGTCGACCCGATGTTGTTCGACCGCAGCTACTTCCTGGAGCCCGATTCGAAATCGTCGAAATCCTATGTGCTGCTGGCCAAGACGCTCGCCGAGACCGATCGCATGGCGATCGTGCACTTCTCGCTGCGCAACAAGACTCGGCTGGCCGCCTTGCGGGTCAAGGATTTCGGCAAGCGCGACGTGATGGTCATCCACACACTGCTGTGGCCGGACGAGATCCGCGACCCGGACTTCCCGGTACTGGACAAGGAAGTGGAGATCAAGCCGGCCGAGCTGAAGATGGCCGGCCAGGTGGTGGAGTCGATGGCCGATGACTTCGACCCGGACCGCTACCACGACACCTACCAGGAGCAGTTGCAGGAGCTCGTCGACGCCAAACTCGAAGGGGAAGAAGCGTTTACGGTCGAGGAGCAACCGACCGAACTCGACGAGACGGAAGACGTTTCCGATCTGCTCGCCAAACTGGAGGCCAGCGTGAAGGCGCGCTCGGGCGCCGCGAAGGAGTCGGCCAACAAAGAACCGGCCAAGAAGGAACCGGCCAAGAAGGCCGCCGCCACAGCGGCGAAGAAGGCGCCGGCCAAGAAGGCACCCGCCAAGAAGTCTGCGGCCAAGAAGGCCGGCACCAAAGCCACCAGCAAATGAGCGCCCGGAGTAGGCTCATCGTGCTGCCGACCCCTCGAGGAGTTGCCGTGAAGTTCACTCGATCTGGCGTCGCGCTCGGCCTGCTGCTTGTCAGCGCACTGGTGCTGTCGGGATGTGGCGGCAACTCCGGCAAATCGGCGTCGTCCTCATCGAGTGCCGCGCCCGTAGTCCCGGTCAACTGCGGCGGCAAGAAGAAGATCCTCGCCGGCGGCTCGACCGCGCAGAAGAACGCGATGGAACAGTTCGTCTACGCCTACATCCATGCCTGTCCCGGCCACACCCTGGACTACGCCGCCAACGGCTCGGGCGCGGGGATGAAAGCGTTTCTCGGCAACGAGACGGACTTCGCCGGCTCCGACTCCCCGATGAACCCCGACAAGGGCGAGCCGGACCGGGCGCGCGAGCGCTGTGGTTCCCCGGCCTGGGACATTCCCGTCGTCTTCGGCCCGATCGCGGTGACCTACAACATCAACGGGATCAATTCCCTGAGCCTGGACGGACCCACCATCGCCAAGATCTTCAACGGCGCGATCACCAAGTGGGACGACCCGGCCATCAAGGCGCTCAATCAGAGCACCAACCTGCCGCCCACGCCGATCCACGTCGTGTTCCGTGCCGACCAGTCCGGCACCACCGACAACTTCCAGCGTTATCTCGACGCCGCCTCCAACGGCGCCTGGGGCAAAGGCACGGGACAGGCCTTCAACGGCGGCGTCGGCGAGGGCGCGGCGGGCAACGACGGCACGTCGCAGGCCATGAAACGAACCGACGGGTCGATCACCTACAACGAATGGTCGTTTGCGGTGGGCCACCAGCTGAACATGGCCCAGATCATCACCTCGGCCGGTCCGCAGGCGGTGTCGATCAGTGCGGAGACGGTGGGCAAGACGATCGCCGGAGCCACCTTCAAGGCCGGCAGTGACACCAACGACCTGATCGTCGACACGTCATCCTTCTACAAGCCGACTCAGGCGGGCGCCTACCCGATCGTGTTGGTCACCTACGAGATCGTCTGCTCGAAGTACCCCGACACTCCGACCGGCCAGGCGGTAAAGGCGTTCATGCAGGCCACAATTGGCGACGGACAGGTCGGTTTGGACGAGTACGGGTACATCCCGCTGCCGAACTCGTTCCAGTCCAAGCTGGTGCCGGTGGTCAACGCCATCGCGTGACCGGGAGTCATCGGGACACGTTGCGGGGCGGCAGGTTTAGCCCCAGGCAATGACTGTCATTGGCCAGCAACGGATTTCAGCGCGTATAATCTGGCGGCGGCGGCCGTGGCCCGGGGCGGGCCGTTACTCACTCGTGATTCAAAATTCATCCCGAGTCGCCGGATTTTGTTGTGTGCCTCCTCTCGGAGGATTTACCGTGTGTTAACCATCAGTTTCGGCGCGACGGCGCCGGTGGCGTCTGCCGGGCGAAGGGAGCATCGACGGTGACCAACACCGGGTCGGAATCGCGGGTGGGGTCACGCTTCGGGCCCTACCAGTTGGTGCGCCTCATCGGCCGCGGCGGCATGGGTGAGGTCTACGAGGCCGAGGACACCCGCAAGCACCGGGTGGTCGCACTGAAACTGATCTCCACGCAGTTCTCCAACAACCCGGTGTTCCGGTCCCGGATGCAACGCGAGGCCGACATCGCCGGTCGGCTCAACGAGCCGCACATCGTGCCGATCCACGACTACGGCGAACTCGACGGACATTTCTTCGTCGAGATGCGCCTGATCGACGGCGTATCGCTGCGGTCCTTGCTGACGCAGTTCGGGCCAATGGCCCCGGCCCGGACGGTCGCCATCATCCGCCAGGTCGCCGCGGCGCTGGACGCCGCGCACGCCAGCGGCATCACCCACCGCGACGTCAAGCCGGAAAACATTCTGGTCGCCCAGAACGACTTCGCCTATCTGGTGGACTTCGGCATCGCCCGCGCCGCGCACGACCCGAACCTGACGCAGAGCGGGATGGCGGTAGGTACCTACAACTACATGGCGCCGGAACGGTTCACCGGTGACGACGTCACCTACCGGGCCGACATCTATGCACTGGCGTGCGTGCTGGGTGAGTGCCTCACCGGGGCGCCGCCCTATCGCGCTGACAGCGTCGAACGACTGATCGCCTCGCACCTGATGGAGCCGGTCCCGCGGCCCAGCGTGATCCGCCCCGGCCGCGTTCCCGCCGCACTGGACCAGGTGATCGCCAAGGGCATGGCGAAGAACCCGAACGAGCGCTACATGACCGCCGGCGACCTGGCCATCGCCGCACACGAAGCGCTCAGCACGCCCGAACAGCGCCAGGAAGCCACCATCCTGCGTCAGGGCGACAACGAGACGTTGATGCTGCCGGCGGTCGATCCGGGCGCCGGTGGCTGGTCCAGCCAGGGCGGCTCCGGTTCGTACCCCAGCAGCCCGGCGACCATGCGGGCGCCGGTTCCCCCGTTCCGCACCGGCGACGAGACCATGGCGCAACCCTTGCCGTCCAACACCGGCGGGTGGCGCGAGCGACCCCGCAACAACTCCGACCAGTTCACCCAGGCCGCCCCGGTAGCGGCGGCCGGCTGGGCGAGCCATCCCGGCGTCGCGCCGTCGGGCCCGGTACCGATGGCCGCTCCGCCGCAGTATCAGCAGCCTTCCCAGCCGCACCCGACGGCGCCACCCGCGAAGCGCAAGTCCCGCAAGGCCCTGATCATCGGCGCCGCCGCCGCAGCCGTGCTGCTTGTGGTGATCGCTGCCACCGCGTTCTTCCTCACCCGGCCGGACGGCGGCGGGCCTTCGACGCAGAACGCGAAGGGACAGCAGGTGATGCCGTTCAACGGGCTGAACTTCCGCTTCGCCCCGGGCGGGGTCGCGGTGGACGGCAGCGGCACCGTCTATGTCACCAACCAGACCATGTACGGCCGCGTGGTGACATTGCCGGACGGATCCAACTCTCCGACGGTCAAGCCGTTCAACGGGTTGTACGAACCGCAGGGCATCGCCGTGGACGGCGCCGGCAAGATCTACGTCAGCGACTTCAACAATCGGGTGGTGGCACTGGCCGGCGGGTCGAACAACCAGGTGGTGCTGCCCTTCACCGGGCTCAACTACCCCGAGGGTGTCGCGGTGGACCCGCAGGGCAACGTCTACGTCGCCGACCGCGGCAACAACCGGGTGCTCAAGCTGGCGGCGGGCAGCAACACCCAGACCGAGTTGCCGTTCAACGGCCTGAAGAATCCCGACGGGGTGGCCGTCGACAGCGACGGCAACATCTACGTCACCGACACCGACAACAATCGCGTGCTGAAGCTCGATGCCGGGACCAGCAACCAGTCCGAGTTGCCGTTCACCGGAATGAGCGCGCCGTGGGGTATCACCGTCGACGGCGCGGGCAACGTCTACGTCACCGAACACGACAACAACGTGGTGGCGAAGTTGCCCGCCGGCGCGACGGCCTCGGTGGAGCTGCCGTTCAACGGCCTGAACACCCCGTTGTCGGTGGCCGTCGACAAGAAGGGCAACGTCTACGTCGCCGACCGCGGCAACGGCCGGGTGTTGCGACTACCGCCCGGTTCCTGAGCCGGGTCAGCGCTTCCGGGTGGCCAGGAACCGCATGCCCGCGGCCGAGAGGTTGATCGCGGCGACGATGATGATCAGGGTCAGCGCCGCCCCCCAGACGCGCAGGAAACCCGCGCGTTCGGGGTTGGTGAGCTCGGTATAGATCAGCAGCGGCAGCGAGGCCATGTTGCCATTGAAGATGTCGTAGTTGATCGACCGGCTGTAGCCCACCAGCACCAGCACCGGTGCCGTCTCGCCGATCACCCGGGCGACCGCCAGCAGTACCCCGGAGATGATGCCCGGCGTCGCGATGGGCGCCACGATCCGTACGATCGTCTTCCACTTCGGAACGCCCAGCGCATAACTGGCTTCGCGCAGTTCGTCGGGCACCAGCCGCAGCATCTCCTCGGTGGAGCGCACCACCACCGGCAACATCAGCAGGACCAGGGCCAATGCCACCGCGAACGCGCTCTGCTGGAATCCGAGCGTCGCGATCCAGAGGCTGAAGATGAACAAGGCAGCCACGATGGAGGGCACCCCGGCCAGCACGTCGACCATGAACGTCGTCACCCGTGCCATTCGGCTGGTGCCGTATTCGACCAGATAGACCGCGGTCATCAGCCCCAGCGGCACCGCGATCACCGCCGCCACTCCGGCCTGGGCCACCGTCCCATACAACGCCTGATAGACCCCGCCGCTGAACTCCTCGGGCAGCACGCCGCGCAGTGAATGCGTCCACCAGTCGGCCTGGACGACCGCGCGCCAACCACGTTCGATCACCACCCACAGCACCCAGATCAATGGCACCAGCGCGATGAGGAACGAGGCGAAGAAGAACACCGTCGCGGCGCTGTTCTTGATCCGGCGAGCCAGGCTCAACGGCCGGAACACCACCACCTTGACCGGCTGTTCGAGCGCGGTGGCACTGGGCTGGCTCATCCGTTGACCTTCCCCCCGGCGATCGCGCGGGCCGCGGCGTTGACCATGAACGTCAGCACGAACAAGGCGAAACCCGCGGAGATATACGCACCGGTCGGCAGCGGCGCACTGAATTCCGAAGCAGCCGAAGCGATTTTGGAGGCGAACGTGTAACCACCGTCGAACAGCGACCAGTTGCCCGGCTTGGCGGCCGATCGCAGGATGATCAGCACTGCCACTGTTTCGCCCAGCGCGCGACCCAGCCCCAGCATGGACGCGGCGATCACACCGCTGCGGCCGAACGGCAGCACGGTCATCCGCACCACCTCCCACTTCGTCGCGCCCAACGCCTGCGCCGCCTCGATCTGCATGGGCGGGGTCTGGCGGAACACTTCGCGCGACACCGAGGTGACGATCGGCAGGATCATCACCGCAAGGACGATGCTCGCCGTGAAGATCGTGCCGCCTCCGGCCAGTGAGACATTGCCGCTCTTGAACAGAAACAGCCATCCCAGGTTGTCGTTCAGCACCGTCGCGAGGGGCAGCAGCTTCGGGGCCAGAACGAAGATCCCCCACAAGCCGAAGATGATCGACGGCACCGCGGCCAGCAGATCGACCATGGCGCCGAATGGCCGCGCCAGCCGCTTGGGGGCGTACTGGGTGATGAACACGGCGATTCCGACGGCGATCGGCACCGCCAGCGCCAGCGCGCTGATGGAGCTGAGCACGGTGACCATGAACAGGTCACGGATGCCGAAGGCCAGCTTGTCGGAGGAGGTGTCGAACTTCGCGCTGGTGAAGAAGTTCGCCTGATTGGCGCGCAGCGACGGAATCGCCTTGATCAGGAGGAACACCGCGATCAGCAGGATTGCTGCCACGATGGTCGACCCGGCCGCCGAAGCGACCAACCTGAACAGGCGATCCGCCCGTCTTGCTGCGCGCGCATCCACCTCCGCTAGCGCATGCTTTGCTAGCGGGGCTTTGACCACGTGAACCTCAGATCAGGAGATCGCGTTGACCGCGGTCGACAGCCTCGACTTGAACGAGTCCGGGATGGGGACGTAACCGTTGTCACCCAACCCATTCTGGCCACCGCCGATGGTCGACTGCAGGAACGCCTTCACCGCCGTCCCGACCTGGGCGTCCGGGTACTTCGAGCAGACGATCTCGTAGGTGGCCAGCACGATCGGGTACGAACCGGGCTGGGTGGGCCGGTAGAACGAGAGCGTGTCGAGCACCAGGTCATTGCCCTGACCGGAAATTGTGGCCCCGGTTATCGTCTTACCCACCGAGTCGGTGCCGATGGCGACCGGCTCCGGGCCGGCCGAGGTGATGATCTTGGCCATGTTCAGGCGCTGGCCCTGGGCGAACGACCACTCGTTGTAGGTGATCGAGCCTTCGGTGTTCTTAATGGCAGCCGAGGTGCCGTCGTTGCCCTTGGCGCCTTCGCCGACGCCGCCCTTGAACGCCTTGCCGGCGCCCTTGCCCCATGCGCCGTTGGACGCGGCGTCGAGGTAGCGCTGGAAGTTGTCGGTGGTTCCCGACTCGTCGCTACGGAACACGACGTGAATCGGCGTGGCGGGCAGGTTCGTGCCCGAGTTGATGGCCGCGATCGCCGGGTCGTTCCAGCTGGTGATGGCACCGCTGAAGATCTTGGCCAGCGTGGGCCCGTCGAGATTCAGCGAACTGACGCCACCGATGTTGTAGGTGACCGCGATGGGCCCGAACACCACCGGCAGATTCCACGCCGGCGCGTCGCCGCAGCGCTTCTGCGCCGCCGCCGCCTCATCCTTGCTGAGCGGAGAGTCGGAGCCACCGAAATCGGTTTGGTTGCCGTTGAATTCGCTGATTCCGGCACCGGACCCGTTGCCGGTGTAGTTCAACGTCTGCCCGGGGCAGGCCGATTCGAACGCTTTGACGAACCGGGTCATCGCGTTGGCCTGAGCGGTGGAGCCACTGGCCTTCAGCGTCTTCTTGCCGCCGCAGCTCACGCTGCCCGACGAACCGCCCGACGTGCCTTGACCTCCCCCACCAGCGTTGTTGTCGCTACCGCATGCTGACAACACCAGTGCGCCTGAAGCCAGGACACTGAGCGCGGCGCCAAATCGGTTGAGTTTCAATTCACTTCCTATCGGTAGACATGAAACATACTAACCGCCGTCCCTCCGCCACGGCTTGTCCGACCAGACCCTTTCCTCACTCCCTTGCCGCTACATTAACAACCGGTAACGTACGGTGAAAGAGTCGACGAAAGCGACGTTGCGACCCTCCCGCACCCATCCCGCGACGGCAGGCTCGCCGGGCAGGACGCAGCCGGAATGGCACTGTCGGCGGAATACGTTGCGGCCAAACGTGATTCACGATATCCGATCTGGCCAACCAGCGGTGCGCAAGCTGAAGCCACCGGGCCGCGCCGTTGGCACCGGCGCCCGAACATTGGTGGCTTTCTCCTTCGCCGGAGGGACCCGTTGTTCCCCCTCGCGCTGTCGATCGATAAAACGACGTCGGGCCAATCCATTTCCGGCCTTCAATTGAATACCGGACGCGATTTCCAATCGTGACACCGTGGTCACGTGGGTGTCGATTCCGCGGGGACGGCGCGACCCAGCGCGGCTGCACACCCTTCCAGATGACAAAAGACTGTGCACCAGTCCCGATTCAGTACATCATTACGACAGTGGAGGTTGGCCGCCGCAGATGCGCAGCAGCGCGGGACCACGTGGGAAGCATTACTTCCGCGCCACTATTGTCCACGATCTGTGCAGCACCGCGCGGAGCAGTCGGAGTGTCCGGCCTAATTCTGCGCACCATTTCTCATTAGTCATGTCCATATCGTTTACAATGACTGCCGGTCATATAACTTTTCAATAACAAAGCCATTCCCATTCGCCGCTATTCGCGACATGCCCACTAACTTGGACGCTTACCCGTTCGGCTCAATGACGACCGACGGGAACCCGCTCGCGGGCATCTCCGCGACGTTCCGACATTCGCCCGCAGCGCCGTAGTTGCAGGGACGCGCCATTGTCGAAATACGCACTCACAGAGGGGAATTGATGATGCGCACCAAGAGAGGCGGCTCCGCGTGGCGTTGGTAGGGCGCTACCTCATCGACACCAGTGCCGCCGTCAGGATGTACCACCCGGAGGTGTCGCGCCGGTTGCGCGCGCTGCTCGACACCGGGGTTGTCGCCACCACCGCATCACTGGACGCGGAAGCGCTGTCCGCAGCCGAGGGGTTTGACGAATACGAGCAGCGGTTGGCCGAACACCGCACGACCCGCGAATATCTGCCGACCAATGACGAACACTGGCATACCGCCCTGGGCGCGCAGCGGGCATTGGCGAAAGCCGGTGCGCACGACGCGGTCGACATCACCGACCTGCTGACTGCCGCGCTGGCGTCGGCGCACAAAGTCGTCGTGGTGCACTACGACGACTGTTTCGAGACGGCCGCGACGGTATTGACGTTCCAGCACCGGTGGGTGATGCCGCGCGGCACCATCTAGCCGCGGCGGCAAGAGGCCTCCTGCGTTACGTTTCCCGGGCGGTGTGACAAAGTAGAACCTGTTACAGAAATCCTCCCGGGACGGCACACACCCGTTTCGGCCGTCAACTGAAGCGAGGCCCTCGTGATCCTCGACAGGTTCCGTCTGGACGACAAGGTCGCCGTCATCACCGGAGGCGGCCGCGGCCTGGGTGCGGCCATGGCACTGGCTTTCGCCGAAGCAGGCGCCGACGTAGTCATTTCGTCCCGAACACAGTCCCAGCTCGACGAAGTGGCCGAGCAGGTCCGGGCGACCGGCCGCCGCGCCCACGTCGTCACCGCCGACCTGGCACACCCGGAGGACACCGCCAAATTGGCGGGCGAGGCCGTCGAGGCGTTCGGCAAACTAGACATCGTCGTCAACAACGTCGGCGGCACGATGCCCAACACGCTGCTGACCACGTCGACGAAAGACCTCAAGGACGCGTTCACGTTCAACGTCGCCACGGCGCACGCCCTCACCGTCGCTGCCGTGCCGCTGATGCTCGAGCACTCCGGCGGAGGCAGCATCATCAACATCACGTCGGCCATCGGCCGGCTGGCCGGACGGGGTTTCGCCGCCTACGGCACCGCCAAGGCCGCCCTGTCCCACTACACCCGCCTGACGGCGCTGGACCTGTGCCCGCGCATCAGGGTCAACGCGATCGCACCGGGATCGATTCTCACGTCGGCGCTCGACGTCGTGGCGGGCAATGACGAGCTCCGGACACCGATGGAGAAGGCGACGCCACTGCGCCGTCTCGGCGATCCGGTCGATATCGCCGCTGCTGCAGTCTATTTGGCTTCACCCGCCGGCGGCTTCCTGACTGGGAAGACGCTTGAGGTCGACGGCGGCCTCACCTACCCCAACCTCGACATCCCCGTCCCCGATCTGTGAGGAGCCGACCATGGCAATACGCGTCGCCCAGCTTGGCACCGGCAATGTCGGCATCCATTCACTGAAAGCGCTGATCACCAACCCGGAATTCGAGCTCACCGGCGTCTGGGTTTCCTCGGATGCCAAGGCGGGCAAGGACGCCGCCGAACTCGCGGGCCTCGACGGGGCAACGGGAGTGCTGGCCACCACTGACCTGGACGCCGTACTGGCCACCAAACCACAGTGCGCCGTCTACAACGCCATGGCTGACAACCGCCTGCCCGAGGCGCTGGAGGACTACCGCCGCGTTCTGGCGGCCGGCGTCAACATCGTCGGCAGCGGCCCGGTCTTCCTGCAGTACCCGTGGCAGGTCTTGCCGGAGGAGCTGATCAAACCGATCGAAGACGCTGCACGCGAAGGCAATTCGAGCCTCTTCGTCGGCGGCATCGATCCGGGCTTCGCCAACGACCTGCTGCCGATGGCCTTGGCCGGCACCTGTCAGAGCGTCGAGCAGATCCGTTGCATGGAGATCGTCGACTACGCGACCTATGACAGCGCCGTCGTCATGTTCGACGTGATGGGTTTCGGCAAACCGCTCGAGGAGACTCCGATCCTGCTGCAACCCGGGGTACTGAGTCTTGCCTGGGGATCGGTGGTGCGCCAACTTGCTGCGGGCCTTGGCATTTCGCTCGACGAGGTCACCGAGAAGTATCAACGGGTGCCGGCGCCGGAGGCCTTCGACATCGCCTCGGGCTACGTCCCCGAAGGCAGTGCCGCGGCGTTGCGGTTCGAGGTGCTCGGCATGGTGGACGGCCGCCCGGCGGTCGTCCTCGAACACATCACGCGGTTGCGGGAAGACCTGTGCCCGGACTGGCCGCAGCCCGCGCAGCCCGGGGGTTCCTATCGGGTCGAGATCACCGGTGAACCGTCGTATGCCATGGACATCTGCCTGAGCAGCCGGCGCGGCGATCACAACCATGCCGGGTTGGTCGCCACCGCGATGCGGGTGGTCAACGCGATTCCTGCCGTGGTGGCCGCGCCTTCCGGGATCCGCACCACCCTTGATCTGCCGCTGATCCCCGGTCGCGGTCTCTATCTGCCGGCTGACTGATTGCCCGCCCCCGGCGCTCGGTGGCCGCGGTTCCGGACACCGGTATCCTCACCGCCAAAACGCCACCACTAACCCGGACGGGCAGGTAAGCACACCTTGACTTCTGACAACAGCCTCCGCGCCCTGTTCATCAACGCGACCCTGAAACGCTCCCCGGAACTCAGCCACACCGACGGCCTGATCGAACGCAGCGCCGGCATCATGCGCGAGCAGGGCGTCGAGGTCGACAGCCTGCGGGCAATCGACCATGACATCGCCACCGGGGTATGGCCGGACATGACCGAACATGGTTGGGAGACAGACGAATGGCCCACCCTCTACCAACGGGTGTTGGCCGCCGACATCCTGGTGCTGTGCGGGCCTATCTGGCTGGGCGACAACAGTTCGGTGATGAAGCGCGTCATCGAGCGTCTTTACTCGTGCTCGCACCTGCTCAACGACGCGGGGCAGTACGCCTACTACGGACGGGTGGGCGGGTGCCTGATCACCGGCAACGAAGACGGCGTGAAGCACTGCGCGATGAACATTCTCTACAGCCTGCAACACCTCGGGTACACGATCCCGCCGCAGGCCGACGCGGGCTGGATCGGCCCGGCCGGCCCAGGGCCGTCCTACCTCGATCCCGGCTCAGGCGGCCCGGAGAACGACTTCACCAACCGCAATACGACGTTCATGACCTACAACCTGATACACGTGGCGCGGATGCTGAAGGCCAACGGCGGCATCCCTGCCGAGGGCAATCAGCGCACCGAGTGGGACGCCGGCTGCCGGCCGAGTTTCGCTAATCCCGAATACCGGAGCTGACCTGCCCGATGCCGGTGGCCGTCCCGGTTTCGGCTAACCTAACTTTTTACTTCGAACGGTAGGTCCACAGTTGGCGCAGGACACCACGGTCACCGGCAGCACCGATAGAGCGGGCTGGTATCTGCTGGGTCCTGCCTTCGTCGCCGCGATCGCCTACGTCGACCCCGGGAACGTCGCCGCCAACGTCAGCTCGGGCTCCAAGTTCGGCTACCTGCTGCTGTGGGTCATCGTCGGCGCGAACGTGATGGCCGGCCTGGTGCAGTACCTGTCGGCCAAGCTCGGGCTGGTCACCGGGCATTCGCTCCCGGAAGCGATCGGGCGTGGAATGGGGCGGCCCGCCCGGCTGGCGTACTGGGCGCAGGCCGAGATTGTCGCCATGTCGACCGATGTGGCAGAGGTGATCGGTGGCGCCATCGCGCTGCGCATCCTGTTCGGGTTGCCGCTACCGCTCGGCGGGCTGATCACCGGCGCCATCTCCCTGGTGCTGTTGCTGATCAAGGACCGCCGGGGCCAGCGTCTGTTCGAGGCTGTCATCACCGGATTGCTGTTGGTGATCGCCCTCGGTTTCACGGCCAGCTTCTTCGTCGCCACCCCACCGGCGGGCGAGGTGATGTCCGGGCTGGTGCCACGCTTCCAGGGAACGGAAAGCGTGCTGCTGGCCGCCGCGATTCTGGGCGCCACCGTGATGCCGCATGCGGTGTACCTGCATTCCGGACTCTCCCGCGACCGGCATGGGCGGCCCGAGGCCGGCACGCCGCGACGGCGGTTGCTGCGCATCACGCGCTGGGACGTCGGGGTGGCGATGGTGATCGCCGGCGGGGTGAACGCGGCGATGCTGCTGGTCGCCGCATACAACATGCGCGGCCACGGAGACGTGGCCTCCATCGACGACGCGTACGCCGCGGTGCGCGACACGATGGGGCCGACCATCGCGGTGCTGTTCGCCATCGGATTGCTGGCATCGGGTCTGGCGTCGTCCTCGGTGGGCGCCTACGCCGGAGCGATGATCATGCAGGGGTTGCTGCACTGGTCGGTGCCGATGGTGGTGCGCCGCCTGGTGACGCTGGGTCCCGCGGTGGCGCTGCTCGCGTTGAACGTGGACCCCACCCGCACGTTGGTGCTCTCCCAGGTGGTGCTGTCATTCGGGATTCCGTTCGCGGTGTTGCCGCTGGTCCGTCTCACCGCCAATCGGAAACTGATGGGCGCTGACGCCAACCACCCCGCCACAACGGCCGTTGGATGGGTGGTCGCGGTGATGATTAGTCTGCTTAACGTGGCACTGATCTATCTGACGGTGACAGGCTGAATGCCGGTCCGCCGGCACCTGTATTTCGCATACGGATCGAACCTGTGCGTGCGGCAGATGGCGGCACGCTGTCCCGATGCCGGTGACCCTCGCCCGGCGGTCCTCTCCGATCACGACTGGCTGATCAACGAGCGCGGCGTGGCCACGGTCGAACCGTGTGCGGGAGGTGAAGTGCACGGGGTGCTCTGGCGGCTCTCCGATCGTGATCTGACCGTCCTGGACAGCGCCGAGGGTGTACCGGTGCGCTACCGGCGCGACCAGATGAACGTGCACACCGACTCGGGGCCGTCACCGGCGTGGGTCTACATCGACCATCGGGTGACACCCGGGCCGCCGCGGCCGGGTTACCTCTCGCGCATCATCGACGGCGCTGTTCACCATGGGCTGCCGCAGCGCTGGATCGATTTTCTGCGCCGCTGGGATCCGACCCGGTGGCCGACGCCCCTGTCCTCCGATGGGACTGGGCCACAGTCTCTTTCGGAGTTGTTGAGCGAGCCGGGCATGGTGGAGCTGAGCCGGTTGCGCTCGCGGTTCGGCTTTCTCGCCATCCACGGCGGCGGGCTCGAGCAGATGACCGACATGATCGCCGAACGTGCCGCCGAGGAAGCCGGCGCCTCGGTGTATGTGCTGCGCCATCCCGACCGCTACCCGCACCACCTGCCGTCGTCACGGTTCGATCCGGCCGAGTCGGTTCGGCTGGCCGAGTTCCTCGACCACGTCGACGTCGTCGTCTCGCTGCACGGCTACGGCAGGATCGGCCGAAGCACGCAACTGCTTGCCGGAGGACGCAACCGCTCGCTGGCTGCGCACCTGGCCGGACATGTACGGCTGCCGGGTTATGAGGTCGTCACCGATCTCGACGCCATCCCTTCGGCCCTGCGAGGCCTGCATCCGGACAACCCGGTGAACCGGGTCCGGGGCGGGGGCGCACAGCTGGAACTGCCGGTTCGGGTCCGGGGTTTGAGCCCGCGCAGCCCTCTCCCGGGAGCGGACGGCTGGTCGCCGGTCACGTCCAGTTTGGCGCATGGGCTGGCGGCGGCGGCGCGTTCCTGGCAGTTGGCTACGGATTGATGGAGGTTGTTGGTGGACAAGGATTTTCGTTTCGGTTTGAGCATCCGATACTTCAGGTCGCGGGAGGCGCTGGTGGACATCGCCAAGCGGGCCGAGGACGTGGGATTCGACGTGCTGTGCGTACCAGACCATCTGGGTGCGGCCGCACCGTTTCCCACGCTGACAGCGGCGGCGATGGTCACCGAGCGCATCCACCTGAGCATGTACGTGCTGAATGCCGCGTTCTACAAGCCGGCGCTGCTGAGCCGCGATATCGGGGCGCTGGACATTCTCAGCGATGGACGGCTGGAGGTGGGACTCGGAACCGGTTACGTCCGAGAGGAATTCGAGGCTGCCGAACTTCCGTATCCCAGTGCCGGTGCGCGCGTTGACTATCTGCAGCACATGACGGAATACCTGACCGAGCATCACCCGCGGGTCCCGATCATGATCGCCGGTAGCGGCGACCGGGTGATGAGACTGGCCGCCCGGCATGCCGACATCATCGGACTCACCGGCGCCAAGGTGCGCGACGTCGAAGACCCGCTGGCCGAGCGCATCGAGTTCGTCCGCACTGCGGCGGGTGACCGGTTCAGCGCGCTGGAGCTGAATCTGGTGATCACCGCGGTGCCCGGCCAGGGTGAGACCATGCCCAATCTGTCCCTGACCCGCCGCAACGCACCGGATCTCCCCGAGGAGGAGTTGCTGGCCATGCACTCGGTGCTCAGCGGATCACCGCGCGAGATGGCGGAGAAACTGGTGGGCCACCGGGAGAAATACGGCGTCACCCACTTCACGGTGCAGGACAACCACATCGACAACTTCGCCAATGTGATCGCCGAACTGCGCTGATCAGTGAGCCGTCGGCGGCCGGCGGCCCGCCCGGTAAGCTCAGCCCGTCGCCCCCGTAGCTCAGGGGATAGAGCACGGCTCTCCTAAAGCCGGTGTCGCAGGTTCGAATCCTGCCGGGGGCACTCTTTTCCGTGTATTAGCTCGGCTGATGCGTGACATTTCGCCTCCGGGTGATGCCTGACAGTGTTTCGGCTGATGCGTGACAGTTGTTTCGGTTGATTCGTGACACTCCCCTGATGAGGGAGCTGAGCGTCGCCGCGCCGCCATATCAGTCGCTATCAGCGGATCCGCCAGCATCCGGCCCCGCATCCCCCGCCCGCCTAAATTTACTATTATAGGAAAATTGGGCAACCGGCCGGAAAGGTCGCACCATGTCGCAGCGCTTTCCCTTCGCGGACTATCCCAAGGGATGGTTTCAGGTCGCCTACAGCCACGAGGTCACCGAGGGCGCCGTCATCTCGCTGCGCTACTTCGGCACGCAGCTCGTCTGCTATCGGGGCGACTCGGGCACCGCACACGTCCTCGACGCCTACTGCCCACATCTCGGCGCAGATATCGGAGTCGGCGGCACCGTGCGCGAGGACTGCGTCGTATGCCCCTTCCACGGCTGGTCCTTCGACGGCAACGGGAGCAACGTCGATATCCCCTACACCAAACGGCCCAACCCGACTGCCAGACTCCGCAGCTGGCCCACCGCCGAGCGGGCCGGCATCATCTTCGTCTGGCATTCGTCCCGCAGCGGGGAGCCCGAGTGGGAGTTGCCCAAAATACCGGAGGCCGACGATGCGGGTTTCACCTTCTACGCGCCCGACCACGCACGGTGGAGATTTCGCTCGCACCCGCAAGAGGTCTTCGAAAACACAGTCGACATAGCCCATTTCGCCACCGTGCACGGAGTCTCGGCGTTCGGCGCCCTCGACGTCGAACAGGACGGACACCTGTTCCGCGCGGTCGCCGAGGTCAACTTCGAGACGCCCCGCGGCCCAGTGTCCGGCGCGGTGGACTCCGAGCTCTTCGGGATGGGCATTGACGTCGTGCGGCATCGCGGCCTGGGTCGTTCGTGCACCATCCTCACCGTCACCCCCATCGACGGCGAACACGTCGAAGCGCGTTACACGTTCTTCGTG
Organism: Mycobacterium sp. TY814; assembly: GCF_030755175.1. NCBI lineage: Bacteria > Bacillati > Actinomycetota > Actinomycetes > Mycobacteriales > Mycobacteriaceae > Mycobacterium > Mycobacterium sp. TY814. The sequence continues at coordinate 641,517 of NZ_JAUFRY010000003.1, forward strand.
GCTGTGCAGCCCGATACAGGCGAGATGACGAAGATGGGGATGGGTTTCGCGCGCGACTTCTGCAAACAGATCGAGCAGGACATCCCTATCTGGGAGAACAAGATCTACCGCGATCGACCGAAGCTGGCGCAGGGCGAATCAGCGATCATGCAGTTCCGAGAATGGGCCCTGCTCTCCTACGAACCAGGCGGACACTGACCGGCGGCCTCGAATCGGCGATCGATTCGCCGAACGTGAACTCTGGGAGAGAATTTTGGCTCGCGGCCGCCGTCACGTCACGCTCGGCGAATCGGCGAATCGGCGAAGCGGCGAAGCGGCGGCGACGCGGTCACGATGACGCCGTTCAGGCGTTCACCGACTCAGCCGCGGCTTCGTCGGATTCGCGGCGACGGCGGCTGTGCAGCAGGCAGCCGGCGGCGACGGCAACGCACGTTACTGCGGGAATGATCAGCGCGTATCCACCCAGTGGGCCACCGACGAGCAGTCCGATCACGCCCCCGGTAAGGAAGAGCACGAACGTCACGGACAGCACCGCGCCCTTCCACTTCTCCAGCCCGTGCTCGCGACTGCGGCCGATCATCAGGCCGAGATCGGTGATGGTGCCGGTGAAGTGGGTGGTGCGCACCGCCATGCCGCGGAAGCTGGACGTCAACCCGTTCTGCATACCGAGGGCGGTGGCGGCACACACCGCCTGAACGATGGGTTGCTCCATACCGAGGGTGTCCAGCAGCGCCCTGACCGGAGTGTCTTCCAGCCCGGCGGCAGCCAGAGCGAGCAGCGTGGCCTCGAAGATCAACAGCGCGGCATGGCGCGGACCAGCCTGCGCCCGCGTCGGGGCCAGCACCGCTCCCGCGATTGCCGCCCCGAACAGAAACCCGAAAATGATGGCAGCGAGCAAATGGCCCTCGTAGAGCCAGGGATTCGCCGTATTCATTCCCAGCTGGGTCGTGGCCGCGGTCACGTTCGCCACCGGAAACGCCAACAACAAGATGGCGACCGCGTTGACGAAACCCGCCGTCAGGGCGAGCACCGCGCTGTAACCGAGGACAACCCAGCGGGGAAGCGTCCCGCCTTCATCGGCAGGTTCCATCCACCACTGCATTTCCGGAAGATACCCACACGCTTTGGTACCTAATCGTTTTCGGTCGACAAACCTTCGGTAAACGGCTTGTTTCCGAATATCAGAATTTGGCCTGAATTGATTGACTCGGGAATGCCCCGGGTCAGGCGGCGAGCGCTTCCCGCCGCGGCCTGGCGAAGATCACCTCGCGGATTACCGAGGGTCGCATGGCTTCCGACGCCTTACGCCCGAAGTCGTTGGGCAGCGACAGCCGGAAGACCTTCTTCCATGCCGACGCGACTTGGCGCGGCAGTGAGCCGGTGGTGTAGGTCAGCCCGTAACGCTCGAACAACTCCTGCACCTTCGGCGCGATCTCCTGATAGCGGTTGCTGGGCAGATCTGGGTACAGGTGGTGTTCAATCTGGAAGGACAGGTTGCCAGTCATGAAGTGCAGGAACGCATTTCCCGAAATGTTGGCCGATCCGAGCATTTGCCGCAGGTACCACTGACCACGGGTCTCACCGTCGATGGAGGTCTTCTCGTAGGTCTGCACGCCCTCGGGGAAGTGTCCACACATGATCACCGAGTGGGTCCACAGATTGCGCACGAGATTGGCGGTGAGGTTGGCGGTCAGGGTCGTGACGGCCGAGGGGCCGGACAGCACCGGGTGCAGCACGTAGTCGCGCAGCACGTGCTTGCGCACCTTGGCCAGCACCTTCTTACCCTGCCGCCGAAATTCCTCTTTGTCGCTGCGACCTTGCAGGTACTTGCCGATTTCCAGGTCGTATGCGGCTATTCCGTACTGGAAAAGGCAAGCATTGATGAAATTCCACAACGGTTGGGCCACATAAAATGGCTTCCACCGCTGATTCTCGTCGACCCGCATGATTCCGTACCCCAGATCGTGGTCCTTGCCAAGGACATTGGTGTACGTGTGGTGCACCTCGTTGTGCGAGTGCTTCCACATCTCCGACGGCGAGGCGTTGTCCCATTCCCAGGTTGTCGAGTGGATCTTCGGATCGCGCATCCAGTCCCACTGACCATGCATCACGTTGTGGCCGATCTCCATGTTCTCGACGATCTTCGAGATCGACAGTCCCACAGTGCCGATCAGCCAGGCGGGCGGAAACATCGAGAACAGCAGCACAGCGCGACTGGCCAGTTCCAGGCGCCGCTGGCCGTCGATCACGCTGCGGATGTAGGCGGCATCACGCTCGCCCCGGCCCGCCAACACATTCTCGCGGATGGCGTCGAGTTCGCGACCCAGGCTCTCGATGTCCTCGTCGGACAGGTGGGCCGTCGGATTCGTTTGCATTGCAGTCATTTCGGCTCCTCAGAGGTCGAGCTCGCAGGCGCCCGCGGCAGCGGACACACAGGTCTGGATTTGTACGTTGTCGCCCGGGTTGGCCGTGGTGACGTCGCCATTACGCAGGTCGCGCACCGCACCTCGGCGCAATGGGACGACGCACCCGAAGCACACGCCCATCCGGCAACCCGACGGCATCAACACCCCGGCAACTTCTCCGCTGTCCAGTAAGGTCTGGGATCCGCCGGCCTCCACCACGCTGCCGCTCTTGGCGAAAGTCACGGTGCCGCCTTCGCCGGCGGTGATGATGGCCGGGCGGAACCGCTCGATGTGCAAGCGGTCGGCGACACCGTCTGCGGCCCAGCGCTGTTCGACCGCGTCGAGCAATCCGGCAGGCCCGCACGCCCAGGTTTCCCGATCGGCGAAATCCGGGACCAGGTCGGCCAAGCGTGCCAGGTCGAGCATCCCGTCAGTGTCAGTGTGCTTCTCCACCAGCCGAATTCGGCGCTCTCGGGCGAGCATGCGCAGTTCCCAGCCGAAGATGACGTCGTCCGCAGTGGGCGCGGAGTGCACAACCACGATGTCCGGGTTCGGCCCTCCGAGACCTGCCATGTTGCGCAACATCCCCATCACCGGGGTGATGCCGCTGCCGGCGGTCAAGAACAGCATCTTGGCGGGAACCCGGTCGCCCAGGGTGAATTCACCTGCGGGCTGATCCAGCTGGATCAGCGTCCCGACAGTGGCCCGCCGCACCAGATAGTTGCTGACCACGCCGTCGGGGATCGCCTTCACGGTGACCGCGATGCATCCGTCCCGTCGTTGAGTCTTCGAGGTCAGCGAGTAGGCCCGCCACTGGCGGACGCCGTCCACGTCCACGCCGATGCGCACGTACTGGCCGGGGACATGCGGGCGCCAGCCCCGACCGGGCTTGATCACCACGGTCGCGGCGTCGCGGGTCTCGGGATGGATGGCGACGATGCGTCCACGCAGGTCCGTGGCGGACCGCAGCGGATCGATGATGTCCAGGTAGTCGCTGGGAACCAACGGAGTCGTTACCCGCTCGGCAAGCTTCAGCACTCGTTCGCGCAATGCACCGACGACGGTGGGTCGGGTGGCAACGGTTGTCATGACTCCATGGTCGTTGTCACCGGATGTAAAGTCTTGACTTGTCGGTGCAAAAAAAAGGCTCGTATTTGTTCGTAAGGGATAAAAATGCCAGATCCGTCACCTCGACTCAGCGGACTACAGCTCGACGAACCCGTGGTCACGGCATTGGAATCCATCCTGCCCGCGATGGCGGAGCGGACAGTGACCGCGATCACCGTGGCCGTTCCGAGCTACGCCGATGCGTTCAGCGGCCGGATGGGCCAGATCATCGAGAATGCAGTGCAGACCTCCCTCGGGGTGTTTCTGCGACTTGCGACCCGACCGAAGGACACCGATCCCGGGACCTCTCTGTTCCAGGCCATCGACGGCGCCTACGAGCTCGGACGAGGGGAAGCGCGTCAGGGCCGCACGATCGATGCCCTACTGGCGGCCTACCGCGTGGGGGCACAGGTGGCCTGGCAGGAGCTGTCGGCGATCGCCGTCGCGGCGGGCCTTCCCGCGTCCACCATCGCCAGGTTCGCCGAGTTGGTGTTCGCCTACATCGACGAGTTGTCGGCGTCCAGCGTGTCCGGCCACGCCGACGAACTGGCCACTACGGGCCGGGCCCGGCAGCGCTATCTCGACCGGCTGAGTCAGGACCTGCTGGCCGGGGGCACGGCCGCCGTGCTGGCGGCGGCCGCCGAACAGGCGGGCTGGCAGCCGCCGCGCACGCTCACCGCGGTGCTCGTGCCGTTGGCGCAAACACGCGGGCTGGCAGCACAATTCGGTCAGTCCACATTGCAGCTGGCCGAGGACCTCCCCGACGTCGACGCTTCGGACTCCCTCGCCGTCCTGTTGGTCCCGGACGTCGCGGGCACGGCACGGCGCCAGTTGCTGTCAGCCCTGGGTGCCAGGAAGGCTTTGGTAGGTCCGGCGCGGCCGTGGATGGACGTCCGGTCGTCCTACTATCGCGCCCTGCGCGCCCGGGACCTGCTGAGCGCGAGCGAATCCAGCGTCATCGACACCGACGACCATCTGGTCGAGCTGGTGCTCGGCGCGGACCTCGAAGCTGCCGGTGACCTTCGCGCCCGGGTGTTGGCGCCGCTGTCCGAGCTGCCCCCGAACACCGCCGAACGCCTTACCGAAACGCTGCGTTCGTGGGTGCTGCACCAGGGCCGCCGCGACGCAGTGGCGGCCGATCTGTTCATTCACCCGCAGACGGTCCGCTACCGGATGAGCCAACTGCGCGACCTGTACGGCGACCGACTGGCGGAACCTCGGACCGTGCTGGAGTTGACCGTCGCCCTCGGCCTGGACCAGACCGCTTAGACGAGCTCATTCGTGCTTGCCCGGCGCCCGAACAGGGATTATCGTGATCCGTAATACGGATACAAAAGATTCGTATTGCGGTCCGAACGAGGAGAACTGACATGAGCGGCCCAACGATCAAATACGTCGGCATCTACTGCGCCTTCGCGGCAACCGCCATAGCGCTGACGGCAACCCTGGGCCTCGGCTCGGACAACCAGCAGGCGACCTCGATGAACGACACCACGGCGACCCCGACAACCACGCTGACGCCGCTGACCACCCTCACGCCGCCGTCGACCCTGGACGCTCCCCCGGCCCTCTCGGCTCCGCCCGCACCACCGCTGCCCTGACGCACAGCGGCAAACCGATTTCTTCACAAGATCGCCGCCAAACCTGAAGCCGTTAGGTCACCAAAGCAGTAACCTGCAGCTAGGACGTGCCGGCGTCCGGGACTGGCCATCACCCCCGTGATTTCCAATTTCCGTACGGCGCAGGCACTTCGGTTCGGCCATCGGTCAAAGGAGACTCGGATGTCGTTTGTGGTCACGCACCCGGAGACGTCGGCATCGGCTGCACGCAACCCGCAGGCGATCGGGTCGACCGCGGCCGCTCACCACATGGCCGCCTCCGCGGCCGTCGCGGCACCGGCAGCCGACGCCGGTTCGTATGCAACGACCGAGGCCGCCAACGCGACCTCGGCGCGATAGGAACCGAGTTGGCCACCGACTTCGGGCTGTTGCCGCCGGAGGTTAATTCAGCCCGGATGTACGAAGGTCCGGGGGCGGGATCGATGCTGACCGCGGCAAACGCCTGGGACGGGGTGGCCGCCGTGCTGAATTCAGCCGCGACCTCCTACGCCACCGTGCTCGCCGGCCTGTCGGTCGAATCGTGGCTGGGTCCGGCGTCGGCCTCGATGGCGGCCGCGGTCGCACCGTATGCGGGGTGGCTGAGTACGGCCGCCTTGCTCACCGAACGTACGGCCACGCAGGCCCGAACCGCCGCCGCGGCCTACGAGACGGCGTTCGCGATGACGGTGCCACCGCCCTTGATCAGCGCCAACCGCGAACAGTTGATGTCGCTGGCCGCGACCAACCTGCTGGGCCAGAACAGTCCCGCGATCGAGGCGCTGCAGGCGGAGTACGCCGAGATGTGGGCACAGGATGCGGCCGCGATGTTCGCCTACGCGGCCTCGTCGGAGGCGGCGGCGGCGTTGCCGTCCTTCACCGCCCCGGCTCAGGCCGCCGACCCGGCGGGCCCGGCGGCCGCGGCGGCGGCAGCGCAGCAAACCGCGATGGGCTTGCTGTCGTCGATCTCGGCCCAGACGCTGCAAGGACTTGCCGAGCTGATATCACCGGCCGCGTCGCTGACCCAGGCGTCGGCCGCAGCGATCCCGACCCCGATCGGGGACCTGGACATCGCCGCCGCCTACATCGCGATCACCGCCACGGCCAGCTTGTCGCTGTCCGCGGTCAACACCGCCCGACCGTGGATCTACAGCTATGGCAACACGAGCAAGCCACAACCCGGCGATGACGCGGTGCAGCCCACCGAAGGCAGCACACTCGGATCCCGGCGCGACGCCGAACCCAGCGTGGGCACGGCCGCCGGCGGCCGCCGGCGTGGGCCAGGCCGCATTGGTGGGTGCGCTGACCGTCCCGCACAGCTGGACGGTGGCCGCTCCGGAGATCCGGCTGGCGGTCCAGTCACTGCCCGGCGCCGGGGCCGCCGTAGGCCCCGCGCCGGTGAACCTGGGAGCGGCGCCGGCGGCCCTGCTGGGCGGCATGGCTCTGGCGGGGATGGCCGGCCGTGGCGGCACGGGTCCGGGTCCGGCGAGCCCTGAGGTTCAGACCGAAGAAGACGGGCAGCCCAAGCGCAAGCCCACCGTCGTGGTGATCCAGCAGCCGCCCGCCGGCCCGGGCCCGATGGGCAACCGTCCGCAATAAATCACAGTCGCGGTGTGAAAACTTTTGTCAACAGTTGCTCCGCCCCAATGTTCTTCGCGTTTCTACAGTTCGGCGTCTACTTCGGCGCAGCGGAGCAGACGTTGTCAAGAAGAGATGTTTGTCTTTCGCCAGAGATGGCAATGATGAAACGGAGGTGGGCGTATCGGCCGGCCTATATGCCCACCCAGGTCCCGTCGGTTCAGCCCGAGAGCCGACGGGACCGCTTTATTTCGGCCTTTTCCCACTCGCCCGCCTATGCCGTGGATGCGTGGTCCGACCTGGGAGTACCGTGCCGCGTATGGGTGGCTCATCTGCTGGCATATGGATTCTGGGTGGCTATCAAAGTGACTTCGCTCGCAATCTCACCCGGGAGGGGCGCGACTTCGCCGCGCTGACCAGTGAGGTCGTGGACGGCATACTCGAGCAGGCGCGTGTGGACGCCGCGACGGTCGGAGTGGTCCATGTCGGCAATGCCTTCGGTGAGATGTTCGCCACACAAGGACATCTGGGCGCGATGCCCGCCACGGTGTGTGGCGACCTCTGGGACACGCCCGCGTCGCGACACGAGGCGGCGTGCGCGTCGGGCAGCGTAGCGGCCCTGGCGGCGATGGCCGACCTGCGATCCGGGGCGTATGACAGCGCACTGGTCGTCGGACTCGAGTTGGAGAAGACCGTGCCCGGTGACACCGCCGCTCAGTATCTGGGAGCAGCGGCCTGGACCGGACACGAGGGCGCCGACGCTCGGTACCTGTGGCCGTCGATGTTCGCGGAGGTCGCCGAGGAGTACGACCGGCGCTACGGACTGGACGACACCCATCTGAGGGCCATCGCTGCGGTCAACTACGCCAACGCGCGCCGCAACCCGAATGCGCAGACGCGGGGCTGGACGGTTCCGGATCCGATCACCGACGACGACGAGACCAACCCGATCACCGAGGGGCGGTTGCGGCGGCTGGACTGCAGTCAGATGACCGACGGCGGCGCGGGCGTGGTCCTGGTCAGCGACGCCTATCTGCGGGATCACCCCGACGCGCGGCCGGTGGGTCGCATCGACGGCTGGGGCCATCGCACTGTCGGGCTGGGGTTGCGCCAGAAACTCGACCGCGCGGCCGACGATCCTTACGTGCTCCCCCATGTGCGAGCCGCGGTACTGGACGCATTGCGCCGCGCCGAAGTCACGCTGGACGACGTCGACGGTTTCGAGGTGCACGACTGCTTCACCCCGAGCGAGTACCTGGCCATCGATCACATCGGGCTCACCGGACCCGGCGAGTCGTGGAAGGCCATCGAGAACGGCGAGATCGAGATCGGCGGGCGACTTCCGATCAACCCCAGCGGCGGCCTGATCGGCGGTGGGCATCCGGTCGGGGCATCGGGGGTGCGGATGTTGCTCGACGCGGCCAAGCAGGTCAGCGGCGCGGCCGGCGACTATCAGATCGACGGCGCGAAGACCTTCGGCACGTTGAACTTCGGCGGCAGTACCGCCACCACGGTCAGTTTCGTTGTCAGCACTACGCGAGGAATGTGACATGGACGTCGAGGTGATTGGCAAGTACCTGTCGACACTGCCCGAGGATGACGACCACCCTTACCGCACCGGCCCGTGGCGACCGCAGACCACGGAGTGGGACGCCGACAACCTGACCGTGGTGGAGGGTGAGATTCCGGCCGATCTGGACGGCATCTATCTGCGTAACACCGAGAACCCACTACACCCGGCGTTCAAGACCTACCATCCTTTCGACGGCGACGGCATGGTGCACGTGGTGGGATTTCGCGATGGAAAGGCGTTCTACCGCAACCGATTCGTACAGACCGACGGTTTTCTGGCGGAAAACGAGGCGGGGGAACCCCTGTGGCCGGGCCTGGCCGAGCCGGTGCAGTTTGCCAAACGCGAAAAAGGCTGGGGCGCACGCGAGTTGATGAAGGACGCGTCGAGCACGGATGTCATCGTGCACCGCGGCGTCGCCCTCACCAGCTTCTACCAGTGCGGCGACCTGTACCGGGTAGACCCGTATACGGGTGACACGCTGGGCAAGGAGAGCTGGAACGGCGGATTCCCGGCGGACTGGGGCGTCTCGGCGCATCCCAAGGTGGACAACAAGACCGGCGAGTTGTTGTTCTTCAATTACAGCAAGCAGGACCCGTACATGCGCTACGGCGTAGTCGACGAGAACAACGATCTTGCCCACTATGTGGACATACCGCTGCCGGGTCCCCGGCTGCCACACGACATGGCGTTCACCGAAAACTACGCCATCCTCAACGATTTCCCGCTCTTCTGGGATCCCGGACTGCTGGAGCACAAGGTTCATCTGCCGCGCTTCTACCCGGAGATGCCGTCACGCTTCGCGGTGATTCCGCGGCGCGGCTCGAGCAGGGAGATCCGGTGGTTTGAGGCGGACCCGACGTTCGTGCTGCACTTCACCAACGCCTATGAGGACGGCGACGAGATCGTGCTCGACGGCTTCTTCGAAGGCTCACCCCAACCTCAGGAGAGTGGCGCCGGGCCGGCTGGGAAGTGGGAGAAGCTGTTTCGGTTCCTGGCGTTGGATCGGATGCAGGCCAGGCTGCACCGGTGGCGGTTCAACCTAGTCACCGGCGCGGTGAAGGAAGAGTCACTGTCAGAGTGCATCACCGAATTCGGCATGATCAACGCTGACTACGCGACTTCCCCGTACCGGTACGTCTATGCCGCTTCGGGCAAGCCGGGCTGGTTCCTGTTCGACGGTCTGGTCAAGCACGATCTGCTCACCGGCCGCGAGGAGCGCTACTCGTTGGGCGACGGCGTCTACGGCAGCGAGACGGCGATGGCTCCCCGCGCGGGCGCCAGCGGCGCTGAGGATGACGGCTACCTGGTGACCCTGACCACCGACATGAACGCCGACGCATCGTACTGCCTGGTGTTCGACGCGGCCCGGGTCGGCGACGGTCCGGTGTGCAAATTGGCGCTGCCGGAACGGATTTGCAGCGGGACGCATTCGACCTGGGTGCCCGGCGGGGAATTGCGCCGGTGGAATCACGCCGAGACGGCCGCAGGTGCGGTCGGGCTCTAGTCACATGGGCAAGCACCGCACTACTCACTGGCCACTGTCGTTGGCGCCGATCGGCTCCATCCGATTCGCCCGTCGTTCTTCTCATTTCACGGAAACGGTGCGGTTCTACCGCGAATTGGTGGGGCTGCCGTTGCACGAGACGTTCGGTGACAGCTACGGCAGCAACGGCGCCATCTTCGGACTGCCCAGCTGGAACCTGACGATGGAGATCGTGGAGTCCGTCGAACCCGTTGCGGTGGACCCGCACGAACAGTTGTGCCTGTACTTCCCGGATCAGCAGGCCCAGCAGGCGGCGATCGCACGCCTGGAAGCGGCCCAGTGTCCACGCGTCGAGCAACATCCGTACTGGGCGGCGATGGGCGCGGTCACCTATCAGGATCCCGATGGCCGCGAGGTGGTCTTCGCGCCCTTCGTCTACGGCGTGAACGAGCCGGACGGTAGTTCGGCGTCGGGCACACACGAGTTTCCGTCGAACTAGCGGCAGGACGGCTGCGTGTCCTCAGCCGAGCTGACGGAGCGGCTCGGCACCGTCCCAATTCAGCGCCGCCTCGCGGACAAGGTCGTGGATGGCTCCGAACTCGTTCTGCGCGCCCAAATCCGAGATCTCGAAGGCTGATCCATCCACGGCGTCACAACCGAAGTAGGCGAACCGGGCTCCACCGAGGATGGCGCCTTCGCAGTCGGGCATCCGCTCTCGCTGCCTCAACTCACCCATGACACCGTCGAAACGGTCCGTCCACGCCGAAATATGGTGCAAACCGGCCTTTTTAATTTCCGCGAAGTGGCGATACGGTGACGGGGCCTCGTTGTGCTGCTCGATCAACTCCAGCTGAAGCTCACCCATGTTTCCCAATGCGATGCTGATATCGGGTTCACTCGGCCGACCGTGGTACGTGAAATATTCCAGAGGTACATGGCGGATGACGAAAAAGGGCCCGGCGCCGAGTGTTTCGACGAAGTGGTCGATCGCCCTGTCGAGATCCGCCACGATCATGCCGTTCTGGCGGGCCGCACCCAATGCGCGACTCATGTCAACCGAACCTCAGCACGCCGGTTCGAAGACCGGCAATGCGCGCTGTAGCGGCAGCAGCTTTTCGCGGGCCTCCTCGATCGTGATGTACTCGTCGGCCGGGATCTCGATGAGCTGCGAACTGTGGGCGTGCTCGTAGACATGCTCACCGGCCAACCGGCCACGCTCGTCGTATGGCCAGATCATCGCGATCAACTGACGATGAATATAGAACTTGCCGGGGTCGGCGCTGCTGTCGACGAAGTCCGGCACCATCGATCCGGGCATGAATCGATTGAAGATCGCTTCCGACGCGAAACCCCAATCGGCGACCGCGAGCTTCTCGTTCTCGACGACCATCACGGTCGATTCCTGTTCCTGCAGCGAGGTGTAGAACGCGTAGACCTCATCGAATCCGTTGAGCGTCAGGCTTATTGAGTTCCCATTGACGTAGTAGACCGGCTCTTCGACAGTCATGTCAGGTGTGAAGATCTTGTCCTTGTTCCCGGTGATCTCGAAAATCGCGTGCCGGCGATAGTTTTCGATGATCTGGCGGTGCCTCGGGTTATCCAGGGTGGCGAGAAAGTCGTCGATCCCGCGAATCTGGGTCGTGATGTCGAGTTTGGCCATGACTGGCTCCTGCAATCGGTACTGGGGTGTGCGTCTGAGCGTATGGCTCTCTCGCCAGCCTGTCAACACATAGTGTGCAGCACATACTGTGCAATAACAGGGGCCTTGCTACGGTAACCGCTCGAGGAGGTTTCGATGCCATCTGTGACCCGCCGGTCGACGGCCAATCGACCCGAACGCGGGCACCGACAGGCCGTGATTGAGCAGCGTCTCCTGGAGGCCACCGAACGGCTGATGGCTGAAGGGGCCACCTTCACCGAACTGAGCGTCGACCGGCTTGCCAGTGAGGCCGGCATGTCACGCCGCACGTTCTACGTGTATTTCCGGGATAAAACGCAACTCTTGCGCCAACTCACGTTGCAGGTGTTCGTCGAGCAAGAAGCCGCTGCCCGCCAATGGTGGGAGTCGGCCGACCGGCACGAGTATGCCGACCTGCAACGCGCCATCCGCGGGATACTGGCCAGCTACCGGCGCCACCAGGCGCTGCTGACCGCCGTGATGGAAACAGCCACGTATGACCCGGAGTTCGGTGACAGCTACCGGGCACTCATGGACCGCACGACGGCAAACGTCGAACAACTCGTCATCGAAACCGGCAAAGCCAAAGGCATCATCCGGCAGTCCCTACCCAGCCATGAAGTGGCCGCGTCGCTGACCTGGATGCTGGAGCGCGCCTGTCACCAGATCCTGCGGTACGGGGGCGACGGGGTCGATGAGCGACTAGCAGACTCCCTCGCGCAGATCATCTGGGCGTCGCTGTATCTGCACGCGCCTCCTACCGATTGACGGGGCACCCTCAGCGGCGTCCGGCGAACGCCGCGGCAGCCACCGCCCACAACGCACACAGCACGGCGCCCCCTGCGGCGGCCGCCCCGACATACAACCCGTACTCGGCCGACACCGGCGCATTGACGTTGCGCTGGTAGTACAGCACCATCAGCCCACCGATCAGCAGCGAGATGACCAGCGCAGCAATGGAAGCCGCCCGTACCGACAGGCCGCGGCCAACCATTGCGCCGGCCACCAGCAGCGTCGACGACAGCAACACGATGAGCTGGCCGGCCCCGAAGCCGCGCGGGAGTTCGAGGCTGCCGTGCGTGCCCCCGATCGCATTCGCCCAGCCGCCGCCGTTGACCTTCGTCGCCAACCACGGCATCCAGGCGCTGCCCAGCACCGCGGTCGCGAACAGCGCCACCAACCAGCCTGGGTCCGGACGGCGACTCATGGTTGCGAGGCTAGTGCACGGCGCCCCGACCGTGCCTCAACCCTCCAACGAGGACAGGTTGAAGGCGACTCCGGTCGGATCGGTGGCTGCCGCCAGCCGGCCGTACGGTGTGTCTTCGGCGTCGCGTAGCACCGCCCCACGGTTGTCGGCGATCACCCGCAACGTCTTGTCGACGTCTTCGGCCCCGAAGAAGACGCTCCAGTGCGACGGCACACCCTGCGGCAGGCATCCCGCTCCGTCCATCACACCGAGCAACTGCTGATCGTCGAACCATGCCGTGGTGTAACGGAATTCGTCGGTGTCACTGGCCTGCTCGGTGTGCCAGCCGAAGACCTCACGGTAAAAGTCGACGGCGGCGCGGAAGTCACGCGTGGTCAACTGGTGCCAGACGGGTGCGCCGGACTCGCCTGTCACCTCGAACCCGCGGTGCTGCGCGGGCTGCCACAGGCCGAAGGCGGCGCCGGCCGGGTCGGTGGCCGTCGCCATGACACCTTTGCCCGGAATCTCCATGGGCTGCAGGCAACCTGAGCCGCCGGCAGCGTCGATGGCCGAGACCGTCGCATTGATGTCGGCGGTGTGGAGGTACGTGGCCCAGTTGTCCGGAGCCTGCCACTCGGGATTGTTGGCCATCAGCCCGGCTACGGCGCGACCGTCCTTGGCGGCATTGACGTAACCGCCGTAGTCGGGTCCGGCGGACTCGAACGTCCACCCGAAGACGGTTCCGTAGAAGTCTTGCGCAACCTCGACGTCGGATGTGGTCAGGTCGATCCAGCAGGGGGCGCCGAGTGGCGCGTCGTTACGGGTGGGCACGAGGTCCTCCTTGGTCGGTGAGTACTTCGATATCGACCCGACCCGAGCCGGAAAGTCATCGCACCGGCCTGTCAGCGATGCAGGACGCGATCCCCGTTGGTCCCTGGGTCGGGGCGCGCGAACACCCTGACGAAGTTCTCCAGAGATTCGCGGATATCGCTGCGCAGCGCGGCCGCGACCACCATCCCGATCGGCCCGAACAGCGCCGGCCCCCCGAGATGCACGTCGAAGCTGACGACCGAACCCTCTTCTTTCGGGGCGACCTTGGCCATCAATTTCACCTTGACGCCGCCTACGCCGTCACCGTTGAGCGTCATGCCCTCCGGTGGTTTGTAACGCACGATCGTCCACCTGATGCGGTTGGGCATGCCCTTGACCTCGACGTAGGACTCGATGACAGTGCCCTTCTCGAGCACGTCGGGCAATTTGCTGCGCCAGACCTTGTGGATGGTCAGCCACTCCCGGTACCGGTTCAGGTCGGAGGCGTGTGTCCAGGCCTGTTCCGGCGGCAGCGGTACGTCGATGGATCCGGAGAGTTTCGCCATGTTCGTTAGCTCTGCTGGCCGCCGTTGTCGACGATCTTCTTGGCTTCCTCCTGCACCTTGTGAATGGTGTCGGTGTACTTGCCCTGCGTCTTGTCGTCGACGAACTCACCGGCCTTGGTAATCGCCGTCTCGACCTTGTCGGCGTTCTGCGACAACAGGTCCTTGGCCTTGTCCAGCAGTCCCATCTGCGCTGTCCCTTCCCCAGGGGGTTCCCCACCGTCGCGCGGGAACCCGGTGTTGGAAAAAACCCTACTTGGTCGAGGCGGGCGGTCCGAAAAGTGCATGTGCGTTGTCATGGAGCACTTTCCGCAGCCAGTCGTCGTCCACGCCGTCGATCTCGGTGACCGCGGTGAGCGCCTCGGCGTAACTGTGCGGGATGTTGGGAAAGTCGCTGCCGAACAGGATCTTGTCTCCCAGGTCGCGCACGCGCGGCAATTCCGAGGCCGGGAACGGCATGGTCTCCTCGATGAAGGCGGTGAAGGCCATCGTGGTGTCGAGTCGCACGTTGTCGTGGGTCGCGCAGATGTCGGCGAACTCGGCGTACTCGGGCATGCCCATGTGCGCGATGATCAGCGCCAGCCCCGGGAACCGGCGCAGCACCGCGCGTACTGGGCCGGGGCCGGTGTAGCGGCCTGGCACGGGCCCGGAGCCGCTGTGCAGGACCACCGGGATCCCGGCGTCGGCGATGGCGCCCCACACCGGATCGAGCAGCGGGTCGGACGGGTCGTACTGGCCAACCTGGACGTGCGCTTTGAAGACGCGGGTGCCGGCTTCGATGGCGTCAACGACGTAGCGCGCCGCGTCCGGCTCGGGGAAGAAGGTGGCCGTGGGCAGGCAGTCGGGTGTCTCGGCGGCGAAAGACCGGGCCCATTGATTCAGCCAGGCAGCCATGTCCGGCTTATGCGGGTACACCAGCGAGCTGAATCGGACGACACCGAAGTCGCGAAGCGCCTGCACCCGGCGTTGTTCATCGGCGCGGTACACGATCGGCCAAGCCCGCCCGACCAGGGGGCCCGCCGAGTCGAAGTAAGCCCACACCTTGTCCATCACCCGCCGCGGCATGAAATGGGTGTGCACGTCGAAGACGCCGGGTAGTCCCAGGGCACGCCAGATCCGTTGCACGGGTTCAGGATCGACGGCTTCGTTCCAGGCTCTCACACCGCTGTCCGCGCAGCAGTCAGCCACTGGCCACACGCCACACTTGCGGTTTTACTCCGAGCATCCTGCCCCGGATCCACCACATGGTTTCGATCGCCGCGGCCCCGAGCGCACCGATGCCGAGCGCGGTCGATGTGATCCACGGATTCGACGGGTCCAGGAAGAACTTCTGTTGCGTCCACGGCAGGCTGAAGATAAGCACGTATGCCAGCGCGGAAGCGATCACCAGCGTCAACCGCCACCACTCGTAAGGACGTGCCGCAATCGCAAGAACCCAGACCGCGGTCACCAGCAAGGTGATCAGCGCCGCGGTGGACGCCTGGTCCTGCTGCACCGACGTGGCGTGCCGTCCGTGATACGCGGTCAGGTAGGTCGCGAACGTCGCGATGCCGACGATCAGGCCCGCCGGCAGCGCGGAGGTCAGCACCCGCCGCACGAAACCCGGGTAAGCGCGCTCGTTATTCGGCGCCAACGACAGAATGAACGACGGAATTCCGATGGTGAACCAGGCCGCGATGGTGACGTGGATCGGCTGGAACGGATAGAGCAGCGGCTCGGCCCCCAGCGGCTTGGCCAGTAGACACTCGAGTCCCACCAACAGCGCCAGCAATGCGGAGTAGACCGTCTTGGTCAAAAAGAGGCTGGCGACCCGCTCAATGTTGCCGATCACCCGGCGGCCTTCACCCACGACGTACGGCAGCGTGGCAAACCTGTTGTCCAGCAACACGATCTGCGCGACCGCCCGGGATGCGGGGCTGCCCGCGCCCATTGCCACGCCGATGTCGGCGTCCTTGAGGGCCAGCACATCGTTGACGCCGTCACCGGTCATCGCCACGGTGTGGCCGTGTGATTGCAGGGCGTGCACGATGGCGCGCTTCTGGTCCGGCCGGACCCGGCCGAATGTGTTGTGCGAGTCCAGCGCGTCGGCCAGTTCCGCTTCATCCGAAGGCAGCCGGCGGGCATCCATCGCCTGACTGTGCAGGCCGAGTTGGTCGGCCACCGCCCCGACCGACACCGCGTTGTCACCGGAGATCACCTTCACCGACACATTCTGAGCGGCAAAGTATTCCAGTGTCTCGCGAGCGTCGGGGCGCACCTTCTGCTCCAGCACCACCAACGCCACCGGGGCCACAGAACCCGGGGCATCCGGAGCGTCCACCGGGCGGTCGGCCGAACCCAGCAACAGCACCCGCAACCCTTGCGCGCCAAACCGCTCGGCCTGCTCGGCCGCCGGGGACTGCGGGTCGAGCAGGACATCGGGTGCGCCGATAACCCAGTTGCCGTGATCGCCGAACGACACCCCACTCCATTTGGTCGCCGACTTGAAAGGCGCTGTCGCGCTGGGGGTCCAGTCGGGAGTCGTGTCATAAGCCTGGGATATCGCGAGCATGCTGGCGTTCGGGCGGGGGTCGGCAGCGGCCACCGCGGCGAGCACGTCGCCGACACGCTCCGCCGCCGATTCGAGCTCCCGCACTTCGGAGACCCGCATACCGGTTTCGGTCAGCGTTCCCGTCTTGTCGGCGCACACCACATCGACTCGGGCCAGCCCCTCGATGGCAGGCAACTCCTGCACCAGGCACTGACGCCGGCCCAGTCGGATCACCCCGACGGCGAACGCGATCGATGTCATCAGCACCAGACCTTCGGGCACCATCGGCACCAGCGCGCCCACCATGGCAAGCACCGACTCGCGCCAGCCCACGTTCGTGGTGAACAGCTGGGTGTAGATGGTCAGCAGGCCCACCGGGATCAGCAGGTAGGTGATGAACTGCAGGATGCGGTTGATGCCATTGCGCAGTTCGGATTTGACCAGAGTGAACTTGCTTGCCTCGGCGGCCAGTTTGGCCGCATAGGCATCGCCGCCCACCTGCGTCGCGCGGTAGGCACCACTGCCGGCGACGACGAAGCTTCCCGACATCACCCCGTCGCCAACGTCTTTGGCGATCGGATCGGCTTCCCCCGTCAGCAAGGATTCGTCGATCTCGAGGTTGCGCTCCTCGACGACCTCGCCGTCGACCACGATCTGATCACCCGGGCCCAGTTCGATGATGTCGTCGAGCACCACCTGCGCCGGGGCCAGGGTGACGGTTCCGGATTGTCTGCGCACCAATGGTTTTGCCTGACCAACGATCGCCAGCCGGTCCAGGGTCTGCTTGGCGCGAATTTCCTGGACCATGCCGATGACGCTGTTGGCGACGATGAGCATACCGAACAGCCCGTTGATCAACGATCCCGTCAGCAGCACGATGCCGAATAGCACGCCGAGGATCGCGTTGATGCGGGTGAAGACGTTGGCCCGGACGATATGAGCGATGCTGCGGGTGGCGCGCTCGGGAACGTCGTTGGCTTTGCCTTCGGCAACCCGTTGCGCTACCTCGGCATCGGTGAGGCCAACGACGGTCATCGCGTAAAGGTCCCCATGCCGTTCGCGTCGAAATACTCGATTTTCAGCGCACTGCCGTTGAACACTGCCGTGGACACCGATCCGGGCAAGGCGTTCTCGGTGGCCAGTGGGAACGTGAAAGTGTCACCGTCCCAATGCGTCAAGTCAAAGGATTGGTTCTTCGGCCCCAACGACAGCTGCAATTGTCCGTCATGGTCGGTGACCGCTGCCGGCCCCCAGAAGTCGTTGTTGTAGACGCCGACGTAGTCGCTTACCGGTCGGGCCGGTGCCGGGCTGACGGGAGGCTGCTTGCCGACGAGGGCGCCCTCCGGGTTGTTCATCGGTGCCAGTTGTTGGCGGTACAGATTCGCCCAGTCCTCACGCACCTGGCCGTACTGGACCAGATCCATGAACTCGGCGTTCAGCGCCTCCGGTACCCCGTACGGCGCGGCGTTGGTCAGGGTGATGATGCCGAGGTCCTCCGACGGCAGCACCGCGAAATTCGTTGCAGCGCCGAGGCCGAACGCTCCGGAGTGGCTGTACATCGTGCGGCCGGACGAGGTTACCGAGGTGTTGAAACCATGACCGTAGGTGCCGGCTCTGGCATCCGGTTTTCTGGCGGCAGTGGAGATGACCTGCGGGGTGATCGCGGGAAGCAGCGCCTCCGGCGAGGTGATCCGCTGACCGTTGTAGGTGCCGTTGGCCATCACCATCATCAGCCAGCGCGCCATGTCGTTGACTGACGAACTCACTCCGCCGGCCGGCGTCTGGGGGTCCGGGTCGCGCTGAAATCGCGCTTCCCACTTGTCACCCACCTTGATGTGGTTGACGGCGTGGTTGGGCCTGGCCAGGAAATCGGCGAATTTCGAGCTGGTCGACGTCATCCCCAGCGGTCGGTACAGCACCTCGTCGGACAGGTCCTCCCAGGACTTGCCGGCTGCCGCAGCGACCGCCTCGGCGGCCGCGGTCACGCCGAAGTTGGTGTAGGCGTAGCTGATCCGGAAGGGGGCCAGGGGCAGGTATTTCAACCGCTCCAGCACCTGCTGCCGGTCGTAACCCAGATCTTCGAGCGCGTCACCGGCGTGATCGGGCAGGCCGGAGCGGTGCGAGTAGAGGTCGGCGACACTGACGTGCTCGGTGACGTATGGATCGATGAGGGTGAAACCCGGCAGCTTGGTGGCCACGGGCGTGTCCCAGGTGATCGCCCCTTCGGTCACCTCGTGTGCCACTACCGTCGCCCCGACCGACTTGGATACCGACGCGAGCTGAAAGACCGTGTCGGCGTTGACCTTGTTGTCCGGATTGTCCGCCTTGCCGACATCCTTGATGCCGAAACCTTTGGCGTACATCACCTTTCCGCCATGGACGATCGCGACAGCGAGTCCGGGAATACCAGAGCCCTTCATCAGCTCGGACACCAGGCCGTCGACCTTGCCGACGGCGTCGTCGATGCGCCCAGCCGGGATCTGCACTCCCGAGAACTCGTTGGGCGGAACCTGCGCCGGCGGGGAGGACGGACTGGATGCCGGCTGCGCATGACCACAGCCGACCAATCCCGACAGCATCAGCACGACTGCGGCTGCTGCCGCGCGTTTCGTCATGCGCGAACTTTAGCCCGGCGACGATGCGCGCCCGGTTACAGACGCCACCACGGATTGAATCGCAGCGGGCTGACCGTGTCGATCCGCTGACCGGGCAGCGGCACCGCCACCTGAACGCCATCCGGCTCGGCGGCCGTGAGCACCCGCTCGACCGGCTCCGCCCACGGGTGCGGTGCCAACCGGAACGTGCCCCAGTGAATCGGCACCAACAGCCCCGAGCCCGAGTCCGTGACATCAAGGTGTCCCCGGACCGCCTCCTCGGGGTTCATGTGGATATCGGGCCAGGCGGTGTTGTACGCGCCGATCGGCATCAGGGTCAGATCGAACGGTCCGTGGTCAGCACCGATCTGAGCGAAGCTCTTGGTGTAACCGGTGTCGCCGCCGAAATACGCGCGATGGCGCGGGCCGATGAATGCCCATGAAGCCCACAGGGTGTTGTTGCGGCTGAAGAACCGCCCGGAAAAGTGCCGGGCCGGCATGCAGACGATGGTCAATTCGTCGACCTGGGCACTCTGATTCCAGTCCAGTTCCACAATCCGCTGCTCGGGTATCCCCCACGCCCGCAGGTGCGCTCCCACCCCCAGCGGCACGAAGAACGGCGCCCGTTGCGTGCGGGCCAGCGCACGCACGGTGTCGATGTCGAGGTGGTCGTAGTGGTCGTGGCTGATCACCACCGCGTCCACCGCCGGCAACCCCTCCAGCAGCACCGGCGGCGGATGCAACCGCTGCGGTCCCACAATGTCCGACGGTGAGCAACGGTCACTCCACACCGGGTCCGTCAGCACGCGATAACCGTCGATCTCGACCAGCGCCGTCGAGTGCCCGAACCAGCTCACCGCCAACTCGGCGGGCTCGCCCTGGTAGATCGAAGGCGAGGCCAGCGGAATCGGTTTCGCGGGCAGGCTGGCGCCGCGATTCCCGATCAACTCCCACGCAATCTGCCGCATCTCCTCGCGGTTCATCACATAGAGCGATGAAGGGTCGAGGTTGATGAACACACCCTCGCGATAGTTCGGCGATCCTTCGGACACGGCCGCGATCGCCGCGGGGTCGGCGCCCAGCGCTGCCGGTGCGCCGTGCAGCGCCCGCAACAGCCAGCCCCCCGCCGCCAGAGAGACGGTACCGCCAGCAAGTCGCAGCGCCCGGCGCATCATGACGGTTACGCCCCCTGAAAGTTCGGCGGCCGCTTCTCGATCCGAGCGACCTGCGCCTCGATCACATCCTGACTGCCCCAAGCCTTGTCGAACAAATCTTTGTGCTCGGGCATCGGTTCTTCGATCGAGCCGTCGTCGTTGAGTACCCGTTTCGCGTGCTGGATAGCCAGCGGCGCGAGACCAGAGATCTCCGCGGCCCACTCCTGCGCATCGGCCAGTGTGCCGATCCGGTTGGCCATTCCGGTCTGCAGCGCCACATCGGCGGTCAACTTCTCGGCGGTCAGCAACATGGCCCGGGCCCGTCCGTGACCAACCAGCGACGACAGTCGACGGATGCTCCAGTTATCCAGAGCCAGACCGTATTTCGACGTCGGGAACTGGAAGAAGGCATCTTCGTCGACGACCCGCAGATCGCACTGCATGGCCAATTGCAGGCCGGCGCCGATGGCGGGTCCGTTGATGGCGCCGATGATTGGGACCGGAACGGCGTCCATGACCCGGTGCAACTCGACCAGTCGGTCGGGGTAGTCGGCGGCGAAGGCGTCCCCGGACAGGTCGGCGCCGGCGCAGAACGCCGTGCCCTGCCCGGTCAGTACGACAGCCCGCACCTGGCCGTCGCTGCTGGCTGCCACGAGAGCCTCTCGCAACTCCTCGACGAGCTGGGAGTTCAGGGCGTTGCGTCGGTCGGGCCGCTGCAGCTCAATGGTCGTCACGGCTTCGGTCTGGGTGATACCGATCATGGGGGCCAGGATATATAGCCTCGTCCCTGTGAGCCGGATCACGACCGATCAGTTGCGCGATGCGGTGCTTGACGAGGGATCCTTCGTCAGCTGGGACATCGAACCGGTACCAGTGCCTTTGTCCGACGGTTATGCGCGCGAGTTGGCCGGCGCGCGCACCGCCAGCGGCCGCGACGAATCGGTGTCGACCGGCGAGGGTCGGGTGTTCGGACGCCGGGTCGCGGTGGTGGTGTGCGACTTCGCCTTCCTCGCCGGCTCGATCGGGGTGGCGGCCGCCGAACGGATCACCGCCGCGGTGGAGCGCGCGACGGCTGAGCGGTTGCCGCTGCTGGCTTCGCCGTGCTCCGGCGGCACCCGCATGCAGGAGGGGACGGTCGCGTTCCTGCAGATGGTCAAGATCGCCGCGGCCGTCAAACTGCATCGGCAGGCCCATCTGCCCTACCTGGTTTACCTGCGCAATCCGACCACCGGCGGCGTCTTCGCGTCCTGGGGCTCGCTGGGCCACGTCACCGTGGCCGAGCCGGGAGCGCTGATCGGATTCCTCGGCCCCCGGGTGTACGAATTGCTGTACGGCCAGCCCTTCCCCAGCGGCGTCCAAACCGCGGAGAACCTGCAGCGTCACGGCGTCATCGACGGCGTGGTGGCCCTTGCTGATCTGCGAGCAACGCTGCACCGTGCGCTGACCGTCCTCGCGGATGTTCCCGGCCCGCCGCCGGCCCGTCCGCGTCCCGAGCCGATCCCCGATGTGCCTGCCTGGGATTCGGTGGTCGCATCCCGTCGCGCCGACCGCCCCGACGCGCGCTTCCTGCTGCGCCACGGCGCCACCGA
The DNA here is from genome assembly GCF_030755175.1 of Mycobacterium sp. TY814. NCBI lineage: Bacteria > Bacillati > Actinomycetota > Actinomycetes > Mycobacteriales > Mycobacteriaceae > Mycobacterium > Mycobacterium sp. TY814. The sequence goes on from NZ_JAUFRY010000003.1 coordinate 663,362, forward strand.
TCGAGTGCTGCTCTCGGGCACCGGCCAGGGCGAGGCGGCGACGACCTTGCTGGCACTCGCCCGCTTCGCGGCCCAACCCGTCGTCGTCCTCGGCCAGCAGCGCATCGAGGGCGGCGGCAACACCGTCGGACCCGGATCACTGCGCGAGGCCCGGCGTGGCATGGCGTTGGCCGCCGAACTCCGCCTGCCCCTCGTGCTGGTGATCGACACTGCCGGCCCGGCATTGTCCGCCGAAGCCGAGCAGGGGGGTCTCGCCGGGCAGATCGCTCAGTGCCTCGCCGAGCTCGTCACGCTGGACACACCGACCGTGTCGGTACTGCTGGGCCAGGGCAGCGGCGGGCCGGCACTGGCGATGGTGCCCGCCGACCGGGTGCTGGCCGCGCTGCACGGTTGGTTGGCGCCCCTGCCACCGGAAGGCGCCAGTGCCATCGTTTTCCGCGACACCGAGCACGCCGCGGAACTTGCTGCAGCACAAGGCATCCGATCGGCCGACCTGATGGCATCGGGCATCGTCGACGCAATCGTTCCCGAGCATCCCGATGCCGCCGACGAGCCGGTCGCCTTCTCTCTCCGGCTGGCCGCGGCCATTGCCGGTGAAGTCCACGCGCTGCGCGAAATACCCGGACCACAGCGTCTGGCCGCGCGCCTGCGGCGCTACCGAAGCATCGGGTTGCCCCCGGCTCAGCCGTCCAGGTAGCGCTGGATCGTCGGGCCGAGCCACTCGATCACCTCGTCCCGGCTCAGGTCGACCACGGGCGGCAGCCGTAAGACAAAGCGGCACATCGCCAAACCCAGGATCTGGGTGGCGATCAGCCCGGCCCGCCGCGCCGCCTCGCCGGCCGGCGCCCAGCCCGCCACCAGGGGCTGCAACTGGACCCCGAAGATCTCCCGCATCCGTTGCGCCGCTTCGTCGTTGGTGGCACTGCAGCGCAGCAGGATCACCAGGGCGTCGTCGCCGCCCTCCCAGCGCCGCAGAAAGTGGCCAACCAGCAACCGGCCCAGTTGGCCGCGATCTGCCGAAGCGAAATCGGGTAGTTGCAAATCGAATTCGGCCGCCGCCGCGAACAGTTGATCCTTGCTGCCGAAGTACCGCATCACCATGGCGGGATCAACGCCGGCGTCGGCGGCGATCGCGCGGATCGTGGCGGCCTGGAAGCCCGACGTCGCGAACCGTTCGCGCGCCTTGGTCAGGATCACGGCCTTGGTTTCCGCCGACGTCCGCCTCATGTCAACAACTGTAGGCCAACAAGTGTTGACATACGTGCCGCGACGCGCGCATGATGGCCATGTCAACAGTTGTTGACTTCGCTGACGAGGAGGTCACCATGAACGACACCGATGTCCTGGTAGTGGGTGCCGGGCCCACCGGGCTCACCTTGGCGGGCTCGTTGGTCACCCGCGGGGTCGATGCGGTGGTGGTCGACGCACTGCCCGCCGGCGCCAACACCTCCCGTGCCGCCGTGGTCAATGCCCGCAGCCTGGAACTGCTCGAAGAACTCGATGTTTCCCGGCGTCTGGTCAAGGCCGGACTGGCGGCGCCGCGATTCACCATGCGCCAGGGATCGCGCGTACTGATTCCCGTCGACTTCAGCGACCTGCCGACCTGTTATCCGTACAGCCTGATGATCTCGCAGGCCGAGACCGAGCGGGCGCTGGAAGAACGCCTGAATGAATTGAACGCCAATGTGATTCGGCCCAAGAGGCTGAGCAACCTCAAGCAGGACACGACTGGCGTCACAGCCACTTTCGACGACGGTGACACCATCCGCGCCGGCTACGTCGTCGGCGCCGACGGGATGCACAGCACCATTCGGCAGCAAGCCGGAATCGGCTTCGCCGGAGGGGAGTTCGCCGAGTCCTTCGCCCTGGCCGACGTGCGCGTCACCGGCGACGCGCCGGTCGACGAGGTGATCCTCTTCTACGGCAGCGAGGGCTTGACGGTGCTGGCGCCGCTGCCCGACGGCATCTACCGCATCGTGGCCCCGTCGGCGCAGGCCCCCCGGGTACCGACGATCGAGTTCGCCCAGAGTTTGCTGGACAGCCGCGGCTTCGGACCCGGACGCACCGTTGTCACCGAGTTGGTCTGGGGATCGCGCTTCCGGATACAGCATCGCGTCGCCGACACCTATCGGGCGGGCCGGCTGCTACTGGCCGGGGATGCCGCTCATGTGCACAGCCCCGCCGGCGGCCAGGGCATGAACCTGGGCATCAACGACGCGGCGGCGCTGGCCGAAGCGCTCACCGACGGATCCGAGTCCCGACTCGACGCCTACAGCGCGACGCAGCGAGAACGGGCCCGGCAGGTGCTGAGGCTGACCGGGCGCCTGACGAAGGTGTCGAACATGCCCCGCCCGCTGCGTCCGGTGCGCAACTCGGCCCTGCGCCTCGCGGCGCACGTTCCTGCGATACGGCGGCAACTGGCGTGGCGGCTGAGTGGCCTGGTCAACCGGTGACCGTCACACCCCGACCCGGGGAATCACGCTCGGCCGCTGCTGCACGACATGCGGGCTGGCGCCACCTCCGATACGGCCAGGCATCCCGCCGTTAGCACCGCCCCCAGTCGGCATCGGCATCATCGGCATCCCGGCACCCGCACCGGCAGCCGCCTCGGCACCGGCGAGCGTTGCGGCACCGGCCAGGCCGGTGCCCGGCAACGCCGACACGCCCCGCGCCTCAGGAACCGACCCGACCCAACTCTGCGGCACTGATAACGCACCGACGGTGCGCGCCTGACCCAGACCCGCTGCCGCACCAAACCCGGCTCCACCCCCCGGCCTGGTAGCTTCCGCCGCCGCGATGAGAGGCACCTCCGACGACTCCGAGGCGCCTGCCAGTGCGGCACCGCCCGGCGCTGCACCGCCGCCAAAACTGGAAAGCGGCGTCATGGCCATGCCGACCGCGGTCGACACCAGTTGCACGCCCTGCGACACGGCATCCAGCGGGATCGCCTGCGCCACCGCCACCGCCTGCGATGCCATGCCCGCGAGGTCGGCGGGCAACGCACTGAACGGCGTCAAAGCGACGGCGACCGACACCGCGTCGGCAAGGTAGCCCACCATCGCGAGCACGTCCTGAACCCACATATCGACGTACACGAAGTCCGTTGCCGCGATCGCCGGCGTGTTCTGGCCCAGGAAGTTGGTCGCGATCAGTGCCAGTTGCTGCATCCGGTTGGCCGCTACCTCCGCTGGATGCACCGTCGCCGACCGAGCCGCCTCGTACGCCGTCGCCGCCGCACGAGCCTGCATCCCAGCCATCTCGGCGATGCCGGACGAGGCACTCAGCCACCCCACGTAGCCCGACGCGATGCCGACCATCGCTGCCGCCGCAGATCCGGCCCACGAGCCGTCGATCAGGTCGGCAATCACCGAATCGAAGGACGACGCCGACGCCTGCAGCTCAGCGGCGACCCCATCCCAGGCCGCCGCCGCCGAGAACAACGGACCCGCTCCCGCCCCGCCGTACATCCGCGCCGAGTTCACTTCCGGCGCCAGCATCTCGAAACCCATCACATCCACCCACCTCCATCGATCACTATCCAAAACATACATTTGTGTATACGATGCGTCAATACATTTTATGCTACTGTGTATCTGATACCTGCATGGATCACTGGAAGGTGAAGGACCGATGTCATCAGCGAGCACCGCAAAGGCGACGCGAGTAACCAAACGCCGCGCTGAAACCCGGGGGCGGCTGATCGACGCGGCAATAGAGGTCTTCGCCCAGAAGGGCTACGGACAAGTGACCATCAAGGACGTGTGCACCGCCGCCGGCTACACGCGCGGCGCGTTCTACTCACAGTTCGAAAGCCTCGAAGAGCTGCTGTTCGTCATCTATCACCAGTGGACGAGCCAGATTGCCGAACAGGTGCGCAGCGCCGTGCACGCCGGCGACCCGGTCAACGATCTGCCCGGAATCGTCGCCACCATCGTGGAGACCCTGCTGCTCGAGCGTGAGTGGCTATTGATCAAGGTCGACCTGCTGGCGGTGGCCGCCCGGAAGCCAGAGCTGGCCCAGCGCTGGTCGGTCCACCGCGGCAAGCTGCGGACGACCATCGAGGAGCTGCTCACCGCCCGCGGCATCGGATCGCACGAGTCGATCGGCACGGCAAGCGAGACGGCCCAGGCCATCATCGCCCTCTACGACGGTCTGGCCACTCAGTTACTCCTGGAGAACGACGACGGCGCCGCCCGCGCCAGGCTCATCCAGCTGCTCAACGTAGTGCTGACACCCAGCCGAACCGAGTCCTGAAACCGCGGAGTTTCGGCAAGTCGGTGACATTCACCCCCCAATGTGGCACGTCACGTATCCGATGTGGCAATGTATCGGCTACATAGCGAACAGGGGGTGCACTTATGTCCACTGCAACCACCGCTGCAAAGCCGCCGCGCGTCACCAAACGCCGGGCCGAGACCCGCGCCCGGCTCATGGATGCGGCGTTCCGGGTATTTGCAGAAAAAGGCTACGGCCACGTCACGATCGAGGACGTGTGCGAGGCCGCCGGCTACACCCGCGGCGCGTTCTATTCGCAGTTTGAGAGTTTGGAGGAGTTGTTCTTCCTCCTCTACGACGAGTGGGCGGGCCGCACCGCGGAGCAGGTCCGGGCCGCCATGGAAGGCGCCGACGCGGTCGTCGACCTGTCAGGAGTCGTGGAGCGAATCGTCGACACACTGCTTCTCGAGCGCGACTGGCTGCTGATCAAGTTCGATTTCCTGCTGTATTCGGCGCGCAATCCCGAACTGGCGCACCGCTGGGAGGTCCATCGTGCGCAACTGCGCAAAGTCATCGAGGAACGGCTGATCGCCAGCGGCATCGGCTTCCACAAGGCGATCGACAGCGTCACCGATACGGCTCGCGCCATCATCGCCGCCTACGACGGAGTCAGCGTTCAGCTACTACTGGACAGTGACCAGGCCGCGGCGCGCGCCTGGCTGACCCAGCTGATGAATGTCGTGCTGACTCGCGATTGACCACCGGTAACGATCCTTCCGATGCGTCTCTGAATATGATACATTGGTGTATCTAGTTCGTTGGTGAGCGTTTTGCGCACGGAAGGGCTGTCTCATGGACGCTGATGTCATCGTTGTCGGTGCGGGTCTGGCCGGGTTGGTCGCCACCCACGAACTGACCCGGCGCGGCAAGAAGGTCGCGGTGGTTGACCAGGAAAACGAGGCCAACCTGGGCGGTCAAGCGTTCTGGTCGTTCGGCGGCCTGTTCTTGGTCGACACCCCCGAGCAACGCGTGCTGGGGATCAAGGACTCCCTCGAGCTGGCCTGGAACGACTGGTCCGGCAGCGCGGGATTCGATCGCCTCGACGACGAGGATGTATGGGCGGCCAGGTGGGCGCGGGCGTACGTCGAGTTCGCCGCAGGTGAGAAGCGGTCGTACCTGACCGACCTCGGCATCAGGTTCATGCCCACGGTGGGGTGGGCCGAGCGTGGGGATCTGCGTGCCGACGGACACGGAAATTCGGTGCCGCGTTTCCACGTCGCCTGGGGGACGGGCACCGGAGTTGTTGAGCCCTTTGTCAACTCGGCCCTCGACGCCGCACAGGACAACCAGGTCGCGTTCTATCACCGCCATCGCGTGGACGAGCTGGTGTTCACCGACGGCGCGGTCACCGGCATCAGAGGCGCGGTGCTGGCCCCCGACGACGCGGTGCGGGGCGCACCGTCTAACCGCGACGTGGTTGGCGAATTCGAACTGTCGGCGCAGGCCGTGATCATCACGACCGGTGGCATCGGCGGCAATCACGAGATGGTTCGGCGGTACTGGCCGGAGCGGATGGGCACCCCACCGTTGTCGATGATCACCGGAGTCCCGGAATACGTCGATGGACGCATGCTGGACATCGCCCATGACAGCGGCGTCCGCCTCGTCAACCGGGACCGGATGTGGCACTACACCGAGGGCGTCAGGAACTGGGATCCGATCTGGCCCAAGCACGCCATCCGCATCATCCCGGGGCCGTCGTCAATGTGGTTCGACGCGCTCGGCCGCCGGCTGCCGGCGCCGTACCTGCCCGGCTACGACACCCTGGGCACGCTGAAGTACCTGCGAACCAACCCCGAAATCGCGAAGTACGACCACTCCTGGTACGTGCTGACGCAAAAGATCATCAAGAAAGAGTTCGCCCTGTCCGGTTCGGAACAGAACCCCGATATCACCGGGAAGAGCCTGATGAAGGTGCTGCAACAACGCTTCTTCAACAAGGACGCGACGGGTCCGGTGGAGGCGTTCAAGGCCCACGGCGCCGACTTCGTGGTCGCTGACAACCTCGAAGATCTGGTCGCGAAGATGAACGCCCTGACCGACGAACCACTGCTGGACCCGGCCGGCATCCGCGCCCAGCTCGAGTCCCGCGACCTGCAGATCGCCAACCCGTTCTGCAAGGACGTTCAGGTGCAGGGCATCCGCAACGCCCGGCGGGCGCTGGGCGATCGACTGGGCCGGGTCGCCGCGCCGCACCGCATCCTGGACCCGAAAGCCGGGCCGCTGATCGCCGCTAAATTGCACATCCTGACCCGAAAGACGTTGGGCGGCATACAAACTGATTTGCGCTCACGCGCCATGGGCAACGACGGTCAGACCCCCATCCCTGGGCTGTACGCGGCTGGCGAGGTCGCCGGATTCGGCGGCGGCGGGGTGCACGGATACAACGCCCTGGAGGGGACGTTCCTGGGCGGCTGCATCTTCTCCGGCCGGGCCGCGGGCCGCGGCGCCGCGGACGACCTCTAACCCTCGCGTAACCCTCGCGAGCAGACACAAACTCCCACCTTAAACGGGTTTTTCGTGCGAGTTTGTGTCTGCTCGCCGGCGGGAGGTGCGCCTCCCACCGCCGTCGCGCACAATCAGGCAAGATAGGCGCATGGACACTGGTGTGAACTCACCTCGGGTCTTGGTGGTCGACGACGACTCCGATGTGCTCGCTTCGCTGGAACGTGGTCTGCGGCTGTCCGGATTCGAGGTGTCGACCGCGGTCGACGGCGCCGAAGCCCTGCGCAGCGCCACCGAGACCCGGCCGGATGCGATCGTTCTCGACATCAATATGCCCGTGCTGGACGGTGTCAGCGTGGTCACCGCGCTGCGAGCCATGGATAACGACGTGCCCGTGTGTGTGCTGAGTGCCCGCAGCTCCGTCGACGACCGGGTGGCCGGGCTGGAAGCCGGCGCCGACGACTACCTGGTCAAGCCATTCGTACTGGCCGAGTTGGTGGCGCGGGTGCGCGCTCTGCTGCGCCGGCGCGGTGCCACCGCCACCTCATCCTCGGAAACCATCACGGTGGGTCCGCTGGAAGTGGATATCCCCGGCCGTCGCGCCCGGGTCAACGGCGTCGACGTCGACCTCACGAAGCGGGAGTTCGACTTACTGGCCGTGCTGGCCGAGCACAAGACAGCGGTACTGTCCCGCGCGCAACTGCTGGAACTGGTCTGGGGCTACGACTTCGCCGCCGACACCAACGTCGTCGACGTCTTTATCGGATACCTGCGGCGCAAGCTGGAGGCCAACGGCGGCCCGCGGCTTCTGCACACCGTCCGCGGAGTCGGTTTCGTGCTCAGGATGCAATGAGCGCGGTAGGTGCCTGATGGTGGCAGTGAATATCCTGTCGCGAATCTTCGCCCGCACGCCGTCGCTCCGGACTCGGGTGGTGGTCGCGACGGTCATCGGCGCTGCCATCCCGGTGCTGATTGTCGGCGCCGTCGTCTGGGTGGGCATCACGAAGGACCGCAAGGAACGCCTCGACCGCCGGCTGGATGAGGCCGCGGGCTTCGCCATCCCGTTCGTGCCCCGTGGCCTGGATGAGATACCGCGCTCCCCCAACGACCAGGACGCGCTGATCACCGTCCGCCGTGGCAACGTGATCAAGTCGAACACCGACATCAACCTGCCGAAATTGCAGGCCGACTACGCCGATACCTTCATCCACGGGGTGCGTTACCGGGTGCGCACGGTCGAGATTCCGGGCCCGGAACCCACCTCGGTTGCCGTCGCCGCGACGTATGACGCCACCTATGCCGAGACCAACAACTTGCATCGGCGCGTGCTGTTGATCTGTACCTTGGCCATCGGCGCAGCAGCCGTATTCGCTTGGCTGCTCGCTGCTTTCGCGGTGCGACCATTCAAACAACTCGCCGAACAGACTCGGTCGATCGATGCGGGTGACGAAGCCCCGAGGGTTGAAGTGCATGGCGCCAGCGAAGCCGTCGAGATCGCCGAAGCCATGCGGGGGATGCTGCAACGCATCTGGAACGAGCAGAACCGGACGCAGGAGGCGCTGGCCTCGGCCCGCGACTTCGCCGCGGTCTCCTCGCACGAGCTGCGTACCCCGCTGACCGCGATGCGGACCAACCTCGAGGTACTGGCGACCCTCGACCTACCCGACGACCAACGCAAAGAAGTGCTCAGCGACGTGATCCGCACCCAGTCGCGGATCGAGGCGACGCTGAGCGCGCTCGAACGGTTGGCCCAGGGCGAACTGTCCACCTCCGACGACCATGTGCCCGTAGACATCACCGATCTGCTCGACCGCGCGGCCCACGACGCTACCCGCATCTATCCCGATCTCGATGTCTCCCTCGTGCCTTCGCCGACCTGCATCATCGTCGGGATGCCGGCCGGGTTGCGGCTGGCAGTCGACAACGCCATCGCCAACGCCGTCAAGCATGGTGGCGCCACCCACGTCCAGCTGTCCGCGGTCAGCTCGCGGGCCGGGGTCGAGATCGCCATCGACGACGACGGCAGTGGGGTGCCCGAGCAGGAGCGCCAAGTCGTGTTCGAGCGGTTCTCCAGGGGCTCGACGGCGTCGCATTCAGGGTCCGGTCTCGGGCTGGCTCTGGTCGCCCAGCAGGCAGACCTGCACGGGGGGACCGCATCGCTGGAGAGCAGCCCGCTGGGCGGGGCGCGCCTGGTGTTGCGGCTTCCCGGGCCGAGTTAGCGGCTCGCGCCATACCCCCCGCGCCTGGGACGTCTCCGGGTCAGCCTTTTCGCGTGCTCCTGCACCATGGCGTGAAAAACGCGCGGGTGGCGAATCCCTCGTCCTGGAACCAGACTTGGGCTTCCGTGTCGTCGTAGCACTCGTCCTCGGGGGTAAAGAAGAGCCGAGAATCCATGCGTCCCTTGATCGTCCACCCCTCAGGCCCGCTGCCGTCGAGGTTGGCGCGCATCGAACCGGGACCGTAGGGCGCGTACGGCATCAGCGGGAGCACCACCGTCTGCGCCTCACTGCTGACGGGAATCTTCTCCGTTTCGGCATCTTTCGGCACCGGCCTGCGCCTGGGCGGAGCACCTTTTGGCCTCGCCTTCTTGGCGGGTACCTTCTTTGCCGGCCTCTTGCGCGGGACCGGAATCCGTTCCGTCGCAGGATCATTGGAGATAGCGATTCGTTCTGTAGCCGCGTCGGCGGAAATTGGCTTTCGTTTTCTCGGCGGCGCCTTGGAGACGGCTTTCTTCTTCGCCGGTCCCGGTTTGGCGGCGGGCAGCTTCTTCGTCGGCGCTTCGACGGCAGCGGTTTTCATCGCCGGCTCAGGCTTGGGGCGCGGTCGCGGTTCGGCAAGAACCCAGGCCGGCACCTGGGTTTTGGTGGGTCGCACCATCAAAGTGAACGTCAATACCATGCCGAGTCCGAACGACACGCCTGCCAGCCACCAATGCACGTGGGCGATCACCGCTTCACTCCGATTCCCGGCCATTGAGACGGCGGGCCCGGCCACTGTGGCTGCCGCAATTCGGATTCGGGTGTTTCGGCCTCGTCGTCCTCGACCGCGTCGGGGCTAGGCCACTGCGACGCGGACCCGGACCATTGCGGCTCTGACTGTTCGGGCTCGGGTTGTGACGCCTCGGCCACCTCGGGCTCAGGTGCCGGCTCTGGCTCGGGTTCCGGTTCCGGCTCCTCGGCAACTTCGGCAACTTCGGCAACTTCAGCAACCGACTGGACAATCTCCGGCTCCGCGACCTGCGAACCGGGCCATTGCGAGGCGGGTCCGGGCCACTGCGGCTGCGGCAGCACCGGGTGGGATGCTGGCACCTCCGCAACCTCGGGCTCGGGCTGGGGCTCGGGTTCGGGCTCGGGCTGGAGTTCGGGTTCGGGCTCGGGCTGGGGTTCGGGTTCGTCGGCGACTTCGGCTACCGGCTGCACGATCTCCGGCTCCACGATCTGGGGGCCTGGCCATTGTGGCTGCGCGAGCTCCGGCTCGGGTTCATAGACCTCGGCGACCTCGCGGGTCTCAGGCGCGACTTCCGGCTGTGGCGCGGGCACGGGTTCCGGCTCCGCGACGTCAACCGCCGGCTCCGCACTCTCCGGCTCCACGATCTGGGGGCCGGGCCACTGCGGCCGCGCCAACTCGTGCTCGGGTTCAGCTACCTCCGCGATCTCGAGGGGTTCAGGTGCGGATTGCGGTCCTGCGACCTCTTCCGGCGGCTCAGCGATCTCCGGCTCGACGGTCTCAGGTTCCGACACCGCAGCAACCGCAGGCTCAAGCTCAGCGGCCTCAGACTCGGCCTCGGGTTCCGGCTCGGGCTCTGGCTCTGGCTCTGGCTCTGGCTCTGACTCGGGCTCCGCGACCTCCGCAACCGGCTCTGCAAGCTCCGCCTCAACCGTCCCAGGTTCCGACGCCTCGGCAACCTCGGACTCGGCATGCGAGGGCTCGGACGCCGGTACCGCGGCATTCTCGGTGGCCGGCTGGACGGAGTCAGGCCAGAGCAACTGCTCAAACGTCTCGGACTCTTCTGCCGACGCCACAACGGGCCCGGTGAGCAGAGGTTGCGGCACCCCGCTCTCGGTCACGGACTCGACGGCCGGCTGCGGTTCGGCCGCCTCGGGAACCGCTTCCGCGACTGGCTCGGGGGCAGTCTCCTCGGGCGCCGGTTTCGGCTTGTCGGACTTGATCAGCAGGGCGGCGATCCCGTAGGCAACGGCCGACCCGGCTACGAAAGCAGCCAGGTAGACCAACCACTGGATCAGGAAACCCATGCTTGATTCTCCCCTAGCTCACCACAAGCTCGGCGCGCCGGTTCTTCGCGCGCCCCTCGGCCGTGTCGTTACTGGCTATCGGATTGGAGGAGCCCAGACCCTTGGCCGTCACGCGATCGCGGGATACCCCGTTGGCGATGAGGTACTCGGCGACGGCGGTGGCCCGCTGAGCACTCAGCGGAATGTTGATGCCTTCGGCGCTGGCGTTGTCGGTGTATCCGTTGACCGTGATGCGGGCGGCCGGGCATGCCTTCAGCTGGTCGGCAACCCGGATGAGGATCTGGTTGTCGTCCGGAGTGAGGCTCACCCCGTCACTGCCGAAGGAGAGCGGACCACCCGTCATCTTGTTGAGAACCGCCTGCAGGTCGTTGCACGCCCCCGGGCCGGGAGGGGGCACGGCAGTCGCCTGCGGCGCGTTCGGGGTGATCTGGCCCCTGGCCACGATCGCGTTGGCCACGTTCACGCCCGGCCAGACGCTGACCACCGCACGTTCCACGGCGTCCTTTTGATCCGGCGATGCGGTGCCGCCCAGCGTGACGGTGTCTTTCTCGACCTTCAGGCTGAAATCGGGGATCGGCGCGCCCGCGGTGAAGACCGGTTCTGCGTTGGTGAAGTCGAGGGTGCGCACCAGGGGGTCGATATGAATCTGGTCGATGACACTGACGCCGGGCGGCATGAGCGCTTTGAGCGCTTTCATCAGAGCCGCTTTAGCGTTGTCATCCGGGAAGTCGCCGATCAGTGTGATGCTGTTGCCGCTGCGGCTGATCGAGACCAGCGACAGCGACAGGCTGGGGGCGCTCGAGTTGTTGTTCGGACCGACAGGCGCAGCGGTGAGTGTCGGTAGGTCACCGGTCGGCGCGTTCACGCCCATCGGCCGCTCGTATGCGCCAAATCCGATCAACGCCAGCAGAAACGGGATGACTGCGACACCGATCAACCAGGGGCGGCCGGGCCGCTGACGGCGATACCGCGGGGTGCGCTGAGCCTGGTCAATGTGACCAGCGGGCGCGGGCGCTTCGTCCACCCCCACATCTGGACCCACCATCGCTCCTCACTAAACCGCCGTCATTCGCGCTTCCAGGCGATATGAGCCTACCGAGTCCCCATACGATCCCGGGGGAACGTGGGGCAGACTGGTGCGATGGCCGACGCAAACAAATCGACGGACAGTGACGCCCTGGCGCATATCCGCGAACTGGTCGCTCAGGAAAAGGCGCTGCGCGCGCAGGTGCAGCAGGGCGCGATCTCCAGCGAAGAGGAACAAGAGCGGCTCCGCCGCCTGGAAGTCGAGCTCGATCAGTGCTGGGACTTGCTGCGGCAGCGCCGGGCCCTGCGGGAAACCGGCGGAGACCCGCGTGACGCCACCGTGCGTCCGGCCGACGAGGTCGAAGGCTACATCAATTAGCGCCTGCCGATGGCTGACGCCGATTTCGATGTAGTCATCGTCGGTGGCGGCCACAACGGCCTGGTCGCCGCCGCCTATCTGGCCCGGGCGGGCTTACGGGTCCGACTTCTCGAGCGGCTGCCACAAATCGGCGGGGCCACGGTGTCTGCCCAGCTCTTCGAGGGTGTCGACGTCCGGCTGTCGCGTTACTCGTATCTGGTGAGTCTGCTGCCATCGCGCATTCTCGACGACCTCGGCGCGCGCGTGCGACTGGCCCAGCGGCCGTACTCGTCTTACACACCGGACCCGGCAACATCTGGACGCACGGGTCTCCTCGTCGGGCCGGCCGGCAGCTTCGGCGCGGTCGGAGCGGCGGACGATGAGCGCGGTTTCGCCGCCTTCTACCAGCGGTGTGGGCTGGTCACCAGGCGCCTGTGGCCCACCCTGCTCGAACCGTTGCGCACCCGCGCGCAGTCCCGCCGGCTCGTCGAGGCCAACGGTGATGCGGACGCGGCAGCAGCTTGGCGTGCGATGGTCGACGAGCCGATCGGGCACGCCATCGCCGACGCCGTATCCAGCGACCTGGTGCGCGGCGTGATCGCCACCGACGCGCTGGTCGGCACCTTCGCCCGCCTGGATGACCAATCACTGATCCAGAACATCTGCTTCCTGTATCACCTGCTCGGCGGTGGCACCGGGGACTGGAATGTCCCGGTGGGCGGCATGGGCGCGGTGTCGTTGGCACTGGCCGCCGCCGCCACTCGGTACGGAGCCGAGATATCAACTGCCGCTGAGGTTTTCGCGCTCGATCCCGCTGGCGAAGTGCGCTTTCACAGCCGTGGGGACGAACACCGGGTCCGCTGTCGTTTCATACTGGCCGGCGTCGGACCGGCGGTGCTGGCCCGCTTGCTCGGTGAGCCGGTGCCACCGGTGGCCCCGGGTCCGCAAGTCAAGGTCAACATGGTGCTCCGCCGACTGCCGCGCCTTCGCGACCGCAGTGTGCGCCCAGAGCATGCTTTCGCCGGCACGTTTCACGTCAACGAGACCTGGTCCCAACTCGATGCCGGCTACCTGCGTGCGACGTCGGGTCAGCTGCCGGATCCGTTGCCATGCGAGGCCTACTGCCACTCGCTGACCGATCCGAGCATCGTCTCGCCCGCACTGCCCGGCGTCCAGACGATGACAGTGTTCGGCTTCCACGCCCCGGCGGCCGGGACGCCCGACCCCGGCCGGTGGCGCCAGCAGCTCACTGAGGCGGTGCTGACTTCGTTGAATTCCGTTCTGGCCGAACCGATTCAGGATGTCCTGCTGCCAGATGCGCACGGCCGACCCTGTCTGGAAACAACCACCACACTGGATCTGGAGGACCGGCTGGCGATGACCGCGGGCAATATCTTCCACGGTGCGCTGTCGTGGCCGTTCGCGGAAGACGACGACCCGCTGGACACACCGTCCCGGCGGTGGGGCGTCGCCACCGCACACGATCGAATCATGCTGTGCGGTTCAGCAGCCCGCCGCGGCGGGGCGGTCTCGGGCATCGGCGGGCACAACGCCGCCATGGCCGTGCTGGCCTCGCTGTAATGGGACGGCCATTCCGCGGGCGCCGCCCCTTCCCGCCACCACAAGCAAAAGCGCCCCGGAACGCATGTTCCAGGGCGCCTTGGCGTTCCCCCGCGAGCGGGTGAGGGTACCTCCTGTAGGGGGCGTCCCCCTTGCTCGCGCTGCGTGACTAGCGGCCGTCGATCCCGACGTAGTCACGCTCGGTGTAGCCGGTGTAGATCTGGCGCGGGCGGCCGATCTTGCTGTCGCCCTCGTCGTGCATCTCACGCCAGTGCGCGATCCAGCCCGGCAGGCGGCCCAGCGCGAACAGCACGGTGAACATGCGGACCGGGAAGCCCAGCGCCCGGTAAATCAGGCCGGTGTAGAAGTCGACGTTCGGGTAGAGCTTGCGCTCGATGAAGTAGTCGTCGGTCAGCGCCGCTTCTTCCAGCTGCTTGGCGATGTCCAACAGCGGGTCGCCGCCGAGCTTGGCCAGGATCTTGTCGGCCTGCTCTTTGACGATCCGGGCCCGCGGGTCGTAGTTCTTGTAGACGCGGTGGCCGAAGCCCATCAGCTTGACACCGGCCTCGCGGTTCTTCACCTTGCGGACGAACTCGCCCACGTCGTCGCCGCTCTCGCGGATCTGCTCGAGCATCTCGAGCACCGCCTGGTTGGCGCCACCGTGCAACGGGCCCCACAGGGCGTTGATGCCGCCGGAGATCGACGTGAACAGGTTGGCCTGGGAGGACCCGACGAGCCGCACGGTCGACGTCGAACAGTTCTGCTCGTGGTCGGCGTGCAGGATCAGCAGCATGTCGAGGGCGCGGACAACCTCGGGGTCAGCCTGATACGGCTCGGCCGGCAGCCCGAACGTCATCCGCAGGAAGTTCTCCACCAGGGTCAGCGAGTTGTCCGGGTACAGGAACGGCTGACCCACCGACTTCTTGTAGGCGTAGGCCGCGATGGTCGGCAACTTAGCCAGCAGCCGGATGGTGGACAGCTCGACCTGGTGGTTGTCGGTCGGGTCGAGCGAGTCCGGGTAGTACGCCGACAGCGCGTTGACCGTGCTGGACAGCACCGGCATCGGATGAGCGTTGCGCGGGAATCCGTCGAAGAAGCGCTTGAGGTCCTCGTGCAGCATCGTGTGCAGCTGGATGCGCTGGGTGAACTCGGCCAGCTGGTCGGTGGTTGGCAGCTCGCCGTAGATCAGCAGATACGAGACCTCGATGAAGGTGGACTTCTCGGCCAGCTGGTCGATCGGGTAGCCGCGGTAGCGCAGGATGCCGGCGTCACCGTCGATGTAGGTGATCGCGCTCTTGCAGCTGGCGGTGTTGACGAAGCCGTTGTCGAAGGTGGTGTGCCCCGTCTTCGACAGCAGCGGACCCAGCGCAATGCCGTCGGCACCTTCGGTTGCATGGACGACCTTCAGGTCGATCTCGCCCCCCGGGTACTTCAGAGTTGCGGTGTCGTCGGTGTCGCCCACGAGAACCCCTTTGCGCTCAGGCTTTGATATGGCTGGCCGCCCTAGGTCCGGCATCGGTGCACTAGGTGCGTATAGGTGAAGGTAGTCGTTATCTCGACGGCGTGCCTTCCCGGGGTCGGATCTGCACGCCAGGCGCTCGATGCAGAAACCAGAACTTGCGTCAACGTGCTGGTTAGCGCGCCTATCCTTGGGCAATGACTGCGTGCGGGTCATGCGGTAACGACCTGCGGGCGAGCGCCCGGTTCTGCGACCAGTGCGGTGCCCCCGCGGCTCTTCCAGGCGACACCGCCAACTACAAGCAGGTCACGGTGCTGTTCGCCGACGTGGTGCGCTCGATGGACCTGGCGGCCGCCCTGGACATCGAGCGCCTGCGTGAAGTGATGACCGAGCTGGTGCAGCGGTCGGCGGCGGTAGTGCAACGCTTCGGCGGGACGGTGGAATACAACGGCGACGGCGTGATGGCACTGTTCGGGGCACCGGTGGCGTTGGAGGATCACGCCCTGCGTGGGTGCCTGGCCGCGCTGGCCATCCAGGACGCGGCTGCCGCGCTGGCGGCCGAGGTGGCGCGTCGGGACGGCGTGAACCTGCAACTGCGAGTGGGCCTGAATTCGGGCCGGGTCATCGCGGGTGAGATCGCGCTGGGATACGCCGCGACCGGAGAATCGGTCGGGCTGGCGCAGCGGATGGAATCCGCCGCGCCACCGGGCGGGATTCTGCTGTCGGAGTCAACGGCGAGACTGGTCGAAAACGCCGCTGTGCTTGGTGAGCCGGAGTGGGTTCGCGTCAAAGGGGCCGAGGAGCCGCTGCCCGCGCGTCGACTGTCGGCGATTTCCCGCCGGGATGCTTCCGCAGGTCGGGCCGAGGCGAACCTGGTCGGCCGGCGCTGGGAGATGGCGGCCCTGGACGCCATGGTGGACCGGGCGGTCGGAGGATACGGCGGCGTCGTGACGGTGGTGGGACCGCCCGGCATAGGCAAGAGCCGGGTCGCCCGCGAGGTCGCGGCACGCGCCGCCCACCGCGGGGTCGAGGTGTTCTGGACGTTTTGCGAGTCGCACGCCGGTGACGTCTCCTTCGGCGTGGTGGCACGGCTGCTGCGAGCGGCCAGTAACTCCGCCGACCTCGACGGCGAGGCCGCCCGGGTGCAGTTGCGGGCAACCGTGCCGCCGAACATCAACCCGCAGGACCTGTTGCTGCTCGACGATCTGCTGGGCATCGCGGATCCCGATGTGGCCCTGCCTCAAATCGACCCCGATGCGCGGCGGCGCAGATTGACCGAACTGGTCAACATGACCTCGCTTGCGCGCACTGCGCCAGCGCTTTTCATCATCGAGGACGCACACTGGATCGACGCGGCCAGCGAGTCGATGGTGGCCGACTTTCTGAGCGTCATACCCCGCACCCCATCGCTGGTGCTGATCACCTATCGCCCCGAGTACGAGGGAATGCTGACGCGCGTTGCCGGCGCGCAGAGCATCTCGCTTGCGCCTCTGGCCGATTCGGACACCGCGGCGTTGCTGGACGAGTTGCTGGGCTCTCATCCGTCGGTCGGCGACCTTGCGCCGATCATCGCCGACCGAGCCGCGGGAAACCCGTTCTTCACCGAGGAGATGGTGCGCGAGTTGGTGCAGCGCGGAGCGCTGGCCGGTAAGCGCGGCAGCTACGTCTGTTCCGCCGGTGTCGCCGAACTGAGTGTGCCGGCCACCGTGCAAGCGGCCATCGCGGCACGCATCGACCGGCTGAACCCGGCTACACGGCAGACATTGAACGCGGCGTCGGTGATCGGTGCCCGATTTGAGGCCGAACTGCTTTCGGTGCTGGGCATCGAGCCGTGGGTCGAGGAGTTGCTTCATGCGGAACTCATCGAACAGGTGCGATTCGACCGCAACGCCGAGTACGCCTTTCGCCATCCGCTCATCCACGCGGTGGCTTACGAATCGCAGTTGAAGGCCGATCGCGCTGAGTGGCACCGGCGACTGGCGACCGCCATCGAGTCGACCAGCAAGATCATGGCCGACCAGAATGCCGCACTGATCGCCGAGCACTGGGAGGCCGCCGGCGATCTGGCCGCGGCGTACGCCTGGCATATGCGCGCCGGAGTGCGGTCGGCCACCATCGACGTTCGCGCCGCGCGGGTCAATTGGGAACGGGCGATGCGCATCGCCGACCTGCTTCCCTCTGAAGAACCCGATCAGCAGGCGATGCGGATCGCACCCCGCATGATGCTGTGTGCCGTCAGCTGGCAAGCCATCCAGGAATCTCGCGGACTTTTCGAGGAGCTGCGGGAGCTGTGTACCGCGGCCGGAGACAAGGTCTCACTGGCCATCGGCATCACCGGACTGGAAACGGAGTTGATGTACAGCGGGCAGACCCGCGAGGGATCGCGGCTGGCATCCGAACAGATGGCGATGCTCGCGTCAATCGATGATCCCTCTCCGACAATAGGTTTGGCGTTCATCGCGTTCAACAACTGGTTCGACGCAGGGGAATTCGGTGAAATCGTGCGATGGTCGCAGACCGTCATCGAACTGGCTGACGGCGATCCCGTCAAGGGTGCCGAGTTCGGTTTCGGATCACCCCTTGCGGCAGCGCTGGCGTGGCGCGGCGTTGCCGGATGGTGGGTGGGCCTGCCTGGCTGGAAACAGGATCTGCTGGCCGCCTCCGACATGGCCCGGCAAAGCGATCCGACAACTCACGCCATGGTCGCGGGCTGGACCCACGGCCTGCCGATCACCTACGGGGTGTTACGACCGGAAGACTCCGCAATGCACGAACTCGAGGCGGCGGTGCAGACCGCCGAGGGGTCCAGCGCCGCCGCGCTGAGCATCGTCAAGTACGGACTGGCGATCGCGCTGCTGCACCGTGACACCGAAGCCGAGCATGACCGCGGGCTGGAACTGATGCTGCAGGTCCGCGAGATGTGGTTGCGCGAACCCATTCCCTTCCTGGTTCCGGTCGCTGAGTTGTGGGTCGCCCGGGACAAGGCTCGCCGGGGTGAATTCGACGCTCCTATCCAGGTGATGCGCAAGACGGTCGACGAGTTACGCCGGGCGGGTCGGCCCTTCTTCGAACTTCTGGGCATCGGCTTTCTGGTGGAGACGCTGCTGGAGCGCGGCGCAGACGGTGACGTGGCCGAAGCGCAGGGAGCGTTGACACGCTTGGAAAGCATTGGTGCGCCAGAGGATTGGGCCATGCGCAAGATCACGCTGCTGCGGTTGCGCGCGCTGATGGCTCGTGCGTGCGGCGACGACGACGCTTACCGGAAGCTGTTGGATCGCTATCGCAGCATGGCCCAAGCGCTTGGCTTCGACGGGCATATCGCGTGGGCGGATGTCATGGCCGCCAGAACTGCCGATTACCGGAGTGCTCATCGGTCAGATACCTGAAGGCCCGGCAGCAATCACGGTGGAGACCGCACGCTCCCCCAAGAACTGCTCGATGCCGGCAATCAGCGCCGGGTGCGGGCTGCATTCCAGGAAAGTCCGGTAGCCCCTTGTACATGACCACCGCACGGCTTCGTTGAACAGGGGGGCTTGCCCCATGTTGGCCAACCAGTAGTCGGCGTCGAGGATCGCCGTGTCCAGACCGGCGCCAGTGACCGACGAAATGAACGGGATGTCAGCGCTTCGAGGCCGCATTCGGGAAAGGGACGTGCGCAACCTCTGCCGCAGCGTGTCCACATCGACGCAATCGTTGTCCGGAGCAGGTCCAATCACATTGCTGCACAGAGTCACTACTCGCGCGGCGTCGCGCAGCGATAACCCACCCGCAACGTATGCCGCCGCGACTTCACCCAGGCGCTGACCTATCACCGCGTCCGGATGTATTCCCATCGCACGCCACTGCGCAGCAAGCGACACCGTCACCCCAAACAGCACCGGCGGTGCCACATCGACGCGATCCGGCACGGGACAACCAGCGCCGCCGAGCACTGTCTCGAGCAGCGACCACTCGACGAACTCGGCGAAAGCGTCGTCGCAGAGCCGCAGTTGGGCCCTGAAGGCGTGCGCGGATTCCACCGCCGCGATTGTGCCGCGAGCCGGCCAGGAACCCTGGCCGGGGAACACGAACACCGTTCCGCCGGCCGCAATGGCCTTCTCGGTCGGATGTTCGGTACGTACACCCGTAAGGGCGGTGAAGGTCGCTGCGTTCACAGGCCTCAATTGGCGGCTCACGCAGTCAGCATGTCCGCGTCCGCGTCGGGCCCACGCAGTATTCCGCTACTCAACTTGCCGATGCGACACCAGCGCGGCGAGTTCCTCGCGGGTGGTGGTGCCGGTTTTCGACATCGCCCGGTAGATGTGGCTTTCCACGGTGCGTACCGAAAGCGTCAGCCGATCGGCTACCGCTCGGTTGGACAATCCGGCACCGATCAGCATGACGATCTCGCGCTCCCGATCGGTGAACGGCAGCGGTTCGCTTGCCTGTCGACGCGCCGGAGTCGACACACCGCCCCACTGCTCGGCCAAGGCATCCGCCCTTTCCGCACTGCCCAAGGCCGAGCCCCGTAAGCCCTGGTTGCGGTATGCGACGGCGGCATGAGCGGCAGCGTCGATGGCAGCAACGTAGTCACCGATCTGTTCGAATTCCTCCGAGGCCGCCGCCAGTCCGCCGGCGTCGCCTGCATGCAGGGCGGCCGAGAACCGCGCCGCGACACCGACCCGTGGTCCCTCGACGACCGCTTCGAGCTCACGCAACCTGGACGTACCCGAATGATCGCCAAACTGCGCGGCGGTCTGCAGACACAGCACCTCTGCCCCAAATTGGCCTTTGGTCGAGGCATTTTGGGCCGTCGCCAGCGCGATCGAGATCGCTTCGGACACAGCACCCTGGGCGGCGGCCACCCACGCCCGCGCCAAACCGCGCTCGTAGGCCAACGACCGGAAAGGGCGACGCTGTCTGTCCAGCGCGGCGAGTTCGGCGGTCGCCTGCTTGATGGATCCGCTGAGCGCCAGGGCAGTGACGCGGGCGATGTCGTAGCGGTATCCCCAGCCCAGCGCGTGGGTGGCGGTCAGTCCCGCCACCGCGCTTTCGAGCAGCGGAACCGCGGATCGCACATTCCCCGCTCCGAGTGCGGCCCTACCCCTGATCGCGGCTCCCAGCAACTGAGCAGCCCCCGGCATGTCAGCCGCGCGTCGGCTCACCCAGTCGGCGACGTCGAGGGCCTCGGTGATCCGGCCCGCCAGCAACAGCGCGCTCACGTGCGAATCCGCGATGTTGAATGCCATCTGCGGTGCATCGAAAGAGCGCGCCGCACTGGCATATCCGGCCTCCGCGAGAGCTGCTGCTTCGCCGGCACGCCCCGCATCCGCGCTTATCGTGGCAAGGACCCAAGCGATCTCAGCGCCGACGACAGCGGGTAACTCGGTCAGTTCCAAGCTCGTCGACGCGTGCAGCGCGGCATCCGGTTCGTCGGTCGCAAACCAGTAGACCGTCAGGAAGGCATCGATATAGCTCCGCACGTGCGGTGCCGCGGTCGAAACCGCGTCGTCGATGATCTCTTTGGCGTGCACGGGGTCGCCCAGTGCCCACAGCACATTGCTGGCCCGTAGGAACGCCAGCCGGGCACGCTCGATATCGGTCAACTGGCTGGTGTCGAGACCGGCGAGCACCGCGTCGGCCTCGGCCCCCCGACCCAACCATGAAAGTGCGTGCGCGCGAACGAAACTTGCATCGGCTCCGGCGCCGGCACGCAGCGCGGCATCGCCAAGCCGATCTGCGAGTGGCAGATCCGCCAGCCAGACGGCGCCATGAGCCGCGCTGACCAGGAGGTCCGGGTCGGGTGTGAGATCGGACTCCAGACTCAGCGTGGCGCGCCGCACCACGACCTGGATGTCATCGCGGCCCTCTGACGTGGCGAGTTCAGCGGCAACGAGTCCGCGCAACCTCCGTAACCGTGTCGAGGGCGCGCGCCGCCGCCGAACCTCACCGTAGAGCGGGTGCGCCAAGCGGACCTGGACACCGCCGTCGGAGGCCTCGAGAGAGATGAGGGCACGCGTGTCGGCATCCTCTATCGCCGCCGGGTCAGCGATGCGCCTCAGGTGAGCCAACTCGAGTGGCTCGCCGACTGCGACCACGTCGACCACGTCGCTGACCGGCGCGGGTAGCGCTCCGATGCGGGACTCGATCAACTCGACCAGTCCCGGCGGCATGACGGGATCGCCGAGCCAGCGCCAGTAGCCGTCCCGGCAGATGATCCGCCGATCTGCAACCTCCTGCTCGACGATATTGCGCAGATACAGCAGGTTGCCGCGGGTGAGCCGCCAAAGCCGCTGAGTGGCAATCGGATCCACAGGGCCGCCCAGGGTGGCTGAGAGCAGCGAGCCGGCTTCCTCGAGGGACAACGGCTCCAGGTCGATTCGTTCGAATTGACCAATCCCCCATACCTCCTGCACCGCAGGGGGAATGGGCTCGCCTGCGCGGACGGTCAGCAGTACCTTCGCAGCTTCCCGCTGCACAACCTGATGGAGCACGAAAATCGAAAGGTCGTCGAGCAATTGAACGTCGTCGACGGCCAGCACCACCGGAACGCCCGCGGGCGCCGCCGTCAGTGCTTGCATGACTGCGCGCGGCAACTGCACGACGTCGTTGACTCCTGGTTGAGCCCACTCTGTGAAGGCGCCCAGCGGAATTGCCCGCGCCGCCGAGGTGCCGACGGCCCACCGGCCCTCCCAACCCCTGGCCACGGCGGCGGACAGCGCCTCACGAGCGATCCGACTCTTACCGACCCCCGCTGGACCGCATACGACGATGCCGGGGGTGTCCGAGGCCGCTAGAGCAGCTTTGATAATCCGCAGCTGCTCCAAGCGGCCGACCAGCGGCCACGACAAGCGCACGTGCGTAGCGTAAGGGTAAGCGCCGCCGATTCTCAGGTTTATCGGGCGGACCGGTGAGTTCAGGATCCGGTGCTGTCGCCACGCACGATTAAGTATCCGTCTACCTAATCCTGAGCCGCCGCTACCCGTCAGGCTGGGTCGAACGCCCCGTCCCTTCCGGTGCGCCACGCTCAATAGTTGGGGGACCGACATGTCCTACGTGACGGCAGCACCGGATTTGATGATCGCGGCCGTAACGGATTTGGCCGCTATCGAGTCGGCGCTCACCACCGCCAACACGGGCGCGTCGGCCGGGACCACGGCGGTACTCGCCGCGGGGGCCGATGAGGTGTCGGCCGCGGTCGCCGCACTGTTCTCCACCCATGGCCGGCAATATCAAGCGCTCAGCGCCCAGGCCATGCGGTTCAATGATCACTTCGCGCGCATCCTGGCAGCCGGCGCGGACTCGTACGCGGGCGCGGAGACCGCTGTCACCCGGCCCCTGCAGGGCCTGCTCGACCTCGTCAACGCGCCCTTCGTGACCCTGACCGGACGCCCGCTGATCGGCAACGGAGCCAACGTCTCCGCGCGGCCAGGACCCGCGGCTAGCGTCCAGGAGCTGCTGGCCAACCTCGGCCTGGGCAACAAGGGCGTCTCCAACGTCGGCAACGGCAACACCGGCAACAGCAACTTCGGCAGCGGCAACATCGGCGATCAGAACATCGGCGGCGGAAACACCGGCAATGCCAACCTCGGCAGCGGCAACACCGGCAGCCGAAATTTCGGCTCCGGAAATGTCGGGGACGACAACATCGGCTTCGGAAATGTCGGCACCAACCTGTATGGGGCCGGCACTCATAACGTTGGGCTGGGCAACACCGGTAACGACAACATCGGCCTGGGAAACAGCGGCAACGGAAACAGAGGCGGCGGAAACACCGGCAATTTCAACACCGGGGCCGGGAACACCGGCAACAACAACATCGGCTTCGGCAACTCCGGAAACAACAACATCGGGATCGGGCTCACCGGCAACAATCAGGTGGGCATCAACCTGGCGGGACTGCTGAACTCAGGCAGCGGCAACATCGGATTGGGGAACTCCGGTACCAACAACATCGGGCTCTTCAACTCCGGCAGCGGCAACGTCGGGATTTTCAACGCGGGCAGCAACCTCGGACAATTGCCCGGCGTCCACAACAACTTCGGCATCGGAAACTCCGGTGCCGGGAGTTTCGGCATCGGTAATACAGGAGCACTGAACACCGGCATCGGAAACGCGGGCATCGTCAACACCGGCTTCGGGAACTCCGGCAGCTATAACACCGGTATCGGCAATACCGGCGCCGTCAACAGCGGCTTCTGGAACGCAGGTCACTACAACACGGGAAACGGGAATTCAGGCGACACGAACACCGGCCTGTGGAATGCGGGTAACGCCAACACTGGTATCGGATCGGCTATCAACACCGGGCTCACCAACTCGGGCTTCAACAACACGGGCACCAATGTGTCGGGCTTCGGTAACACCGGCTCACAGATGTCGGGTCTGCTGAACACCGCCAAGGGCGGCAGCATCGAGAACCACGGAATTTCGGGCATCTCCAACCTGGCCACCGGTGGCTCAAACATCGACGGCCGGATGTCCGGCTTCTTCAACACCGCCGTGACCGCCGCGATCGCGGGCCAACCGATCGGCCGATTGAGTGGCTACAGCTCGGGCTTACTGAACATCGGCACGGGTGTAGCAGGCATTTTCGGCCTCGGTCGACTGTGAGGTCAGGCAATTCCGAAGACAGCCCCGATACCCGCGGCAATGAACGTCGCCAGCCATCGCAGGTGCTCCCTCGTTTCGTGTGGATCACCCGGTCCCGTCCCGGCGGAAACTTCCTGCGCACCAAGCGTCGCCCCGGGCCGGTGCGATGGAAATCAGTAGTCGGGTACTCAAACCTTGTGTCGCCGGCGCCCGCGGAAGA
Source organism: Mycobacterium sp. TY814 (assembly GCF_030755175.1). NCBI lineage: Bacteria > Bacillati > Actinomycetota > Actinomycetes > Mycobacteriales > Mycobacteriaceae > Mycobacterium > Mycobacterium sp. TY814. Next base: position 687,529 of record NZ_JAUFRY010000003.1, read on the forward strand.
GGCGTCGTTCCCGCACCCTCATTTAGGTAGCTGACTACTCAAGCCCGCCTCGTCGATGCGAGCGAACCTCTGTACCAGAACCGACACCACCATCCAGGGCGAACGCGACGAGCAGCAGCACGGCAGAGCACGTCAAACCACGCATCAGGAGTTGGGCAGTCATGGGACCTGGTGCCAGAGGCAGCAATTCACATCGAGGCGATGCACAGGTTGAGCGACCTGGGTGCCGTGGTCACGCATGTCGTGTGCGCGACGTCGCGCGAAGGCCTCGAGGCCGAATGGCGCGAGATCAGCGTTCTCGCCTTTGACGGTGACCGCATCAGCCGATGTGAAGTGTTCGCCGAGACGGATCTCGATGAGGCGCTCGTTCGATTCGACGACCCGCAGCCATACGACGAACTCACCGCCCGCCACTGCCAATCGGGACCCGATACCGCATGAAAGCCGGCGCGACGAGCGCCGCAACCAACACACCGGCCACCACAAGCGCACCGCCGCCCGCCGCGGCCGCCGTCGTGCCAACGACTGCCGCCGCTGCGCCGTGCACCGTGTCGGCCAACCGGGGCCCACCGCCGACCACCACGGTGAACACCCCCTGCAGCCGTCCCACCAGCTCAGCGGAGGCCGCCCCCTGCAGGATCGTTTGCCGGAATGCGGCCGACACCATGTCCGCCGCTCCGCCGACCGCGAGAAACGCCACCGCCGCCCACAGCATCGGACCCGCCCGGCCGTGCGCCGTGCCGCACACCAACCCGAAGCCCACCATCGCCAGCCCCCACACGACTATCGCCGCGACAATCGTCAGACCCTGCCGCCGGATTCTGGGCAACCAGCCGGAGAACACGCCGCCGGCCACTGCGCCGGCAGAGATAGCTGCGGCCAACAGCGCCATCGCCGAACCGCCCTCGATCGGACCGCCGAAGCTTTCGTGAGCGATCTGCGGGAACAACGCCCGCGGCATCCCGAAGACCATCGCGATCAGGTCGACGACGAACGACATCAGCACCACCGTGTTGCCGGCCAGATAGCGGAAACCGTCCAGCATCGCACCGATCCCCCAGCCCGCCGTCCCGGGCGGCTCCAGCGCCGGCATCGGCGACAGCCGGATCGTCGCCCAGATCGGCGCCGTGCAGGCCACCGCGTCGACCAGATACAACGTGGACAGGTCGACCCAATTCAGCAGCAGCCCCGCCAGCAGCGGGCCGACGATCGCGCCGAACTGACTGACGGTCATGTTCAGCGCGTTGGCTGCCGGCAACTGCTCCCCCGGCAGCATCCGGGGGATCGCCGCAGACCGGGCGGGCGAGTTGACGGCGAAGAACCCCTGCTGCACCGCCAGCAGGCACAGCACCACCCACACATTGTTCAGAGAGAGCGCAGCCTGCAGCCACAACAACAGCGAGCCCGCCGCCAGCCCGCAGGAGGAGAGGATCAGCAGCAGCCGCCGGTCCATGGCGTCGGACCAGGCGCCACCGAGCAGACCAAACACCACCAGCGGCACCAACGCGAACAGTCCGGCCAGCCCGACGTATGCGGAGTTTCGCGTCAACGCATAGATCTGAACCGGGACGGCGAAGATCGTCAGATTCGCGCCGATGACGGTGGGAATGCCGGCCACCCAGAGTCTGCGGAAGTCGGCGGTGCGCAGCGGCGTCGTATCCGCAAGGAGGGGCATCGTTGGCGAGCGTAGCCAGACGCGGTCACGGATAAACGTGACGGCGAGCAAACGAGCTAGGGCTGCAACCGCTCGATCTGCCCGTCGATCACCCGAATGCGGTTGTGCAGCCGGTTTTCCCGGCCTTGCCAGAATTCGACCACTTCGGGAGCGATCAGGTATCCGCCCCAGTTCGGCGGCACCGGGATCTGCTCGGTGTCGGCGAAGCGGGCGGTCACCTCGGCGAGTTGGTCGAGCAGGGCCGCGCGCGACGCGATGGGCTGCGACTGGTGTGAAGCCCAGGCCCCCAGCTGCGAGCCGCGTGGCCGCTTGGACCAGTACTCCTGGGTGTCCCGCGGATCGACTTTGCTCACCGCGCCCCGGACGTGGATTTGCCGGCCCAGCAGGTACCAGGGGAAGGTCGCCGACGCGTACGGGGTTGCCGCCAGGTCGAGGCCCTTGGCCGAGTCGTAATTGGTGTAGAAGGTGATCCCCGCCTCGTCGGCGCTCTTGCACAACACCGAGCGGCTGACGGGCCTGCCGTCAGCGACGGTAGCCACCACCATGGCGTTCGGCTCGGCGATGCCGGCTTGCTGAGCGTCATCAATCCACTTGCGGAACAACGTAAGCCAGCCGTCGGCAAGCCAGTCCGCGTCGAGGTCGGGGCTGCCGTCCTTCTCGACGGATCCGTACTCCACCCGCATCCCGGCCAGGTGCTGCCCATGAGGTTCGGTCACCGCCCCAACGCTACTCGGCGGCTGTTACCGGCCGGTAGTAAGCGGTGCGGACACAGGTGCGAGAATTTGCCCCATGACTGTGGTTCCGGAGGATTTTGTCCCAGGCCTCGAAGGCGTTGTGGCCTTCACCACCGAAATCGCCGAACCCGACAAAGACGGCGGCGCGCTGCGCTACCGCGGCGTCGACATTCAGGATCTGGTGAGCCAGCGGGTCACCTTCGGCGACGTTTGGGCGCTGTTGGTCGACGGTGAGTTCGGCCGCGGACTGCCGCCCGCCGAACCGTTCCCACTGCCGATCCACACCGGCGACGTGCGGGTGGATGTGCAGGCCGGCCTGGCGATGCTGGCGCCGATCTGGGGATACCAGCCGCTGCTGGACACCGAAGAAGCGGTCGCGCGCGACCAGCTGGCCCGAGCCTCGGTCATGGCGCTGTCGTACGTCGCACAGTCGGCGCGCGGTATCTACCAGCCGGCCGTACCACAGCGCGTCATCGACGAATGTTCCACTGTCACAGCACGTTTCATGACTCGCTGGCAGGGCGAACCGGATCCCAGGCATGTCGAGGCGATCGACGCCTACTGGGTGTCAGCCGCTGAACACGGCTTGAACGCCTCCACCTTCACCGCCCGCGTGATCGCCTCGACCGGCGCGGATGTCGCCGCAGCGCTGTCGGGTGCGATCGGAGCGATGAGCGGCCCCTTGCACGGTGGCGCGCCGGCCCGCGTGTTGCCGATGATCGAAGAGGTGGAACGCACCGACGACGCGCGCGGTCTGGTCAAGGGCATCCTGGATCGCCGCGAGAAGCTGATGGGTTTCGGACACCGGGTCTATCGGGCCGAGGACCCGCGGGCGCGAGTCCTGCGGGCGACCGCGGAACGGCTGAAAGCACCCCGTTACGAGGTGGCCGTCGCGCTCGAGCAGGCGGCGCTGGCCGAGCTCCGGGAGCGCCGGCCGGACCGGGCGATCGAGACCAATGTGGAGTTCTGGGCCGCGGTCATCTTGGACTTCGCCGAGGTTCCGGCCAACATGATGCCGGCGATGTTCACCTGTGGACGCACTGCCGGTTGGTGCGCCCACATCCTCGAGCAGAAGCGGCTGGGCAAACTGGTCCGCCCCTCGGCCATCTACGTGGGACCGGGCCCGCGCAGCCCGGAATCGGTCACGGGCTGGGATCGGGTACTCACCGACGCATAGACGGGCGTCACCTTCGCCGTCTTCCGCCGCTTGACGGCGCCGACAAGCGCACGCGGTGCCGTTGGTGACGGCAGTTTTCGCTAGAGCTTGTTCGATGGGGACGATCGAGACAGCCGTCCGGCGGATCGGGATCGTCTCAATCCAGGTACGGGTGAAAAGGCATGTCTACGTACGGGTAAGAAATAGGTTGCCCGCCGATCACCTCGCCGAACAGCGTCAAGAATTGTTGGAGAACCAGGAAGGGGAAGAGGGGCAAAAGCGGCCAGAAGAGGGGAAAGAGCGTGAATGCCATTACCTGCAAAGGCAACAAGGTGATCATGTTGGTCAATGCGTTTCCAGCACGGGTGTAGTAGCGCAGCTCCTCATTCACACCCTGCAACAACGAAGCGATCACATCTTCAGCGCTGGCATACGACGCCGCGCTCGCACTCAGGTGGTGCACAAGGTGCTGCTGGAAACTCGCCGCCTCCCCTGCCGCCGCCCGATAGTCGTGAGCGTGCTCCGAAAACAGGAGCGCTATGCTCGCCGACACCTCGTCGGCGGCCGCTGGGGCCATCGTGAGGATCGACGGGACCGCCGACCTGTGGGCTTCATCGAGCGCGGAAGCGATGTGGTCCAACTCTGCCGCTGCGGCCTCCATGGCCTCTGGCAACACCCTCACATATGACATGCCCGCTTACCTCCGCCACTTCCGACAGTCCGAGAATGTCAGCGGTCGACGGTGCGAGCTGCAGTAGTGGACTACTCAAATCACGCCGACCGTGCCTGCCCTCGGGCTGCCGAACTGGCGACTCAGGCGAGATCTGCGACGGCTACGAGGCCACCGGCAAAGCCGCGATTTCCGGCTTTTTGTACGTACCAAACAGCTTGTCGCCGTATGTCATCACGACAGACAGGTTGGTGGGCCGCTTTTCGGAGTGATGTAGTTCGTGGCCCGACGCCGCAGGCAGCAACCAACGGGGATAGAAGGTCATGTCGTAGCCGCTGTGAGTGATCACCATGGCGGTGGTGTTCGCCACCGCATAGGCGACCACGATCATCGGATGCGCCCCGAACACCAATGGCGGTACATACAGGCACAGCATCACCATCAGGCCCTCAACCGGGTGCACCACGAAGTTGGTCCAGATGGTCAGGGGTGATTGCACCCGATGGTGCAGGTAATGCACCTTCTGAAAGACGAATCGGTTGCCGTGCTCGAGCCGGTGCCACCAATAGGTGAGAAACTCCCCGATCACCATGAAGCACACGAGCTGGGTGACGAAGGCGACCAATGTCGGTGCTGCGGTGGGCACTTCGGCCACCCATGGATGAAATATGCGGTGCAGGACGAAGAATGCCACCGCCGCACCGACGTAGGTCGACATGATCCGCAATCCCAGCTTGGTCGCCGCCCGGGCCGAGATCCGGTGGTAGACGGCGACGTCGAAGACCGAATAGACGACGCCGGTCAGCAGCACGACCGCGACCACAACCGGCAAGAAATACAATGGGAATTCGAAAAAACCGACGCCGAGGTGATGCAGCATCCAGTCCCAGACTGGTTGCAGCGCAGTGCTATTCATGGTGTCGCTCCTACTCGTGTGAAGTGTCGGTCAGCAGGCGCCGGGCGGCCAGTCCCAGTTCGGCGATGCACTGCTCGACGGTGATGTCGCCGACTCCGAGCAATGCCAGATCGGCGAAGAACACCCGTCCGAGCACCGTCATGGCCGGGTCGAGCGACGAGAGTTCGTGCACGTCGTGCGGTACTCCCGTCGCTCCTCCCAGTAGGTCCAGGAACATCTGCCGAACGCCGAGGCGGAACGCGTCAGCAACCGGACCCTGAGCCAGGACCGAGGCCATGGTCGCCCGGACCATCGGCAGGTCCGACGCAGCCTCCCGGACGACCTGCTCAATCGCGACGTCGATTGCGCTGGCCGGAGACGCTGCCGCGATCGCTTGCGGAATGCGCTGCGCCACATCATGACCCCAGGCCAGCGCGGCCTCGCACACCACATGCTCCTTGGACGCGAAATAGCGGTATGTCGTCGCCCTGGAAACGCCGGCGGAGCTGGCGATCTGCTCCATACCCACGGACTCGTGGCCGTGCTCGCGAATCAATTCGCGGGCGGCCGCGAGCAAGCGTTCGCGCACGTCGCGCTGGCGCGCGTCCAGTGTGCGGTAAATCGTCAGAGTCGTAGGACCCACGCGGTCGTCCTTTTCAGCCAGGTTCGAGACAAAAGCTGATACAGATGTCTCATCCAGAGGTGAGACGACTGTATCAGCACCAGTAGCGCGCGGCAATACCCGCTGCTTGCCGTGCCGTGACGTCAGATCGTCGTGTGGTTATAGGAGGAGCCCCGGATCACCGAGCTGATGGCGCGCCCGAAGCGGCGTTCCACCGAGCTGATCAACTTCATCACCTGGGCTTGATCGGTGCTGTCCGCGGCGACCGCGAAGACCCGCGACGCGCTGTAGCCGTGCACGACCCTGGTCAACTGACTCACGTTCCGCCCCGACACCGCTACGCAGTAGCCGGCGGCCAGCAACGCCCGCGCGGCGAAATAGCCGGAGTCCGACCCCGCATCCATGACCAGGAACAGCTTGGGTTGATCAGCGGGCAGCGGCCGCGTCCCGGCGGAGGCTGGTGCGATGGGCGACATGCACCCAACGTAGAGATCGTCCCGACGTTCCGGAATCCACCGATCGGACGTTTGCGGACGAATTCGGCCTCAGCCGATCGGAGGCACGCAGCGTCCTCCGATCGTCGGCTGTCGGAGGTCCCGATTACGGTTCGCGATGAGAATTGCCGTCAGGGTTGGTCAGTACGTATGAGCCCGGGCGGGCGATACCACCAACCTGAAGGAGTGCCCATGGCCATCAAGGTCGAACCTGCAGTGATCCCCCACCTCGTCGTCGATGACGCCGCTGCCGCCATTGACTTCTACGTGCGGGCGTTCGACGCCGTCGAAATGGCCCGCATCCCCGGCCCCGATGGCCGGCTCATCCATGCCGCGGTGCAGATCAACGGCTCAATGGTGATGCTCAACGACGACTTCCCGGAAATGTGTAACGACCAGTCGATGACCCCCAAGTCCTTGGGAGGCACACCCGTGACCATCCACCTCACGGTCACCGATGTCGACACCAAGTTCCAGCGGGCAATCGACGCCGGCGCCACCGTGGTGATGCCGTTGGAGGACCAGTTTTGGGGCGATCGTTACGGTGTGGTGGCCGATCCGTTCGGGCACAACTGGGCGCTCGGCCAGCCGGTCCGCGAGGTCAGCATCGAGGAGATCAAGGAGTCGATGTCGGCCCAGGCCTGACGGCGATCTCGCAACATCTAATCCCGCGCGCGCAACCGGGTCAGCAGGCGCCGTCCCCGTGGCGGCGCCTGCGGCGCGGTGCCCGCAGCAGCGAGCATGTCGGCGACATCGGTGAACTTGCGACGCGGACGGCCATCAGCGTCACCACGCGCCACTTCGGCCGCGTCGATGGCTCGCCACCCGGCGGAGTCGACGACATCGGGCTGGCGCTCGGCCACCAGGTCCACCAGCGACGCCGGCGTGCCCACCGGGTCGGTCAATGCGCCGGAGTTGAAGTCGGCCACCAACGCCTGAACGGTCTGGAAGGAGCAGGACTTGTTGGTGCCGATGAAGCCGGTCGGCCCTCGTTTGATCCAGCCCGCGACATAGGCGCCCGGCACCGGCCGGCCGGACACGGGTTCGACGACCCGTCCGCCGTCGTTGGGAACGACGGCCTTCGACTTGTCGAACGGCAGGTCACGAATGTGCTTGCCGCGGTAACCGATCGACGTGAGCACCAATCCGGCATCAATCCGGCGGGGTGCGCCGGTCTCGGTCACCGAGAACTCGACCCCGACGGCGCGCTCTTCACCGAGGATGCGCTGCGGCGTCAGCCCGTAGGCCAGCCGGATGCGCGGCCGCGCGGATGGCGTCGAGCCATCACCCAGCCCGCTCAGGATCTGCAGCTTGTGCCTGGTGAATGGGTCCGTCGCGGTGGCGAGATCGGCATGCACCCAGCGCTGGTCCTCAGGGCTCAGCACGACCTCGCACGCACCGGTGAGCCCGATCAGCTCGGGCAGGGTGAATGCCGAGTGGGCGGGTCCCCGGCGAGCCGCGATCACCACCTCGCGAACGGCCGACTTTCGGAATGCCTTCAGCGCATGGTCGGCGATGTCGGTGCGGCCCAACTGGTCGGGGTCTGCGGTGAGTACCCGGGCCACGTCGAGCGCCACGTTGCCATTGCCGATGACCACCACCCGTTCGTGGCTGAGATCGACTGACAGATAGGCATATTCGGGATGACCGTTGATCCACGCCACCAGCTCGGTAGCGGTGCCGACGCCCGGTAGGTCGGCCCCTTCGACATCGAGCCGACGGTCGTCGGGTGCACCGACGGCATACAGCACGGCGTGGTGGTGGGCGAGCAATTCGGCGTGACTGACGTGCCGGCCGACCTCGACGTTGAGAAAGAACCGAAATCGGCGGTCGTCGGCCACCCGATCGAACAGCCGGGTGACGTTCTTGGTGTGCTGATGATCGGGCGCCACACCGGCACGCACCAGACCGTAAGGCGTGGGCAGCTTTTCGAAGACGTTCACCCGCACGCCCTGTTGCACCAGGAGTTCGTCCGCGGCGTACATCGCCGCGGGTCCCGACCCGACGACGGCAACCGTCAGCGGGCGGCGCCGGGGGCGCACCTGCGCGGCCGGGATCACCGGCGCCAGCTTCGATGTCGGCGGCAGCTTGGCATCGGCGGGCCGTTCCGGGTAGAACGACGCGTTTATCTCGACGAACGGCAGTTGACCGGCATCCAGCTTGCTGTCCGGGACGATCGCACCGACCGGGCAGGCACTGACGCAGGCACCACAGTCGACACATGCCACCGGATCGATGTAGAGCATTTCCGTTGTGGCATAGCCTGGCTCGTCGGGTGACGGGTGAATGCAATTGACCGGACATGCGAAGACGCACGACCCGTCATTGCAGCACGATTGCGTGATGACGTGCGGCATAGAGGAACTCGCAGACTGATCAGGCAGCCGGCGCAGTAGCCAGGTGCTGGCGCTGCGGCTCGCTGCGGTAGCGCGACGGCTTGCCGTTGATCCTGCAGATCCGCCACATCAGCCGGGCTGAACGGTTCTCCATCAAACCGGTGTCGTAGGCCAGCATCCGGACGTCGGCGAACATGTCGCGCAACCACTTCCGCGATTCGGGTGATCGGAAGAACAATTCCTTCTTCACCGAACGCGGAATGTCGAACTCCTGCCAGAATGCCTTCGGTGGGATCAGGATCGCATTGCACAGGGTGCGCATGGTCAATGGGAAGAATAGCGAAGTCCAGAAGCGTTGCCGGCGGTTCAAATTCGGCAACCGCCGGCGCAGAAACTCGTGAGCGAACGAGATGTGGCGGGCTTCCTCTGCCACGTGAATGGCCATTACCCGTTCCATGACCGGGTGCAGCGCCTTGCCTTCCCGCAGCACCTGCTTCTGGGTGTGGTCGATCGGCTCCTCGCCGGCCAGCACCCCGATGAAGAACGCCACCGGCATCGGGCCCGCCACCAACGGAACCAACGGCGAAAGCCAGCGCAGCCGGCGCGGCATCCCCGGGACGTCGGCGCCCGCCCGGTTCACCATCTCCTGGAACATCATGGTGTGGTTGCACTCTTCGACCGATTCGTGCAGGCAGTACCGGTATTCGGGCGATCCGTTGGGCACCCAGAAGGTGTAGTTCATCAACCCGCGGATCAGGATCGACTCGAAATGCAAGCCCACCTTGGCGACGTTGGCCTGCCGCCACATCCCGATCTTGATCTTCTTCTCGTCAGGCTGTGCCTGATACCAGGGATGCCGGCCCAGCGGGTCGGTCGCCGGGAGGATCCACCGGGGATCGTTGTCGGTGACAGCGAACTCCGGTGACTCCCAATCGATATCGGTGTACGGATTGAAGTTCCGCCGCACAGACCCCTCGGACAGTGTGGCGAGCAATTCCACGTACTCCGCGTCGTCCCGCACCTCCATGTTGCGGCGCCAACGTCGAACCATGCGCGTCCTGGCAGTCGTAGCAACCATCAGAAGCCTCCCCAGCGAGGTTGAGATCCGGACGAATAAAGAACACGGTACCGCCGGTACTGGGAATTCTCCAGACCGCTTGTAGGGGCTGTGGCCCACGCCGCATCGCACATCGAGTGTGTCCTGGCTCACAGTGGGTGTCGCGAACAGGCGTTATCCCGACCGCTTGGTTTCAGGCCGGCGTCCGCTCACTACCCTGTTCACCATGGCTGACCAGCTCACGACTTCCCTCGAGATTCCCGCTGACCTCAAGCCGCGCGACGGCCGCTTCGGCTGCGGCCCGTCGAAGGTGCGGCCCGAACAGCTCCAGGCGCTGAGCACCACCGCCGCGGCGCTCTTCGGCACATCGCACCGGCAGGCGCCGGTGAAGAACCTGGTGGGACGCGTCCGCTCGGGCCTTTCTGACCTGTTCTCCCTGCCCGACGGATACGAGGTCATCCTGGGCAACGGGGGCGCGACGGCGTTCTGGGATGCCGCTGCATTCGGTTTGATCGACAAGCGCTCGCTGCACCTCACCTACGGCGAGTTCAGCTCGAAGTTCGCGTCCTGCGTCGCCAAGAACCCGTTCGTCGGCGACCCGATCATCGTCAAGGCCGACGCGGGTTCCGCTCCGGAACCGCAGTCCGACCCGTCGGTCGACGTGATCGGCTGGGCCCACAACGAGACCTCGACCGGCGTCGCGGTGCCGGTGCGCCGCCCGGCCGATTCGGGGGATGCCCTCGTCCTGATCGACGCCACCTCGGGCGCCGGTGGCCTGCCCGTCGATATCAACGATGTCGACGCCTACTACTTCGCGCCGCAGAAGAACTTCGCCAGTGACGGCGGCCTCTGGCTGGCCGTCATGAGCCCGGCCGCCCTGGCCCGCGTCGAGGCCATCGCCGCCTCGGGTCGCTGGGTGCCGGACTTCCTGTCGCTGCCGATCGCCATCGAGAACAGTGTCAAGAACCAGACCTACAACACCCCGGCGATCGCCACGCTGGTGCTGCTGGCCGAGCAGCTCGACTGGCTGCTGGGCAACGGCGGCCTGGACTGGGCGGTCAAGCGCACGGCGGACTCGTCGCAGCGGCTGTACTCCTGGGCCGAAGAGCGGCCCTACACCACGCCGTTCGTCACCGACCCGGCCCTGCGTTCGCAGGTGGTGGGCACTATCGACTTCGTCGATGACGTGGACGCCGCCGCGGTGGCCCAGACGCTGCGAGCCAACGGCATCGTCGACACCGAGCCGTACCGCAAGCTCGGCCGCAATCAGTTGCGGATCGCGATGTTCCCGGCCGTGGACCCCGACGACATCAGTGCGCTGACCAACTGCATCGACTGGGTGGTGGAGCGGCTTTAGCGCGGCGACGATGCGGGCCGAATCGGCCCGCTGAGGAGCAGCGCAAGACTGCTTCAGCGCGGCGACGATGCGGGCCGAATCGGCCCGCTGAGGAGCAGCGCAATTAAACCCAGCGCGGCGACGATGCGGGCCGGACCCGGCCCGCGGAGGAGCAGCGCAATCCGATTCAGCCCTGTTCAGCGCAGTCGCAACCGTCCAGCGTGTCAGTACCGGGTTACCGGAGTTCGCTGCACTAGAGTTCGCACGTAACGGTTCCGTTGCTGGCCTGCACGGAGTCTGCGAGGAGAAGCCATGCGGGAACTCAAAGTGGTTGGGCTTGACCCCGACGGCAAATTCGTCCTCTGCGAGGGTGCCAGCTCAACCGAGAAGTTCCGACTACCCGCCGATGAACGGCTGCGGGCCGCGCTCGACGGCAAGCAGGTACCGCCCGAGCAGCCGGCGCTGGATATCGTCGTCACGAACATGTTGAGCCCCAAGGAAATCCAGGCCCGAATCCGCGCAGGCGCGTCGGTCGAGCAGGTCGCCGCGGCGTCTGGCTCCGACGTCTCGCGGATCCAGCGGTTCGCCAATCCGGTGTTGCTCGAGCGGTTCCGCGCCGCCGAGCTGGCAACCGCCGCGCATCCGGTGCTGGCCGACGGGCCCGCGGTGTTGAGCCTCTTGGAGACCGTCACGGCGGCGTTGGTGGGACGCGGCCTGAGCCCGGAGAAACTGACCTGGGATGCCTGGCGCAACGAGGACAGCCGCTGGACGGTTCAGCTCGGCTGGCAGGCTGGTCGCTCGGACAACGTCGCGCACTTCCGTTTCACGCCGGGGGCGCACGGGGGCACCGTCACCGCGATCGACGATGCCGCCAGCGAGCTGATCGACCCGGACTTCAAGCCCCGCCAGCTCGCGCCGGTGGCGCGACTGGCCTTCGAGGCCGCGGCGGAGCCTGCCCCAGCCGCTCCGGCGGCGCCGCCGAGCGCGCCGGAGGCACCTGCCGAGCAGCCGGCCAGCAGCCGCCGCGGCAAGCCGGCGATCCCCGCCTGGGAGGACGTGCTGCTCGGGGTGCGCTCCAGCGGCCAGCGCTGAGCGCAATCCCAGACCTAGCCGGGGCTGGCGCCCATCAGCATCACCGCGAGTAGCGCCACCCACGCTCCGGCCACCCCGATCGCTGCCCCCAGCACGAACCACCGCAGCACCAGCGCCCGTCGCCAGCCCCACAAGGTCGGTGCCAGTCCTCCGACCGCCACCACATTGAGGCCCACGGCCAACAGCGGGTGCACTCGGATCAGCCCGAGGCTGAGCACCACGATCGCAGCGCCGGTGACGGCCGCGACAAAACCGGCCACCGCCAAACCCGTTGCCCAGGGCACGGACTCATCGTTCACGTCGCGAGCCTAGCCCGAGCACACTCGCTCGTAGAACGCCACCGCGGCCGCCGTCGCCACATTGAGCGAGTCGGTGCCGCGCGACATCGGAATCCGTACCCGCATATCGCTGATCCGCAGCGCCGCCGTCGTCAGGCCGGGTCCCTCGGCGCCCACCAGCACCGCGACCCGCTCGTCGCGCACCGCGGCCATCGCATCGCGCAGGGCGAGTGCATCGCCATGCGGAGTCATCGCCAGCAGCCGGAAGCCGCGCTCGCGCAGCGCTACCAGCTCGGCCGGCCAGTCGGTGGCTCGCGCGTACGGCACCAGCAGCGCGTGCCCCATGGACACCCGGACGGCCCGACGGTAGAGCGGGTCAGCGCATCCACTGCCGAAGACCACCGCGTCCACCCCCAGGCCGGCGGCGTTGCGAAAGATGGATCCCAGGTTCTCGTGGTCGTTGACGCCTTCGAGCACCGCGACGGTGTGTGCGCCGTCGACAACCTGGGCCACGCTCGGCTCGATCACCCGGCTGGCGCTGGCCAACACCCCTCGATTGAGATGAAAACCCACGGCTTGCGCCATCACCTCGGCCGATGCCCGGTAATACGGCGCCGGGGTGCCCGTGAGATCGTCCCTGAGCTCGGCGAGCCTGCGGTCGGTTCCGAGCAGCGCACGCGGGGTGAACCTCGACGCCAGCATGCGCTGGACCACGAGCACACCCTCGGCGATCACCAGGCCTTTGCCGGATGGCAGGTCGGGACGGCGGTCGACGCTGTTGAGGTCGCGGAAATCGTCCAGGCGGGGGTCGTCGGGATCGGTGACGTCCTGGACATTGATGTCCGGCGTCGTCACGGGCTTTCGTCGACCAGGGCCGAGATCAGGTCGGCCGCACTGCGCAGGACGTCGCGTTGGGCGTCGTCCAGCGTCGCGAGCCGCTCGGCCAGCCACTCCTGACGGGCCTGACGCGCCGCTCTGACCAGTTCCGCACCGGATTCGGAGACCGACACCAGCACCTGCCGGCCGTCCACCGGATGCGGGGCGCGATCGACGAGGCCCTCGTCGGCCAGGGATGCGATCACCCGCGTCATCGATGGCGGCCGGACCCGTTCCCTGATGGCAAGCGCGCCGGGGGTCATCGCCCCCTCGTTGGCCAGTGTCGTCAGCGCCGAGAGCTGAGTCAGCGATACCGGTGAGGAAGCGTTCCGGAACCGGAGTTGCCGAGCCAGCCGCATAACCGCCAACGACAAGTCTGCGGCCAACCGCGCATCGCTGTCGGGCACAGCGCGAGGTTACAACGGAACGACTGAGACGGGTATCAGAAACGGCGAACGATGAGCGCGACGGTATGTTGAAAAACGCAATGACTGACCAGCCCGCCCCCGAACCACCACCGTTGCCGCCGGCGCTGCTGGCGGTGTGGCCGATCATCCTGGTCGGTGCGCTGGCCTGGCTGGTGGCGGTCGCGCTCGCGTTTCTGATGCCAAGCCTGGAGACGCTGCGCCCGGTGGCTCTCGCTGGACTCGGCGTGGGCGTGCTGGGGACCAGCATCTTCGTCTGGCAACTCGCCGCCGCCCGGCGTGGTGCCCGGGGTGCGCAAGCCGGACTGGAAACCCTGCTCGATCACCAATAACCCAAGGAGGACGCATGGCCGCCCCGCTACTGCAGGCTTCGATCGACATCGGAGCGCCCCCCTCGAAAGTGTGGGAGCTGATCTCTGATTTTCGCCGCATGCCGCAGTGGAGCCCCCAGTGCCGGTGGATGCGGCAATTCGGCCCGCTGCGCAACGGCACCCGCACGCTGAACCTCAACCGGCGCAACCGGCTGTTCTGGCCGACGACCTCGACCGTCGTCGAAGTCATTCCGGAGAAGAAGCTCGCGTTCCGGGTGGACACCAACCGCACCATCTGGAGCTACGAACTCGAGCCGCATGGTGAGGGCACCCGCGTGACGGAGAGCCGCCACGCGGAAAACGGCACCAGCGCGGTGTCCAACCTGACGGTGAACGCGTTGCTCGGCGGGACCGAGAACTTCGAGCGGGAATTGGTCGAGGGCATGAACGCCTCGCTGGCACGAATAAAGGCAGCCGCCGAGAAGGGCTGAGGCGGTCTTACATCGCCGTTCGACCTGCCCGGCCCGGCGATCCGCCGGAACCACGGCAGGTCGGCGGTTGACCACTTGCGTTGCAGCACTACGTGATTCGTGCCGCTGAAGTATTCCGACGGCCGGCCGGCACGAAGGTCCGACATACCTCGGCACTTCCGCATTGGCAGCGCCCCCTGTCTTGACGGCGATTCCCCCTCGGCATATTGTCAATCATGGTTGACAATATCACCAGAAGGGGTTGCCCGATGTCTCTTGAAGAGTTGTTCTCAGAGCGCGAAGTGTCGTATGTGTTGTGCACCATCAGCTTCAACGCCACCGAGATCGCGGAGTAAACCACGGGTTCAGCGATAGCCGCTGAGCCACAACAGGTTTCGTCGAAAGTACGGAACGCGTTCGGCCGTCGTGCGGTCAGCCGAACTCGGGACCGTCGCGCTGTGCGTCGGGTACCTGCGGCTCGGCAGAGTCCGACGGCTCGGACGGGTCAACAGTCGCAGCCGGCTCGGATGGTTCCGCCGGCTCGGACGATTCCGCGGGCGCGACGGGCTCCAGCAGCTCGGCCATTTCCGGGTTCTGGGCGGGTTCCGGCTCCGACGATTCGGCAGGCTCGGATTGCCCGGCATCGTCGGCCGGCTCCGGCACCGACGACTGAGCGGTCTCGGCAGGCTCTGATTGCTCGACTTCGTCGGCACGCTCAGCCGCCTCCGGCACCGACGACTCTTCAGCCTCGCCCGATTCCGACTCCGACGGTTCGGCAGGTGCGACAACCTCGGCCGTCGGCTTTTCGGAAACGTCGAGCACCCCGTCGTCGAACGGTTCGTACATCGGAGAGCCGGTACCCGCCGGGGCGGGCGTATCGGAGTGCGCACCGCACCCGTAGAACTTGTCGACCACGTGCCCGTCGGCGGACAGCTCATTGCCGCAGACGCCGAACATCTCCCCCAGCGATCCGGCGAGCGGCAGGAAGAAGCCGCAGTCGCGGCACACGCGCTTGGTCGCACGCGACATCGCGGAGTCGGGTCCGTAGTCACCCTCGTGCCAGCGCTCAGCCGCCTCGGCGCGGCCCCAGGCGCTCATCACCCAGCGCCGGCCCAGGCCGAGTTCGACCGCGACCTCGTCCACGAAGGGATCCCCACTGGCCGTATATCCCGGGACCAGCCGCGGATCGTCCTTGGCCGGGGCCAACAGGTCCCCGGGGCCGAGGTCACCGGGTCGCACCCGCTGGTCCCAGGGCACCCATTCCGGCGCAAGCAGGGCGGTCGGACCGGGGATCAGCACCACCTCGCTGATCGTGGCGTGCTCGGCACCGGCGTAACCGGCGACGACGACGGCCCACTGCCACCCCTGATAGCCCGGCACGTGGGCCAGGAAGCGGTGGGTCGCGGCGTTCGGGTCTTCGTAGCTGACGCCCAGGTAATCCCCCACGGCATCCGCCCCGCTGAACTCTGCAACGGCGGTCCTGGCCTGCTCAACCGCACCCGTAAGCACCCCCGCGAGCACCTCGGGCCACTCAGCCACGGTCGCTACGGAGGACTCCTCCATGGGTCCGGTCACAGTGTCACCTTAATGTCACCTTGTTCATGCCGATCTTTCGTGCGCCCCCATACTGCCGGAAGACACGATGACCGAGCCACACCGGATTACTCCGCAGCGACTCGGCATAGGACAGAATTGAAGCGTGTCCGGACGGCGAGGTGATCATGCGGGCCGGATGGCCCCACCCCCGGGCCGCCGGACCCCATCGGCGAATGAACATCCGGGCATGGCCAACTATCCGGCCGACCACCCTGCCCAAGACGACGACTATCGCCGGTCCCGCCGTCCCCAGCCGCCACCCAGCGCGAACCGCTATCTGCCACCGCTGGACCATGAGCCGCCACCGAACCGCAGCAGCGAACCCGAATCCCCGCGCGGTCTCAACAACGGCGAGCGCATCACCGTCACGCGGGCCGCGGCCATGCGTAGCCGCGAAATGGGTTCCCGGATGTACTGGATGGTGCAGCGGGCCGCGACCGCCGACGGCGCCGACAAGTCCGGGCTCACCGCGCTGACCTGGCCGGTGATGGCCAATTTCGCCGTCGACTCCGCCATGGCGGTGGCGCTGGCCAACACCCTGTTCTTCGCGGCCGCCAGCGGTGAGAGCAAATCGAAGGTCGCGCTGTACCTGCTGATCACCATCGCGCCGTTCGCCGTCATCGCGCCGCTGATCGGCCCCGCGCTGGACAAGCTGCAGCACGGCCGGCGGGTCGCGCTGGCGTTGTCGTTCGCGCTGCGCACCGCGCTGGCGTTGTTGCTGATCATGAACTACGACGGCGCCAGTGGCAGCTTCCCGCCGTGGGTGTTGTACCCCTGCGCGCTGGCCATGATGGTGTTCTCCAAGTCGTTCAGCGTGCTGCGCAGCGCGGTGACGCCCCGCGTCATGCCACCGACCATCGACCTGGTGCGGGTCAATTCCCGGCTGACCGTATTCGGGCTGCTCGGCGGAACCATCGCCGGCGGCGCCATCGCGGCGGGCGTCGAGTTCGCGTGCACTCACATGTTCAAATTGCCCGGGGCCCTCTTCGTCGTCGTGGGCATCACGATCGTCGGTGCCCTGCTATCCATGCGCATTCCGAGCTGGGTAGAGGTGACCGCGGGCGAGGTCCCGGCCACCTTGAGCTACCACCGGCACAGCGACCACCTGCATCAGAGCTGGCGGGAGGAAAGCGGAAAGGTCGGCGGGAAGCTGCGACAACCGTTGGGCCGCAACATCATCACCTCGCTATGGGGCAACTGCACCATCAAGGTGATGGTGGGTTTCCTGTTCTTGTACCCGGCTTTCGTGGCCAAGGCTCACGACGCCGACGGGTGGGTGCAGCTGGCCATGCTGGGCATGATCGGCGCCGCCGCCGCGATCGGTAACTTCGCCGGCAACTTCGCCAGCGCGCGCCTGAAACTGGGCCGGCCGGCCGTTTTGGTGGTGCGGTGCACCCTGGCCGTGACTGCCTTCGCCATCGCTGCCGCAGTCGGCGGGAACCTGATCGTGGTCGCGGTCGCCACCTTGGTCACGTCGGGATCGAGCGCCATCGCCAAGGCTTCGCTGGATGCCTCGCTGCAGGACGATCTGCCCGAGGAGTCGCGCGCCTCGGGCTTCGGACGGTCGGAGTCCACCCTGCAACTGGCATGGGTGCTGGGTGGCGCGGTCGGGGTGTTGGTGTACACCGAATTGTGGGTCGGCTTCACCGTCATCAGCGCGCTGCTCATCCTTGGTCTGGCTCAGACGATCGTCAGCTTCCGTGGTGACTCGCTGATTCCCGGCCTCGGTGGCAACCGGCCGGTCATGGTCGAGCAGGAGGGCCGGCGCGCCGGCGCCCCGACGCCAGGAGTGATGCCGCGGTGAAGCGCACAGTGGCCGCGCTGGTTGCGGTCGTCGTGGTGGCGCTGGCCGCCGGAGCCGGTCTCGGAGCGTGGCTGCTGAGCCGCGACCGAGGCCCGCACTTCCCTGAGATCAGCGCCTACTCACGCGGTCACACCGTCCGGGTGGGGCCGTACCTCTATTGCAACGTGCTGAACCTCAACGACTGCCAGACTCCGCAGTCGCAGGGCGAATTACAGGTGAGCGAACGCTTCCCGGTGCAGCTCTCGGTGCCTGAGGCCATCGGCCGGGCCCCCTGGCGGCTGTTGCAGATCTACGAGGACCCGACCAACACCGCAACCACCTTCTTTCGCCCCGACACCCGCCTCGCGGTCACCATCCCCACCGTCGATCCGCACCGGGGGCGGCTGACCGGTGTGGTGGTGCAGCTGTTGACCCTGGTAGTGGACGACGGTGAACTCCGCGAAGCGCCGCACGCCGAATGGTCTGTGCGCGTGACCTTTTGAGTCGCGCCGGCCTCACGCCCCGGGACCGGCCGGCACCCGCTCCCCCTCGGCCGGCGCTCCGGGCGCAGTCCCGTCACCGAAGGGCCTGCCACCCAACGCTTCCCGGCCGTGCGGTGTGAGCCAGTTCGACAGATCAGGTCCTTTGGGCACGATGCCGGTGGGATTGATGTCGGCGTGCACGATGTAGTAGTGCTGTTTGATCTGAACGAAATCCGTGGTGTCGCCGAAACCGGGTGTCTGGAACAGGTCTCGCGCATATGCCCACAACACTGGCAGTTCTGACAACTTGGACCGGTTGCATTTGAAGTGGCCGTGATACACCGGGTCGAAGCGGGCCAGCGTGGTGAACAAGCGGACATCGGCCTCGGTAATGGTGTCGCCCATCAGGTATCGCTGTTGCGCCAATCGGTCGCTGAGCCAGTCCAGCGCGGTGAACAACCGGTCGTATGCGGCTTCGTAGGACTCCTGCGAGCCGGCGAACCCGCACCGGTACACCCCGTTGTTGACCTCGGTGTAGATCCGCTGGCTCACTTCGTCGATCTCGTCCCGCAGCTCCTCGGGATACAGCTGCGGCGCCCCCTCCCGGTGGTACGCGGCCCATTCGGTCGAGAAGTCGAGCGTGATCTGCGCGAAGTCATTGGTGACGACGGCACCGGTTGGGATATCGACGATCGCCGGGACCGTGATGCCCTTGGGATAGTCGGGGTCACGCTTGAAGTAGGCGTCCTGCAACCGTGGGATCTTCAGCACCGGATCAACGCCGCCGGGATCCAGGTCGAAGGTCCAGCTGCGCTCGTCATGGGTTGGTCCGCAAAAGCCAATGGAGAGAACCGATTCCAATCCCAGCAACCTGCGCACGATAATGGTGCGGTTGGCCCACGGGCAGGCGCGGGCGACCACGAGCCGGTACCGGCCGGGCTCCACCGGATAGCCGTCACGCCCGTCCGCGGTGATGCGGGTGGTGATGTAGTTGGTGTCGCGGTTGAATTCGCCTTTGCCGGCAACGTAGGAGCCCATTAATCCATCCTGCCGCACGGACGCACTGGTGAGCCGACGGGCCAGGTTGCTGAAATGCCCTCACGAAAGTGACCTTCGCCCAACCGCTTTGCCGGGTGTGCCGTCGCGGCCGGCTCGAGACCGCTACCCGACCGGATACGCCGAGCGACGGGCAGTACCAGAGGGTTACGCCTCGAACTCCCGCGCGACGGCCTTGACCACCTCGGAGATCTGGCGGGCGGTCTTGCGGTCCGGGTAGCGCCCCTTGCGCAACTCCGGCTGCACGGTGCTCTCCAGCAGCGTGATCATGTCTTCGACCATGCCGTGCAGCTCGTCGGGACTGTGCTTGTGCTCGGCCGGCGCCTCACGACGCGGCCGGGCAGCCGACCGGGCCAGGCTGGGCGGCGGGTCGATCAGCTTCAGGCTCAACGCCTGCGGTCCGCGCCTACCGGAGGCGATGCCGAACTCGACCTTCTGGCCCGCCTTGAGCCCCTCGACACCCGCGGGCAACGCCGAGGAGCGGACGTACACGTCCTCGCCATCCTCCTGCGACAGGAAGCCGAACCCCTTCTCGGAGTCGTACCACTTCACTTTGCCGGTCGGCACTGCTCTCACCTGCTTGTCTGATGGATCACTGATATGCGACATAGAAGACGCGTCCCGCCTGCGCAGGACGCGATGACGATCACAGATCCTACTCGGGTGCCTGGCCGCCGAGCATCCCGGTTTAACCGGTACTCGGTAGGCTTGCATTACCGCTGGAGGAAAGATGCGCCTGATCCTGAACGTTATCTGGTTGATTTTCGGTGGCCTCTGGCTGGCCCTCGGCTATCTACTGGCGGCGCTGGTCTGCTTCCTGCTGATCGTCACGATTCCTTTTGGCTTCGCTGCGCTGCGGATCGCCTCATATGCACTGTGGCCGTTCGGGCGAACAATCGTCGAGAAGCCCGGCACCGGGACGGGCGCGCTGATCGGCAACGTCATCTGGGTCCTGCTGTTCGGGCTGTGGCTGGCAATCGGCCACCTGGCGAGCGCAATCGCAATGGCCGCCACAATCATCGGTATTCCCCTGGCATTGGCGAACCTGAAGCTGATCCCGGTGTCCCTGGTCCCGCTCGGCAAAGAGATCGTTCCCGCCGACGCACGGGTGACCGCATGACGCTGACCGCGCTCGGCGTCCCGAGGGTGCGCAGGCAGGATGCCTCACCAGGCCCCCTGGAAGGACCGCTGCTGGACAGCTATGGCCGCGTCGCCACCGACCTGCGGGTCTCGCTCACCGACCGCTGCAATCTGCGGTGCAGTTACTGCATGCCCGAGCAGGGTCTGAACTGGCTGCCCGGCCACCAGTTGCTCCAGCCGGACGAGTTGGCCCGGCTGCTTCGCATCGCTGTCGGCAGGTTGGGAGTCACCAACGTCCGGTTCACCGGCGGCGAACCGCTACTGGTCCGGCACCTCGAAGAAGTGATCGCCGCGGCTGCCGAACTCACGCCACGCCCGGAGATCTCGCTGACCACGAACGGTGTGGGACTGGCGCGGCGTGCAGCGGCGCTGGCGGCGGCGGGCCTGAACCGGGTCAACGTCTCGTTGGACAGCGTCAACGCCGCTCACTTCGCGGCGATCACCCGCCGGGATCGCCTCGATGACGTTCTGGCCGGCCTGGCCGCCGCCAAGGCCGCCGGCCTGCAGCCGGTGAAGGTCAATGCGGTGCTGGATCCTCATACCGGCCGCGAGGACGTCGTCGAACTTCTCCGCTACTGCCTGGCGCACGGCTACCAGCTGCGGGTCATCGAGCAGATGCCGCTGGACGCCGGGCACCAGTGGCGCCCCGGCGCCGCTTTGAGTGCCGACGACGTCCTTGCGGCGCTGCGCCCGCACTTTCGCCTCGAGCCCGACCCGGCACCGCGCGGCTCGGCGCCTGCTCAGCTGTGGCTCGTGAGTCCCGGTCCGGACACCCCGGGCGGCAAGGTCGGCATCATCGCGTCGGTGTCGCATGCGTTCTGTTCCACTTGCGACCGCACCCGGCTGACCGCCGATGGCCAGGTCCGTAGCTGCCTGTTCTCCAGCGAGGAAACCGACCTGCGCGGGCTTCTTCGCGGCGGCGCCGACGATGCCGCCATCGAAGCGGCTTGGCGCGCCGCGATGTGGGCCAAGCCGGCCGGACACGGGATCAACGAGCCGGGGTTCATTCAGCCGGACCGTCCGATGAGCGCGATCGGTGGCTGAGGCCTCTCCACAGGCCACCGGCATCGCGGTGACCGTCCGCTATTTCGCCGCCGCCAGAGCGGCGGCAGGCATCGAATCGGAAACGCTGATGTTGCCGATCGGCACGACGGTAGCGGAGCTGATTGAAGACCTGGGCAATCGGGGTATACAGCTGGCACAGGTGCTGAGCCGATGCTCATATCTACGCGACGGAATTGCCGTCCGAGATGAGGCCTCGGCGTTATCCGCCGGCGACACGATTGACGTACTCCCCCCGTTCGCCGGCGGGTAAAAAGTGTGAGTTATCTCACGTCACGGAACGATAACAACCCGGCCACGCTCCGGTGTCGGGTGTTATGAGCTGCGCAAACGCCAGTGATTCCTGGCGTTTTGGCGCGCTGGTGTGACGAAAACGCCGATCAATTGCACACGTGACGGGATCGCCGGAAACCGCTACCGTCTCGGGAGGCTCGTCAAACCCAACCCGAGCGATGAGCCCTCCTTCACCTACAGCGCGCTGAGCTCCATCCGGTAGGCGAGGGATTCCGACCCGCGGATGGAGGCGGGGGACCCACCAGGTCCGCCGAGATCGGACCGGGGCCGTCAAGGCTCCTTGGGGTGAAGCCAGGTCGTATCAACGGTGAACGACTGGCCGGGTGACCTCTCCCATCCGAACCCGACAGCTGACCTCGCAAGCGTGTTACCGAGAGGAATTGCCGAGCGTATGACTGGACGTCACCGCAAGCCCACTACCTCGAGCGTCAGCGTCGCCAAGATCGCCTTCACCGGTGCGGTCCTGGGCGGCGGCGGCATCGCCATGGCCGGCCAGGCCGCGGCTGCCACCGACGCCGAATGGGACCAGGTAGCCCGTTGCGAATCTGGCGGCAACTGGGCGATCAACACAGGTAACGGGTTCTACGGCGGCGTGCAGTTCGCGGCCGGCACCTGGGCCTCGCACGGCGGCACCGAGTTCGCCCCGTCGGCCCAGCTGGCCACCAAGGACCAGCAGATCGCCATCGCCGAGCGCGTGCTGGCCACCCAGGGCCGTGGTGCCTGGCCGGTGTGCGGGACCCCGCTGTCGGCCCCGTCGCCGCGTAACCCGGAGCCCGCCGCGCTGAACCAGCCGGTGGACGCTCCCGCACTCAACGGTGAGCAGATCCCGGACGCACCCCCGCCGGTCGAGGCCCCCGCACCCGAGGTGCAGATGGCCGGCAACGACATCGCGCTCGCGCCCGCTCCGGTCGAGCTGCCCCCGGCCCCCGCGGAGCTGCCTCCGGCTCCCGCGGCCGACCTGCCGCCGGCCCCGGCCGACCTGCCGCCGGCCCCGGCCGACCTGCCGCCGGCCCCGGCTGACCTGCCTCCGGCTCCCGCGGCCGACCTGCCGCCGGCCCCGGCCGACCTGCCTCCCGCTCCCGGCGACGTGCCGGCTCCGCCGGCGCCCGTAGTCGTCGACACCGGCTTCCAGCCCGCCCCTCCGGCAGACGTCCCGCCGGCCCCGGCGGACGAGAACCCGCCGGTGGAGATCCACCAGGTCGCGGAGGTCGGCTACCACCAGCAGCTGTGGCAGGCCATTGTGGGTCAGGACATCGCCGGCAACGACGCGCTCGACGCGCTCGTGGCGGGTCCCGTCAGCTGACGTCGTTGGTTGAGGCCTGAGCCGGCGAGGCTCAGGCCGAACCCACCCATTCTTCCGACCCGTCGTCGAAGAACTGGTGCTTCCACACCGGTAACCGCTCCTTGATGGTGTCCACCAGGCGCGCACAGGTGTCGAACGCCGCTCGGCGATGGTCGGCCGCCACGGCGGCCACCAGAGCCGCCTCCCCGATGTGCAGCACACCGATGCGATGGCTGGCCGCCACGGCCCGCACGCCGCCGGCCTGATCGGCTACCTCTGCCACGACCTCGGCGAACACATCCTGGGCGGACGGGTGCGCGGAATACTCCAACCGCACCACCTGACGGCCCCCGTCGTGGTCGCGAATCATGCCGACAAAGCCCACCACGGCACCGGCGGACTGGTGGTTGACCAACGCCTCGTGCTCGGCAAGAGAGATCGGCTGATCGGTCACTGCGGCACGCAGGACCACCGTCATCGCGGGTGGTCTCCGCCGGCAAGCTGTTCGAGAGCGTGGATGAGCACGTCTGCGAGCACCCCGAGACCGTCCCGCACGCCACCGGGTGAGCCCGGCAGATTGATGATCAGCGTCTTGCCTGCAACGCCGCACACACCGCGCGACAGCACGGACGTCGGCACCTTCGGCAATCCGGACTGGCGAATCGCGTCGGCCAGCCCGGGGATCATGTAGTCCAGCACCGCCACCGTCTGTTCCGGCGTGGTGTCGGTCGGCGCGATGCCGGTGCCGCCGGAGGTGATGATCACGTCCACCTCGGC
Source organism: Mycobacterium sp. TY814 (assembly GCF_030755175.1). Taxonomy (NCBI): domain Bacteria; kingdom Bacillati; phylum Actinomycetota; class Actinomycetes; order Mycobacteriales; family Mycobacteriaceae; genus Mycobacterium; species Mycobacterium sp. TY814. The sequence goes on from NZ_JAUFRY010000003.1 coordinate 711,428, forward strand.
CTCGAGCGCGTCGTGCAGCGCGTCGCCCACGTCGTTGCCGTCGGCCACCACGCGGGGCGCGGTAGGCAGGAACCCGCGCTGTTCGAGCCATTCGGCGATGATCGGTCCGCATTCGTCGGAATACACACCCGTGGCGGCGCGGGTGGAGGCGATGATCACCCGTGCGGTGCGACTCACGGTTGCGACCAACTTCCGCGGCGGCCGCCCTCTTTGCTGAGCACCCGGACACCGTCAACACGGGCAGCCGGGTCGACCGCCTTGATCATGTCGTACAGGGTCAGGGCCGCCACACTGACCGCGGTCAAAGCTTCCATCTCCACCCCCGTTCGGTCGGTGCTGCGCACCGTCGCTCTGATCTCAACATCTGACTCCCCCACGGTGAAGTCAACATCGACCTTGGTGAGGGCAAGCTGGTGACACAGTGGAATCAGGTCGCTGGTGCGTTTGGCGGCCAGGATTCCGGCCACCCGCGCGGTCGCCAGCGCATCGCCCTTCGGCAGACCACCCGCGGATATCAGCTCGACGACGTCCGCCGTCGTGCACAGCAGGCCGGCGGCGACGGCGGTGCGGCGAGTCGTCCCTTTTTCGGTGACGTCGACCATATGCGCCGCCCCGCGCTCATCCAGGTGCGACAGCGCCGACCCGGGGGCCTCAGAGCGCTCATCAAAGGCGCCAGACCCCGACATCCCGACGGCCTACCAGGTGGCGACCGTCACCGGATGGACATAGGGCAATTCCTCGGCGGGCACCGGAAACACCACTTCGCCGAACGGCGAGAGTGCACCCGTGCGGTCGGTCACGAGTTCGCTCACCGCGTGGTCGTCCGGGTCCGTGGTCGGCCAGCCGGGGTCCACATACTTCTCTTTGCGCGCCTTCGAGTCAGCCACGCGCTCTATTCTGACAGGTCGCGTGACCATCCGCGGCGGAAGGTTGAACCTCACGCCTAGGCTTGATCAGCAATGACCGAACACACCCCGGATATCCCGCTGGGGTCCTGGCTGGCCGACCTGCCCGACGAGCGGCTGATCCTGCTGTTGGAGCTGCGCCCGGACCTCGCCCAGCCGCCGCCCGGCAGCATCGCGGCGCTGGCCGCACGCGCGCAGGCGCGTCAGTCGGTCAAGGCCGCCACCGACGAACTGGACTTTCTCCGCCTGGCAGTTCTGGATGCCCTGCTGGTGCTGCACGCCGACGCCGAACCGGTCCCGGTGATCAAGTTGACGACCCTGATCGGCGAAATCGCTCCGGAGGCCGATGCCACGGCCGCGCTGGACGACCTCAAGAATCGCGCCCTGGTGTGGGGCGGCACGGCAGTGCGGGTGGCCGCCGACGCCGGAAGCGCCTTGCCGTGGCATCCCGGGCAGATCACGCTCGAGGACCGCACCCATACCGGGGAGCAGATCGCCGCCCTGATCGCCGAGGCCGACGATGCCCAACGCGACGTCCTGGAGAAGCTGCTCGAAGGCTCCCCGATGGGACGCACCCGCGACGCGGCCCCCGACGCGCCGCTGGACCGCCCCGTGCCGCAACTCCTGGCCACCGGCCTGCTGCGGCGTATCGATGACGAGACGGTGATCCTGCCCCGCCATGTGGCGCAGGTCCTGCGCGGCGAGACTCCCGGGCCGTTGCAGCTGACCGAACCCGATCCGGTGGTATCGACTGTCGCGGCGGCCGACGCCGACGCGGCAGCCGCGGGCGCCGTCATCGACCTGCTTCGCCAGGTCGATGTCCTGCTGGAGAACCTCAGTACCGCGCCGGTTTCCGAGCTCCGCAGCGGCGGGTTCGGTATCCGCGAACTCAAGCGGCTGGCCAAGGTGACCGGAATCGAGGAACCCCGTCTGGGCCTGATTCTGGAGATCGCCGCCGCGGCAGGGCTGATAGCCAGCGGCATGCCCGATCCGGAACCGGCACACGGCGAAGGACCCTACTGGGCGCCGACGACGACAGCCGACCGGTTCAGCACTCTGTCCGCTGCCGATCGCTGGTACCTGCTGGCCACCACGTGGCTCGACCTGACCTGCCGGCCGACTCTGATCGGCAGTCGCGGTCCGGATGGCAAACCGTATGGCGCGCTGTCGAATTCATTGTTCTCCACTGCCGCTCCGCTGGACCGCCGATTGCTTCTGACGCTGCTCGCCGGGCTGCCCGGCGGCGCGGGCGTGGATGCGAAGTCCGCGTCGGCGGCCTTGATCTGGCGGCGGCCACGCTGGGCCCGGCGGCTGCAGCCCGAGCCGGTCGCCGATCTGCTGGACGAAGGCCACGCGTTGGGGCTGATCGGCCGTGGGGCGATCAGCACGCCGGGGCGTGCACTGCTCCAGGACCACGATGATCCGGGTGTGGTCGTCGACGCGATGACTCGGGCACTGCCCAAACCCATCGATCACTTCCTGGTCCAGGCCGACTTGACCGTCGTGGTGCCGGGTCCGCTGGAACGCGACCTGGCTGATGACCTGGCCACTGTCGCCACCGTCGAATCGGCCGGTGCGGCAATGGTTTACCGGGTCAGCGAACAGTCGATCAGGCACGCTCTGGATATCGGTAAAACCCGCGACTGGATGCAGACCTTCTTTGCCGAGCACTCGAAAAACCCTGTGCCGCAAGGACTCACCTATCTCATCGACGACGTGGCCCGCCGGCACGGTCAGCTCCGGATCGGGATGGCCTCGTCGTTCGTGCGCTGCGAGGACCCGGCACTGCTGGCGCAGGCGGTGGCGGCGCCGGCCACCGAGGGCCTGCACCTGCGGGCGCTGGCACCGACGGTCGCGGTGTCACCGGCAACCATCGCCGAGGTGCTCGCCGCACTGCGCACGGCGGGATTCGCTCCCGCCGCCGAAGACTCCACCGGCGCGATCGTCGACGTGCGCACCCGCGGCGCGCGAGTGGCCGCGCCGCCGCAGCGCCGTACCTACCGGCCGGTCCCCCGCCCCAGCCCTGAAACGCTGAACGCCGTGGTGGGGGTACTACGCAAGGTCACCGCGGCCCCGTTCGGGAATATCCGCGTCGACCCTGCGGTTTCCATGTCGCTGCTGCAGCGGGCCGCCAAACAACAGGACACCGTCCTCATCGGCTACCTCGACGCCGCGGGGGTGGCCACGCAGCGGGTGGTGTCCCCGATCGTCGTCCGGGGTGGCCAGCTGGTGGCCTTCGATTCGGGGTCCGGGCGGATGCGTGACTTCGCCATCCACCGCATCACGTCGGTGATGTCGGCGGACGACGGATAATGAACCCGACGCGTGCCGGCGACGACGCAGAGGGGAGCGACGTGGGAGTACCACCCGCTTGCGGGAAAGAGGAGCGACGCTAGATGACTGACGGGCCCTTGATTGTGCAGTCCGATAAAACGGTGCTGCTCGAGGTGGATCATGAGCTGGCCGGCGCGGCGCGCGCCGCCATCGCTCCGTTCGCCGAACTGGAACGCGCGCCCGAGCACATCCACACCTACCGCATCACGCCGCTGGCGCTGTGGAACGCACGCGCCGCCGGCCACGACGCCGAGCAGGTGGTCGACGCACTGGTCAGCTTCTCCCGTTATGCCGTGCCGCAACCGCTGCTGGTCGACATCGTCGACACCATGGCACGCTACGGCCGCCTCCAGTTGGTCAAGCATCCCGCGCACGGCTTGACGCTGGTGAGCTTCGATCGTGCGGTTCTCGAAGAGGTGCTGCGCAACAAGAAGATCGCGCCCATGCTCGGTGCCCGCATCGATGACGACACGGTCGCCGTACACCCCAGCGAGCGCGGCCGCGTCAAGCAGATGCTGCTCAAGATCGGCTGGCCCGCAGAGGACCTCGCCGGTTACGTGGACGGTGAGGCACACCCGATCACCCTGGAACCCGACGGGTGGGAGCTGCGTGACTACCAGCAGTTGGCCGCCGACTCCTTCTGGGCCGGCGGCTCGGGCGTCGTGGTGCTGCCCTGTGGGGCCGGCAAGACGCTGGTCGGGGCGGCCGCGATGGCCAAAGCACAAGCGACGACTCTGATTCTGGTCACCAATATCGTGGCGGCCCGGCAGTGGAAGCGCGAGCTGGTGGCGCGGACGTCGCTGACCGAGGACGAGATCGGCGAATACTCCGGGGAGCGCAAAGAGATTCGGCCCGTCACCATCTCGACCTATCAGATGATTACGCGCCGCACCAAGGGCGAGTACCGGCACTTGGAGCTGTTCGACAGCCGCGACTGGGGCCTGATCGTCTACGACGAAGTACACCTGTTGCCGGCGCCGGTTTTCCGGATGACCGCCGACCTGCAATCCAAGCGCCGACTGGGCCTCACCGCCACGCTGATCCGCGAAGACGGCCGCGAAGGCGACGTGTTCTCCCTCATCGGGCCCAAGCGGTATGACGCGCCGTGGAAAGACATCGAGGCCCAGGGCTGGATCGCACCGGCCGAGTGCGTCGAAGTGCGGGTCACCATGACCGACAACGAGCGGATGATCTATGCCACAGCCGAGCCCGAGGAACGCTACAAGATCTGTTCGACGGTGCACACGAAAATCGCGGTGGTGAAGTCGATTCTGAAGAATCACTCCGGTGAGCAGACGCTGGTGATCGGCGCCTACCTCGATCAGCTCGACGAACTGGGTGCCGAACTGGGTGCCCCGGTGATCCAGGGGTCGACCAAGACCCGGGAGCGCGAGGACCTGTTCGAACAGTTCCGGCGTGGTGAGATCGCGACCCTGGTGGTGTCCAAGGTGGCCAACTTCTCCATCGACCTACCGGAAGCCTCTGTCGCAGTACAGGTTTCGGGCACCTTCGGATCACGGCAGGAGGAAGCACAGCGGCTCGGCCGATTGCTGCGCCCCAAGGCCGACGGGGGCGGTGCCATCTTCTATTCGGTGGTGGCACGCGACAGCCTGGATGCCGAGTACGCCGCACACCGCCAGCGCTTCCTGGCCGAGCAGGGCTACGGGTACATCATTCGCGACGCCGACGACCTGCTGGGCCCGGCCATTTAGGACCGCGAGCAGTCGCAAAATCCCCTCGGAACGAGTGCTCCACGGGGATTTTGCGACTGCTCGACAGGAGGCTAGAGCGACAGAATGGTTGCCGACGCGGTTCCCGGCGCCCCGTACACCTGCGCCAGCCCCACCCGCGGGTTGCCCGGCACTTGACGTTCACCCGCCTCCCCGCGGAGCTGGCGCACCAACTCGTGCATCTGCCGTAGTCCGGACGCGCCGATGGGCTCACCGTTGGCGATCAGACCCCCGTCTGTGTTGACCGGGATCGAGCCGTGGATCTCGGTGGCGCCGTCGGCAACCAATTTCTCCTGTTCCCCGTCGGCGCATAGACCCGTCTCGGCCATGTGGATCACTTCAGCGCCGGCATCGGTGTCCTGTAACTGAGCCACGTCGACGTCCTCGGGTCCGATGCCCGCGGCCTCGTAGGCGGCCTGGGCCGCATAGACCGTCGGCGACGCGTCGCCGTCCAGCGGAGCGAACGTGGCGTGCACCTCGTACGCACCGTAGCGGCGGGTGCGAATCTCACAGGCGCGCACATAAACCGGCTTGTCGGTGTACTTGTGCGCCATATCGGCCCGGCACATGATGACCGCCGCGGCGCCCTCGTCAGGGGCGCAGAACATGTATTGCGTCAGCGGATAGTTGAGCACCGTCGAGTTGAGGATCTCTTCCTCAGGAATAGCCTTGCGGCGGAATGCATTCGGGTTGATCGCACCGTTGCGGAAGTTCTTGGCGGCGACCTTCGCCAACGTCGCCTGAGAGATGTGGTGGTCGTGCAGGTACTTGTTGGCCTTCATGCCGAAGAACTTCGTGGTGACGAACTGCCCGTTCTGCGCATACCACTGCGGCAGTGCGAGTTTCGCGGGATCGTCGGTGAACGCACCGCGCGGGTGCTTGTCCAAACCGATCGCGATCCCGAGGTCGTATTTGCCCAGCCGAATGGTGTCGGCCGTCTGTTGAATCGCGCTGGCCGCGGTGGCACAGGCGTTGAAGACGTTGGTGAACGTGATGCCGGTCAGGCCCACCAAGCGGGTCACCGCGTCCGGGTTGGACACCTCGTGACTGCCGCCGAACCCGAATTGGATGTCCTGCCACGCGACGCCGGCATCGGCCAGCGCAGACTGGATCGCCTGTGCACCCATCTCCATCGCGGTCTTGTCGAATCTGCCGAAGGGGTGCAGGCCCACGCCGATGATGGCGACATCGTTGGTCATCTCATGCTCCTGTTGTTGCGACCGGCTGGAACGCGAAGGTCATGACGTCAACACCGTCGTCGTCGCGGTTCAGCGGCACCATGGTGAGCTCGACCTCCTGCCCGAACTGCAGCTTGGCCGGATCGTTCTCGGTGAGCCTGCCTTCCACCCGGATCACGTCCCCGAGCTGCACCAGGCCCACCCCGAACGGCACGAAGTCCTTACCGGTCGGCCCGGCATAGGGGGCGCCGGGCGGGAAACCCTGGGTAGTCCACGCAACCAGCGTGCCGCGACGGGGCAGCAGTACCTCGGTCATCTCGCCGCGACTGCAGCGCGGACAGAACTGCTGCACCGGAAACGTCGTGGCACCGCAACCGCCGCAGCGACTACCGATCAGCTGGGGGTTCTCGTCGGGCCAGGTGGAGATTTCAGGGGCCAATGCCTTCTGCATCGAGGGTCCTCCGTCGAGCACGAGAAAAATCGAACTCACCCAAAGGTACAACAGCATTCCGCAAAAGTGGAAATCACATTCTCATCCCGGCGGATAAGACAACTCGTTCGGTGCCGTCGGAAATTGACACCCACTACGATTTGGCCATGTCTTTAGAGGTTGGCCAGGTATTCGCCGGATACACCATCCTGCGAGTGCTGGGCGCCGGCGGGATGGGCAGGGTCTACCTGGCGACGCACCCGCGCCTGCCGCGCGAGGACGCACTGAAAGTGCTGCCCGCCGAGTACACCGATGATCCCGAGTACCGAATGCGCTTCGCCCGCGAAGCCGACGTGGCCGCGGGCCTGTCGCATCCGCACATCGTGCGGATCTACGACCGCGGCGAAAATGACGGCCAGTTGTGGATCTCGATGGATTACGTGCCGGGTACCGATGCCTCGCATCTGCTCCACGAGCGCTATCAGAGCGGTCTACCCGTCGACGAGGTGATCGCCATCATCTCCGCCGTCGCATCCGCACTGGACTACGCCCATCACCGCGGCCTGCTGCACCGCGACGTCAAACCGGCCAACATCCTGCTCACCGAACCCGACAACGTCCAGGGTCGCCGGATCTACCTCGCCGACTTCGGTATCGCCCGCCTCATCGACGACGCTTCCGGCCTGACGGCCACCAACGTGGCGGTCGGCACGGTGGCCTACGCGGCACCCGAGCAACTCAAGGGCGATCCGGTCGACGGCCGAACCGATCAATATGCGTTGGCCTGCACAGCCTTTCACCTGTTGACCGGCGCTCCGCCCTTCGCCGACACCAACCCCACGGTGGTGATCACCCAACACATCAGCGCACCCCCGCCGTCCATCGCCTTACGCCGGCCCGAGTTGTCCTCACTGGACCCGGTCTTCGCCATCGCCATGGCCAAGGACCCGAACGGCCGTTACAGCAGCTGCAGCGATTTCGCTCTGGAACTGAGCAAGCACCTTGCAACGCAGGACTACGACACCCCAATCAACCTGCACGCCAGGCAAACTCAGCCGTCAATTCCCATGCTTGCAGCGCACGAGCCGGAGTCGAAAAGCTGGGTCCGGCGGCCTGCCGTGTTGATCGGCGCCCTGGTGGCCGTCGCGCTGCTGCTTGTCGGCAGCGTCTTTGCCCTCAGCCGGTTCACCAGCAGCCGTAAGCACACCGCCGCACCGCCGGGATCGTCGACGGCGGTGCCCCAGGGAACGTCTGCGGCTGCACAAGGCCCGTTCACCGGGACATACCGCGCCGATTTCGGCCCGGCCACTCTCCTGGACGGCGAATCAGTTCCGACTGCGCAACCCACCACGGGCACCTACGGTGTGCGCTCGATGTGTGGAGGCGCCGGCTGCGTGGCAACGGCTTCGCGCCTGAAAGGTGAAAGAGCCTTCGCTTCGACCATGGTGTTCGACCAGCTGGGCAGCAGCTGGGTGGCGGTGGTCCTGTCGACGCAGCCCTGCAAGGCCAATACCGTCGAGATCTGGGAGGTCTTCACGCTGGAGGCGCGTCCCGACGGAACTCTGGTCGGCGATCAAACGCGCACTGCCCGGAACAATTGCCAAGAGCGGCGTACCGTGACCTTCACCCGCACCGGCGATCCACCTGGCGGACTCCCCGACCCGGCGACTTTGCCGCCGCGGGTGCCGTCAATGGCCGAGGCTTTTCGCGGCCACTATCAGCAGACCCTTACGTTGCCGGGCCAAGGTCCTCAGCAGAAGGGCGATTCGGCGGTCGTCACCAATTGCCTGCGTACCGGTGATCGGTGCATGAGCTACTTCCACACCGGATCGGGCGATGTCCCACTGATTTTCGCAGGCGGCGGCTGGACATGGGACGAGGTGAGCAGCGGCAAGTGTCCGGACGGGAGTCCGACGACGCTGCGCATCAGCGCCACTTTCCCGCTGCCGCAACCACCGGCGGATCCGCTGCCGTCGCTGCCGGGCCGCGGGCACTGGGCGCAAACCGGCACGTGCTCGACCGACGTAGATTTTGACGACACGTTCACTCGGACAGGCGATTAGCAGCGTGTCCCTGGATGTCGGCCAGGTGTTCGCCGGATACACGATCCTGCGCGTACTGGGCGCGGGCGGCATGGGCACGGTGTATCTGGCCACACATCCGCGACTGCCGCGCGAGGATGCTCTCAAGGTTCTCCCGGCGGAGTTCGCCAACGATGCGGAGTATCGGGCGCGATTCACCCGCGAGGCGGACCTGGCCGCGGGCTTGTCCCATCCACACATCGTCGGGGTTCAGGACCGGGGCGAATTCGACGGCCAGTTCTGGATCTCGATGGATTACGTGGCCGGTACCGATGCGTCCCGGTTGCTGAAGGACCGGTACCCCTCGGGCATGCCCGCCGATGAGGTGTTGACCATCATCGACGCGGTCGCAGCCGCGCTGGATTACGCGCACGAACTCGGGTTGCTGCACCGCGACGTCAAACCGGCGAATATCCTGCTGGCCGAAGCCGACGGGCAGGACCGGAGGGTTTATCTGGCCGACTTCGGCGTCGCGCGTCGCATCGACGATTCGGCCGGGCTGACCGAGACCAATGTGGCGGTTGGCACCGTCGCCTATGCCGCGCCCGAACAACTCAGGGGTGATCCGGTCGACGGTCGAGCGGACCAATATGCGCTGGCGTGCACGGCCTTTCATCTGCTGACGGGTGCGCCACCCTACCCGGACGCCAATGCCGCGGTCGTCATCACCCACCACCTGTACGCTCCGCCCCCGTCCTTGGGATCGTCCGACGATGAGCTGAGCAAGCTGGATCCGGTCTTCATGCGCGCGATGGCCAAACAACCGTCCGACCGCTTCGCCACCTGCAGTGAGTTCGCCGCCCAATTGCGCAGGCACTCCGAGGCTGCCCCCCGGATCAATGCACCGGACCACCTCGTCACCGCCCCGATCGAACGGCCGCCGCGGAAATCACCCCGTGCTCTGATCGCCGCGCTGGTCGCCGTCGTGCTGCTTATCGGTGGCGGTGTTTTCACCGGCGTGAAGCTCATGCACAGGCCGGCCGCCGTCGCCTCCACGCACACTACTTCCGCCACCACGTCGACCGCGCCGGCGAGCACGCCGACCACGACCTCGGCCGCGCCGCTGACTCCTGGCCCGTTGAATGGCCGCTACAAGGCGGATTTCGGCGCCGCCACCGATCTCGACGGCAACGGCCACGGTGCGGGGCCGGCCACTGTCAGCTACGGCCTTCGCTCGGCGTGCAGGGGCGCCGAATGCGTGGCGACGGCCGAATCTCTGGGTCGGCCCAATGATTTGGCCAAGACGATGGTGTTCGACGAGGTCGGCGGCCGGTGGCTGGCGGTGGCGCTGATCACCGATGAGTGCCTTTCGAGCAAATCCGAGTTCTGGCTGGCGTTCTCCCTGCAATTGGGCCCCGACGGAACGCTCTCCGGCGAGATGACCCGCACCAGCGTCACCAACTGCCGGGACAAGCGGCCGGTAACACTCACCCGCACAGGCGATCTCGACGTCGACACGGTGGCCGACCCGGCCACCGTCACACCGCGGGTGGCGTCACCGGCCGAAGCGTTGCACGGCCGCTACCAGGTGCTGCGAACCTATTCCGCGCCCATCCCCACTCAGCCCGCGGACTCCGCCGTCGTCACCGACTGTCTGCGCACCGGCGAACGGTGCATGAGCTACTTCCACGGGGCGGCAGGCGACCAACCACTGGTCTACCAGAACGGCACCTGGGCTCTCACCGCGAACGCCGACTACCCGTGCCCGAAGGGAGGCACACTGCATTTCAGTGTCATCGCGGAGTTTCCGCTGCCACAGCCGCCGCAGAATCCCATCGAGCGACTCACCGGGCACGGGCGCCAGGAGCAGACCGGCCTGTGCGGGGTCAACGCGGCCTTCGATCAAACCTTCACCCGCACCGGAGATTAACTCAGCGCGGGAATGACCTCACGTTCGAACAACTCGATACCGGAGCGGTCGTACGCGGCTTCAGGGAAGTAGCAGATCGCGTATTCACAGCCGAGATCGCGGACCTTGGTGAGCCGCTCGATCACCTGCTCGGTAGTGCCCATCGCCGAATCCGGCATGCCACCCACCATCGAGTCCGCCACCGCGTCCGGCACATAGCCGTTCAGGCGGCCGCGAACCTGCTGCTTGCGGTCATTGACGTCGGCTTCCGAGGTGCCCACCACGGCGGTGAAGTTGGCCGACCGCACGATCGCGTCGTAGTCGGTGCCGAGCGTGCGGCAGTGCTCGGCCAGTATCTGCGACTTGTGGGCAAATGCTTCGGGCTCCGGGGTGAAGTTGGTGTACTGCGCATACTGGGCCGCGATGCGCAACGTCACCTTCTCGCCCCCGCCGGCGATCCACAGCGGAATGCCATTGGCTTGCAACGGCTTCGGCGCAACGATCGCGCCGTCCACCTGATAGTGCTTGCCCTCGAAGCTCACCTTGCCGTCGCGCCAGGCGTCGCGCATGATCTGCACGCCCTCGTCGAGGCGTGCCAGCCGCACACCGGCTGACGGGAATCCGTAACCATAGGCACGCCACTCGTGTTCGTACCATCCGCCACCGATGCCCATCTGAACGCGGCCGCCGGAGATGATGTCGGCGGTGGCTGCCACCTTGGCGAGATAGACCGGGTTTCGGTAGCTCATCGCGGTGCACATCTGGCCCAGCTTGATCCGCGAGGTGACGGCGGCGTAGGCCGACATCAACGACCACGCCTCGTGGGTGGCCTCATCGCTGGGCAGTGGCACGGTGTGGAAGTGATCGTAGACCCATAGCGAATCCCAGGCGCCGCCGTCGGCGTAGGTGGCCAGATCGCGCATCACCGCCCAGTGCCGCTCGGGTTCGATGCCAACGAGATCCATCCGCCAGCCTTGCGGAATGAAGAGACCGAAGCGCATAGCGTGACTCTAACCCCGCGGGGCCTCGCCGCCGCACTCGACGTGGATCGCCTTCGACGCGCCGAATCACCGGACGGCCGCGTTTGGCACCATGGGACAGGGGTCGCCACGATAACCGCGGACGAGAGGGTGGACTGAATGGAACTGTCCGGTATCGGAATCTGGAGCAGCCAGTTGCGCTACGGTGACGCATCCGAAGCCGCCGATGCTGCAGCGGAATTGGATGAACTCGGGTTTCCGGCGCTCTGGATTCCAGACGTGGGCGGACCGGTGCTCAAGGCCGTCGAGAGCCTGCTGGCGGCCACCAAGAGCACCGTGATCGCGACAGGAATTCTGAACCTGTGGATGCACTCGTCCGACGATGTCGCCGACGGTTATGCGCGACTCGTCGCCGAACACGGGAACCGGTTCCTGCTCGGCATCGGGGTCAGCCATGCGCCGCTGATCGATGCCAAAAACCCGGGCCGTTACCGCAAACCGCTGGCCGCGACGGCGTCGTTCCTGGACGGACTCGACGCGGCAGCGCAACCCGTGCCCGCCGAGGTGCGGGTGCTGGCCGCGCTCGGGCCCAAAATGTTGGAGCTGTCGGCCAAGCGTGCCCGCGGCGCTCACCCCTATCTCGTCACGCCCGAACACACTGCCACGGCGCGCGCCACATTGGGGCCGGGCCCGCTGTTGTTGCCAGAGCAGACCGCAATCCTGACCGACGACGCCGACACGGCGCGCCGCATCGGAACCGATTGGATCCGGGGCTATTTGGCGATGCCGAACTACGCGAACAACCTGCGCCGCAGCGGGTTTTCCGACGACGACCTGACCCAGATCAGCGATCGGCTACTCAATGCGATCATCGTGTGGGGCGACGAAGAGGCGATCTTGCGCCGGGTCGCAGAGCATCACTCGGCCGGTGCAGATCACGTCTGCGTTCAGGTGCTCGACACCGATCCCAAATCGTTCCCCCGGGAGCAATGGCGCCGCCTGGCCGCCGCCATCTCGGCGTAGCGACGCGCGAGCCGAGCACCTGACAGACGCGAAAACCCCCGAAACGCCGTTGTTTCGGGGGTTTCGCTGCTGAACCTAGGTCAGCGAGTCCGGCGGCAGGAAGCGGTCGCCGTACTTCTCGGCCAGCTCGCGGGCGCGGGCCACGAAGGCCTCCTTGCCCCGGCCGAGCGGACCCTCGTAACCGACGATGTACTGCGCGCTACCACCGGTCCACGGCGGGAACCCGATGCCCATGATCGACCCGATGTTCGCGTCGGCCGTGGTCATCAGCACGTTCTCGTCGAGGCACTTCTGGGTTTCCAGCGCCTCGGCGAACAGCATCCGGTCGATCATGTCCTGCAGCGGCAGCTCAACTGAACCCGACTTGAACGTCTCCCGCAGGCCCGGCCACAAACCGGACCGCTTACCCTCGGGGTACTCGTAGAAGCCGGCGCCCTTGAGACGGCCCGACCGTCCGACCTCAATCATCTTCTCCACCACGGCTTCTGCCGGGTGCGGCTCATACTTGCCGCCGGCGTCCTCGACACCCTTGCGGGTAGCGACCGCGATCTTGTGCATCAGCTCCAGGTTGAGCTCGTCGGAGAGCTGCAACGGCGGCGCCGGGTAACCGGCCTGCGAACCCGCCTGCTCGATGCTGGCCGGCTCGACACCCTCGCCCAGCATCGCCAGCGCCTCGTTGACGAAGGTGCCGATCACGCGTGAGGTGAAGAAGCCGCGGCTGTCGTTGACCACGATCGGGGTCTTGCCGATGGCCAGCGTGTAGTCGAACACCCGGGCCAGCGCCTCGTCAGAAGTCTTCTCGCCCTTGATGATCTCGACCAGGGGCATCTTGTCGACCGGCGAGAAGAAGTGGATCCCGATGAAGTCCTCCTGCCGCTTGACGCCGGTCGCCAGACCGGTGATCGGCAGCGTCGAGGTGTTCGAACCCAGCAGCGCGTTGGGCTCGACGATGTCCTCGATCTCCTGGAAGACCTTGTGCTTGAGCTCCTGGCTCTCGAACACGGCCTCGATCACGAAGTCGACGCCCTTGAAGTCGGCGGGGTCGGCGGTCGGAGTGATGCGCGCCAGCAGCGCGTCGCTCTTCTCCTGCGTGGTGCGGCCCCGCTCGAGCGCCTTGGCTTCCAGCTTCTCGGAGTAGCCCTTGCCCTTCTGCGCGGCCTCGATGCTGACATCCTTGAGAACCACGTCGTAGCCGGCCTTGGCCGAGACATAGGCGATACCAGCGCCCATCATGCCTGCGCCGAGCACGCCGATCTTGTTGATCTTGACCGGCTCGATGCCATCCGGGCGAGACTTGCCGGCGTTGATGGCCTGCAGGTCGAAGAAGAACGCCTGGATCATGTTCTTCGATACCTGGCCGGTGACCAGCGTGGTGAAGTATCGGCTCTCGATGCGGCTGGCCGTGTCGAAGTCCACCTGGGCGCCCTCGACCGCGGCCGACAGGATCGCCTTCGGCGCCGGCATCGGCGCACCCTTGATCTGCTTACGCAGCAAGGCGGGGAACGACGGCAGGATCGACGCCAGCGCCGGCGACGACGGGGTGCCGCCGGGCATCTTGTAGCCCTTCTTGTCCCACGGCTGTTCGTGGGAGTCCGGGTTGGCCTTGATCCACGCCTTGGCGGCCGGCACCAACTCCTCGACCGTCGGCAGCAGCTCGTCGATCAGACCCAGCTCCTTGGCCTTGGCCGGCTTGAACCGCGTGCCCTGCGACAGGATGTTGACGAAGGCATTCTGGATGCCGAACATCCGGACGCTGCGAGTCACACCGCCGGCACCCGGCAACAGACCCAGCGTCGCTTCGGGGAAGCCGAACTGCGATCCCTTGACGTCGGCCGCGATCCGGTGGTGGCAGGCCAGCGCGATCTCCAGGCCGCCGCCGAGCGCGGCGCCGTTGAGGGCTGCCACGACCGGCTTGCCCAGAGTCTCGATCGTGCGTAACTGCTTCTTGACGTTCTCAACCAGATCGAATGCCTCGCCGGCATTCTCCGGGCCGATCTGGATCATGCTCTTGACGTCACCGCCGGCGAAGAAGGTCTTCTTGCCGCTGGTGATCACCACGCCGGTGATCGAATCCTTCTCGGCGACAAGACGATCCACCGCCTTGCCCATCGACTCGATGTAGGCCTCGTTCATCACGTTGGCCGACCCCGACGGGTCGTCCAGCGTCAGGGTGACGATTCCGTCGGCATCCTTGTCCCACTGAATTGTGTTGTCGGACATTCTACTTAAACCCTCTCAGACTCGTTCAATGATCGTCGCGACACCCATGCCGCCGCCAATACACAGCGTCACCAACGCGCGCCGGGCGTTACGGCGCTCCAGCTCGTCGACCATGGTGCCGAGAATCATGGCGCCGGTGGCACCCAGCGGGTGACCCATGGCGATCGCGCCGCCGTTGACGTTGAGCTTCTCGTCCGGGATGTTGAGGTCCTTCTGGAACTTCAGCACCACTGAGGCGAAGGCCTCGTTCAGCTCGAACAGGTCGATGTCGTCGACGGTCAGGCCGGCGCGGTCGAGCACCTTGCGGGTGGCCGGGGTGGGGCCGGTCAGCATGATGACCGGGTCGGCACCGCTGGTCGCGGTGGCAACGATGCGGGCGCGCGGGGTGGCGTTGATGGCCGCCCCGGCCTTCTCGTTACCGATCATGACGAGCGAGGCGCCGTCGACGATGCCGGAGCTGTTGCCACCGGTGTGAACGTGGTTGATCTTCTCGACATAGTGGTACTTCTGCAGCGCCACATCGTCGAAGCCACCCATGGCCGCGAGGGCCTCGAAGGCCGGCTTGAGCTTGCCCAGGCCTTCCTTGGTGGTGTCCGGGCGCATGTGCTCGTCGTGGTCGAGGATCAGCAGGCCGTTCTGGTCGCGGACCGGCACCACGGACTTGGCGAAGTAGCCGCCCGACCACGCCTGGGCAGCCTTCTCCTGGCTGCGCAGGGCGTAGTTGTCCACGTCGTCGCGGGTGAAGCCCTCGATGGTGGCGATCAGGTCGGCGCCGATGCCCTGCGGAACGAACATCACGTCGTAGTTGGTGGCGGGGTCGAGGCCCATGGCGCCGCCGTCGGATCCCATCGGCACGCGGCTCATGGACTCCACACCACCGGCCAGCACCAGGTCGTCCCAGCCCGAGCGCACCTTCTGCGCGGCGGTGTTGACGGCCTCGAGGCCCGATGCGCAGAACCGGTTGAGCTGGACGCCGCCCGAGGTGACGGGCATGCCGGAGGCCAGCACCGCGGCGCGGGCGATGTCACCGCCCTGGTCGCCCACGGGTGAGACACAACCCAGGATGACGTCGCTGATCAGGTTCTCGTCGAGGTCAGGGTTGCGCTTGCGCAGCTCCTCGATGAGGCCCACGACCAGGCTCAGTGGCTTGACTTCGTTCAGCGCGCCGTTGCGTTGCTTGCCGCGCGGCGTGCGGATGGCCTCGTAGATGAAGGCTTCTTCGGACATGTCGGTTTCCTGTTCCAAAAAGGGAGGGTTTGGATCCGTCTTAAAGAGTAGGTCCAGGAAAGGAACACTAACAGGGGCCTCGGCCAACCTGTTGGTTGGGAGGGAGTCCGCAGGTCAGGGTGCTGGACGCGCCGACGCACCTGGCCCGAACGTGAAGCTGGCCGCACGCTTGGCGCCGAACGTGAAGCTGGCCGCACGCTCGGCGCCGAACGTGAAGCTGGCCGCACGCTCGGCGACCGGCGAGCTCCCAATAAGCTCGACCACCATGACGGTCACGCGGCTGCAGCCCTACGCGACCACGGTGTTCGCCGAGATGTCGGCGCTGGCCGCGCGGATCGGCGCGGTGAACCTCGGCCAGGGCTTTCCCGACGAGGACGGTCCTCCCGCAATGCTCAAGGCGGCGCAGGACGCCATCGCCGCGGGGGTCAACCAGTATCCGCCCGGATTGGGTATCGGGCCCCTGAGACAGGCCATCGCCGCACAGCGTCGCCGACGTTTCGGTATCGAGTACGACCCCGACGCCGAGGTGCTGGTGACGGTCGGCGCGACGGAGGCTATCGCCGGCGCTGTCCTCGGACTGGTGGAACCCGGGTCGGAGGTACTGCTGATCGAGCCGTTCTACGACTCCTACTCACCCGTGGTGGCGATGGCCGGCGCCCACCGGGTCACGGTGCCGCTGGTAGCCGACGGCCGCGGTTTCGCCCTGGACGCCGACGCACTGCGCCGCGCGGTCACACCCCGCACCAGGGCCCTGATCGTCAACTCGCCGCACAATCCCACCGGGGCGGTACTGAGCGCGTCCGAGCTGCAGGCGATCGCCGAAGTCGCGGTGGCCGCCGACCTGCTGGTGATCACCGACGAGGTCTACGAGCACCTGGTCTTCGACAACCACACCCATATACCGCTCGCCGGGTTCGACGGCATGGCCCAACGCACCGTCACCATTTCGAGCGCGGCCAAGATGTTCAACTGCACCGGTTGGAAGATCGGCTGGGCGTGCGGTCCGGCACATCTGATCGCCGGTGTGCGCGCGGCCAAGCAGTACCTGAGCTATGTCGGCGGGGCGCCGTTCCAACCGGCGGTGGCGCTGGCGCTCGATACCGAGGACGAGTGGGTGGCGACCCTGCGCAATTCCCTGCAGGCCCGGCGGGATCGGCTGGCAACGGGGCTGTCCGATATCGGTTTCGGCGTTCACGACAGCTACGGCACCTACTTTCTGTGCGCCGACCCGCGACCGCTGGGCTACGACGACAGCTCGGCATTCTGCGCGGCGCTGCCGGAGAAGGTCGGTGTGGCGGCGATCCCGATGTCGGCCTTCTGCGATCCGGCCGCCAAACATGCCGACCTGTGGAATCACTTGGTGCGCTTCACCTTCTGTAAACGTGAGGACACCCTGGATGAGGCGATCAGCCGCCTCGGCGCGTTGCGGGAGGGCTAGCCGCGCTTCCCATCACCCGGCGCCGCAGTCCCTCGGTCGCCGCGTCGAGGATTTTCTTGCGGGCCCGGTTGACCAGAAATTCGGGTAGCGGCGCAGAAGGTTCGACGGTGATGGTGAATCGCACCCTCGTCTTCTCGTCACCCTCGCGACTCAGGTTGTATTCGCCGTGCTGACCGTGTTGCTGCTTGGTTTTCTTGGCATCCCACACGACCCAGTCCGGGCCCCAGTGGTACTCGAGTAGTTCGCGGTCCAGGATGCCGACGACCTTGATGGCGACCTTCACGTAACGGGGCCGGCCGTCCGGCCACGTCTCCACGACTTCGGCCCGCTTGTGCACCGACGACCACGACGGCACCGCCTGCATATCGGCCAGCGCGTCGATGATGACGTCCGGCGGTGCGTCGATAACGACTTCAGTCGATGCTTGAATGGCCACTGTCGTTCAAAATAGCAATCATCGGCCGGTCAGAAACGTCACTTTTCGTCCTGATCCGACGTGTCGCCCATGACGCGCTTCTGCAAGCCCTTGGCCGCGGCTTCCAGAATCTGCTCACTCGCCCGTCGGACGATGAATCCGGGGATCGGGCCCGATGGTTCCACAGTGACGTCGAACCGAACCCTTGTCTTGTCGAGACCTTCTGGCGTCAGCTTGTATTCGACGTGTTGACCGTGTTGCTGGAAGGTCTTGTCGGCATCCCAGCACACCCAGTCCGGACCCCAGTGGTATTCGAGAATCTCCTTGTCGACCAGGCCCAGAATCTTGACCGTCGCCCGCACGTGGTGTGGCCGCCCGTCGGGGTAGTAGTCGATCACTTCCACGCTTTTGTGCAGCGAGGACCACGACGTCAGATTGCTGACGTCTGCCAGCGCCTCCATGATCACTTCCTGGGGCGCATCAATGACGAATTCTCGCGACGCTTTTACAGCCACCGACTTCAAGCTAGCAACGCCGCGGCTAACCCGGATACGGTTCAGGCAAATACCTTGTTACCAGCCTATTTCGGTGAGTGCTGTCGTCTGCGCCGGCGACCGCCCCACTGGCGGGGCCGGCGTCCTGGAGAACCGCGGTGCCGGCGCGGCCTGCTCGACGCCGTGCGCAGTGATCACCGTCGACCGACCCGTCAGATGAGCGTCGCAAGCGGCTTCGGCCCAGTTCAGCACGGGTGTCACGCAGGCATCGGTGCCGGCGAAAACCGCGGTCCACTCGTCGCGGGTGCGGCTGGCGAACTTCTCGGTGAACAACTCCCGCATCCGCGGAAAGGAGCCGGCATCGAGTTGCGCGGGCACCTCGTCGGCTGACAACCCCAGGCCGGCGAGCAGCGCCGCAAAGAACTGCGGCTCGATGGCGCCGACGGCCATGTACTTGCCGTCGGCGGTCTCGTAACACCGATAGAACGGAGCACCGCCGTCGAGCAGGAACGATTCGCGCTCGTCGCGCAGCGCGCCGGTCGACTTCATCGTCCACATCATCTGGGCGAGCACGCTGACGCCGTCGACCATCGCAGCGTCGATCACCTGCCCGAGGCCCGAGCGCTCGCGCTCATACAGCGCGGTCACGATGCCCAGCAGCACCAGCATCGAACCGCCGCCGAAATCGGCCACCAAGTTCAGCGGCGGCATCGGCGGCCGGTCCCGATAACCCAGCGCGGACATCGCGCCGGTCTGGGACAGGTAATTAATGTCGTGGCCCGCCGTCATCGCCAGCGGCCCATCCTGCCCCCAGCCGGTGATGCGCGCATAGACCAACCGGGGATTGACGGCCCCGCACTCCTCGGGGCCGACGCCGAGACGCTCGCAGGTGCCCGGCCGGAAGCAGTCCAGCAGCACGTCGGCCTTGGCCGCTAACTCCAGCAGTACGCCGGGCTGCGTCTTGACGTCGAGGTCGACGATCCGCTTTCCGCGGTGCAGCAGGTCACGGTCTTCGGCCGGCATCTGCAAGCCACCTGGCCGGCGAACCCTGACAACATCCGCGCCGAGATCGGCCAACACCATCCCGGCATGCGGCCCGGGACCGATGCCGCCGAGCTCAATGACCTTGACCCCGGCCAGTGGCCCCCCGCCAACCACAGTCGGCTACTTGCCCTTCTTCACCTTCAGCACGCGTTCGCGCAGATCCTTGGTGGCCGAATCGATCGTGCCCTTCACCGCCCGCTTCAAGACGAACCCGGGCAGCGGCACGTTCGGGTCGGCGAGGAGATCGAACTTCACCAGCGTGGAGTCACCCTTGGGCACCAGGACATATTTTCCGTCCTGGGCCTTCTGCTGGGCAGAGCTGACGAGTTCCCAGCTCACCTCGTTGTCGCTCCACGTGTAGGCCACGACTTGCTCGTCGGTGATCCCGGCGACTTTGACCTTCATCTTGACCTTGCTGGGCCGCCCGTCGGCGCCCGTCTCGAGTACTTCTGCGCTCTGATGCGGCTCGGACCACTCGGGCATCGCCTCAAAATCAGCGATGACATCCAGGATCTCCTCGGGACTGGCTTCGATGACGATCTCGCGGGATTCTTTGATTGCCATGGCCCGCACGATATCGCGGGCAGCGCCCGGCGGGAATAGGCTCTTTGCCGGGGTACCGTCGTTTTCGTGACTGATCCCGCTTACACCGTCGGCGATTATCTTCTCGACCGCCTTGCCGAACTCGGCATCTCGGAGATCTTCGGCGTTCCGGGCGACTACAACCTGGCGTTCCTCGACCACGTCGTGGAACATCCGAAGCTGCGCTGGGTCGGCAACGCCAACGAGCTCAACGCCGGCTATGCCGCCGATGGCTATGGGCGGCTGCGCGGAATATCGGCTGTGGTAACGACTTTCGGCGTCGGTGAGTTATCGCTGGCCAACGCCATCGCGGGCAGCTATGCCGAACACGTGCCGGTGGTGCATATCGTCGGCGGGCCGTCAAAGGACGCCCAGGCCACCCGCCGGGCCCTGCACCACTCGCTCGGTGACGGCGACTTCGAGCACTTCTTCCGGATCAGCCGCGAGATCACCTGTGCGCAAACCAATCTCATGCCGGCAACGGCCTGCCGGGAGATCGACCGGGTGCTGTGCGAGGTACGTGAGCAGAAGCGGCCCGGCTACATCCTGATGTCCACCGATGTGGCGCGCTTCCCCACCGAACCGCCGGCCAACCCGTTGCCGAGCAACTGCGGCGGCACTAGTCCCCGCGCGCTGTCGATGTTCACCGAGGCCGCCGCCAAGCTGATCGGTGACCACCAACTGACGGTACTTGCTGACCTGTTGGTGCACCGTCTGCAAGCGGTCGACGAACTCCAATCCCTTTTGGACGCAGACGTTGTGCCGCATGCCACGCTGATGTGGGGCAAGAGCCTGCTCGACGAAAGCTCGCCCAACTTCATGGGTATCTATGCGGGCACGGCCAGTACCGAGCGGGTCCGCACGGCCGTCGAAGAGGCGCCCGTGTTGGTGACGGCGGGGGTGGTGTTCACCGATATGGTCAGCGGCTTCTTCAGCCAGCGGATCGACCCGGCTCGCACCATCGACATAGGCCAGTACCAGAGCAGCGTGGCCGACGAAGTGTTCGCGCCCCTGGAGATGAGTGCCGCACTCACCGCGCTGACGGCGATCCTCACCGAACGCGGAATCACGTCGCCGGCCGTCCCGGCACCGGCGGACCCGCCACCGGCGCCCATGCCCGCGCGTGACGAGCCACTCACCCAACGAATGCTGTGGGACAGGCTCTGTGCGGCACTGACGCCCGGGAACGTGGTGCTGGCCGATCAGGGCACGTCGTTCTACGGGATGGCCGACCACGTGCTGCCTCAGGGGGTCACCTTTATCGGCCAACCCCTGTGGGGCTCAATCGGTTACACGTTGCCGGCAGCCTTCGGCGCGGCGGTGGCGCATCCGGAGCGCAGGACGGTGCTGCTGATCGGCGACGGCGCGGCGCAGTTGACCGTGCAGGAACTCGGCTCCTTCTCCCGCGAAGGACTCTCGCCCGTCATTGTGGTGGTCAACAACGACGGTTACACCGTCGAACGTGCGATCCACGGCGAAGCCGCCCCCTACAACGACATTGTCGGCTGGAACTGGACTCAGGTGCCGGCCACCCTGGGGGTGGCCGACCACCTCGCGTTCCGGGCGCGAACCTACGGCGAACTCGACGACGCACTCACCGCGGCGGCCGAGCACCAGGACCGCATGGTGTTCGTCGAGGTGGTGCTGCCGCGACTCGAAATTCCGCCGCTGCTGGGCCAACTCGTGGGAAACATGCACCCGGCGCCGCGCTCATAACCGGGACGCGCCTTCGATCTGCTCGAAGATCTTCGAGAACTGGAACGGCGTCTGCACAATCCCACTTCCGTCGACTGCATCGACAGCACCCAACGTGCCCGAAACGTCGCGTGGCAACTCCCACATGGACAGTTCGCCGATGTGGTTCTGCACTGCGAAGGTGGTCAGCTTCTGGGCGTCGGCCAGGGTGAAGATCTCCAGCGGGTCGTCGTTGATTCCCACCAGTGGCGTCACCCCGAGCATCGACCAGGCCTGCTGGCTCGACATCGACGGGTACAGCGTCATCAGTTGACCGTGGGTGGCCGTCGCCGCGTCGATCGCGTACTGACCCATGCCCGGATTTCCGGCCTGGTCGAAGCCCGGACCGTAGTCCATGGCCATGATGTTCACGTGTGAGATGTTCACGCCGTTGGCGGTAGCGGTCTGCAGCACGTTCAATCCCCCGCCCTGCCCCGGGACCAAACCGGTCGGCAGCACCGGGAGGGTGTAGGAGACGGACACGGGTGTGCCGTTGGCCGCCATCTGCTGCTGTAGCAGGGCGATGGCTTTCGACTGGGTCGACATCGCTTGCGTGTTGCCCTGCAGGGCGCCTTCGACGTCGAAGTCCAGGTTGTAGATGTGATAGGTGTTCACCACCGACGCGTACTGCTGCGCAAGGGCAGCCGGGGTCTGACCGCTGACTGCGGACAGGTCGGTGCCGAATGCGCCACCGAACGAGAGGGTTCCGGTGATGCCGGCGCTACGCATGCTCGCGATCTGGTTGTCGATGAATGCACTCTGCGAGCCGCCCGTGACGTCGTATGCGGAGTAGCCACCCCAGGCCGCGTGGCCTGAGGGGTCGGCATTGATGAACGCAAGCGTCGCGTGGGTGACGCCGTTCTGCGCAGCGGTTGCGAAGTCGTAGCCGTTCGGCCCGGGCCACAGCGTGATGTCGACATACGGCGAGTACACGCCGGTGCCGGTCGTTCCCCCGGTCGGCGTGCCCCCAGTGCCGGTCGTTCCCCCGGTGCCGGTCGTTCCCCCGGTGCCGGTCGTTCCCCCGGTCGGCGTCCCGCCGGTCGAGGTCCCGCCGGTCGAGGTCCCGCCCGTCGAGGTCCCGCCGGTCGAGGTCCCACCGGTCGGGGTGCCACCCGTCGACGTACCGCCGGTCGCGGTGCCCCCTGCGCCGGCGACCGGCTGTCCGTTCAGCAGCAGGTTGGTGGGCGCAGAGTAGGAGCCGGTCTGGGTCGCCTGGAACCCGACGGTGACCGAGCCACCGGGAGCGATCGTCTGGGTCCACGACTCGGGGGTCACGGTGTAGTGCGTGCCCGAGTGCGCGAGTTGACCGCTCCAGGCGCTGGTGATGGATTCATTTGCGGGCAAGTCGAATTGCAGTTGCCAGTTGGTCACCGGTGCGGTGCCGGTATTGGTGATCTTGTAGTCGGCGATGAAACCGTTGTCCCAGTGCGAGGTTGCGGCGTAGGTCGCGGTCAGGCCAGTGCCGGCAGAGTTGGTTCCGCCACCCGTCGTTCCGCCGGTGGTACTCGTACCCGTGCTGCCGGTGCCCGTACCGGTGCCGGCGCCCGTGCCCGTCCCGGTCCCCATGCCGGTTCCAGTTCCGGTGCCCGTCCCCGTGCCGGTTTCCGTTCCAGTTCCGGTGCCCGTCCCCGTGCCGGTCCCCGTTCCGGACCCTGTCCCGGCTCCCGCGCCGGTTCCGGTGCCTGCGCCCGTCCCGGACCCGGTGCCCGTGTCACCGACCGGGTGACCGTTCACCAGGAGATTCGTGGGCGGCGAGTACGACCCCGAGTGCCCTACCTGGAATCCGACATTCACAGAACTTCCGGGGGCAATAGTGCCGTTATAGGTTTCCGGCGTCACCGTGTACTGGGTGCCCGATTGCGACACGTGCCCGTTCCACAAATTGGTGATGGATTCATTTTCAGGCAGGCTGAATTGGAGCTGCCAGTTGCTCATCGGGGTAGTCCCCGTGTTGGTGATCGTGTAATTGGCGACAAACCCGTTATTCCACTGCGACGACGTCGCATACGTGGCGGTGAGGCCCCCGCCGCCGGCCGCGGTCGTCGCTGCACCGGCCGTCGCCACCGATGGCGTAGTGGCGGCTGTCGCCGCCCCGGCAACCGGTGTGCCGGCGCCATTCACTCCCGTGCTCGCAGCAGTGCCGGCAGATATGGCGGCGCCGGCCGCCCCAGCGGTGCCGGCGTTCGGTGTTGCGGCGCTCGACGAAAGCGGTGTCGACACGCTCGCGCCCGCGGCCGGCGAGCCCGCACTCACCTGCGCTTTCGCTGCCTCGGCCGGTGTCGACGCGGCCGCGGCGGCACTACCGCCACCACGGCCGGTCGCGGCGTTCACGGCGCCGGCCACCTGTTGGCCCAGGCCCCGCAGCAAGGACGCACCGTCCGCCTCGGTACTGGCGTACGCCCCGGCGGCGCTCGTCAAGCCCTGCGCTACGCGGGCACCGAACGCCGCGGCTTCGCCGCTCAGCACCTGGTACTCGAGGGCATGGGAGTTGAACAAGCCCGCGATCGCTCCGGACACCTCATCGGCAGCAGCCGCCAGTATCCTTGCCGTGGGCGCCGCCACCGCGTTATTCATGACACTTAAATTAGAACCGATTTCTGAAATAGAATTAGCAGCGAATGCCAGCGCTTCCGGCGTTGTTAGCAGGTATGACATGCCCATCTTCCTTGATCACGTGCCAATAACTTATTTATAACGAGAGCATCACAAGGAGAATTGCGGACGCGCCACATCGTGTCAACTATTTGACGGGGCGAGAATTCCTAAGGGTTTCGTAAGCCGTGGGCAGACCGCTCAGACACCCGGGCCGCGGCGGCATGGCGGTGCCGCAGGTTCGCCGCCGGACCGGTCCGCGCTACCAGACATGATGATGGCCCTGACGGTGTGCCGGCAACGCCCGCAATCGGCACCCGCACCGCAGGCGGCCGCCACCTGATTCGTCGTTGCCGCTCCGGCCGCAACGGCCTCAGCCACCATCTGACTGGTGATGCCGTTACACAGGCACACGAACATCGAGTGATCCGATCACTCCGACTCGATCCGCATCATGTCGAAATAGCGGCCCACGAACAGCGGCGGGTAGGCGCCCACTCCGGCGCCGCCGCCCATCCACTGAGCGGTCGAGTCGGGATGATCGATCCACTGACGCGCACTTTCTTCGTCGGGGAACTCCTGCAGTATCAACACTTCATGGGAATCGTCGAAGGCCTGAAACACCCAGGTCTTCCGCACACCGGCGGCGGTGAATCTGTCCATCGCATGCCTGACCTGGGCGGTCAGGTTCGACACGTCGTCGACCGAGGCGAATGCGGCCAGCACCACACCGGGAGCCTTGGGCACGGCGGGTGCGGTAGTGATGAAACGTTCGACGATCTCTCCGGCGAACACCGCCGGTATGTCCTCGACACCGGCCTCGTCGAACCAGTCGAAAAATACTCGGGAACGCAGCAGTTCCACGATCGGCTCGCGGCTGTGCACTCCGATCATGACCAGGACGCGACCGTAATCGTGCGTCGACACATAGACCAGGACATGGTGCGCGCCGATGTCGGAGAGAGCTGCTCTGTTGCGTTCGAGTAGCGGCCACACCCGGGTGGGATCCGGTATCCGGTAGTCCGACGCGATCACCATCGAGTGAATATCGCCGTCGCTCATCGCACCCCCTACGCCGGATTGAACTGCGAAATGAGCCACTTTCCATCGGCTTTGGTCAACGTGACCAGCACGCTGCTCGACGTCGTGCTCGGCTCCGGCCGATCACGGCTCTGCGTGCTCTGGTTGATGAACAGCAGAACGGTGGCCGAATCGGGATGGAAGTCGGTGAGCGCGCTCCGCAGCACCACGGCGGTCGTCTTCACTGCCTTCTGCTTGGCCGCCGGGGCGACGATCTGCTGGGTGAATTGGTCGTAGTACGAGAGGAAGTCACCCGTCAGATGGGACCTCGCGGTGGAGAAGTCGCGGTCCAGGGTGTCCGGTGAGTACGAGAGGATCGCGATCGTTCCCTCGCTGGCGGCCGCGATCGCCGACTTGGCTGCCGCGGCATCGACTGCGCGATCCGGCCGGTAGTAGAACCAGAACGCTCCTCCCAAAATCGAAAGCGAAGCCACGACAATCAACGTCAGAACGGCCGCGCCGATCTTTCCCGACCACTTGTCCGGCGTCCTGGACGACCGCTTCTTCACCCGTTCGGCGAGGCCGCTGAACCGCCCGGTCCGCGATGCCTCGGGCTTCTCGGTGACATCCGGCTCGTCGGTGTCCACAACGCTCGTCGACTTCTTCGGGCTCACGGGACAAACTCGACTTTCGACATCTTGAGCTGTCCGCCGTCCCGGGTCATCGTCACGATCAGCCGGTATTTCCGCGGATCCTGTTTTGCGCCAGCCGCGTTGGTGACTTCCGACGTGCTGGCGACGAGTACCACCGCCGAGTTGTCGGTCATCGAATCGAGGTCCACCGCGGCGGCCTGAACGGAGCCCTGCGACACCACCTTCGACTGTTCGACGACGTTGGTGAAGTCGTCGGCCATCTTCAGGAAGTCATCCTTGAAGGTTCCGGTGGACACTTCGACGATGCGCTGCACTCCCTCCTTGGCGTGCTCAAAGTCCAGTGACGTCAACGTCACGACACCCTGCCGGGCCGCCGCGGCGTACTCGGCCACCTGCTGACGCTCCCGCTGCGCATGCTTGTGCAACACGGCCATCTCCACGCTGGCACCCACGGCGACAAGCGATATGAGGACGGCGAACACCGCCGCAACCGCCGACAGTTTGGGACGGCCGGGCCACCGTCGGCGTGATTCGGAGGCCGCGGTGTCCGAGGAGTCATCGTCAGAATCCGGCGAATCGTCTCCCGCCTCGGCCTCGCCGGATTCGGTTGCGGACTCGGCATCCCCCGCGTCGGCTGCCGAGGTTTCTTCGACAACAACGGTTTCCGCCGGCTCATCTTCGCCCGGTTCGTCCTCGGACGCCGGTACATCGCTGATGTCTTCTTCGGCAGGCTTTTTGGTCTCGACACGCTGCGCCTCGCGACGCAGTCTGATGGCGCGGGCCCGGGCGCGTGCAGCGGCAGCGATCGCTTCGGCTTCGGCTGCCTCCGCCTCGGCCTGATCGGCAAGAGACCGGATCTCCGCGGCAGTCTGAGGTGTGTCGCCCTTTTTCACCGCAACCAATTTCGCGTGAAGACCGGGGAGTGCGCCGCCCACCTCAACTCACCGGCGCGAGAACGAGGCTGCTCGTCGCTCAATCTGAACTCCTCTACCGCTTGCCGGTGACAAATCAGCGGGTAGCCGCCGGAACACGAACGGCGCCGCCGTTGGCCAAACCCTACTCGGCACCGGCAAGGGCGGCGAGCAATCGGGCGGCCTGCGACCACTTCCGTCGGTAGCCCGCGGAGAGGCAGATTATCACCATCCACCGCACAGACTACCGGCGGCGGCACAGAACACCCTGGCGAAAACCTGACAAGCAGGGGAAATAGTGTTCTCAATTCAAACATACGGCCGCTTTCTCACCGCAGGAGGTCCTTGACCACCTTGCCGGTCGCGTTGAGCGGCAACGCCTCCAGGAACTCCACTGCACGCGGGACCTTGAAGCCCGCCATGCGCTCCCGGCACCAGTCGATCAATTCCGTTGCGTCGACTGGACTTTGTCGTACCACGAAGGCCTTGCCGACTTGACCGAGCCGCTCGTCGGGCACACCGATGACTGCGGCTTGCGCCACCGCCGGATGCCCGATCAGAAACCCTTCGATCTCGGCGGGGTAGGCGTTGAATCCTCCGACGATGAACATGTCCTTCTTGCGGCCGACGATGCGCAGTCGCCCGGCTTCGTCGAAGTTCCCCAGGTCTCCGGTATGCAGATAGCCGTGGGCGTCGATCGCCTCCGCGGTCGCGACCGGATCGTCGAGATAGCCCTGCATGACGCCGTAACCGCGGACCAGCACCTCGCCGTCGTCGGCGACGCGAACCTCGACGCCCGCACAGGGCACCCCCGCCGTGGTGGCGACATCCTCGAAGGAGTCGCCGGGCCGCGAGAGCGTGACATTGCCGGCTTCGGTGAGCCCGTAGCCGGTCATCAATGTCTGGAACGGGAGTTCGCCATGGATGCGACGGACCAGTTCGACGGGAATGTCCGCAGCCCCCGTCACCCCGGCACGCAACGTCGACAACCGGGTTTTGTCGCCGACCGTCAACAACGAGTGATAGAGCGTGGGTGGACCGGGCAGCATCGTGACGCGCTCGCGCTCGATGAGATCCACCACCGTGTCGAGGTCGAACGCGGCGACCGGCAGCATGGTCGCGCCGCGCAGAAAAGACGTGACGAGACCGGCTTTCAATCCGAACGTGTGAAAGTAGGGATTGATCTGCAGGTAGCGGTCACCTTCACGCAGGTCCGCCAGGGTCGCCCATTCCTCGTACATCCGCAGCGTCTGACGATGGTTCATCATCGCCCCCTTCGGACGACCGGTCGTCCCCGAGGTGAAGATGATGTCGGAGATGTCACTGCCACTGACCGCGGACTCGAAAGGTGCACCGCTGGAAAGGAAATCGGACTTGAGGTCGATCACCGGCACCCCCGCTGGCGCCCGGTACTCCTGCCCCAGGAACCCCTGCTGAACCAGGACCGCCCGAACCCCGCTGCGGACAATGATGTCGCCGGCCTCGTCGGCCTTGAACCGGGAGTTCACCGGCACCAGCACGCCGCCGGCGGTGAGCAGCCCGAACGCTGCGACGATCCATTCCGCCGAGTTGGGTGCCCAGACGGCCACCCGATCTCCCCTGCCCACCCCGAACTCAGCGAAAGCACCCGCCGCGCAACGTATTCGGTCGACGATCTGGTCGAAGGTGTAGCGCAGCGGGCCGTCCACTACCGCTTCGGCATCCCCGAATCGCTCTGCCGCACTCAAGACCATCTCGGGGATGGTCTGCCAGGGTGACTGGCCCGTCACACCGTGACGAGCCGACCGAGGTTGCCGCCCATGATCTTCGCCTGCGACTCGACGGGCAGATGCGACAGTGCGTTGATGTAGTAGGTCGGCTCCGCCAGGCCCTCCGGGTGCGGCCAGTCCGATCCGTACAGCACCTGGTCCACCCCGACGAGGTTGATCAGATCGTCGATGCCTTCCTCGAAGAACGGGCTGACGTAGATCCGGTTCTTGACGGTCTCGACCGGGTCGCTCGGGAAAGCTTCCGGGGCTTTCCGGAAGACCTCGGCCAGCCCGTCCAGCAGTGGGTTCATCCATTTCGAACCGGCCTCGACGATCGCCACCTTCAGCTTGGGGTGGCGGTAGAGCGCGCCGTGAATCACCCAGGAGCCCACGGCGTCCTGGATCGGCCGCCACTCATTGAGGATGCCCATCGCGTTGGTCTGGAACGGCAGCATCTCCTGGTCGGCGCCGTCCCACTCGGAGGTATACCGGGAGTAGCCGCTGTCGCTCGAGTGCATACCCACCAGCAGGTCGTACTCGACGACCCGCTCCCAGAACGGGTCGAACTCGGGCAGAGCGAACGACCGGGGGCCGCGGAAGCCGGGGACCGGAGCCGGGCGGATCAGGATGCAGCGCGCACCACGCTTGACCACCCACTCCAGCTCCTCGATCGCCTTCTCCACGATCGGCAGGGTGATGACCGGGGTAGTGAAGATGCGGTTCTGGTAGTTGAAGCCCCAGACCTCGTCGAGCCACTGGTTCAATGCGTGGATCAAGACGTGGATGGCGACCGGGTCGTCGCGCAGCCGTTCCTCGATCAGACTGGCCAGCGTCGGGAACATCAGAGTGCGGTCCAGGCCCAGCTCGTCCATCTTCTCCAGGCGCGGGCCCGGTTCGAAGAACGCCGGGATGGCGCGCATCGGCTCGCCGAACAACTCGCGCTTGCTCTTGCCTTCCGGGTTGCCGTACTTGAAGTACTCCTCCCAGGCGCCCGGGCGGGCCACGACCTCGAAGGTCGGGTTGGGAATGTAGTTGCTGATCACGCCGCGCAATGCGATCTTGGTGCGCCCGTTGATCTGCACGTACTGCACGTAGTCCTTGTACTGCTTGGGCAGGAACTTGGTCAGCGCCTCCGGCGGCTCGTACAGGTGGTTATCCGCGTCAAACAGCGGGAACGGGACATCCTCCCGATGCGACAACTGCCCCATGAAATCCTCCTTCGCGATTTATGAGAATACTATTCTCTGATGCTGGCCAGCGCAACGACGGTCGGCGCGAGGCGCCTCCCGGCTGCTCCCGGCTACGGGACAGGTGTCAGCACGTGGCCCTGATCTTGAAATCCACCGTCGCCGCTTCGTTCGGCTTGGCGCTGGTGGCTCCGTTGGCGGTGCCACTGATCACGAAGTTGCCGCCGTCGAAGCGCGTGTCAGCGGCGTCACCACCGCCCGGCGCGGCCGTGGTGGTGCCGGTGAAGCCGCCCAGATTGTGAAAACGCACGGAGATGGTGGTCGCCGGATGGTGCCGCTGATCCAGCACCGCCGTTGCGCCGGACTCGTCGTTACCCAGAGCGATCGTCCGGTACCACTCCTGCTGATAGCAGCGGACCAGATCGGGCCGCACTTCGGTGCCATTGATGTTCACGGTTGCGGTACTGGCGAGCTGGCCCTGGGAGGGCGCGCTGCAGGCACTCGCGCTACCGGCACTGAGGATGGCCGCCGCGAAAACTGCCGGCATCACCGTTCGCTTCTGCACCTGGCACCCCCATAGACGACTTCTGTCAACTTCTGGACCTGCACTGATGATGCTATTCTCCGGGAACGAGAATGCCAATATCGCTGTTCTGGCGGCCCGAGGAGTGATCGCGCATGGTCGAGCTGGAGTTCGACGAGGTCGACACCGGCGTCGCCGTGCTCACCATCGATCGCCCGCACGCCCGTAACGCGATCGCGCTCGAGACCATGGGGCAACTCGAACAAGCACTGCATTCGGCCGCCGGCGCCCGTGCGTTGGTCATCAAGGGCGCGGGCGATCGTGCCTTCGTATCCGGCGGTGATCTCAAGGAACTCAGCGCGCTGCGCACCGAGTCGGACGCCGCGGCGATGGCGAGACGGATGCGGGCGGTGTGCGATCAGATCGCATCATTCCCCGCACCGGTGATCGCCGCGCTCAACGGCCACGCCTTCGGCGGCGGCGCGGAAGTCGCTGTGGCCGCGGATATCCGGGTTGCGGCCGACGACATCAAAATCGCCTTCAATCAGGTGCAGCTGGAAATCATGCCGGCATGGGGCGGTGCCGAACGCCTGGCCGCACTGGTCGGCAGGAGCCGGGCACTGTTGTTGGCCGGCAGCGGAACTGCGCTCGATGCCGCCGATGCCGAACGCATCGGCCTGGTGGACGTGGTGCTGCCGCGGGCGTCCTTCGACTCGCCGGACAAAGGCTGGCGCGCGGTGGCCACCTCATTGGCCCGCCGTCCTGCCGCCGAGATAAAGCGGGTAATCAGCGGAGTTTCCGCTGATGAGGCGATAGCATCGTTTGCACGGTTGTGGGTGGCAGACGCGCACTGGCAAGCCGCAGAGCGGGTCATGAAGCGCACAGCCAATCCGCGCCCGGCCGCCGGAGGAGCGATATGACAATCACCGCAATCCAGAAGCTGGGCGTCACCGCAGCGGTCCTGCTGGCGGCATCAAGGGGCGGCCCCGTGCCGGCAAGCGCCGACGACGACCCGCCGATGCATCAGGTGGTCTACACCATCTCGGCCAAGAACCCGATCTACGCCGACATCTACTACCAGGACCAGGACCCGAGCAAGTATTCCGACTACAGCCACAACCCCTACACGTTCACCCCGAACATTCAGGCCGACATCGCCCCGGGCAGGCCCTGGAGCCAGCAGGTGATGCTGATCAATCCCGACGCGTGGGCGATGGTCAGCGTCAGCACCGGTCGGCAACCCGGCACGCCCGGGTTTCACTGCACCGTCTCGGTGGACGGGAATGTCGTCGTATCCAAGGACGGCGCCAAGGGCGTGCTCTGTTCACTGCGGACCTGGTGAGGCGCTCCGCTCCCCGAACATCTCCGTCATCGGCTCGCCTTCCAACCGGCGCAGGTGACGCTCGACGAACTCCGTGGTTTCGGCGTGACCATCCGACATGCCCAGCGCCTGCTCGAGCACCAGAAACCGCGACAGACTCGTCATGAACACCGTCCACACCATCGGCGGCACATCGTCGGTGTTCACCGCGTAACGCTGCAACGCCGCGGCCACGGCCTGACGCTGTTCGTCGCGGAAACGTTCTGCGTAGTAAGCGATTTCGGCGCGCATGTCCTTGCGGTGATTTGCCAGAGCCATGAATTCCATGGAGATCCGGGCGAACCCGGGGTCGGACCCGAACTTCCACAGCGCCCACAGCGGCTGGGGCGATTGCAGCAGCCGGGCCTGCGCTTGCAGGCCCGCCTCGGCACGGCGGCGGAAAACCGCCAGGAACAGCTCTTCCATGGTGCGGAAGTAGTAGTGCACCAGTTGGGGTTTGAGTCCGGCCTCATTGGCCAGCCGTCGGGAAGTCACTGCGGCGTAGCCCTCTTCGAGCATCAACCGCTCGGCGGCGTCGAGCAGCAACCCCCGATTCTTCGCGTCCGGTGCCCCGATCCTGCGGGCCGATGTCATCGCTGTACTCCGTACTGTGTGCACTCACCTGGCGGTTAGGCCGATCGTAGTCACCGGACCCGGCAGGTCCGGCCGCGCGACCTTGACCCTGACATTACCGCCATGCTAAGCAAGTGCTCAGCAGAGCATCTCATTCGGGCGGCGCCAGCTCTCGTCGCCGACTCAGCATTGGCACCACGTGGGGCCGGCTTCAGGAGGCAGGACATGAGCAACTACGACACCATCGACTTCTTCACCGATCCGTCACTGGTCCCCGATCCGTACCCGTACTTCGATTACCTGCGCAGC
Source organism: Mycobacterium sp. TY814 (assembly GCF_030755175.1). NCBI lineage: Bacteria > Bacillati > Actinomycetota > Actinomycetes > Mycobacteriales > Mycobacteriaceae > Mycobacterium > Mycobacterium sp. TY814. The sequence goes on from NZ_JAUFRY010000003.1 coordinate 743,968, forward strand.
CAGAACCCGGTGCTGCGCCTGCCGCACTACGGGGTCGTCGCCGTCACCGGGTACGAAGAGGCCACCGCCGTCTACAAGGACACCGATTCCTTCTCGAATTGCGTTGCGCTGGGCGGCCCGTTCCCCCCACTGCCGTTCACACCCGAGGGCGACGACATCAACGCCCAGATCGACGCACATCGGGAGAGCTTCCCGATGTACGAGCACATGGTCACGATGGACCCGCCCGACCACAGCCGCGCGCGCTCGATCCTGAGCCGGCTGCTGACTCCGAGCCGCCTCAAGCAGAACGAGGAGTTCATGTGGCGCCTGGCCGACCGTCAGCTCGACGAGTTCCTGGTCAACGGCGCCTGCGAGTTCATCGGGGAGTACTCAAAGCCGTTCGCCACCTTGGTGATTGCCGACCTGCTCGGTGTCCCCGAGGAGGACCACAAGGAGTTCCGCGTCGTCCTGGGCGCCGATCGCCCCGGCCGGGTCGGAGCGCTCGACCATGAGTCGGTAGGCGTCAACCCGCTGGAGTTTCTCGACGAGAAGTTCTCCTCCTACATCGAGGACCGGCGTGCGCATCCGCGCGACGACGTGCTGACCGCGCTGGCCACCGCCAAGTACCCGGACGGGTCCACGCCCGAGGTGATCGACGTAGTGCGTTCGGCCACCTTCCTTTTCGCTGCTGGTCAGGAGACCACGGCCAAGCTGCTCAGCGCGGCGCTTCAGGTGATCGGCGATCGGCCGCACATCCAGCAGCAGCTCCGCGACGACCGCAGCCTGATTCCCGGCTTCATCGAGGAGTCGCTGCGGATGGAAAGCCCCGTCAAGAGCGATTCGCGCCTGGCACGCCGCAACACCCGGGTGGGCGGAGTCGACATTCCCGCGGGCACCGTCGTGATGGTGCTGCCGGGCGCGGCCAACCGCGACCCGCGCCGGTTCGACAACCCACACGAGTTTCAGCTCGACCGCAAGAACGTCCGGGAACACATGGCTTTCGCGCGCGGCGTGCACTCCTGCCCGGGTGGCCCGCTGGCCCGAGTGGAGGGCCGGGTGTCAATCGAACGGATCCTGGACCGCATGGCCGACATCGGGATCGACGAGGCCGAGCACGGACCGGCAGACGCTCGTCGTTACACCTACGAGCCGACGTACATCCTGCGCGGCCTCAACCAGCTGCACCTCACGTTCACACCGCAGTAGCCGCGTCAGCGCACCGCCAGGCCGACGAAGTAGCTGCCGAACAGCCCGGCGGCGATCAGCAGCACCCAGGCGTCGGTCAGCCGGGCGAGCAGTGCCGGAGCCTGCCTGACCTCCATGAACTCGCGGAAGATGATGCGCACCTTGATCAGTGCGATGACGATGACGCTCGATGTGACGACCACATTGGATCGCGGCGACCCGTCGGCGGAGTGGTCGATCCACAGATAGCTCGCGGTCAGCAGCGCCAGCACCACCCAGACGATGAGTAATCTCTTGTCGGTCCGCACCATTCACCTCACCACGTACAACAGCGCGAAGATCAGAACCCACAGGAAATCGACTGTGTGCCAATAGGTTGCGCAGGTTTCGATGAGCACCTGGGATTCGGGGGACCCGCGCCTGGAAGCGCCGAGCCGATATCCGATGATGCCGAGTGCGACAAAGCCGATCAGCAGATGCACGAAATGGATTCCGGTGAGGAAGAAGTAGTAGGTGAAGAAGTCGTTGCTGTCCAGACCATTTCCCGTCGCCACCAACCGGGCCCATTCGGACACCTTGAACAGCAGGAAGACTGCCGCGAATACGGGAGTGACGATCAGATCCCGAAGTGCCACGCGGTGCGCTCCGGAGCGGGAGGACTGCACGCAACGCGCGACCGACCAGGAACTCAACAGCAGGACCAGGGTGTTGAGCACACCGACGCGCAGATCCAGCTGCGCCTGAGAGTGCACGAACAGCTCGGGGCTGCGGGCCCGGTAGAACAGGTAGAAGCCGAAATACGCGGTGAACACCAAGGTCTCGAACAGCACGAAAACCCACATGTCCGGCTGGCCCGGAACGGATTTCGGCCGAACGGCCTTCTCGGTGTGATCGGTCATGACGCGATAGCTCGTTTCCGGGGCAGTTCCGGCAGTGGCCCGGTGCCGAAGTCTTCCCGCCGGATCAGCTGATAGAGCATGACGATGAACGTCACCTGGTAGACCCCGAACACGACCATGTCCAGCCACCAGGCGATCTGGCCGTTCCAGGCCAGCACACCGCGTCCGAAAATCCAGCAGGGCGCTACGACCACCTCGGTGAGCGCATTGCACAGGTTGAGGTAACCGAACCACTTCGGGAACACGCGGTTCTTGTCGATCAGAATCGCGACCATCCAGATCAGCGAGCCGATCAGGAACACTCCCATGGTTCCGTCGAACGACAGGAAGGCGAAGTCATAGAGCCAGCCGAGCGCCGTGGGGTCTCGGTGTGGCCGCAGCGTCCCGACGATCAGCGCGATGCAGAGCAGCAGCAGACCGGGAACCGCACTGAGCGAATAGATGATCAGGTAGGAGTATCCGAAGATGCGACTGACCGACATGCGGCGCATCGAATAGGCGATGAGTGCGTTGTTGACCGCGGTCATCCCGGTGATGGCGAAAATGATGCCGAAGCCGATGGGAATCCCGAGGCGGCGTTCGTGGAACCAGTGCACCTGCGTCGCGAGGTCCCAGGTGGGCTGTGGCGGGGGCTGCACCTGTGCCACGACGAAAAACACGGGGAAGAAGATGTTGTAGAACACCACCAGTGTCCACCACGCCAGCCACAACTCGCGCTTCGAGTTGTGCCGCAGGTTCGCCAGCACGCTCACGGGCCGCGCAGTTCTGCTGGGCGCGTGAGAGTCTCGGCCCGCTCCCGGTAAACCGCCCGGCCCAGGGCGACGCCCATCACCACGATCCAGACGCCGATGGCGATGTTCTTCACCCAGAACGACAACAGTCCGTCCCACGCCAGCGGGCCGGACAGGGACACGCCGGCGAAGGCTGCCGGCACCAGGGCCGCGGCGACGAGCAGATTGAAACCGGCCACCCAGCGACCGAATACCGGTTGCGGTTGATCGTCGAAATAGATTGCGACAGCGAGGATCACGCTCTGTCCGATCAGGAAGGGAACCAGGACGGTGAAGGTCATCCACGCGAAGTCGTTGAGCAACTGCGTCAGTTCCGGACTTCGCTCCGGGCGGAACGCGGCCAGCAGCCAGCAGACGTTCGCGACGAGGAACAACGTCGGAGCACCGGCCACGCAACCGAGCATCGCGTAGGAGAAGATCGGCGTGCGATGCGCCATCCGCCGGATCTGCATCACGATCAGCGTCAGAACCGGGACGAGACAGACACCGAACCAGTTGAAGAGGATCATGCTGTAACGGATTTCGGGCAGGTGCGCTGGATCGCGGTAGAACGCGGCAACCTGCTCCGCCGTCATGGCCGGCGACATCGGCGGGTTGAAGCCGGGAAACAGCAGGAAGGCGGCGACCCAGATCACCACGGTGACCGGCAACGTCCACAACAGAATCAACTCGCCATCGGTACGCCGCAACCACACTCGCGGCGGTCGGGGATCATGGGTCGTGCCGATGCCCGTCATCACTGAATCCTTCCCGCGCACCCGTGCGTCTCGGCCCAGGTCCCGAAGCTAGCCGATCGGCTAGCTTCGGGTCAATAGCCGATCGGCTACGCTGCGCGTGTGGCCGAAGCGACACCCCGGAGCCGTTTCCGGTTCATCACGCACAGCGCCGCCCAGACGCGCATCCTGGATGCCGCGCTGCAACTGATTGCCGAGCACGGTGTCGGCGGGACCTCACTGCAGATGATCGCCGACGCGATCGGGGTGACGAAAGCCGCTGTCTACCACCAGTTTCGCACCAAAGAGCAGATCGTTATCGCGCTCACCGAGCGGGAATTGGGCGGCCTGGAGGAAGCGCTGGAGGCAGCGGAAGCACACGACCAGCGGTCCGAGGCTCGCGACGTACTGCTGGCGCGGGTCATCGATGTCGCCGTTCAACGGCGAGGTGCGGCGAGCACCCTGCAGTTCGACCCCGTCGTCGTGCGACTGCTCGCCCAGCACGAGCCTTTTCAGCACTTCATTCAGCGACTTTTCGGAGTACTGGTCGACGACAGTGCCGAAGACGCGCGGGTTTCGGCGGCGATGCTGTCCGGGGCCATCGCCGTCGGTGTCATGCATCCACTCGTGGCCGGCATCGACGACGAGTCACTGCGCGGCCAGTTGTTGCGCATCACCCGGCGACTCTTCGATGCGGATTGATCTGAAATGATTCTCGCCGTTCCATTTTCATAATCGGCCCGCTCGGATACCGTTTTCCTATGGATAGTGTCAGACGTCTCGCGGCCGTGGCGATCATGGTCACCAGCGGCTTCGGACTGGCAAGCACGGCCACGGCCGCGGCTGACGACGACCTTCCCTGGCCGTGGGTGGGATACCACTGGTGCCCCGGTCAGCCCTTCAACGCGGGAGCCTGGGGACCGCAGTTCGACCCGACCACCTGCCACGACGCGCACCACCGCGACATGGACGGCACGATCCACAACCGGGATTACTTCGGCCCCAGTCCCTTCCAGGATTGGCCGGAGATTCCCAACAATCGGCCGTGAATCGGTCCCGGGCCTAGGTGTCGCCGCGCTCCCAGACCTTCTTGCCGTCATGGGCGGTGCACACCAGGAAGAGGCCGTCGGGAGCCTGGGCAACGTAGTACTCGGGATAGTCGACACACGAGGAGTTTTCGATCTTCACGCCGGCCATCGGCGGCGAACGGAACCAGCGGGGCTCATACCGCCTCGGCGAGCCGCAGAACATGAGCCGGCCCGGCTCGGTAGCGAAGGACACGTAGTAGTCAGCGGTGCCGAACACGTAGTAGGTGGTGTTGTCACACGGCGCACCCAGCACGACGTGCCCGGTGATACCGGGCGTGCAGTCCGGGTAATCGCAGATCGCCGGGTCGGCGGCCGCCTGCGGCGCCGCCACCCCACCGAGGCCGAGCAATGCGGCGATCGCTGCCACAATGAATCGCACCTGCTTAATTTGCCACAGCTGGAAAGAAAATTCATTATGTTGGCGACAGATGGTAAGAAAATTCTCTCATTCGGAGAGGGAGCTCAGAGCCCAGGCATCGATCCGATCGACACGGGCGTCAACGCGTGTCGGTGATAATGTGCTCTCTCATAGTTGCGGGGCGAGGAGGTGATTCATGCCGCCACGCGAAACTCCGGCTGAAGCGCTCGAGGCCGACGCCGTGCCGGACCAAGCGGACGCCCCAGCGGCCACTCCGGACGATCTCGCCGAAGTGGAAGCTCGCGCCGAGGCCGCCCGTGCCCGCGCGCGCGAACTGCGCCGGCAGGCGGAGGCGGCTTCTTCGTCCGACGGCGGTGAATCGTCCGATGATGCGGTGGCGGCACCCCCGCACCGATTCCGGCTCCGTTTGCATCGCCCGAGCCGAAAGGCTCTGGTCGCCCTGGTCGCGCTGGTGGTTTCCGGTGCCGCGCTCACCGGCAGCGGCTATTTGATGTGGCACCACCGGCAAGTCGTGCAGCAAACCCAACGTTCGGCGGAATTCGCCGCCGCTGCCCGCCAGGCCGTGATGCTGATGATGTCGATCGACCCGAATAAAGCCAGAGAAGACATGCAACGCTTCGCCGACGAAACGACCGGTCAATTCAAGGCCGGCGTTTTGATGGGCGCCGAAGATATGGTCCGGGCGTTGGAACAGTCCAAGGTCGCCGCCAAAGCCGCAGTGCAAGCCGTCGGGGTGCAATCGATGACCGAGGATTCCGCGGTGGTCCTGGTGGCGGCGAAGTCGGAGATCATCAAGGCCGACCAGCCGAAGCCGGAGACGCGGACGTGGCGCCTGGTCGTCGACGTCCTGCGGGAGGGTGGCCAGCTCAAAATCTCCAAGATCGAGTTCGTCCCGTGACAGGCGCTGGGACCGATCGGCCCTGGCTGCGTCGCGGCCTGTCCCGGTGGCGGGCAATCGTGCTGACGATTGTGGTTGTCGGGACGACCGGGTTCGCGGCCGGTTACTTCTACTTCGTCTACCGGCCGGACATGCAGACCGATCGCGCGGTCACCCGCGAGGTGGTCAAGGCCGCCAGCGACGGCGCCGTGGCGCTGCTGTCCTACTCGCCCGACACCCTCGGTCGCGATATGGACAACGCCAAATCCAGGATCACCGAGAATTACCTGCGCTATTACCAGCAGTTCGCCGATCAGATCGTCGGCCCGTCGACGCAGCGCGCGCAAGTCACCACCAGCGCCACCGTCGTCAAGGCCGCGGTCGCCGAACTGAATCCGAATTCGGCCGTCGTCCTGGTTTTCGTAAAACAAAAGACGGCGAGCAAAGAAAAGCCGGAACCGGTGGTGACATCAAGCAGCCTTCGGGTAACGTTGAAAAAGGTCAACAGTTCGTGGCTTATTGAGAAATTCGAGAGCATGTGAGCCCGCGTCCTCTTTCGCTGTGAACTTTTGACTGGGAATTTCCGGAATGCGACGCGTCGAGGAGCAGCAGGTGATGCGTTCAGTAGGTGCGACGGTCGGTGCGGCGCTCGCGGTCGGTGGGTTCACCGTCATGCTTCACACGGCTCCGACAGCCTCGGCCTACAACCCGGCCGTCAACGGCAGATTCACCGCGACGCTGATCGGCGACTGGGCCCGGACCAGAACCGTGTACCACGACGAAGCGGTGGTGCAGAGCACGTGGACGATCAGCTCTTCCTGTTCGACCGCTCAGGATTGCACGGGTCAGGTGGTCAGCGATCAGGGCTGGACCGCACCGATGACCATGCACGACGGGATGACCTGGTACGTCAAGCGAGACGTCCCGAACTGGGAGACATGCGACGACGGAACCACATTCACCGGCCACGAAGTCTTCTACTTCTATCCCGCCAACCCGGAAACCGGTGAAAATGTCCTCGGCTCAGCCGTTCTGGCCGGACGGGAACACATAGCGGGCGCCAGTGGAGCCTGCGGGACCAACGCGCCGCTCTACATTGAGCAGCCATTCCGGCTGGATCGGATCGGCTGACCCGACCGCCTCAGATGGCGAACATGTCCTTCCACGTCTTAGGCGCTTTGGGAGCAACCAGATCCGTCTGACGGAAAACCTGTCCATCCGGAGTCATATAACTCCCGGTCTCCGGGCTGTACTGAGCGAAAGCCACCGAGGGCCCGGTGGGTAATCCGTTGCGGCCGAACGCACTCGGAGCCGCTGACGGTGCTGCGCTGGGCGCCGCGGCCGCCGGTGGCGGAGCGGCGCCGCCCGCCGTGTCAAGCGGCGCGATGGACGCGACCTGACCCATCGGTGCCTGCGGGGTGACTCCGGGCGCCACCGGCGCTCCCGCCGGAGGTGGCACCACGCCGGGCGGCAGCGGCGTTCCGTCCACCGGCCCGAAGATCCGTTCCCGGTTCCAGTTGACCCGGTCGTCCGGCGGGATGCCCTGCGCGAGCAGGTTCGGGTCCAGCGGGTAGGTGCCGAAGGCGTGCTGCCGCATCGCCAGCGGCATGAAAGGCTTGTCGCTGTCGCAGATTTCGACGGTCGGCGCCCGCTTTCCGGGGTGCCCCATGCAGGGGTAGTTGCGCGCACCACGCACTCCGATCGGGGAGTCCTGCGGGAGCTTGCAGTACAGGCCGTCGGGCGTGTCGATGGTGGTGGTGTCGGCCGGCGAACGCCATTGACTCGGCGGCAGGAAGCCGACCGTACAGGCGGGCGGGTCGCTGATGATGAGATTGAAAGCGCCCGTGGCTAATCCGGTCGGACTCTTGGTGCCGAGGAATGACTGGATCGCGGCGGTGAAGGGCGGCAACAACACCAGCACCTGCTCGAGTGACGCATGGTAGGTCACACCGATCTGCCCGATGGTGGTGAGGTTGGCCAACAGCACCGGCAGCGTCGGCTTGATCTGATCCAGCAGGCGTGAGGCCTCGTTGAGTGCTTCGGGGCCGTTCTCGAGCAGCGTCCGCACCTGCGGATCGTTGGTCGCCAGTTGTCCGGTGAATCCGGCCAGGCTGTGAGCCCACCGCCGGATCGAGCCGGCAGTCTGCGCCTGGCTGTCCAACAGCGGCCCGGTGTCCTCGGTCAGGCTGCGCGCCCGGTCGGCGACACCGTTGAGGTCACCGGAGATCTGTGCCGAGGAATCGAAGAGCGAGCCGAAATCGTAACTGGCGCCGTTGAATGCCTTGAACGACTCGTCGAGCAGCTGGGTGAGCTTGCCTTGCGGGATGCTGTTGAGCAGGGCGCTGGTCTGGTCCAGCACGGGACCGATCGGTTGCGGGGTCTTGGTGTCCTTGGCGGAAATCACCGAACCGTCGTGCAGGTAGGGTCCCGAGTCGGTTCGTGGCCGCAGGTCCACGTACTGCTCGCCCACCGCGGAGATGCTGCGCACCTCGGCATCCAGATCCGCCGGGATCTTCGGCGAAGTGTCAAGCCTCATCGTGGCTTTCGCTCCGCGAGGGGTCAGGTCGACGCCGGTGACCTTTCCGATCTGCACGCCGCGGTACGTGACATTGCTGAAGCGGTAGAGGTTTCCGGTCTCACGCAGTTCCAGGGTGACGGTCATCTTGCCGATACCGAGGAGCGTCGGCGCCTGGACGTAGTAGATGACCATCACGAACAGACCGATGACTCCGACGATCGCGAAGATCGCCAACTGGATACGGATGAAGCGGGTCAGCATCAGCCATTCCCCTCCGCCGGTGCGACAGCGGGCGGCAACCCGTTGGGCAGCGTCGCACTCTGGTCGGTGGCCGGCGCCGACGCAGGTGGCGGTCCCGGCGCGGCCGCGGGCGGCGGACCGGGTGCCGCCGCGGGCGGCGGACCGGGCAGGTAGGAACCCGGGGCCCCCGGCGCGCCGAACCGGAACTGCAGGTACTCCGGATCGCCGGGGGCGGGCACACCTTCGGCGCCCATCCGTTCCCAGTGGGTGCCGCGCAGGATGCTCTTGCGCAGACCGGAATTCGTCAGGTCGATGATGAAGTAGCCGTTGACGTAGTCGCCGCGGACATAGCGGTCGATGAAGCCCTGAGTGAACGGGAAGGTCGGCGCATACGCAAGGGCCGCATCGAGATCCGGGCCCACATCGGCCAGCGCGCTGATCGTCGGTTCGAGATTCTTCAGGTTGTTCACCAGGTCGTCGCCCGCGTCGTTGACCAGCCGGGTTGCCGTGTTGCTGAACGTACCAAGTTTGTTGAGCGCGGTGGTGATGCGCGGCCGTTCCCGGTTCAGCACGTCGAGTGCCGGCGGAATCTTGTTCAGCGCCTGGGTAATCACATCGCGCTGCCCGGCCAGCGTTCCTGAAAGCCGGTTCAGCGCCTGGACCGACGCGACGATGTTGTCACGTTGGGCATCGAAGGTTCCGACGAAGCGGTCGAGCCGATTCAGCAGATCACGGACGTCACCGGCGCGCCCGGACAGGGCGGCGTTGAAGTTGTTGATGATGTCCCCGATCTGTCCCAGCCCCCCGGCATTGAGAACCACTGACAGCGAGGACAGCGTCTGCTCGGTCGACGGATACGTCGAGGACCGGTTGAGCGGGATGGTGGCGCCCGGTTGCAGCCGCCCGGTCGGCTTCTGATCCAGCGGCGTATTCAGTTGCAGGTGCATCGATCCGAGCAAGCTGGTCTGACCGACACTGGCGACCGCATTGGCCGGAATGACCACGCCGGGCTGCACGGAAACCTCGACGTCGGCGTGCCAACCGCGCACCGTCAGCTTCCGGATGCTGCCGACGATGACATCGTTGATCATCACCGGCGAATTCGCTTCCAGCGTGCCCACGTTGGCTATCTCGACGTGGTAGGTGCTGGATCCGGGCCCTCGTCCCACGGCACCCGGTAGCGGCAGCGAGTTCAGTCCGCTGAATGCGCACCCGGTCGAGGTGAGCATGACGCACAGGCCGGCGCCCAGGATCATCCGAATGCGCCGCAGGGCGCCGGGCGTCCTCATGATTGCGGCCTCTCGGCGGGCAGCAGCAGTTCCGGCACGCTCTGCGGCGCGGGCGCCGGTTCGGGCGGCACGCTCGGCGGCGGCGGCTCGGGCATGGCGGCTCCCGGTATCCGTGCGGGGGGCCCGGGTGGTGGCGGCGCCTCCGGGGTGTCACCCGGCAAGCCGGTGTAGGCCGACACCGCGGGCGGCAGCTCCGGCGCCGTCGGCTTGGGCCCCTCGCCGCCCGGTGCCAGGCGTTGTTCGGTGTAGACGACGTTCTTCGGGTCGAACGCCGGCGCCAGGATCGGGTTCACCGGAATCGGAAGGTAGTTGAAGTTGAAGTAGGTCAGCGGGTTGAACACCTTCAGCGCGGGACTGAGATACAACCCGCACAGCTTCCCGGTCTCGACCGACGTCACGTTCTCCAACGCGCCGATCTGCGAGCAGAAGGCGTTTGTGGGGTTACTGAGGTTCTGCACGCCGACGCCGCCGCGGACGTTGCCGACATCGGGGTCATAGTCGTTGTAGGCGTTGGCAATCGCGTTGGGCGCGACGTGCAGCACGTTCTGCAGGGCCATCTTGTTGTCGACGAGGATCTGGGTGAGGTCGGCCAACCGGGTGATCTGCTCGGCGGTCTGGTCCCGGCTGCCCGCGATGAACCGCTGCACCTCCCCGACCGCACTCGACAAATCCGTCAGCGCCGCATCGAGGTTGGCCTTGTTGTCGTCGAGCACGCTGGTGAGGGTGGCCAGCCGATCGTTGAACTGCACCAGCTGGACGTTGCTGTCCCGCAGGGCACCGACGAAGGTCTGCAGGTTCTTGATGATGTCGACGAGGTTGCCGCTGCCGTTGGCGAAAATCCTTCCCACCGCCGACAGTTGGGCCAGCGTCTGGCGCAGCTTGTCGCCGTTGCCGCCCAGGGCGTTGGCCGCGGCGTCGATGAACCGCGCCACCGATGGCGTCGACACCCTGCTGTTGGGCCCGAAATCGGTTGCCAATCGCGTCAATTGGTCTTTGATCTCGTCCCATTCGACGGGAGTCGCCGTCCGGTTGACCGGTATCACCGCGCCGTCGGCCATGGTGGGACCGGCGGAGCGGTAGGCGGGGGTGAGTTGGACATACCGCGCCGCCACCAGGTTCTGGGCGACGATGACCGCTTTCGCGTCCGCCGGGATGGAGATGCCGTGATCGACGTGCATGACTATCTTGGCCTGGGTTCCGGCCGGCTTAATCGACTCGATGGTGCCGACTTTCAGTCCCGACACCCGCACATCGTCACCGGGGTAGATGGCGGTGGCGGTGTGGAAGTAGGCGATGATCGTGGTGGGCCGGAAGAACGTGTTGCGGATCGCGACGCCCGCGCCGACGACGAGCAGCAATGCCAGCACGATCGCCAGTACGAGCTTGACACCCCTGCGCCGCATCATCGCGACCCTCCCGGGTTCTGGTTGAACGGGAACGGCAACAGAGCCCGTGGGCCGGCGTTGTCCGGCGGTTGTCCCGGCGCCCCGTAGGCGCGGAAGCCGAAGGCGTAGTCGAACAACCACTGGAAGAACTGCATCGTGAAGATGTTGGGAATGAACGGGTTGTAGTAGAACCCGCTGGACACCGTCTCGCCCTGGGTCAGCTCGAATTTGGCCAATCCCGGTATGGCTTTACCGAGGTTGTCGCGGTTGTCCTCCAGCATCGCGGTGACGGAGTTCAGTTTGGTCAGCGTCGGCGCCAGCTTCGCCTCGTTGTCGTGCACCAGCCCGGAAAGCTGTTTGGCCACCGCGGAGGTGCTGGCGAGCAACCGCACGATCGCCTGCCTGCGCTCCACCAACATGGACAGCAGGTCGTCGGCGTTGAGGATCAGCGTGTTCAGCTGGTTGCTGCGCTCGGACAGAATGTGTGTGACATCGGCTGCGCCCTTGAGTAACTCACTGAGGGTCTGATTGCGGTTGTTAAGCGTCGACGACAACCGGGTCACCCCGTCGAACGTCGGGCCTAGTTGCGGCGCAATCTGATTCAGCGTGTTCGACAGCGTGTCCAGGGACTGGTTGAGGGTGTCGGTGTTGGTTCCGGCGATGTCTGTGGCCAGGTCGCCGACGGCCTCGGACAACGAGTAGGGCGAGGAGGTACGCGACAGCGGGATGACCGCCATCGGACGCATGTTGCCGCTGCCGGTGGACTCGACGGTGAGCACGCGCTGGCCCAGCAGCGAACCGGTGCGGATGTGGGCGGTGCTGGCCGACCCGAGTTGCACGGCGCCCTTGACGGTGAAGGTCACCAGCACGTCGCCGTTCTGCAGCGACATTCCCGACACGCTGCCGACTTTGATCCCGGACACCGTCACGTCATTGCCGGTCACCAGCCCGCCGGCGTCGGCGAACACCGCCTGGTAGCGCACCGTGGTGGCCCGCTGCAGCAACTGGTCCGGTGACAGACCGACGGCGATGACCAGAATGATCAACACGACGCCGATGAATCCGGCTCGAATGAGGCGCGCTCCGCGGTACTTAAGCATCGGGTTCCGCACACCTCCCGGTGACCTGGTGGGTGACGCCCACCTCTACCGTTCGGTACTGCAGGTCGGAGACCCGCAGCGCGAGGCCGCACAGGTAGTAGGGGAACCAGGCGCCGTACGCGCCGAGCCTGGTCAGCTTGCGGTAGTTGTTCGGCAGCTTCTTCAGTGAGATGTCGATCAGGTTCTTGTCCTTGTCCAGCAAGGGAGCAAGCCGGTTGAGTTGGTCGATCGTGCCCGACAGCGGCGGACGGGCACGGGTGAGCAGATCCGCGATCGAGGCGGTTCCGTTGTCCAGAGCGGTGATTGCGGTGCCGATGGTGTCGCGGTCGGAGGACAGTCCGCTGATCAGACGCTCCAGCCGGTCGATCGCACCGGAGAACTTGGTGCCCTCCGCATTCACGGTGCCGACCACGGTGTTGAGGTTGTCGATCAAGGCCTGCACCGTTTCGCTGTTGTCGGCCAACGTATTCGAGAACGACGAGGTCTTGGACAACAGCGACTGCAGGGTGCCCCCCTCGCCCTGGAACACCTCGATCAGTGACGCGCTCAGCGCATTGACGTCTTCGGCCTTGAGGCCCTTGGTAACCGGCTTCAGCCCGCCCAGCAGCAGGTCGAGGTCGAGAGCCGGTGCGGTGCGGTCGATCGGAATCTCCGACCCTCCCGGCAGCGGCCTGGTGTTGCCCGGTCCGTCCATCAACTCGAGATAGCGGTCACCGACCAGGTTCAGATAGCGGATCACCGCGCGGGTGCCGCCGGTGAGCACCACATCGCGGTTGGCGTCGAATTTCACCAGGACCTTTTTGTCGGCCCGCAATTCGACGCTGTTCACCGTGCCCACCCGCACGCCTGCGACCCGCACCGTCTGCCCCTCTTTGAGACGCGACACGTCGGTGAAGAGCGCGGAATACTCAGTGGTGGAGCCGGTTTGGTACTGGCCGAAGATAAAGAACAGAGAAATGGTCAGCAGCACCATGACCAGCGCGAAGGCGCCGAACTTGATGATCATCCCGCGTGAGTTGCTCATCCGGGTTGTCCAATTTGCATCGTGTTGCGCGGTGGCCCGTCGATCGGCCCGTACAGCAGTTGCTTGAGCGCATCGGAGTTCAGCAGCAACTGCGGGTTGCCGTACTCCATCGGGTTGGCGCCCACGTCGGCCACCACGAACGGCGGCGCAACGTCGTAGGGCACTACCGGCAGTGTCTGACACTGGGGACCGCCGGTTGCCGCCACCTTGGGCAGGTTGCTCGGATAGCGATAGCGTTCGGCACCGAAACCGAGGTACACCAACACCTTGATCATCGGCTCGGGCAGGTTGGGCGCGTGCAGGTTCACCAGCGAGCCCGACAGTCCGCACCACAGCGCCTGGTGGTACTCGTTGGTCAGGTTGGTGGTCGGCAGCAGCAGGTGCAGGTCGTCGGTCAGGGCTTGCCGATTCCCGCCGATCACTTCATTTCCGATGTCGGCCAGGCCGATTGAGCTGATCAGGAAGGCGTCCAGGTTCTGCTGCTCTTCGACGACAGACTTGCTGATCCTGATCGCATTCTCGGCCGACCCGATCAGGTCGGGTGCGGCGTCGGCGTAGGCGTTGCTCACCACGGGCAGGACGGAGAGGTCGTGGTTCAGTGCGGGCAGCGCCGGATCCTGCTTGGCCAGAAACGCGTCGAGGTCGGACAGTGCCTGCCCGATCTTGTGGCCGCGGCCGTTCATCGCCGAAGCGATGGCGCCGAGCGTTTCGTTGAGCTTCGCGGGATCGATGTTCGACAACAGGTTGGTGAGCTGTTGGAAGACGGTGTTGACCTCGACGGTGACAAACTTGCCCTCGAGCACCTGATGCGGTTGCAGGCTCTGCTGCGAGGGTTGGTCGGGCGGTATCAGCTCGACGAACTTGGCGCCGAAGACCGTCGTGGAGGCGATGTCGACAAGCACATTGCGGGGAATGAGCCGCATTGCCGACGGCTGCATCGCCAGGTGCAGAACCGCCTGACCGTTGGGGCGTTCCTCGATGGACTCGACCTTGCCGACCATGACCCCGCGCATCTTCACTTTGGCCTCGGGGTTCATCACCAGGCCGGCGCGCGGCGAAACGACGGTGACGGGCACGCTTTCGGTGAAGTCCCCCTGGAACAACCCGATTGACACGGCGACGATCGCGAGAATCACGAGGACGGTGGCAAGGCCCATCAGCGGGCGCACATAGCCGCGCGGCTTGGGCCGCCCGGAATGGTGCGACCGACCCTTGGGACTCGGGCCGTGGCGGCCCGCCGGCACGTTAGCTGTCACTGACTCTGCGCACCTCCCCTAGCCCGACAGGTTGAAGTTGCCGTTGGAACCGTAGATGGACAGCGAGATCAGCAGGGTCACCGAGACCACCACGATCAGCGAGGTCCGCACCGCGTTACCGGTGGCGACACCGACACCGGCCGGCCCGCCCGACGCGAAAAAGCCGTAGTACGTGTGGATCAGCAGAATGGTGATCGCCATCAGCACGGCCTGCAGGAAGGACCACAGCAAGTCGATCGGGTTGAGAAAGGTCGTGAAGTAGTGCTGGTACAGACCACCCGACTGGCCGAACAGGATCACCGTGGTGAACTGACTGGCCAGGAACGACAGGCTCACCGCGATGCTGTAGAGGGGAGTGATCGCCAGCATCCCTGCCACGATCCGGGTACTGACCAGATACGAAACCGGCCGGATCGCCATGGATTCCAGCGCGTCGATCTCTTCGTTGATCCGCATGGCGCCCAGTTGCGCCGTCACCCCGGCACCGAACGTGGCCGCCAATCCGATACCGGCGACGATCGGCGCGGCGATCCGAACGTTGATGAAGGCGGCCAGGAATCCGGTCAGGGCCTCGATACCGATGTTGCCCAGCGAGCTGTACCCCTGGACCGCCAGGGTACCGCCGGCGGCCAGGGTCAGGAAGCCCACGATCACCAGCGTCCCGCCGATCATCGCCAAAGTGCCCGCGCCCATGCTGATTTCGGCGATCAGCCGGATGATCTCGCGACCGTAGCGGGTGACGGCGAACGGGATACCGCCGATTGCCTTGCCGTAGAACAGGGTGTGATCGCCGATTCGGCCCAGGCTGCCGACCGGTCTCTGGAATTGCCGCGTCAGACGCGGGTAGACGGCTCTCAGCGCCACAGTCTGTGCCTACACCTCCCTCGCCCCATCGACTTTGCGGTATCTACTTCGCCGACATTCGGATGCCGATGGCGGTGACCACCACGTTGACCACGAAGAGCGACATGAACGCGTACACCACCGTCTCGTTGACGGCGTTGCCGACCGCCTTGGCGCCGCCGCCGGTGATCGTCAGGCCGCGGTAGCAGGCCACCAGGCCGGCGATCAGCCCGAAAAGCGCTGCCTTGACGCAGGAAATGATCACCTCAGGCACGCCGGTCAACAGGGTGATGCCGGCGGCGAATGCGCCGGGGTTCACGTCCTGGACGAACACCGAGAAGATGTAGCCGCCCAGGATCCCGATGATGACCACCAGGCTGTTCAACAGCAATGCCACCAGGCCGGAGGCCAGCATGCGGGGCGTCACCAACCGCTGAATCGGGTTGATGCCCAGGACCTCCATCGCGTCGATCTCCTCGCGGATCGTGCGCGAGCCCAGGTCGGCGCACATCGCCGTGGCCCCGGCGCCGGCCACGATGAGCACCGTCACCAGTGGCCCGACCTGAGTGACCGCACCGAATGCCGCACCCGCACCCGAGAGGTCGGCGGCGCCCAGCTCCCGCAGCAGGATGTTCAGGGTGAAGCTGACCAGGACGGTGAACGGGATGGCTACCAACAACGTTGGCGCGAGAGCGACGCGGGCAACGAACCACGACTGCTCCAGGAACTCACGCCACTGGACCGGTCGCCGGAACGCGAATTTGATGGCGTCGGCCGACATCGCGAACAGCGCGCCGACGGCCTCCATGGGTTTGGAACCACGACCCAGCACGATGCCCGGGGTCCAGCGCTCCGCTCCCTTAGTCGCCATAGGACTGAGATCCTCTCCGGATCGTGTTGTGCGCAAAGGAAATCCGGATGGCAATCGCCATTATCAACGCTGGCTGCGCCGTTCCGGCGCCCTCGACACGCGCTATCAACCTCACGCTGGTTTCTCCATTCGGTTGCGTGAGCTGCCGTTTCCAGACCAGGTCAGCTGCCCGCGCGCCAACCCTGGAAGCGTTCGGCGATTATGACTCATGCCGCGTCCCGTGGGAACCGAAATCGCACAACCGTTATCTGCACGCACGTCGTTGCCACCCCAGGCCCTAGGTGACCGCGCCGGCGGTCTTGAGTTCGATGATCCGATCCCAGTCCAGGCCCAACTCCAAAAGGATCTCGTCGGTCTGCTCGGCGAATCCCGGAGCCGGCCCGGTCTGCGGCGCGGCGACGTCGAACTGGACCGGGTTGGCGACCAGTTCGAGTTCGCCTGCGCGCAGCACGTATTCGTTCGCCCGGATCTGCGCGTCGTCGGCCGCTTGCAGGGTGTCCTGCACCGGCGCCCATGGTCCTGCGAGCGTCGCAAAGCGTTCGCTCCACTCCGAAAGAGTGCGGGTTGCGAAGACTTTGGTCAAGATCTCCACCGCATCTGCGGTATTGGCTGCGATGGTCTCGCCGTCCGCGAAACGCGGATCGTCGATCAGCTCCGGACGGTCGATGTGGCGGCACACGTCGGCCCAGAACTTGCCGGGCTGCATCATCACCAGCGAGATGTAGCGTCCGTCGGACGTGGGGTAGACGCCCACCAGCGGATTGACCGGCGAACCATGGATGCCGGGCGGCGGTGCCTGCATCAGCTGGCCCAGGTGTTTGGTGAGTGCCACCGTGTGGCCCAGCGCCCACAGGCCACTGCCGAGCAACGACACGTCGACGACCGATGGTTCGCCGGTGCGTTCCCGTTTGAGCAACGCCGCCGCGATACCGCCGGCGAGGTTGGTGCCGGAGATGGTGTCGCCGTAGGCCGGCCCGGGCGGGTTGATCATGCCCTCATAGCCCATCGGAGTGATGGTGGCCGCGGTTCCGGCTCGACACCAGAAGGCGGTCATGTCGTAGCCGCCCTTTGTCGCTTCATTGCCGCGTGGCCCGAGCGCACTCCCGCGCGCGTAGATGATCTGCGGGTTCACCGCCCGGATGTCGTCGATGTCGATCCCGAACTTCTGCCGGTGGTCGGGCAGGAAGCTGGTGAGGAAAACATCGGCGCGGCGGGCGAGTTCGTAGAGCACCTCCTTGCCTTCCGGTACCGACATGTCCAAGCCGATGCTGCGCTTGCCGCGATTGGCGTGCTCGATATTGGGGTTGGGGTCGCCCTCGACGCGCAGCATGCCGGTTTGGCGGAGTCCGCGTTGCGGGTCGCCGGTCACTGCGTGCTCGACCTTGATGACGTCGGCACCCCATTCCCGCAGCACCGCACCGGCCGAGGGGACGAATCCGTACATGGCGACTTCCAGGATGCGGATTCCTTCGAGTGGTCTCATGCGCCGGCTCCTGCCACCGGTACCGCAAAAGTCTTGCCCTCCAAGAACTCCTCCATCCCGGCCACTCCCATCTCGCGACCGAACCCGGACTGCTTGAAACCGCCGAACGGGCTGTCGGCGCCGAAGTAGTTGCCGCCGTTGACCGAGAACGAGCCGGCGCGAATCCGGCGTGCCACCGCCAGGGCACGGTCCTGGTCACGGCTGAACACCGCGCCGGCCAGACCGTAGATCGAGTTGTTGGCGATGCGCACCGCGTCGTCGTCATCGTCGAAGCCGATCACCACGAGCACCGGCCCGAACACCTCGTCCTGGGCGATCTCGGCATCCGGATCGACATTGGTGAGCAGCGTCGGTGCGTAGAAGAAGCCGGGATCCAACCGCTTGCCACCGGTGACCAGCGTGGCGCCCGCGGCCACGGCCCGCTGCACCATGCCGTCGACCTTGTCGCGCTGGCGCTCGTTGATCAGCGGTCCCATATAGGTTTTCGGGTCGGCGGGATCGCCGTGCCGGACCCGGGCGAAATTCTGCGCGATCAGTTCGACGATCTCGTCGTGGTGCTTCTTGGGAACAAGCAACCGGGAAGTCAGCGCGCAGCCCTGGCCGGCGTGGGTGACCATGCTGAACGCGGCGAACATGGCCGCGCCGGCGAAATCGGCATCGTCGAGCATGATCACCGCGGACTTGCCGCCCAACTCCAGGAACACGCGTTTGACGGTGTTGCTGGCCGCGGCCATGATCTTGCGCCCGACCGCCGTCGATCCGGTGAAGGTCACCACGTCGACGTCGGGGCTGGTGGTCAGCGCTTCGCCCACCCCGGGGTCGGACGAACTGAGCACGTTGACGACGCCGGCCGGGATGTCGGTGTGGTTGGCGATCAGCTCGCCCAGAGCCAGGGTGACCAGCGGGGTGTCCGGCGCTCCCTTGAGAACGACCGTGCAGCCGGCGGCGAGCGCAGGAGGCAGCTTGGCCAGTGCCAGCTGGTTCGGGTAGTTGTAGGCGATGATGGCCGCGACCACACCGGCGGCCTCTTTCTCGACCCAGCGGTGGTGACGCATGCCGCGCGACTCTTTTTCACCGAGATCTTCGGAGAACTCGTAGGTGCGCAGGAGGTCGGCGTAGTACCGGACGATGCCGATGGGTTCGTCGAGCTGCGCTCCGTGAGTCAGCGCACGGGTCGCGCCGACTTCGGCAATGGTCAGCTCGCGCAACTCCTCGGCGTGGTCGAGCAACGCCTGGTGCAGCTGATCGAGGCACCGGACCCGGAACTCGACGTCGGTGGACCAGGTTGTGTCGTCGAAGGCACGCCGGGCCGCCGCGACAGCGCGCTCGGCCTCTTGCACCCCGGCGTCGGGCGCATATCCCAGCACCTCGCCCGTCGCGGGATTGACGGTGGCAAAGGTCTTCTCCGTCGCCACCAGCTGCCCGTCGATCAGCAATCTGCGGGCCGGCCGGCTGCCGGACTCGGCGCCGTCCCGTGTCGGTTGATCGCCGACGTCGGTCTCCGCCGTGTCCTGCACTGACATGGGCCCCTCGCGCTCGGTGTGGTCGGTGTCACGATAATTTCATTCTCATCTCCGGCGAATCTTACATTCGAAGGGTGAGAAGACAAGCCGGTTAGCCCAGCTGACTGTCCAGGCCAAAGGCTGAGCGACCGCTCAGCGAGTGGCCGTCCGCGCGCCTTGCCGCAGGCCCGGGACTATTTTGCGGTTTGCTTGCACCCGGGTTTGCCGTGAGAGTACGATTCTCATAATTGCGAGGGAGATTCTTTGTGGATGAGATCGGCGACGTGGCAGCCACCAGGACGGCGGTGGTCACCGGTGGTGGGTCCGGCATCGGGTTGGCTGTTGCGCAACGTCTGCGTGCCGACGGCCGCAACGTCGCCACCATCGATCTCAAGCCTTCCGACGATGACCTCTGCTACACCGCGGACGTCACCGACCGCTCCCAGATCGACGCCGCCCTGTCGGCCATTCGCGAGCGCCTGGGGCCGGTCACGATCCTGGTCAACGCGGCCGGCCTGGACGGCTTCAAGCGATTCACCAACATCACGTTCGAGGACTGGCAGCGAGTGATCGACGTCAATCTGCACGGGGTGTTCCACATGACCCAGGCAGTGCTGCCCGACATGCTGGACACGGGCTGGGGACGAATCGTCAACATCTCGTCGTCGAGCACCCACTCCGGGGTGGCCTACATGTCGCACTATGTCGCGGCCAAGTCAGCGGTCAACGGGCTGACCAAGTCGTTGGCCCTCGAGTACGGACCCAGCGGCATCACGGTCAATGCCGTGCCCCCCGGCTTCATCGACACCCCGATGCTGCGCAACGCCGAGACCCAGGGGTTCCTCGGCGATGTCGAGCAGAACATCGCCCGGACACCGGTACGGCGAATCGGCAAGCCCGAGGACATCGCCGCGGCATGTGCATTTCTGTCCTCGGACGAAGCGGGTTACATCACCGGTCAGATATTGGGTGTCAACGGCGGTCGAAACACCTGAGCGATGGAGGTCTCGTGAAGGTCTGGGTAGATCCGGAACGCTGCCAGGGGCACACGCTGTGCGCCATGATCGCGCCGGATTCGTTCCAGCTCAGTGACATCGACGGCAGTTCATCGGCAGTCAACGAGGTGGTGCCCGCCGATCAGGTGGACCAGGTCCGCGAGGCCGCCCAGTCATGCCCCGAGCAGGCCATCGTCCTCAGCGACTGATTACCAAGGGAGACAACGCTTTGAGCGTCGATGACGTCGCGGCCGACGGCCGGAGGAAGCACAGTTACCACTTCGACCGCCACTCCGCGGATTACCGCTCACAGTTCAAGGCGATCACCGAGGAGATGCACGCCACGTGCCCGATGGCCTGGACCGACACCTACGGCGGGCACTGGGTCGCGGCGGGCAGCCACGAGGTGTTCGAGTTGGCCCGTTGTCCCGCGGTGTCCAACGACCACGACATCCGTGGCGAACGTAAGGGATACAAAGGCATTTCGATTCCCACGGCCCGCCGGGTGAGCGTGGTGCGTGGCGGCATCCTGGAGATGGACGATCCCGAGCACCGCATCTATCGCACGGTGCTCAACCCGTATCTGTCGCCGGCAGCGGTCAAGCGCTGGGAGCCGTTCATCGACGACGTGACCCGCGCCTGCCTTGACGAGAAGATCGAGACCGGCCGGATCGACTTCGTCGACGATCTGGCCAATGTCGTTCCGGCGGTGCTGACTCTGGCCATGCTCGGCATCCCGCTGAAGAAGTGGAATCTCTACAGCGAACCGGTCCACGCGGCGGTCTACACGCCCGAGCACTCCCCCGACATCGAACGTGTCACCGAGATGCACCGCCAGATGGGCCTCGACATGGTCAACAACATGATCGAGATCCGGGAGAACCCGCGACCCGGACTGGTCAACGCGCTGTTGCAGATGCGGATCGACGGCGAGCCGGCTCCCGATCTGGAGATCCTCGGCAACCTCGGTCTGGTCATCGGGGGTGGCTTCGACACCACCACGGCGCTGACCGCGCATTCGCTGGAATGGCTGTCGGACAATCCCGAGCAGCGGGAGCGGTTGCGGCGGGAGCGCGACACCCTGCTGGACTCGGCGACCGAAGAGTTTCTCCGCTATTTCACGCCGGCGCCCGGAGATGGCCGCACCTTCTCCGACGACATCGAACTCGACGGCACGCGGTTCAAAGAGGGCGAGCGGCTGTGGATCTCCTGGGCCATGGCCAACCGCGACCCAGCGGTGTTCCACCACCCCGACGACGTGCTGCTGGACCGGAAAGGCAACCGGCACTTCAGCTTCGGCATCGGCGTGCACCGTTGTATCGGTTCGAATGTGGCGCGCACGGTGTTCAAGTCGATGCTCAACGCGGTGCTCGACCGGATGCCCGACTACCGCTGCGACCCGGACGGCACCGTGCATTACGAGACGATCGGCGTGATCCAGGGCATGCGCAAGCTGCCGGCTACGTTCACTCCCGGCCCCCGCGTCGGCGCGGGTCTGGACGAGACGCTGGAGAAGTTGCAACGCGTCTGCGACGAGCAGGAACTCGCGCGTCCCATCACCGAGCGCAAGGAGTCCGCGCAGCTCTGAGCCCGCGAGCAGTCGCAAAATCGCACAATCGCGAGCGATTTTGTGCGATTTTGTGTCTGCTCGCGGGGAGAACTCAGCCCCGCGGCAGGCCGAGGATCCGTTGGGCGATGATGTTGCGCTGAATCTCAGACGTACCCCCGGCGATGGTGCCGGAGAAGCTGCGGGCGTAGCGCTCGAACCAGCTCGCGAAGTAGTGGTCCAGGTTCATCGGCGCGTACGGGCCGGTGAGCCCGGGCTGAATCAGGCCGTCACCGCCGGCGGCCTCCAGCGCGTGCTCGCTGATCCGCAGTTCGGCCTCCGAGCCGAGCAGTTTGAGCACCGAGATGGCCGAGGTGTCGTCTTCACCGCGCGACGCACGGGCCAGGGCCACCGAGCCCAGGAGGCGCAGGGCCTGCTTGTCCATGATGGTCGTCGCGTAACGATCGCGGTCGAGTTCGCTGGCGGGCCGGAAGTCGGCGAGCATGTTGTCCATCCGGTCGGCGAACCCGAGCCACATCATGGTGCGTTCGTGGCCCAGGGAGCCGTTCGCCACCCGCCAGCCCTGATTCAGCTCGCCGACCAGATTCTCGGCCGGCACCCGCGCGTCGGTGAAAAACACCTCGTTGAAGTCCAGGTCGTCGGCGCCGCAGATGGACGCGAACGGCCGGCGCACCACGCCCTCGATGTCGGTGGGTATCAGTAACACGCTGATGCCCTTGTGTTTCGGCGCGTCGGGATCGGTGCGCACGAACGTCAACAGCACATCGGCGTCGTGGGCACCGGACGTCCACACCTTCTGGCCGTTGACGACGTAGTGGTCGCCGTCCCGCACCGCCCGGGTGCGCAGCGATGCCAGGTCCGAGCCGGCGCTCGGTTCGCTCATGCCCAGCGACGCGGTGATCTCGGCGCGCAGGATCGGCACCGCCCAGCGGTGTTTCTGCTCCTCGCTGCCGAACGAGATCAGAGAGGCCGCAACGATATTCACGCCTTGCGGATTGAAGCTGTGGTAGATGCGGCGGCGGCACAGCTCCTCGAGGTAGACGTACTGCTGCAACACCGTCGCATTGCGCCCACCGAACTCGGGGGGCTGGGTGGGCAGCAGCCATCCGTTGTCGAACAACAACCGCTGCCACCGGCGCGCCCACTCTGGCATGTGCGACACCGAACGGGGCCGCTCGACCGTTTCGGTTGCGTCCGGCAGGTTTTCGTCGAGAAACGCCGCGAACTCGGCACGGAACTCCTCGACGTCACTGTCAAAAGTCAGCTGCACGGTACTCCTCGGCGATCCGCGCACGATGCTCGGCAGCGCCACCAAGCATCAGTTCGCCCGCCTTCGCGCGCTTGAGCGCGAATTGCAGGTCGTTCTCCCAGGTGAATCCCATTGCACCGTGCAGCTGCAGCCCGTGCCGGAAGACCAACGACTGGCACTCCCCTGCTGATGCCTTGGCCATCGCGGCCGCCAGCCGGCGGCGCGGATCGTCCGCGGAGATGGTCAGCGCCGCGAAATAGGCCAGCGCCCTTGCCCGTTGCACCGCGACGTGCATGTCGGCCGCCTTGTGTTGCACAGCCTGGAAAGAGCCGATGGGGACGCCGAACTGGTGCCGGCTTCGGACATGCTCGAGCACCAGATCCAGGATGCGCTGGCAGGCACCGACCATCGTGATGGCCATTCCGGTCAGGGCGACGTGGTGCGCGCGTTCGCGGTCAACGGTCATCCGGTCGCTGTCGGGCACCCGCACGTCGCGAAAGGACAGATCGGCCACGTGCAGCACCGGGTCGAACACCGATTCGCGCCGGGCCGACAACCCGGTGGCGTCGGTGAGGAACACGCCGGCTTCGGTGACCACGGCGACCCGCTCGGCCCGGTCGCCGTCGAGAACATGACGGGCGGTACCGTCCAGCACCCAGCCGTCGGCGTCGCGGCGCGCCGACACCCCGCCATAGACGGCGGTGCCGGACTGGTTCGGATCGAACCGATCCCCGGCCAGCGGAGCGAACTGGCTCATGGTCGCCAGGAACGGGGTGGGGTCGGTAGCGTGACCGAGCTCTTCCAGCACGATCGCGAGCTCGACCGCGCTGGCGGAATCGTGCAGTTCGGTCCAGCCGAGCTGGCGATACAGCTTCCACAGCGGCTCGGCGTCAGCGCCGTCCTCGGCCACGCTCCGGACCAGGGAGGCAGGACATTGCTTGGTCACGACGTCGCGGACCGCGTCCTGCCACAACCGCTGATCAGCATCAAACTCCAAGAGCATCCGGGCCGCCTCCCGTCACGATTACCTGGTGAGAATATCATTCTCTTTGGTGGAAGTAGTAATCTCAGAATCTGCCTACGACCTACGGGGGGCCCGCATGCCGGATACCGCAGCCGCGCTCTGGGACATCGAGGCGATCAAGGTGCTCAAAGCCCGGTACTGCCGCTTCCTGGACACCAAGCAGTGGGATGACTGGCGGCACCTCTTCACCGACGACTTCCTCAGCGACACATCGGCTTCCGGCGGCAAAGTGATCAGCGGGGCAGATGAGTTCGTGTCTTTCGTCCGTAGCACGCTGGGCAAGCCGTCCCAGCCCACCGCCCACCAGGTGCACGCCCCGGAAATCGAGCTGACGTCGGAGACCACGGCCACCGGTGTGTGGGCACTCGAGGACGTGGTCCGGCTCGGTCCCGGCCTCAATCTGCAGGGACGCGGGCACTACCACGAAACCTACGAAAAGGTCGACGGTCGCTGGTTGATCAAGTCCTCGACGCTCACCCGGTTACGTGAGGACGTGTTCAATCCGGTCATCTCCGTGCGTGTTTCGCCCCGGCTCCGTAGCGCCGGCGCCGCGCTGGCCCGCAGGTTCGGCAAATGAGCCGAACCACACTGATCACCGGCGCGTTCGGACAAGTCGGCAGGCGCTGCGCAGAGATCCTGCTGCGCCGGGGGCACACCGTGATCGCGGTGGACCTGGACAACGAAGCCTCCGCCGCGGCCGCCGGCGCCCTGGCCGGCGCCGGCCACCCGGGCAGCCTCATCGTGGAATTCGCGGACCTCACTGACAGCGAGGCCGTGGGCACCGTTGTGCGCCTGCACCAGCCCGCCGCGATCGTGCACCTGGCCGCGATCGTCTCGCCGCCTTCCTACCGCAACCCGCGGTTGGCCCGCGAGGTCAACGTGGGGGGCACCCGCAACCTGGTGACGGCGGCACAGGCCTTGCCCGACCACCCGTTGTTCGTATTCGCCTCCAGCGCAGCGGTTTACGGATCCCGCAATCCGTACCGGCAGCCGGAGTTGATCACCGCTGACACACCCGTGAACCCGATCGATCAATACGGCGAAGACAAGGTCCTGGCCGAGCGGGTGATCGCCGAAAGCGGGCTGCCCCATGTTCTGCTGCGACTCGCTGCGATCGTCTCGCCCGACGGCGCGACCACGATGGACAGCGATTACCTGGTGCTCGTGCGCGCCACGCCGGTGGACAACCGTATGCACGCGGTGGACGCCCGCGACGTGGCGCTGGCATTCGCCAATGCCGTGGAGCGCCGGGCGGCCGTCGACGGCAAGATCCTGGTGATCGCCGGCAACGACACCAATCTGCTCACCATGAGTGAGTTGCAGGACGATGTCATGGCTGCGGTCGGTGTCGGCCGGCTCGGCCGGGCGGCGGGGCTGCCCGGCAATCCGGATGACGACCGCGGCTGGGCGTTCACCGGCTGGTTCGACACCGCGGAATCCCAGGCACTGCTTGATTATCAAGAGCACGATTGGCCACAGACCGTCGCCTGGGTGAGCGCGTCGATGGGCCATCGCCGGCTGCTGCTGCACGTCCTGGGACCGGTGATACGCCCGGCGATGCGGGCGCTGCTGGCGGCCCAGCGGCGCCGCGAGCACCGGGGACCCTATGCCGACCCGTGGACGTTCATGAGCGGGAAGTACGGCCCCGGCATGCTTGCGCAGGCACGATGAAGAAGCTCGTCATCGGCGCCAGCGGCTTCCTGGGCTCCCATGTCACCCGGCAACTCGTCCAGGCCGGCGAAGACGTCCGGGTCATGGTGCGAAAGACCAGCTCTACCAAGGGCTTCGACGACCTCGACGTACAGCGCTGTCATGGCGACGTGTTCGACGACGCGGCCCTGCGCAATGCCATGGCGGGTTGCGACGTCGTCTACTACTGCGTCGTCGATGCCCGGATGTGGCTGCGCGACCCGGCACC
The DNA here is from genome assembly GCF_030755175.1 of Mycobacterium sp. TY814. Lineage (NCBI taxonomy): Bacteria > Bacillati > Actinomycetota > Actinomycetes > Mycobacteriales > Mycobacteriaceae > Mycobacterium > Mycobacterium sp. TY814. The sequence goes on from NZ_JAUFRY010000003.1 coordinate 770,146, forward strand.
CTTGTTCCGCACCAATGTCGAGGGACTGCACCATGTGCTCGACGCGGCGGTGCAGTCCGGTCTTCGCAAGTTCGTATTCACCAGCAGCACAGGGACCCTGGCGATCAGTGACAGCCGCCCGGTCACCGAGGACGATCCGCACAACTGGGACGATGGCGGTCCCTACATCGCATCCCGGGTGGCGGCCGAGGATCTGGTGCTGCGCTACGCGCGCGAGCGGGGTCTGCCTGCCGTGGCCCTGTGCATCTCAACCACCTACGGCCCACGAGACTGGGCGCCGACTCCGCACGGCGCGCTGATCGCCCGTGTCGCCGCCGGCCGCTTCCCGTTCTACCTGGGCTTCTCGTCCGAGGTCGTCGGCATCGAAGACGCAGCCCGCGCGATGCTGCTCGCCGCGGAAAACGGAAGGGTCGGACAGCGCTACATCATCTCGGACCGCTACCTCAGTACCCGGGAGGTGGATGAGATCGCGGCCCGGGCCGTCGGCAGGCCCCCGCCCCGTATCCCGATTCCGATGTCTGTCATGTACGCGGCCTCCCGGGTCAACGATGCCGCCGCACGGCTGTTGCGCCGCGATCTGCCGATGGCGTACGTCGGAGCGCGGATGGCGGACCTGATGTCACCGCTGGACCACAGCAAGGCCGAGCGTGAACTCGGCTGGACGCCCGAACCGGTCGAACAGTCCATTGAGCAGGCGGCGAAATGGTTTGTCGCACAGGCCGCCCGGTGACGTTCGCATCGACGCATCATCGGCGGGCGCGAGCGGCCCTGGGTCCCTAGAGCGGGAAGGGCTCGTCCCAGTGGTCGAGGTTCACGGCCTGAGCGAGCGGGCGCCGCCGCACCGGTCCGTGCCTGCCCTTGGGCCAGCCGACCACGATGTGGCCGGCCAACATCCAATCGTCGGGCACGCCAACGGCTGCACGCAGTATCGGCTCCCCGCCGTAGGAGGCCCAACTGGTCATGCAGGCACCGAGTCCCTGGGCACGCGCGGCCAGCAGGAAGTTCTGCATGGCGGGATAGATCGATCCACCCAGCAGCAGTTCCGACGCCGTCGGATAGTGGATTTGCGCGAACAACACAGAGGTGAATTCCCCTGCCCGATCGTGTAGTTCGTACGTGGCGCGGTTGTTGCGCGCCTGGCGGCTCTGGTCGTCGGCAACGGGCCGGCTCATGCCGTAGACCGGCTCGATGACCGCCAGAGCCTGCGCGGCGGCCCTGGCCACCGCCGCGCGTGCCTCGGGCGAACGCAACACGATGAAACGCCACCCCTGCGCGTTGGCCCCCGACGGTGCCCATCTCGCCGCGTCCAGGCATCGCGTCAACGTGGCGTCGTCGATCGGTTCGTCGGTGAAGCGCCGGATGGTGCGCGCGGTCGACAGCACCTCCCAGACGTCGGTGCTGGCTCCGGCCATGGACTCATCCCCCTCACCGGCGGCGTGACAAACTCGGCCACTTGTGTAAAGTGTGCGCAGTCTACCAACTATCGCCAGGACGGTGCGGGCAAGAACAGGAATGGCATGAAAAGCCCAGTAGCACAGGCACGCTCAGCCATCGAGCTCGCCGCTCACCTGGGCCGCGGCATCGGCCGGGTCGCCACAGACGGGATGCTCGGCGGTAGGGCCGGCCTGCCACGCACCGTCGACCAGATCGATGCCGGCGTCCTGTCCGACGTGATGGGCACCGAGGTCACCTCCGTCACCATCCTGGACACCGACGCGGGTACGTCGTCGCGGGCGCGCCTGGCCCTGACCGGAGGCGGCGTCCCGGAAACCGTCTTCGTCAAGCTCGCGGCCCGGACTGCCGCAACCCGGTTGATGGGCGAACTCGGCAGGCTCGGGCACACCGAGGTGCGCTTCTACAGCCAGCTCGCCCCCGAGCTCAGCGGGGTTCCGCTCGCCTACGGTGCCGCTTTCGACTCCTGGACCGGGCGCTACCTGCTGATCTTGGAAGACCTTCCCGCCGAGGAATGCGTGTTCCCCGATACGTTGCACCCGCTGTCCATCGACCAGGCCCGACTGATCGTGGAGCTACTGGCCAGGCTGCACGCCGCCTTCTGGGGCAAACTGGGCGCGCACGGGAAGTTGGGGTGGCTCTACACGCCATCGGGCGACGCCACCTCTCTGCTGACCGGCGCCCTGATGAATACCTCGATCAAGCGACTCGCCGCCCGCACCGACATTGCGGTCGAGCGAGGCCGATTCATCGCCGACAACTATCGCGCCCTCGCCGCTCTGATCGACGCTCCCCCGCACACCGTCATGCACGGTGACGCCCACCCGGGCAACGTCTACTTCCGCGACGGCAGGCCGGGACTCTTGGACTGGCAGGCCGTTCGCCGCGGGCATCCCTCGCGCGAGCTGGCCTACACCCTGGTCACCAGCCTGACGGAACCGGACCGCCGAGCGGCCCAGCGTGAACTGCTCGACACCTACCGCCGCGCACTGGCCGCCGCCGGCGGCCCCGGGCTGGACGGCGACAATCTCTGGCTGCGGTACCGACAGGGCGCGATGTATGCCTACGTGGCGGCGCTGATCACCGCGGGGATGGGCGGAATGCAGGTCGAGGGCATCGCCCTGGCAGGGCTGCGGCGCGCTGTCACCGCCATCGAGGACCTGGAAACGATTGCCGCGCTTCGTACTTCACGTTGAATGAATACGGCAGCGGTCCAGCAGGATCTGTGCCGTGGGGCGCGGTTGGCTGTACATGAGGTCGTGGCAGGTGACGAAGGGGCACCGGCGAGCCCTTTCGGCGGATGATCTCTGGGCTGGTCGCCGGTATTGTAGAAGTTGGATATTTCGTCCTCGTAAATTTGTCCTCACACAGGCCACGCCTGGGAAAGGTCAAGACAATGACGACACGACAACGGCGTCGCGTCGCACTGGTGCTCGCCAGCCTGCTAGCAGCCGCCGCCACGGTCATGCTCATTCATCCGGCCGACGCCCGTACCCATCCCGGCAATCTGCCGCCGTACCACACCTTCTACGGCGCCATCGCCTACGGCCACGACGGCTCATCCGGCAAAGCGTGGCGGCAGAAGAACAAATCGATGGCGGAGCGACTCGCAGTGCAGCGCTGCGGCGTCGACACCTGCACCGTCGTAGCCAGCTTCACCCAATGCGGCGCGGTCGCCCACAACGGCACGACCTATCACGGCGGCGTGGGTCTCTCCCGGCAGGCGGCCGAACAGCGCGCGATCGCCAATCTCGGCGGCGGCTGGGTCGTCAATTGGGCGTGCCACTGAGCTGGCGGCTCAATCCCGTTTCCCAGCAAGATAATTCGCCGGCCGCCTAGACTCCTGGCTACTCGCACTCGTAGCAAAGGAGCACGGCAATGGACAGCGAAACCTATCAGCGGGGACGGCAGATCCGCTCGGAAGTCCTGGGTAAGGAGTACGTCGACAACGCGATCGCGCAGGCCGACGACTTCACCGGGCCCCTGCAGGATCTGGTGACCGAGTATTGCTGGGGTGCGGTATGGGGGCGGGACGGCCTGACACGCAAGACTCGCAGCATGCTCAACCTGGCCATGACGTCGGTGCTCAACCGGCCGCACGAGCTGCGCACGCACCTGCGGGCCGCCCTGACCAACGGCGTCACGCGCGACGAGATCCGCGAGGTCTTCCTGCAGGTCGCCATCTACGCCGGGGTTCCGGCGGCCGTGGACAGCTTCCGCACCGCGGGTGAAATCTTCGCCGAACTGGACGAGGGTTAGCAGGGTGACCATCGGCTTCATCGGGCTGGGCAATATGGGCCTGCCCATGGCGCGCCGTCTCGTCGAGGCGGGCCATGAGGTCGTCGCGTTCGACACGCGCGCCGAGGCAGTGGCGCGACTCGGGGCAGCGGCCGCAACATCGCCGCGCGACGTCGCCGATCGTGCCGAGACCGTGCTGGCGAGTCTGCCCACCCCGGCCGTCAGTCTCGAGGTGGCCACCGGGGCGGCCGGAGTGATCGAAGGCTCGCTCGTCAAGCGCTACGTCGATCTGTCCACCGTCGGCAGCCGCGCGGCGGCCCAGATCCACGACCGCCTCGCGGAGCGTGACATCACCGCGCTGGACAGTCCGGTCAGTGGCGGTGCCGGCGGCGCCGAACGCGGCACGCTCGCGCTCATGGTGTCCGGTCCGCGCGCCGAATTCGATGCCCTCAGGCCGGTGCTGGATGTGCTGGGCCGCCCCCTCTACGTCGGCGCCAAACCCGGTTCCGCTCAGACCATGAAACTCGCCAACAACATCCTGGCCGCCAATGTGCTGGTCGCCACGGCTGAAGTCGTGGTGATGGGGGTCAAGGCGGGCCTGGACCCGGCCGTCATGATCGACGTGCTCAACGCAGGGTCCGGCGCGACCAGCGCGAGCCGCGACAAGTTCCCGCGGGCGATCCTGCCGCGCACCTTCGACTACGGGTTCGCCACCGGACTGATGGTCAAGGATGTGCGCCTCTTCCTGGAGGAGGCCGCCGCACTCGGTGTCCCGGTGGAGATCGCCGAGGCCGTGGGACGGCTCTGGGAAGCGGCGGCACAAAGCCAGGGACCGGATTCCGACTTCACCTCCGTGATCAAACCGTTCGAGGAGGCCGCCGGCGTCAGGGTGGGACCGGTGCCGCTGTGAGTTACATTTCTTGCAGAGAATGTTATTATCCGGATTCAAGAACAATGCTCACAATTTGACAGCAAAAGCGCCGTTACCAGGACAGATGCAGCTACGGCGGGAGGATGGATCTCGTGATCGAACGCGCTGACGGGACGCGTACGCCGGTCATCGACGCCAGCGTTCACATCTTCTTCCCCACCAACAAGGACCTGCGCAACTTTCTGCGTGAGCCATTCAAGAGCCGGGGCTTCCCGGACTACGAGATGGACTGGTACGGCGCTCCCGGCAGCGAATACGCACCCGATACCGAGGGACCCGAGCGCGGTCGCCGCTATCCCGGTTCGGACCCGGATTTCGTTGCCGCTGAGCTGTTTTCGAAGCGCGGGGTGGACGTGGCGATCCTGCACCCGATGGGGCGGGGCATCATGCCGGACCGCCATCTGGGCACCGCACTGCACGCCGCCCACAACGAGATGATGGTGTCGCGCTGGCTCGAGCATCCCGAGTTCGGTGACCGGTTCCGCGGCACCATCCGGGTCAACCCCGACGACATCGCCGGCGCGGTGCGTGAACTCGAGAAGTGGCGCGGGCATCCGAGGGTGGTGCAGATCGGCGTTCCCCTGCAGTCGCGCGAGGTCTACGGCAAACCCCAGTTCTGGCCGTTGTGGGAAGCGGCGGCCGACGCGAACCTTCCGGTGGCGGTGCACATCGAGTCGGGCGAGGGCATCGGATTCCCGCCGACCCCCTCCGGGCACACCCGCACCTACGAGCAGTACGTCAGCTTCATGGCGCTGAACTACCTGTATCACCTGATGAACATGATCGCCGAGGGTGTGTTCGAGCGCTTTCCGGCGCTGAAGTTCGTGTTCGCGGACGGCGCCGGAGATTTCGTCACGCCGTTCATCTGGCGGATGGACACCTTCGGCCGCCCGCACCTGGAGCAGACACCCTGGGCGCCGCGGATACCGAGTGACTACCTGCCCGGCCACGTGCACTTCGTGCAGGGCGCCATGGACGGCCCCGGTGACGCCGATTTCGCCGGTGATTGGCTGCGTTTCACCGGCAAGGACGACATGGTGATGTTCGGGTCCAGCTATCCGCACTGGCAGTGTGCCGACGTCACCGCGCTGCCCCAGGCACTTTCGGCGGAGCAACACGAAAAGTTGTGCTGGCGCAACGCGGCCGGGCTCTACGGCATAGACATCGCCGTCGGCTCGGGCGCACAGTAGAAGTGAGTGAGACCTATGGCAGGGAGATGGCAATGTCGCTGACTCACATCCATGAACGGGTTCCCGCCGCCGAGCGCATCGCCGTCCGGTGCGTCGACTCCGACGTCCACCCGGTTCCCAAACGCGGGGAGATCACCCAGTACATCCCCGAGCCGTGGCGCAGCAAGTTCTTCCTCGACCACAAGGTGGGCGAGTTGATCTACTACGACGCCCCCGACTACGCACACTCCTTCGCCATGCGGGTCGACACGTTCCCGCCGGACGGCGAATTCCCGGGCAGTGACCCGGACATGGCGTTCCGTCAGCTGATCATGGAGGCCGGTTCCGACATCGCGATCCTGGAGCCGGGCGGGCGCACCCCGCGGCTTCCCGAGGCGCACCAGGCCTACTCGACCGCACTGAACCACTGGCAGGCCAACCATTGGCTGGACAGCCACAACAACTGGCACCAGCGCTGGCGCGGGTCGATCTGCGCGGCCGTCGAAGACCCCGCGGGCGCCGCCCGCGAAATCGAGGAGTGGGCCGGCCACCCCTATATGGCGCAAATCCTGATCAAGGCCGAGCCACGCCCGTCATGGGGCCACCCCATGTACTACCCGATCTGGGAAGCGGCCACCAAGCACGACATCACCGTGAGTTGCCACCTGTCCCGCAGCAACTACGAGATGCTGCCCACCCCGCCGGTCGGCTTCCCCAGCTACAACCACGATTTCATGGTCACGTACTCGCTGCTGGCCGCCAACCAGGTGATGAGTCTGATCTTCGACGGCGTCTTCGACCGGTTCCCGACGCTGCGCATCGTCTTCGTCGAGCACGCCTTCACCTGGATTCTGCCGCTGATGTGGCGGATGGACGCGATCTACGAGGCCCGCAAGTCGCGCGTCGACATCAAGCGCAAGCCGTCGGAATACGTCAAGGAACACATCAAGTTCACCACCCAGCCGCTGGACTATCCCGAGGACAAGACCGAACTCACCCGCATGCTGGAGTGGATGGAGTGCGACAAGATCCTGTTGTTCTCCTCGGACTACCCGCACTGGACCTTCGACGATCCGCGCTGGCTGGTCAAGCATCTGCCCAAGGGCGCACGGGATGCGGTGATGTACAAGAACGGCATCGCGACCTATCACCTGCCGGAGACCGTCCCGGTCCTCGAGGGTCAGGTTCGGGTGCTCTGAATGCCGGAGGAAAAGCCGCGACCCCGCCTGGCTCAGGGTCGCGAACACGTTGTCGCGACGGTGGACGAAATTCCGCCCGGCACCCATAAACTCGTGCCGATCGGCCGCCACGGGGTGGGTGTCTATAACGTCAACGGAACCTTCTACGCGATCGCCAATTACTGTCCGCACCAGGGTGGCCCGCTGTGTTCGGGACGGGCACGGGGGCGCACCATCGTGGACGAGACCGCCGCCGGTGACGCCGTCATGGTGCGCGACCTGGAGTACATCTACTGTCCTTGGCATCAATGGGGTTTCGAGTTGGCGACCGGTACCACCGCGGTCAAGCCGGAGTGGAGTATCCGCACCTACCCGGTCCGCGTGATCGACAACGATGTGCTGGTGCAGGCGTGATGAAACCGGGCGTGTCTTCGATCGAGATCAACGGCGGCAACGTCGTCTACGAAATCCTCGGCGAATCAGGTGATCTCATCGCCCTGACGCCCGGGGGCCGGTTCAGCAAGGACATCGAGGGACTACGTCCGCTGGCCGACGCACTGGTCGACGGCGGCTACCGGGTACTGCTGTGGGACCGGCCCAACTGCGGCGCCTCCGATGTGCAGTTCTACGGTCAGAGTGAATCCCACATGCGCGCCGAGACACTGCACAAACTGGTGACGGGCCTGGGCTTCGAGCGATGCATCCTGGCCGGAGGCTCCGGTGGCGCAAGGGATTCCATGCTCACCACGATGCTCTATCCGGAGATGGTCACCAAACTGGTGGTGTGGAATATCGTCGGCGGCATCTATGGCACCTTCGTGCTGGGCTCCTTCTATATCGTCCCGAGCATTCTCGCGGTGCGGGGAACCGGGATGGACGGCGTGATCAAGGTGTCGGAGTGGCGGGACCGGATCGCGGAGAACCCGGCCAACAAGCAGCGGTTCCTCGACTTCGACTCCGATGACTTCCTCAAGGTGATGCTGCGCTGGCTCAATGCATTCGTTTCCAAACCGGGCCAGACGATTCCGGGCGTCGAAGACGAGATGTTCGACCGCATCAAGGTTCCCACGCTGATCATCCGCGGCGGCGAGAACGACATGGATCACCCCAAACGCACGTCGCTGGAAGTCCATTGCCTGATCAAGGGATCGGAGCTGATCGACCCGCCGTGGCCGGAGGACGCGTGGGAACGCGCGTCCGAAGATCGCGCGGCGGGCCGCGTCTCCCACTTCAACATGTTCGACACCTGGGTGCAGGCCGCGCCGGCGATCCTCGAGTTCCTGGATCGCTGATGCGTTCAGCTGGTGCGGATGTGGACCTCGCAGTTGAGCGAGGCCTCGAGCGCGGTGTGGATCCGGCTTTCCGGGACGCGATCGAGGTCGGCTTCGCGCAGCGTGACATAGACGATGTCGTAGCCGTCGTCACCGGGTTGCCGCGTGATGTCGCCGGCGAGGCCGAACGCCGAGAGCACCCCGTGGGCGTCGTCGTCAGTCCCACGGCTGATGAAGGTGACCACGCCAACCGCCGGAGCGCTGCCGAAAGCCTTGCTGCACAGGTCTATTGCCATCGCCTGGGTCGCTTCGACATCATCACCGACGATCAGCAGCTCGACCTCACGCCGGTGGGGCGGGCGGTTCGCGAGGTCGTTGTCGACGACGTCGGCACCGATTTCCCGAGTGAGACCGAGGAGCGTGGCCATGCCCTCACCTAACTGCGCCGGAGTCAGTGCACCGGTCTGGTCGACGTTGACGCGTACCACCGCAGTCCGCATGCGGCCAAGCCTAACGGGAGCCGGCCGATGACCACCGCGGACGTTGCGATCAGTACCGTTGCCTGGCCCGGCTTCCCGCCGCGGTTACTCGTGGACGGCCGAGAAGATCTGTCCGCCTACCGCGAGCGCGGCGGCTACCGGCTGGTTGCCAACGCCGATGAGCTACTGGCTGAGGTCGACGCCAGCGGACTGCTCGGCCGGGGCGGGGCGGCGTTCCCGCTTGCGGTGAAAATCCGGGCGGTGCGCGCCAACGGCCACGGACCCGTCGTCGTGGCCAATGGTGAAGAGGGCGAACCGGCTTCGGTCAAAGACCGCTGGTTGCTGCGCAACCGGCCGCATCTGGTGCTCGACGGACTGCGGTTGGCGGCGGCGCTGGTCGGTTCCACCCGCAGCTATGTCCTTGTCTCCGATCCCGACTCGGCGCGCAGCGTGGAATCGGCGTTGAGCGAACTCGACTCTCGCGACGTCGAGGTGTTCTCGGTGCAGCCGGGCTATGTGGCCGGCGAGGAAACCGCCGCCGTGCAGGCCATCAACGGCGGACCGGCCAAGCCGACCGACAAGCCGCCGCGCCCCTTCGAATCCGGAGTCGACGGACGGCCGACGCTGGTGAGCAACGTCGAGACGCTGGCCAATCTGGCCTACGTCCACGGCCACGGCTCGGCGGTGTTTCGGGCGCAGGGCACGACGCAGTCCCCCGGTACGTTCCTGGCCACCATCACCGGCGCGGGCCGAGCAGCCGTCCTCTACGAACTCCCGCACGGCCTACCTTTCACTGAACTGCTTGCCCGGCATGGCGTTTCGCCGGACGACGTGCGTGGCGTGCTGATGGGTGGCTATTTCGCCGGCCTGGTGAACCGCCGGGTACTGGACACCACGCTCGACCATGAGACGATCCGCGGCATCGGAAGCGGACTGGGTTGCGGCGCAATCTCGTTGATCACCGACGAATGCCCGGTCGCGGTGGCGGCCGCGGTGGCGGCGTATTTCGACCGCGAGAACGCCGGGCAGTGTGGTTCGTGCTTCAACGGGACCGCGGCCATGGCGGCCGCCGCGGGTGCCCTGCGCGACGGTGTGGCGACGACCGAGGACCTCGACCGGTTGAAGCGCTGGTCGGTGGTGCTGCGCGGGCGCGGCGCCTGCGGAACTCTGGACGCCGCATGCAATGTCGCCGCCACCCTGCTCGACCAGTTTCCCGACGAGGTGGCGCGCCATCTCGAGGGCGCCTGTCCGGACTGCAGCCGCGGCGCGTACCGCGCCGAACGCCCCTACGAGGCCATTGGGGGATCATGAAGATTCGTCTGGACCGCACCGTCTGCGACGGCTTCGGCCTGTGCGGCAAGCACGCACCCGGTTACTTCTCACTCGACGACTGGGGCTACGCCTGCCTGATCGGTGACGGCACCGTGCCGGAAGAAGACCACGACAAGGTCATGCGGGCGCTGCTGGATTGCCCGGTGCACGCCATCACCGAGATCGGTGAGCCCAAGCCGAGCATCCCGCACCCCGAACTGCACGAGGAGGACGATCCCGCCTCACACGTCAAGACCGAGGACAACGAAGCGGAGTGGGGATTCATCCGGTGACAGGCGCGTCGGCGGCACCGGGGCGGCCGCTCCCCCAGCTCACGGACGAGAACGAATTCTTCTGGAAAGCAGGCGCCGACAACGTATTACGCTTCCAGGAGTGCCGGACCTGCCAATCGCTGATCCACCCGCCCGCACCGGTGTGCCGCTATTGCCGCGGCCGCGACATCGGTGTGCGCGACGTCTCCGGTAGGGCGACACTGGCCGGCTTCACCGTGAATCACCGGTTCAGCCTGCCCGGCATGCCGGCGCCGTATGTGGTCGCGCAAGTCGCCATCGTCGAGGACCCGCGGGTTCGGTTGACCACCAACATCATCGAGTTCGATCCAGCCGAATTGGAGCTGGGCCAGACCGTCGAGGTGGTGTTCGAACACATCGAAGACGTGTGGCTGCCGCTGTTCCGCCCCGCTCCCGACGCCGAGCCGGGCCCGCTGCCCGAGGACGAGATCGCGCCGGAGCGCTTCGGCGAATATGTCCGCCCAATGCTGACCAGCCAGAAGTTCGAAGACAACGTGGCCCTGACCGGAATCGGGATGTCACCGATCGGTCGCCGCCAGATGGTGCCCGCGTTGGCGCTGACCGTGCAGGCCTGCGAGGCGGCGATCTTCGATGCCGGCCTGACCTTCGCCGATATCGACGGCCTGTCCACCTACCCCGGCGGCGGCAACTTCGGCGGATTCGGCGAAGGCGGGGTCACCGCCCTGGAAGCGGCCTTGGGCATCCGGCCGGTCTGGCACAACGGCGGCATGGAGACTTTCGGCCCGGGCGGTTCGGTGATCGCCGCCATGCTCGCGGTCTCGGCCGGCCTGGCGCGTCACGTGCTGTGTTTCCGGACGTTGTGGGAGGCCACCTTCAACGAGCTGATGAAGCAGGGCAGGATCACCCCCTCGGGCGGCCGCACCGCGAGCTGGCAGTGGCCGTTCGGCGCCACGTCGGCCGCCCACACGCTGGCACTCAACGCGCAGCGGCACTTTCATCGGTACGGCACCACCAAGGAGACGCTGGGCTGGATCGCGCTGAATCAGCGTGCCAACGCCGCACTCAACCCCACCGCCGTCTACCGCGACCCGATGACCATGGAGGACTACCTGAACGCGCGGCCGATCACCACGCCGTTCGGCCTCTACGACTGCGACGTCCCCTGTGACGGCGCCATCGCCGTCATCGTCTCGGCCGTCGACGCCGCCCGCGATCTGGCCAAGCCACCGGTCCTGGTCGAGGCGGTCGGGACCCAGATCATCGAGCGCATCGACTGGGACCAGAGCACGCTCACTCACGAGCCGCAGGTGCTGGGGCAAGCGGCGCATCTGTGGACGCGAACGTCGTTGCGCCCCAGCGACGTCGACGTGGCCGAGCTCTACGACGGGTTCACCATGAACTGCCTGTCCTGGATCGAGGCGCTCGGATTCTGCGGCATCGGCGAGGCGCGTGAATTCCTGGACGGCGGCAAGAACATCGCCCGCGACGGCGTCATACCGGTCAACACGCACGGCGGCCAGCTCTCGCACGGCCGCACCCATGGGATGGGCCTGCTGCATGAGGCCGTCACACAGCTGCGCGGCGAGGCCGGCGCGCGTCAGGTCGCCGACGCCCGCGTCGGAGTAGTCAGCAGCGGCGGCCTCACGCCGAGCGGCGTGATCCTGCTGCGGAGCGGCGCATGAGTCCCCGCCGGCGACGATGCAGTGGGGGCACCACCCGCTTGCGGGGGACGCAGCGATGAGGTGGGGGCACCACCCGCTTGCGGGGGAGAGCGGCGCATGAATCCCCGCCCGAGAGTGGTGATCGTCGACGGCGTACCCATGTCCGGGGTGATCGCCGAGGCCGACGAGCCCAAGGCCGTCATCGTGGCGATCCACGGCGGCGGCACCACCGCCGTGTACTTCGACTGCCCGGGACACCCCGAGTTGTCGCTGCTGCGACTGGGTTCGGAGTCGGGCTACACGGTCATCGCGCTGGACCGGCCGGGGCACGGCAGTTCAGCCCCTTATCCGGACGCGGTGCAGACCCCTGAGCAGCGCGTTGATCTCGCTTACGGTGCCGTGGAACGCATTCTGGGTGAGCGGGCACGCGGCGCCGGGTTGTTCGTGCTGGGCCATTCCGGCGGGTGCGAGCTGGCGACGCGGATGGCCGCCGACGACCGGGGTGCCGATTTGTTGGGTCTGGAACTGGGCGGCACCGGCAGGCGCTACCACGACGCAGCCAAGGAGATCATGCGGGCGGCGGCCGTGAAAGAGCGTCCGCCCGGTACCCGCGAGCTGCTGTGGGAGCCGATGCGCCTGTACCCGCCCGACATCCTGCGCGGGGTGACGAACTCGTCGACGTCGCCTGCCTACGAGCGGGACGTGGCGGTCAACTGGCCGCACCGCTACTTTCCCGAGTTGGCGCCCGCGGTGCGGGTGCCGGTGCGGTTCACCATCGGCGAGCATGACCGGGTGTATCGGGGCGACGACGAGAATCTGGCCGAGATCGCCCAGATGTTCTCCGGGGCAGCCGCTTTCACCAGCAACCGGCATCCTGACGCGGGCCACAACCTCAGCCTCGGCCGCAACGCCGCCGACTACCACCGCAGCGTGTTCGCGTTCGTCGACGAATGCGCGGCGGCACACGCCGCCGGCGTGCAGCGGGCCGCACCGTCGGACTCGAGCGTGAAGCCGGCTGCACGCCCGGCGGAGGACTGAGGAATGGGGACCTTGTGCTCCTTTCCGCCGCGCCCGGAAGCCGCTACCGTTAGCGTTACAGTCAGGCGTTCGGCTGTAATGGCCCCAGCCCGCAGCTCAGCAGCAAGGAGCGTTGCATGACCAAATCGAAGGTCACCTTCGATCCGTTCTCCGAGGACTTCTTCAACGGCGCCTGGGACACGTACCGGCGCATGCAGGAGGAGGCGCCGGTCTACTACAGCGAGGAATACGACTTCTATGCGCTGACGCGTCATGCCGATGTGGCGGCGGGTCTGAAGAATTTTCAGACGTACTCCTCCGCCTACGGCATCGACCTGTCGATGGTGCGGACAGGCAAACCGCCGGACGTGAAGTCCATCATCTTCATGGACCCGCCCGACCACCGGCACATGCGCAGCCTGCTCAACAAGGTCTTCACGCCGCGGGCCATCCAGGCCCAGCGCGAGATGGTCGGCGAGAAGATCGACAAGTATCTGAGCAGGGTCGATCCGGACCGCTTCGATGTGGTGCAGGACTTTTCGGGGCCGTTCCCGGTCGAAGTGATCACCACGATGCTCGGTGTCCCCGAGGAGCACGCACAGCGGGTGCGCCACCTGATCGACGAATCGCTGCACCGTGAGCCGGGGCAGGTCGAGGTCGGCGAGCGCGGCATGCAGGCCAACATCGAGACCGGGATGCTGTACTACGGCCTGCTGCAGGAGCGTCGCGCCGAACCGCGGGACGACCTGTTCACCAAGCTGATCAACGCGGAGATCGAGCGCGAAGACGGCCAGATGACCAAGCTGGACGATATCGAGATCGCCGGATTTGCAACCCTTTTGGGCGGCGCAGGTGCAGAGACGGTGACCAAGCTGCTCGGCAATGCGCCGGTGGTGTTCGCCCGCTTCCCCGAGCAGTGGCAGAAGCTGCTGCAGGACCGCAGCAAAATCCCCGCCGCGGTGGAGGAGCTGCTGCGCTATGAGGCGCCGTCCCAGTATCAGGTGCGCTGTTCACTGAAAGATGTTGAGCTGCACGGCGTCACGATTCCGGCGATGAAGCCGGTGTTCCTGATCAACGCCGCGGCCAACCGCGACCCGTCGGCCTGGACCAATCCCGACGAATTCGACATCGACCGGGACCGGCACCAGGCGCTGAACCTGAGCTTCGGCTACGGAATACACAGCTGCCTCGGCGCGGCCCTGGCGCGCATGGAGAGCTGCATCGCGCTGGAAAAGCTGCTGGACTTCATGCCCCGTTATGAGGTGGACTGGGAGAACTGCAACCGCGTCCACATGCAGAATGTCGCGGGTTGGAAGAACGTACCGGTAAGGGTGCTGCGATGAGAATCGAAGTTGACTGGGACCTCTGCGAGAGCAACGCGGTGTGCATGGGCATCGCGCCCGACGTGTTCTTGCTGGGCGATGACGACATGCTGACCGTCCTGCAGCCGGAGGTCACTCCGGAGAACGAGGAACTGGTTCGCGAAGCGGTGCGGCAGTGCCCGCGGCAGGCGATCTCGATCGTCTAGGCTCCCGACCGCGCGCCGAGCGTGAGCTGGTGGCGATCGCGGGACGAAAATCTCTCCGTGAGTTCACGTTCGGCGACGCCGAGCCGCTCACCGCTCCTTGATCGCCTGCTCCGGACAGCACTCGATGGCCTCGCGGGTGGCTGCCTCGAATTCCGCCGGCACCTCGCCCGTTATCGCCTCGGCGTAGCCGTCGTCGGTCAGGCTGAAGACTTCCGGGCACAGCGTCAGACACATGCCGTGGCCACGGCAACTCCCGTCGTCGACCCACACCCTCATGCCAGACCTTTCATGCCGACGTGAACTCCAGGTGCAGTTCGGTCAGCCCGCGCAGGATGTAGGTCGGAACATATTGATAGCGGCGGTCATTCGCCGGACCGTGTTCCCGCTCGTTGAGCCGGATGTCCGAGGTCCGGTCGAGCAGGCGCTCGATCGCCACCCGGGTTTCGGCGCGCGCTAGCGGAGCTCCCGGGCAGCTGTGAATCCCGCGTCCGAACGAGAGGTGTTGCCGCGCGTTCTTGCGCGCCGGGTCGAAGGTGGCCGGATCTTCGAAGCGGCGCGGATCGCGGTTGGCGGCGGCCTGCAGGATCATCAGGGTGGTGCCGGCCGGAAGGTCCACGCCGCCGACGTTGACGGGCACCCGGTTCAGCCGGAAGTCGCCTTTGACCGGACTTTCGACGCGCAGCGCCTCCTCGATGAAGTTGGGGATCAGGCTGCGATCGCGACGCAGCTGCTGCTGAATGTCGGGCCGCTCGGCCATGATCTGCAGCGCCGCGCCCAGCAACCGGACGGTGGTTTCCTGCCCCGCCGAGAACACGTTGCTGGCGACGCGGGCCACGTCTTCGATCGCCGGTGTCGAACCGTCGGGGTAGGTGGCCGTCGCCAGGCCGGTCAGGACGTCGTCGCGGGGCTCACGACGGCGGTCCCGCACATAGTCGGAGAACAGCCCGTAGAGAAATTCCAGCGGGCTGTGCGCCAGCGATTCCTTGCCGGTGCTTCCGATGCCGCCGCCCGAGTGCTGGCGGATGCCTTTGACGAAGGAGTCGCGATCTTCCATCGGCACGCCGAGCAGGTCGGCGATCACCAGCAACGTGAACGGTCCGGCGAAGCCTTTGATGAACTCACCTTCACCCGGCGCCAGAAACCCGTCGAGCACCTGATCGGCCAGCACCCACATGGCGTCCTCGTTCTCCTTGAGGCGCTTCGGGGTGATCAGCCGCATCAACAACGAACGGTGGTTGGTGTGGGTCGGCGGATCGAGCGTGGGCAGCTGGTCGCTGAAGGGCAGTTCGTCACGGTGCTGCTCGATCAGCTCGGTGATGTCGGTCTGGCCGGTCAACGGCACCGGGAATCCCGGGAACGGGCCGGTCACCGAGATGCACGAGGAGAAGGTCTGCGCGTCGTTCAGCACGGCACAGGCCTCGTCCCAACCGGTCACCATGGCAACACCGTGGTGCGGTTCGCGGGCGACCGGGCACTGCTGTCGCAGCGCCTCGTAGTACGGGAAGGGATCCTCGACGAGCCTGCGGTCGCGGAAGAAATCCAGTTCGGTGAAGTCATCCACCATGTCGTGCTCCGTTCGGATCTCGGCTCGCGAGAATGCGCCTCTCACTTATGAGTATTACATTTCCACAGGACGTGCTGAACCGCAACGCCGCCCGGAGCGGGTCAGACCGGTAGCAGATCGGCGGCCACCGACGGGCACGCCATCGCCCCGCTGCGGAACGTCTCGACGGGTCCGACGGCCTCGACCGGCACTGCCGCGGCAGCCAGCGCTTTAGCCTTGAACGTCTGTGCGGCCATGCTCAACCGGTGCTGAACGCGCCCAACGCTGTCGTCGAGTTCGGCCGGCCAGGTGGTGCCCCAGAGCGTCACTTCGGTGACGCCGTGGTCGAGGGCTTGCAGCACCCCGGCTCGGACCCGCGGGTCCGAGCCGAGCAGGTCCGCGGCGGCGGCCAGGGCCTGGGGACGCGGATGCGATCCCACCGAGGTCAGCACCGATTCCAGGTCGCGCGTCCGAGCGCCCAGGATGTGCAGCGGACGGTCGTCGGGGTGGTCGGTGAGCAGCACCGTGACATCCCAGCCCGCCATCGAACGGTCGAACAACCAGCCGCCGGCGAACTTCACCACGTCGACCACGCTGGACGCCACGACGTCGAGCCGGTACCTCATGTCGTCCTCCCCGACGGGGAGAAGTCGCGCGCCAGTGCTTCCGCGTACTCCTTGAACACCTCGGTCAGGGGTATCGACGGGTCGAGCAGCCATGTCATTTCCATTCCGTGAATGAAGGCGAGGATCTCTACGGCCTTGACGGCAGGGTCGATGTCGGCGCGATACCGGCCGGCGGCCTGGCCGCGGCGGATGCCGGCGGCGACGATCTCGGTCGCGTCCCGCTGGCGGTTCACCAGGCGGTCGTGCAACGGAGCGTCGGGCGCGATGTTCTCCACCAGGAGAACGGTGAAGGTACCGACCAGCTCGGGTTGCCGGCTGAACCGGTCGGCGACCTGGGCGATCTCGCCCAGCAGATCACCGCCCCGGTCGGAGTGCGTGTCGTCGTCGACGTCGCGCGCATCCAGCACCGCGTGCAGCAGCTGCTCCTTGGATTCGAAGTGATGCAGCAGGCCCGCAGGGGTCACCCCCGCCTCGCGGGCGATCTGGGCCAGCGTCGTGTTGCGCCAGCCGTTGCGCGACAGCAGCCGCTGCGCCACCTCGAGGATCCGCTGTTTGCGGTCTTCCCCCTTGGCGAGAAGCGTCTCGTAAGGCCGTACGTCGGGCACCGAACTTCCTCGTCGAACCGTCGGGGTAACCAACCTAGTGAATACACAGTAGGTTGGTTTGCGGCACGAGACAAGGGGCCGGATCGGGGTACCGGATTAGCCCACCAACTCCACCAGCGTCGCGTTGGCGGTGCCGCCGCCCTCGCACATGGTCTGCAGCCCGAAACGAATGCCGTTGTCGCGCATGTGATGCACCATGCGCGTCATCAGCACCGCACCGGACGCGCCCAGCGGGTGGCCGAGCGAAATCGCGCCGCCCAGCGGGTTCAGCCGCTGCGGGTCCGCGCCGGTTTCGGCGAGCCAGGCCAGCGGCACGGGCGCGAAGGCTTCATTGACCTCGAAGACACCCACCTCGTCGATCCGGACGCCGGACTTCAACAGCACCTTCTCGGTCGCCGGGATCGGGCCGGTCAGCATCAGCACCGGGTCCGCACCGGCGACCGCGCCGGCGCGATAACGCACGATCGGGGTCAGACCCATTTCCAGGGCCAGCTCCGACGTCGTCACCAGCAGCGCGGCGGCACCGTCGGATATCTGAGAAGAGTTGCCCGCGTGGATGACGCCGTCGTCGGCGAACGCCGGCTTCAGTCCGGCGAGTTTGTCCACGGTCGTCCCGCGCCGTACGCCTTCGTCCTGGTGCACGATCGAACCGTCGTCGCAGAACACCGGAACGATCTGTTCGGTGAACGCGCCGCTGTCCTGGGCCGCGGCCGCGCGTTCGTGGGACTGGGCGGAGTATTCGTCGAGCCTGGTGCGGGACAGGCCCCACTTCTTGGCGATCAGCTCCGCGCTGATGCCCTGATTGAACGAGAAGTCGTCATAGCGAGCAAGCACTTTGGGCCCGTACGGCATGCCGGTCGCCCGGGCCGCACCGAGGGGCACCCGGCTCATGACCTCGACACCCCCGGCCACCACCACATCCTGCTGACCCGACATCACGGCCTGTACCGCGAAGTCGAGGGCCTGCTGGCTGGATCCGCATGCGCGATTGACGGTGGTCCCGGGAATGGTCTCCGGCCAGCCGGCCGCCAGCACGGCGTAGCGCCCGATGTTGGCGGACTGGTCGCCGACCTGACTGACGCAGCCCCAGACCACGTCGTCGACCAGCTCAGGGCTGACGCCGGCACGGTCCATCAGTTCGTTGAGGACGACGGCGGACAGGTCGGCGGGGTGCACACTCGCGAGCCCGCCGTTGCGCTTGCCTACCGCCGTACGCACCGCCTCGACAATGACTGTTTCGCGCATGCTTCACTCCGCCTCTCGATCGCCGAACGTGAAATGACGGCGGAAAAAACGCGGGAAAAGCGCCGTCACTTCACATTCGATGATCAACCTACGTCAGTAGCTTCTGGGCAGCTTCAGCGCATGCGATCCCAGGAAGTTCAGGATCATCTCCTGGCTGATCGGCGCGATCTTCATCAGCCGCGCCTCACGGAAGTAGCGCGTGACGTGGTACTCCTCGGCATATCCCATGCCCCCGTGGGTCTGCAGCGCTCGGTCGGCGGCGGCAAATCCGGCGTCGGCGCACAGGTACTTCGCTGTATTGGCCTCGCGCCCACAGGGTTTGCCGTTGTCATACAGCCACGTCGCTTTGCGCAGCATCAGCTCGGCGGCGTCGAGGCGGGCCAGCGAATCCGCCAGCGGGAACTGAATGCCCTGGTTCATCCCGATCGGCCGGCCGAAGACCTCGCGCTCGTTGGCGTACTTCACGGCCCTGTCCAGCGCCACCCGGCCGATGCCCAGCGCTTCGGCCGCGATCAGCATCCGCTCCGGGTTGAGTCCGTCGAGGATGTACTGAAAACCCTTGCCCTCCTCGCCGACTCGGTCTTCGACTGGGATTTCGAGGTTGTCGATGAACAGCTCGTTTGAGCTGACGGCGTTGCGGCCCATCTTGTTGATCGGGCGGATGTCGACCCGGCTGCGGTCGAGGTCAGTCAGGAACAGCGTCATGCCGTCGGTCTTCTTGGCGACTTCGTCGTAGGCCTGGGTGCGTGTCAGCAGCAGGATCTTGTCGGATTCCATTGCCTTGGAAATCCACACTTTTCGGCCGTTGACGACGTAGTGATCACCGTTGCGCTTGGCGAACGTGGTGATGCGCGAGGTGTCCAGCCCGGCCCCGGGCTCGGTCACCCCGAAACACACGTGGACTTCTCCGGTCGCCACCGGAGGCAGGGTGCGCGCCTTGAGTTCGTCGGAGCCGTGCACTACGACGGGCTGCATGCCGAAGATCGACAGGTGGATCGAACTCGCCGCGTTCATGGCGCCGCCGGATTTGGCGACCTCTTCGAGCAGAATCGTCGCCTCGGTGATGCCCAGCCCGTGACCGCCGTACTCGGTGGGAATCGTCATGCCCAGCCAGCCGCCGTCGGCGATGGCGCGATAGAACTCCGCCGGAAACTCGTGCGCCTGGTCTTTTTCCATCCAGTAGTGGTCGTCGAACTTGGCCGCCAACTCGGCCACCGACCGCCGGATCAGCTCCTGATCCTCGGTGAGCTCGAACTCCATTGCCGCGCCCCTTTCCCTGCGCGAGCAGTCGCAAACTCGCACGATCGCGGGTCAGATAGTGCGAGTTTGCGACTGCTCGCCGTAGAACGTCAGTCCGTATTGCCGGTCAGCGATTTCGCGTTGGCCGCGAAGTCGGCGAACGACGACCCCGCCCGGACGTCCTTGTGGTGACTCGACGCCCGGATGGACACGTCATGTCCTTCGGCGGCCTTCCGCAGCGCGCCGACGGTAGCCTGCTCGGGCGTGATGTGGGTGAACGGATCGAACGAGTACCAGCGCATCGCGTTCTGGTGGGTGATCTTGTTGATCTCATCGTCAGGTACGTCGTTCAGTGATAACACGTCCCACAACTCCTCGGGCGCGCCCGGCCACATCGAGTCGCTGTGCGGGTAGTCAGCCTCCCAGCAGATGTTGTCGATCCCGATCATGTTGCGCAGCGCGACGCCCACCTTGTCGCTGATGAAGCAGGTGAGGAAGTGCTCGCGGAAGACCTCGGACGGCAACTTCCCGCCGAAGTTCTGGTGCGTCCAGGTCGAGTGCATCTCATAGGTGCGGTCGGCCCGCTCCAAGAAGTAGGGAATCCACCCGGTGCCGCCCTCGGACAGCGCGACCTTGAGGTCCGGGTACTCCTTGATCGGCCGCGACCACAGCAGGTCCGCAGCGGCCTGCACGATGTTCATCGGCTGCAGCGTGATCATCACGTCCATCGGCGCGTCCGGCGCCGTGATCGCCAGCCGGCCCGAGGACCCGATGTGCACGTTCATCACGGTGTCGGTGTCGCACAAGGCTTTCCACAGCGGATTCCAATATTCGTTGTGGAAGCTGGGGTATCCCATCGCGGCCGGGTTCTCGGTGAACGTCAGCGCGTGCACGCCCTTCTTGGCAACCCGGCGCACCTCGGCCGCGCACGCCTCGGCATCCCAGATCACCGGTATCGCCATCGGGATGAACCGCGCCGGATACGCGCCGCACCACTCCTCGATGTGCCAGTCGTTGTAGGCCTGCACCAGCGCGATCGAGAATTCCGGATCGTCGGTGGCGAACAGGCGTCCGGCGAAGCCGGGGAAGGAGGGGAAACAGATCGACGCCAGGATGCCGCCGGCGTTCATGTCCTTGACGCGCTCGTCGACGTTGTAACAACCGGGCCGGATCTCGTCGAGGCCGGCGGGCTCGATTCCGTACTCTTCCTTCGGCCGGCCGGCGACCGCGTTGAGCGCCACGTTCGGGATGACCGTGTCGCGGAACTTCCACATGTCCGAGCCGTCGGCGTTGTGCACCAGCCGCGGCGCGTCGTCCAGGTACTTGGACGGCAGGTGGTTCTTGAACATGTTCGGTGGCTCGACGGTGTGGTCGTCCACGCTGATCAGGATCATGTCCTCTTTGTTCACGGGTATCCCCTTCTCATCTGATCCACCTGATCGGGTGTGTTGAGCAGGCTTCAAGCCGCAGAGCAGAGCCCACCTGCGCCGAGCTCCCTATACGTTGAAAACTATCTTCTCGCCAAGCGAGAATCAACATCCAGCATAGGCTTCCGGGCGCTCGGCGGCCCGCTTCGTGCCGCAATCCGCCGGCCGCGGTTGCCGCCCATCGCGCCAGCATTGACCCGTCGCCCGTTTCATGCAAGTCTATTAGTTGGAAATGAGAATATGATTCTCTCTAAGCGAGAGGATGCACGTGAGAAGGACCGGACCGATGCGTTTACCCCCGCTGCCCGCAGATCAGTGGGACGAGGCTGTCGACGGGGCGCTGGCCGTCATGCTCCCGCCGGAGCGACGCAATCCTCGCGATGCCTCCAACGTCCTGTCGACGTTGGTCAACCACCCGGTCCTGACCAAAGCGTTTCTGAAGTTCAACGTCCACCTCTTGTTCTCCTCCACCTTGCCGCCGCGCATCCGCGAACTGGCGATTTTGCGCGTCGCGCACCGTCGCGAATGCGCCTACGAATGGACGCACCACGTGGATCTCGCCAAGCGGGAGGGCATTACCGACGCGGAAATCGACGCGGTGGCAAGGGGTGACGGCGCATTCGACGAATTCGAGCAGGCGGTGATCACCGGCGTCGACGAGCTCGATGAGAAGTCCCAGTTGTCCGACGCGACTTGGGCTGCACTCGGCACCCGACTCGACGAACGCCAGCGCATGGACTACGTCTTCACGGTCGGCTCCTACACCATGCTGGCCATGGCGCTCAACACATTTGGCGTTGCGCTCGAGAACGACGCCGACCTTCAAGAGAAGAGGTAACAGTGGCCCACTTCCCCAAACCAGCCGCCGGCAGCTGGACGAAGAACTACCCCGAACTGGGCACCGCACCCGTCGATTACAGCGACTCGATCGATCCCGCGTTCTTCGAAGCCGAGCGCGAAGCGATCTTCAAGCGCACCTGGCTCAACGTGGGCCGCGTCGAACGGTTGCCGCGCACCGGCAGCTACTTCACCAAGGAGCTGCCCTCGGCCGGTAAAGGCATGTCGGTGATCGTCGTCAAGACCAAGGACGGATCGGTCAAGGCCTTCCATAACGTCTGCCGGCACCGCGGAAACAAGCTGGTGTGGAACGACTTTCCGAACGAGGAGACATCCGGCACCTGCCGGCAGTTCACCTGCAAGTACCACGCCTGGCGATACAGCCTCGACGGTGACCTGACCTTCGTCCAACAGGAGGACGAGTTCTTCGACCTCGACAAGGGCGACTTCGGCCTGGTGCCGGTGCGCTGCGAGGTGTGGGAAGGTTTCATCTTCATCAACTTCGACAAGAACGCGCAGCCGCTCGTCGACTATATGGGCCCGATGGGCAAGGGCATCGAGGGTTACCCCTTCCACGAGATGACCGAAACCTATTCCTACCGAGCCGAAGTCGGCAGCAACTGGAAGCTGTTCATCGACGCGTTCGCCGAGTTCTACCATGCCCCGGTGCTGCACCAGGGGCAGTACACGAAGGAAGAAGCCGCCAAGATCATCAAGTACGGCTTCGAGGCGCTGCATTATGAGCTGGCCAGCCCGCACGGAATGATCTCGACCTGGGGAGGTCAGGCCCCGCCGGTGGACATGAGCATGGTCAAGCCGATGGACCAGGTGCTGCGCAGCGGGCTGTTCGGCCCCTGGGACAAGCCGGAAGTGATCGCGAACCTTGACACGCTGCCGCCGGGCGTGAACCCGAAGAAGGTCAAGCAGTGGGGCGTCGACTCCTGGCACTTCTATCCGAACTTCATGTTGCTGATCTGGGAACCGGGTTGGTTCCTCACGTACCACTACTGGCCGACCGCCGTGGACAAGCACATCTTCGAGTGCACGCTGTACTTCGTCCCGCCCCGAAATGCCCGGGAGCGCCTGGCACATGAGCTGGCCGCGGTGACGTTCAAGGAGTACGCACTGCAGGATGCCAACACCCTGGAAGCGACGCAGACCATGATCGGCACCAAGGTGGTCAACGACTTCCCGTTGTGCGATCAGGAGATCCTGCTGCGCCATCTGCACAAGGTGACCGGCGACTACGTAGCCAACTTCGCGAAGGAGAGCCAGAACAATGGCAAAGTTACCGTCTGAATTCGCCGAACTGGAGCCATATCTGGACTGGGATCTGGCCACCGAGCCGGAGCGGTACGCCAAGCGCCTGGCCTCGACGATGGGCCAGATGCAGGAGTTCTACGACGCTGCCTTCCCGCGTCTGAACGACGTCATCGCCTACTGTGACAGGTACCCACTGGACGATCTACCCGAGGACGCGCGGTCGCTGATGCACCTGATGCAGTCACTGGTGATGGTGTCGTTCCCGATCGAGGCGTGGAAGCAGCCCCGGGTTCCCGACAGCGGCGCGGCATGGGTGGAGTGCATCAGGGAACCGGTGATCTGAAGGGTGTTGACGCTCAAGGCAGCTGGGCTACTCGACGTCGACGCCGGCGAGATCGTCTCGCCGGGCATCATCCGGGTCGACGGCGACCGAATCGCCGGCATCGGAGGTGAGCCCGAGGGCGACCTGATCGACCTGGGCGACCAGGTCCTGATGCCCGGGCTGATGGACATGGAGGTCAACCTGCTGATGGGTGGCCGCGGCGAGAAGCCGGGGTTGTCCCAGGTCCAGGATGACCCGCCGACCCGGGTGCTGCGCGCCGTCGGCAATGCCCGGCGCACCCTGCGCGCTGGCTTCACCACGGTGCGAAACCTGGGACTGTTCGTCAAGACCGGCGGGTATCTGCTCGACGTCGCCCTAGGCAACGCCATCGACGCGGGCTGGATCGAAGGGCCCCGCATTGTGCCTGCCGGACATGCCATTACACCCACCGGCGGGCACCTGGACCCGACGATGTTCGCCGCCTTCGCGCCGCACGTGCTGGACCTGACGATCGAAGAGGGCATCGCCAACGGCGTGGACGAAATCCGACGGGCCGTGCGCTACCAGATCAAGCACGGCGCCCAGCTGATCAAGGTGTGCTGCTCCGGTGGGGTCATGTCGCTGACCGGACCACCTGGCGCCCAACACTATTCCGACGACGAGTTGTGCGCCATCGTCGACGAGGCACACCGGCGCGGGCTGCGCGTGGCAGCACACACGCACGGCGCCGACGCGGTCAAACACGCGGTGGCGGCCGGCATCGACTGCATCGAGCACGGATTCCTGATCGACGACGAGGCGATCGCCCTGATGGTCGCGAACGGCACTTTCCTGGTGAGCACCCGGCGACTGGCCGAGGGCATGGACGTCTCGCACGCGCCGCCCGAACTTCAGGCCAAGGCCGCCGAGATGTTTCCGAAGTCGCGAACCTCCATCCTGGCGGCCTACGAGGCCGGCGTGAAGATCGCGGTCGGCACCGACGCGCCCGCGATACCGCACGGCCGTAACGCCGATGAGCTTGTCACCCTGGTGGAGTGGGGGCTGCCGCCGCTGGCGGTGCTGCGTGCGGCGACCGTGACGGCCGCGGACCTGATCAACTCCACCGAGCTGGGACGTCTGGCCGCGGGCATGCTGGCCGACATCATCGCGGTGCCCGGAAATCCGTTGGAGGACATCACGGTCACCCGCAACGTCAGCTTCGTGATGAAAGGCGGCAAGGTGTATGCCAACCAGAACTGACGACTTGGTGGAGATCCAGCAACTGCTCGCCCGGTACGCCGTCACCATCACCCAGGGCGACATCGAGGGACTAGTCGGTGTGTTCACGCCGGACGGCACCTACAGCGCGTTCGGCGACACCTACACACTCGACCGGTTCCCGGAGCTGGTGGCCGCCGCGCCCAAGGGCCTGTTCATGACCGGCACCTCTCTGGTTGAGCTGGACGGTGATTCGGCCACCGGCACCCAACCGCTGTGCTTCATCGAGCACTCGGCGCACGACATGCGAATCGGTTACTACCGCGACACGTACCTGCGCACCGCCGACGGCTGGCGCCTGAAGACCCGCGCCATGACCTTCATCCGGCGCAGTGGGGTTCATGATTCGGGACGGCCGCACGCCGTGGGGCGCCCCTCCCCGTGAATGTCGACGAGTTCCGGGCGGGCTTGTGCGCATGGCTCGACGAGCATGACCTGACGCCCGGGCCGGAGCACTCGCTGCAGGGCCACCTGCGGCAGTTCGCCCGAGTCAGCGAAGCGTTGTACGAGGCCGGCTGGATGCGCTACGGCTGGCCCACCTCGGTGGGCGGACTGGGGGGGCCGGCACTGCTGCGCGCGATCGTCGGCGAGGAAGTGGTGGGCCGCCGCCTGGCCGAACCCGGCCCCTACTCGATGGTGGAAGTACTGGCCCCCACCATGATCGACTACGCGCCAACCGAACTCGCCGCGGAGATGGTGCCGCGGCTGCTCAGCGGCCGCGAGCAGTGGTGCCAGGGCTTCTCGGAACCGGGATCCGGCAGCGATCTGGCGTCGTTGTCGACCCGGGCGGTCCCCGACGGCGACAACTGGATCGTCAACGGGCAGAAGGTCTGGACCAGTTTCGCGCAGTTCTCCACCCGGTGTGTGCTGCTCACCCGCACGGCGCCGGGCCATGACGGCATCACCGCGTTCTTCGTCGACCTGGACACCCCGGGCATCACGATCCGCCCGTTGCGCACCATGCACGGTGTCGACGAGTTCTGCGAGGTGTACTACGACGACGTGGTGATCCCGTCCAGCCGCATGCTCGGCAAGCCCGGGGACGGCTGGCGGCTCGCGATGGATCTGCTGCCCTACGAACGGTCGACCTGCTTCTGGCAGCGGATCGCCTACCTGTATTCGCGATTCGACGCGCTGATCGCCGAAGTGACCGAACCCGACGAATCAGCCTTGGGCGCTGCCTATCTCGCGCTGCATACCCTGCGCTGCCGATCCCGCGCGACCCAGCACCGGCTGGCCGACGGGGCGCGGCTCGGACCGGACACCTCCATCGACAAGGTGTTGCTGGCCGGCGCAGAACAACGCCTCTACGACACCGTCCGCGACCTGATGCCGGGCGCGCTCGAACTCGACGACACGGCGTGGCGTCCGGAGTACCTCTACTCGCGCGCGGCGACCATCTACGGCGGCACCGCGGAGATCCAGCGCAACATCATCGCCCGGCGGCTGCTCGACCTCGGGAAGGAGTGACATGGACCCGGAGCTGGCGTTGCTGGCCGAGTCGTTGCGGACGGCGATGACCGCCGCCGGCGGCGCCGTGCTGGACGCCGCCCTGGCCGAACTCGGCTGGCTGGACATGCTCGACGAAATTCCCTCGACCGCAATCCCTCTGGTATTCCGGCTACTCGGCGAGACGGGTGCGCACGCGCCGGTGCTCAACGACGTGGTGCTGCGGGCCGCCGGCCGGACGGGCGGCGGTACGGTGCCACTGCCGTATGCCGGTGGCTCCTGGGTGATCTGGGAGCGCGGTGACCGGGTCTCATCCGCACTGGACGACGAACTTCCGATCCACCGGGTGGCGGCCGGCGATCCTGTGCCGCTCGGCGCCGGCCGGCAGGCGCTGGGCTGGTGGCTGGTCGGCACCAGCCGGGCCATGCTGTCGCTGGCCCGGCGTCACGCCCTGGATCGCATCCAATTCGGCAGGCCTATCGCGTCTTTCCAGGCAGTGCGCCACCGGCTCGCCGAGACGCTGGTTGCCATCGAGGGCGCCGAGGCGACACTGCAGGCCGCCGCCGACCAGCCGGACGAGTTCGTGTGTCTGCTGGCCAAGGCCGCGGCCGGCCAGGCAGCACTGACGGCGGCGCGGCATTGCCAACAGGTGCTCGGAGGCATCGGCTTCACCGCCGAGCATCAGTTACACCGCCATGTGAAGCGGGCACTGGTGCTGGACGGATTGCTCGGCAGCTCGCGGGAACTGACCCGCGAAGCGGGAGCCCACCTCCGCGCCGTGGGCTCGGCTCCCCGGCTGGTCCACCTTTAGGCTCTGGGCTTCAAGCGCCGTTGGCCCACCCCTAGGCGCCGAGTGTGAATGTCGCGACGCGACACGCCGGGGTGGCGTCGTCAGATTCACAGTGGTGCAGGCTTTTCCGAGCACGCACGACTATCCGCGCGGCATCCCGAGCACCCGCTCGGCAATGATGTTGCGCTGGATTTCCGACGTGCCACCGGCGATGGTCCCGGCGAAGCTTCGGGCGTATCGGTCGAACCAGCTGCCATAGTGGGCGTCGAGGTTCAGCGGGGCAAACGGCGCGGTGATCGCGGGATGGATCAGGCCCTCGGCGCCCTTGGCGTTCAGGGCGTCCTCGGCGGCGCGCTGCACGGCCTCCGAACCGAGCAATTTGAGCACCGACTGACCGGGCACATCCTCTTCACCGCGCGCCGCCTTGGCCAGGGTCACCGAACCCAGCAGCCGCATCGCCCAGGCATCCATCACCAGCGTGGCGTAGCGGTCCCGTTCCAGCACGCCAGTCGGCGTGAAATCGGTTGTCTGCTGGTCCAATAGATTGGCGTAGTCGAGCCACAGCATGGCGCGCTCGTGGCCGAGCGCGCCGGTCGCCACCCGCCAGCCACCGTCGAGTTCGCCGACCAGATTCTCGGCGGGCACCCGCGCGTCGGTGAAGAACACCTCGTTGAATTCGACGTCGTCGTGGTCGCACACCGAGGCGAACGGCCGGCGCACGACACCCGGGATATCGGTCGGAATCAGCAGCACGCTGATGCCCTTGTGCTTGGGGACATCCGGATTGGTGCGCACGAAGGTCAGCAACACATCGGCGTCGTGGGCCCCCGACGTCCACACCTTCTGGCCGTTGACCACAAAGTCGTCGCCGTCGCGCACCGCGCGCGTCTTCAGAGACGCCAGGTCCGAACCGGCTCCGGGTTCGCTCATCCCGAGCGACGCCGTCATCTCCGCGCGCAGAATCGGCACCGCCCAACGCTGCTTCTGCTCGGTAGTCCCGAAAGACAACAACGACGCCGCGATGATCCCGACGCCCTGCGGGTTGAAGCTGCGGTAGATACGCCGGCGCGCCATCTCGTCGGCATGCACGTACTGCTGCAGCAGCGTCGCGTTTCGTCCGCCGAATTCGGGCAGGTTGCCCGGTAGCAGCCAGCCGTTGTCGAACAACAACCGCTGCCAGCGGGCCGCCCACTCCGGCACGTGGGAGCACGAGCGCGGCCGCAGCACGCCGTCCGCCTCATCGGGCAGATGCTCGTCGAGAAAGGCGACGAATTCCGCGCGGAATGCCTCGACGTCGGCATCAAAAGTCAGCTGCACAGAATCTCCTCGCGGCTTCTCCCGGCTACCGGGTGTGCACTCTCACGAATGTGCTTCCCAAACACCCGTGCAAGAGAATATTATTCTCGTCGTGAGGAAGTTACAATCTCCAAGACATCGTCCGTGAGGAGGTCGAGCGCACCGATGGCCCGACGTTCTCCGGTACAGTCCAACCATGTTCTCTCCTCGCGGCAATCTCCCGAGCCGCCCGTGACCAGCCCGGGCGAAGAGCCGGCCTGGAAACAGCGGGCCGTCGAGCGATCCATCAAGACCGCGAAACTGCGGGCGGCGCAGCGCGTGCAGCGCTTCCTGGACGCCGCGCAGGCCATCATCATCGAGAAGGGCAGCACTGACTTCACGGTGCAGGAGGTCGTCGACCGCTCCCGGCAGTCGTTGCGCAGCTTCTACCTGCAGTTTGACGGCAAACACGAGTTGTTGCTCGCCTTGTTCGAGGATGCGCTGAGCCGCTCCGCCGACCAGATCCGGGCCGCCACCGAAAGCCACACCGATGCCCTGGAGCGGCTCAAAGTCGCCGTGGAGCTGCTGTACGAGGCCTCCCGCCCCGACCCGACGGCCAGGCGACCGCTGTTCACCGATTTCGCGCCGCGGTTGCTCGTCACACACCCGGCCGAGGTCAAGGTTGCGCACGCGCCACTGCTGGCTTTGCTGACCGAACTGATGGAAGCCGCTTGCGACGCCGGAAAGCTGCGGACCGGCGTCAACCCCAAGCGGATGGCCGCCATGACTATGCAGACAGTGATGTTCATCGCACAGTCCAGCGGCGGTTCCGACGACGCGACGGTCCACCCGATCAGCGCCGACGAGGTCTGGGATTTCTGCTCACGCGGATTCGCAGGCAACTAGCGTTCGGCCGTTTCCGGTCATTTCGATCTTCCGACGAGCGAATATCGCACCACTTCGCGGCTACGAGAATCATATTCTCTGAAAAATAGAACCTCAAATAGCCGAAACGGATTCCACGTTGACACTCGTTGGTGGGTAATGACAGAGTTCTAGAGGCGGCATGAACGCGCAGCCCGAATCAAACGGGCGGCGCGTAACCGGCGAGAGGGCAATCACCCGTGACAGTAAGCGCAGCCAGCGACGTCTATTTCGACCCGTACGATGTCCAGCTCAACGCTGATCCCTACCCCATGTTCCGGCGGCTGCGCGAGGAATCGCCGCTCTACTACAACGAGCAGCACGACTTCTATACGCTCAGTCGGTTCGCCGATGTCGACAACGCGATCGTCGACTATCAGACTTTCAGCTCTGCCCGCGGCGCGATCCTCGAACTCATCCGGGCCAATATCGATATGCCACCGGGAGTGCTGATCTTCGAGGACCCGCCCGTCCACGACATTCACCGTAAGCTGTTGTCGCGCATGTTCACTCCGCGCAAGATCAGCGACCTGGAGCCCAAGATCCGGGAGTTCTGCGCGCGCAGCCTGGATCCGCTGATCGGTACCGGCAAATTCGACTTCGTCAACGACCTCGGCGCGCAGATGCCGATGCGGGTGATCGGAATGCTGCTGGGTGTACCGGAGGAAGATCAGGAAGCCGCAAGGGATTTCGCCAACGCCCAGATGCGCACCGAGGCCGGCAAGCCGATGGAGTTCTCGGCCGAATCCATGCTCAGCGGCGAGTTTTTCGGCCGGTATATCGATTGGCGTGCGGATCATCCGTCCAACGACATCATGACCGAATTGCTCAACGCCGAGTTCGAGGACGAGACCGGAACCGTCCGGCGCATGCGGCGCGATGAACTGCTTACCTACGTCACCGTCGTCTCCGGCGCCGGTAACGAGACCACCACCCGGCTGATCGGTTGGGCGGGAAAGGTTCTAGCAGAGCACCCGGATCAGCGTCGCGCACTGGTGGAGAATCCGGCGCTGATACCCGCTGCTGTCGAGGAGTTGTTGCGCTACGAGCCGCCGGCACCGCACGTGGCCCGCTATGTCACCCGGGACGTCGAGTATTACGGCCAGCGGGTGCCCGAAGGCAGCGTGATGATGATGCTGATCGGTGCGGCGAACCGCGACCATCGCCAATTTCCGCCGGATGGCGACGTTTTCGACATCCGCCGCGAACCGCGCCAGCACCTGACGTTCAGCGTAGGAACCCACTACTGTCTCGGCTCGGCGCTGGCCCGTCTGGAGGGCCGTATCGCGCTCGAGGAGATTCTGAAGCGCTTCCCCGAATGGGAAGTCGACCTTACCAGCGCCACGCTTTCCCCGACGTCGACCGTGCGGGGCTGGGAATCCATGCCGGCCGTCTTCGGCTGAATCACGCAGGAGGGAAACATGACTGGACGCGTAGCGGGCAAAGTTGCCTTTGTCACCGGTGCGGCGCGGGGCCAGGGACGCAGCCACGCGGTGCGGTTGGCCGAGGAAGGCGCCGACATCATCGCCGTCGACGTGTGCAGGCCGATCGTCAAGAACACGACCATTCCGGCGTCGACGCCGGAGGATCTGGCCGAGACCGCCGACCTCGTCAAGGGCCTGGATCGGCGGATCGTCACGGCCGAAGTCGACGTGCGCGACTTCGACGCCCTCAAGGCTGCCGTGGACAGTGGCGTGGAGCAGTTGGGCCGGCTGGACATCATCGTGGCCAACGCCGGTATCGGCAACGGCGGCGACACGCTGGACAAGACCAGTGAATACGACTGGCAGGAGATGATCGACGTCAATCTGTCCAGCGTCTGGAAGTCGATCAAAGCCGGTGTGCCGCATATCCTTGCCGGAAAGCGGGGTGGTTCCATCGTACTGACCAGCTCGGTCGGGGGGCTCAAAGCCTATCCGCATTGCGGCAGTTACGTCGCCGCCAAGCACGGCGTCGTGGGCATCATGCGGTCGTTTGCGGTTGAGTTGGGGCAGCACATGATTCGCGTCAACTCGGTGCATCCCACGCACGTCGCCACGCCGATGCTGCACAACGAGGGCACCTTCAGGATGTTCCGTCCGGACCTGGAGAATCCCGGCCCGGACGACATGGCACCGATCTGTCAGATGTTCCACACGCTGCCCATTCCGTGGGTCGAACCGCAGGACATCAGCAACGCCGTGCTGTTCTTCGCATCCGACGAGTCTCGGTACATCACCGGTGTCACCCTGCCGGTGGATGCGGGGAGCTGCCTCAAATAGGGTTCGTCCATGGACGGATTCGAGGGACGCGGAGCGGTCATCACCGGTGGCGCGAGCGGTATCGGCCTGGCCACCGCCACCGAGTTGGCTCAGCGCGGCGCCCGGGTGGTGCTCGCCGACGTCGACCAGCCCGGGCTGGAATTGGCGGTCACGCACCTGCGGGGTCAGGGCTTCGACGCCCACGGGGTGATGTGCGACGTCCGGCATCTCGAAGAGGTGGTGCGTCTGGCCGACAAAGCCTTCCGGTTGCTCGGCCAGGTCGACATCGTGTTCAGCAACGCGGGCATCGTGGTGGCCGGACCGATCGCCGAGATGACGCACGAGGACTGGCGCTGGGTGATCGACATCGACCTGTGGGGATCGATCCACGCCGTCGAAGCGTTTCTGCCGCGACTGCTCGAGCAGGGCACGGGCGGCCACATCGCGTTCACCGCCTCCTTCGCCGGCCTGGTCCCCAATGCCGGTCTCGGTGCCTACGGCGTCGCCAAGTACGGTGTCGTCAGCCTGGCCGAGACGCTGGCCCGCGAGGTGAAGGGCAACGGCATCGGAGTCTCCGTGCTATGCCCGATGGTCGTGGAGACCAAGCTGGTGTCCAACTCCGAGCGGATCCGCGGCGCGGACTACGGTCTGGCTTCCACACCGGACGTGACCGGGTCGCTGGGAACGCTGCCCGAGCAGGACGACACGCTGGGCGTCCGCGAACTCGCCCGCCTGACGGCTGACGCGATCTTGGCCAACCGCTTGTACATCCTTCCGCACGAGGCGTCCCGGGCGTCGATCCGGCGCCGGTTCGACCGCATTGACCGGACGTTCGACGAACAGGCCGCCGAGGGCTGGCGCCACTGAGCGTCAGGAACTCGGCCCCAGGCGGTAAGCGCCCGTCCGCGGGTCGTGGTACCACCCGCCCGCGGCGTGCGTTCCGCCGTCGACATGCAACGTCTGGCCCGTGATATATGCCGCCATATCAGAAGCGAGAAATACTGCCACGCTGGCTGTTTCGTCGACGTGGCCGGGGCGTCCCCAGGGCACGACCGCGCCCATGGTGGCGGTGGCGTCCTCGCCACCGAGCTGCGCCAGACCTTCGGTCAGGGTGATGTCGGGCGCAATCGCGTTGACCCGGATGCCGTGCGGCGCCAGTTCCAGCGCGGCGGTCTTCGTGTAGTTGATGACGCCGGCCTTGGCGGCCGCGTATGCCGCGTAGCCGGGCGCGGCCCGCACCCCCTCGATCGAGGTGACCGCCATGATGCTGCCGGGCAGACCCTCGTCCACCATCCGTCGCGCAACTCGCTGGGTACACAGCAGCACGTGCCGCAGGTTGGCCCGATACAAGGCGTCCCAGCCGTTTTCACTCGTCTCGAGCAGCGGCGAGGAGAACACTCCGCCGGCGTTGTTGACCAGGATTGTCGGCGTCCCGAGTTCAGCAACCGTCCGCGCCAGGGCCGCATCGACCTGGCCGCTGTCCCGGACGTCGACGGTGATACCCAGTGCACCAATCGATTTCGCGGCCTGCGCGCAGGATTCGGGGTTGCGTTCCCAAATGGCCACCCGCGCACCGAAGGCCGCGAAGCCCGCAGCGATGCCGCGTCCGATGCCGGCTCCCCCGCCGGTGACGACCGCGACGCGGCCGGTGAGCAGGATGTTCGACGGATCAACAGCCACGGCTACCCCCGGCGAGCAGACGCGAAATCGCACGCGCGGAGAGGCGGGTTCACGCGGTCGTCGCAACACTCTCGATTTGAGAGGTTGCGGCGACCGTGTCGTTTTCCAAGGACTGTGTTCGGCTTGGTGATTTGTTAGCAAAGTTGGTGGATGCCGGTGTGCCCGTGAAGGAGGCCGCCGCCCAGTTGGGTGTCTCGCGGGGTCATGGGTATGCGATTTTGGCGGCCTTGGGCCGGCCCGTGGGTTCCCCGCGCCCGGATGTTAGTGGTGTGGATATCAGCCGGGTCGTGGCGGTCTTCGAGGCTACGGGTTCAGTCAATGCGGCGGCGAAGGCGGTCGGTGTGTCGCACAGTACTGCCCGGCGGATGCTGGTGGAGCTTGGCTTGGTCAGCCAGCAGCGGCGGCCGTTCGGTAAGCCGGTGGCCCGGGCCCGGTTCTTTGAGTTGCTTGAGCAGGGCTGGTCGGTCGGCCGGGCGGCGCGCGAGGTCGGGGTCCACGTAGGCACGGCCCGGAATTGGCGCGACGGTATCGTGCGGGTCGCCGACACGCGGGTGCGCCGAGACGGCACGGTCATCCAGTACCGCGCCGCCGGGCGCTACACACAGGTGGTGAACACCGACAAAGTGGCCGTGGCGGCGATCAGTGAGCGCTACCTGTCGTTATCGGATCGGTTGGCCATCGCCGACGGGTTGGTCAACGGATGGACCTTGACCGCGATCGGCGCCCGGATCGGCAAGCACAAGTCAACGGTCTCGCGTGAGGTCGCCGCGCGCAGTGTGCAGGGGGTGTATCTGCCCTATCACGCTGATCGGGCCGCCCACGCCGCTCGGAGCCGGCCTAAAGCAGCCAAACTGGTGATCAACCAGAAGCTGCGCCAGGCGGTGGAGCAGGGGCTGTCCCAACGGTGGTCTCCCGAAGAGATCTCTTACCGCCTGGTCAAGGACTTCCCCGACGATGAAAGCATGCGGGTGAGCACGGAAACGATCTACCAGGCCCTGTACTTTCAAGCCCGAGGTGGCCTCAAACGTGAACTCACACAGGCACTTCGCAGTGGACGCACAATACGCAAACCCCGTCGCCGCCCTGATCAGCGCACCCAACGGTTTATCGATCCGATGATCATGATCAGTGATCGCCCCGCCGAAATCGCCGACCGCGCGGTACCTGGGCACTGGGAAGGCGACTTGATCATGGGACAAGCCAACAAGACCGCGATCGCCACCCTGGTCGAACGCGCCACCCGTTACACACTTCTGGTGCCTCTACCCAACGGCCACCACGCCGAAGCCGTCCGTGATGGCCTGATCGCCACGATCGCATCGCTGCCAGCTCATCTGCGCGGCTCACTGACCTGGGATCAGGGATCGGAAATGGCAGGACATAAACAGTTCTCCATGGCCACCGACATGGCCGTCTACTTCTGCGATCCCGCCAGCCCCTGGCAGCGCGGCACCAACGAGAACACCAACGGCCTTTTGCGCCAATACTTCCCCAAGGGAACCGACCTAAGTGTCTATGGCCCCGAAGACCTCGAACACGTCGCCCAGCAACTCAACGGACGCCCACGCAAAACACTCGACTGGGATACCCCAGCCGAGCGCCTGCGTGATCTACTACTGGCCAACTAACCAGCAGTGTTGCAACGACTCCTAGAAACCGCCAGACCGCGCAGTGCGAGTTCGCGTCTGCTCGCGCCACCTGGTGTCACCCCGGGCTCCGGCCGATCACACCGTCGGCTTCCAGCTCCGCGATTTCCGCGCCGGTCAAACCCAACTCGGTCAACAGCTCGTGATTGTGCTGCCCCAGCAGCGGTGCCGGCCGGGTGTGGAATCGGCACGGGCCACCGGACAATCGCATGGGCACGCTGCTGAGCCTAGCCGGGCCGCACACCGGATGGTCGACGACTTCGAAGAAGCCCCGGGTCGCCAGCTGCTCCAACTCCGTCTGGCGGTGCGGCTGCATGACCTTGGCGACCGGCACACCGGCGTCCCACAGGGTCGCCACGATGTCGTCCCGCGTGCGGCCCGCGCACCACTGCGTGAGGCGTTCGTCGATCAGATCCTCGCGGGTACGCCGGCCCTGGACGGTACTCAGCGCCGGATCGGTTGCCCACGAGGGCGATCCGAGCGCACGGCACAGCCGGCACCACTGCTCGTCGGTGGCGACCGCGATCGCAATCCAGCTGTCGAGGCGGCCGAACTCGTCGACATCAGCGCTCAGATAGAGATTCTGGGGCACGGCCGCCGGACCGCGGTTGCCGGCCCGCTCCAGCAGGGCGCCGTACGCGGAGTATTCGATGACCTGCTCGGCAGCGATGTTGAGGGCGGCATCGACCATGGCGGCTTCCACCATGACGCCCTCTCCGGTGCGGCGGCGGTGCTCCAGCGCCAGCAGTAGCGCGTTCAGTGCGTGCACACCGGCGTTGGGGTCGCCCACGGAATACGGCTCGAAGGGGGTGCGGTCGGGATAGCCGGTCAGCCAGCTCAACCCGGACGCCGACTCGATGACGTAAGCGAACGCCGGATTGTCGCGCCAGGGTCCGTCCAGTCCGAAGCCGGGCATGCGCAGCAGAATCGCCTCGGGCCGAACCGCCTGCACGGCAGCGAAATCCAGGCCGATGTGATCGAGTACCCGAGGAGTGAAGTTCTCCGCGATCACGTCACAGGTGCCGATGAGTTCGAGCAGCAGTTCCCGCCCCCGCGGTCGCTGCAGGTCCAGGGTCAGGCCCTTCTTGTTGGTGTTGAGGGCGGCGAAGATCGGCGACTGCTCCCACCATTGTTCCTCGGTGACCGGGATCCCGGCGATGAGCCGGGTGCCGTCCGGCCGCCGCGCGGACTCGATGTGAATCACCTCCGCGCCCAACAGAGCCAGCAGGTGCGTGCAGGACGGCCCGGCCCAGAACGCGGTCATATCCAGCACTCGAATCCCGCTCAGCGGCAATTCTTTTGACGGCTCAGCCGACACAGTTCGCGGAACCAGGGTGGCCGCCCGGTAGTGCGCGGTGTGTTCACCAAGCCTGGGCGCCACCCCGGGTTGCCGTAACTGCGCCGGGTGCAGCCGGTACGGGTGGCCCGGCTGCTGAAACCCTTCGCGGGGATTGGGATGAAACGAACCGCGCTCGACGAAGTGATCCAGCGCAACGATAGTGGCGCCGTTGGCGACCGGGGCGTTGGGTATCCGGAAGGCGGTGGCCAGTTCCCGGATCTCGTCGGCCGGGTGGTTGTGCACCCACTCGTAGATCTCGTCGGCGTAGACGTTGGCCAGTTCGGTGATCGACAGCGGAGAATCTTCGTCGATCCACTCCGGGTGCCCGACCATCGCGCACAGATCGAACCACTGTTGGGCGGTCCCGCAGCCGAGATCCACCAGGCCGTCCTGCGCCGCGGCCACGCCGGGGACGGTGAGCCGGCGCGCGTCCCGCCATGGCCGGCCGAGCATTTCGAAATACGTCACCGGGTAGTACGTCAGGCCCAGAATCTGGGTCTCCAGCATCGACAGGTCGATGAGCTGGCCCTGACCGCGACCGGCGAAAAGCGCGGCTATTGTCGCCGCACTGGTGTAGGCACCGGCGAGGTACTCGCCGACCTGACCGCCGACGAACACCGGGGCGCGATCGGCCACCCCCCGCCCGAGGCCGATGATTCCGCCCGACCAGGCCTGCAGCGTGAACTCGGTCGCGGGCCGGTCCCGCCACGGGCCCTCCAGACCGAACGGTGTGATGGACGCGACGACGAGGTGCGGACAACGAGCAAGAATTTCCCGCGGCGAAAACCGTTCCGCCACTGCCGAACCGGCCGACCACACGACCGCATCGGCCGCGGCCAGCAACCGCTCCATGAACTCGGCGTCCGCCTCGGGGTCAACGACCACGCTGCGTTTCGATCCGGCCAGGAAGGTGAACAACGCACCATCGCCGTCCGGGTGAGACCGCGACGCCGACCACGACCGCAGCCAATCGCCCTCCGGTGACTCAATTTTGACGACGTCGGCGCCACCGTCGGCGAGCAGCTTCGTGCAATAGGCGCCCGCAATGCCGGACGAAACGTCGACGACGGTATACCCGGACAGCGGTGGTTGGGTCACTCCCGCTTGGCCTTCCGCTGATGACGGCGCGCCTTCTTGCTCAGCCGCCACTCCGGCGGGAACTTGTCGTCGTTGGCACGGACGGCGTCGCCAAGGCCGCGGTTGATCGCGTCGTCGAGCTGGAAGTCATCGCCGTCGGCGCGCACGCTCCCACCGGCGGATTCGAAGAAGCCGCTGAGCAGGCTCCCCAGGTACTCGCCCTGGAACTGTTTCATGATCTCGAAGAAGGTCTTCTGCATGAAAACGGTGTCGGTAGGGCGGTTACGGGCGCACGCCAGCGCGTACTTCGCCACCTCGGCCTCCAGCCCGGCGCGGGGCACCACACTGTTGAGGAAGTTGCAGTCGTACATCTCGGCGGCGGTGAACGCCCGCCCGGTGAAGACCATCTCCTGGAACTTACGGATGCCCATGGTCTGCGCCCACCACCACATCCGCGGACCCCAACCGTAGTAACGGAAGGACGGATGCCCGAAAAGGGCGTCGTCCGAGGCTATTACCAGGTCGGCGTCCGCGGCCTGGTAGAAGTGCCAGCCGTAGCAGTAGCCCTTGACCTCGAGGATGGAGATCTTCTTGAAGTCCTGCAGTCCGCGGATTCCCGAGTTCGGGTTGGCGTACCACTGGCCGATGGCGGCGCCGTGCCGAAACGATCCCCGGGGCGGATAGCTGACGTCGCCGGTCCCCAAGCCGAATTCGGCCAACAGGAGTGCGGGATCATCGGAGTCCTTCGCGCGCATGAACTCTTCGAGGTCCGCGCCGGATCCCAGATCGTCACCGGCTCCGCGGATCACGACCACCTTGACGTCGTCGTCGATGCCGGCCCGGTGCAACAGGTCGGCATAGCGTCGCCGTGCCGCGATGGTCGGCGCGTTCAGGTACTCGGGCCGGTCGAACGTGATGGTCGCGATGCGGGTGCTGACGTCCTTCTCGTAGCGAATGATCCTCTTGGCCTTGGAATCAGAGGCCATGACCTAGGCCCGCCAGAATGGGCTGGTGGTCAGCACCTCCGGGCCGTCTGCGGTGACCAGCACGGCTTCGCGCCCGAATACCGCACCGACCCCCTGCTCCCAGACGTAGCCGGTGACCGCCAGCACCATGCCGGGCTCGAGCCGCTCCTGCGCCGCGGTGCGGGGCAGACGTGCGGAAATGACCGGCGGGTCGAAGCCCATGCCCAACCCCCGCGCTACGGGCATCGGTGGCGCCGGCTCGCCCGCGGCGGCGTAGGCGGCCAGCAGCTCACCCGCTCCCGCGCCCGGACGGCACACGGCAATCAACATGTCCCACAAACGTTCCCAGCGTGCGAACAACGCGGCGGCACCGGGCACGTCCCCGACCGGCCAGGTGCGGCCCACCTCCCCGATGTAGCCGCCGGCCAGGACACCGGACGACAGCGCGACCAGGTCGCCGGACTGCACACGCCCGTCCCCCGCGGCGCGCCGCCAGGGATGCTCACCCGAGGTCACCCAGGCCACATCCTGATTCGACGGCGTGCTTACCCCGCCGGCCGCGACCGCCTCCAACAACACCCCGGACAGCTCCTGTTCGCGCACACCGGGCCGTAATTCGGCCACCGCCGCCGCCAAGCCGGATTCGGCGACCGCCACGGATTCGCGTAACGCACCGATCTCCGCGTCGGTTTTGATCCGCCGGGCCGCGCGCATGGCCAGTTCGCCGTCCACCAGTTCGGCGCCGGGAAATGCGGTCGGCAGCAGCTGTGCGAAAACCGGTGACAGCGCATCGGTTCCGACCCGCCGCGCCGTGGCCGCGCCTTCGATCCGGCTCAGCGCGGCGATGGTGTTCGCCGGATTCCAGGAGATGCCGTACAGGTTGTCCCGGGGGATGTCCTCGGGGATGCCCTCATCCCAGGTGCTCAGCAGATGCACCGCGCCGGTCGCGCGCATCAGCACACAGGTGGGCCCGAACGGCCGTGTCCCGGCCACCCAGAGTTGCGGTGCTCCAGTCACATAGCGGACATTGGCCTGTCGCCCCAGCACCAGGACGTCGAGATCGTGGGCGGCCATCTGGGCCAGGGCACGCTCCCGCCGTCCCAGGCGCAACGCCCGCGCGTCGGGAAGGACTTCAGTCGACATAGGGGTCATAGGGGTAGTCGGTCAAGCGAATCGAGCCTTCCTCGGTGATCACCAGTACCTCTTCGCTGCGATAACCACCGGTGCCGTCCTCCCAGACAACCGGTTCCAGCACCAGCACCATGCCCGGCCGCAGCACGAAGTTCTCGTCGAACTCCTCGCCGAGATCCGTTCCGATCATCGGCATTTCAGCCGCATTGACGCCGATGCCGTGGCCCAGGTAGAAGTGCGGGAGCCAGGGTCGGGTTCCGCCGTTGGCCGCGATCGCCGCGCGGCCCAGATCCGCGGCGGTGGCTCCGGCGCGGGCGACGCCCAGCACAGCGTCCATGATCGACCGCCACCGGTGAAACTGTTCCTGCTGGCGCGGGGACGGATCCTGTCCGACGATCCACGTGCGGCCGAAATCGGAGCAGTAGCCACAGTAGGTGATGCTGACGTCGGTCCACAGCACGTCGCCCTCGACCAGTTCGCGTTCGGTGCTCAGCAACGGCAGGGCGAGATCCCCGTGGGTGGTCCAGACACCCTCGGCCCTGCTGCGCGGCATCACCTGCCAGATCGGTTCCAGCATGCTGGTCATCGCCCCCAGCTCGAAGGCCCGGCGTACGAAGCGTGCCGACAGGTCGATCTGGCGGATCCCGGGGGCCAGCGCCTTGTGGACCTCGACCATCGCCTCGTCGGTGATGCGCACGGCGGTGCGAATACAGGCCAGCTCGTCCGGAGTCTTGATCACCTTGGCGGCACTGATCACCGCTGCCGCGTCGCCGGGAAACCCGCCGGGGAACAACGTGGTGCGGGCACGTGACATGGCGCCGGTCAGTTCGTCGGCCGCCACGGTGGCGCCCTGCGGAACCAGCTCGGCCAGCACTCGCGCGAAATCGGCGACCCCCTCGTCGAATTCGAGGTACACCGGGCCGTGCAGGTGGTCGGCCGGCAGCTCGGACTCCTGCGCCGCACCCTCGCGGAACGGCAGGAACAGGTGCGGCCACTCGTCATCGGCAAGCACCACCGCCACCGGCCGCTCCACATAGGACAGGCCGGCGTCACCCAGGGGCCAGCTGGTGCCGGTGGCGTAGACCACCGCATTGTTGCCGAGCAGCACCAGGGCGTCGATACCGCGTTCGGTCATCGCCGCGCGCAACCGCGCCCCGGTCTCGCGGCGCATACGGGACAGATCGGGCGTGTCCGGTATCGCCAGTCCGCTGTCCTGTTGCGCGAAAATGGTCCCGAAAGTACTCATAGCCCGAGGAATTCGCGGATATTGCCGCTGACGATCCGGGCCGCGTTGTCCGGGCCGACGGCCTCGACGACGGCCGCCAGCGACTTCTCGGAGTATCCGTAGGTGCTTTCGTTGTGTGGGTAGTCCGATGACCACATCACCTTGTCGACTCCGATGCGGTCGATCAGCTCCAGGCCCAGCGGGTCGACCATGAACGAGGCGCTCATGTGGGTGTCCCAGTAGTAGCGGACGTCGTGTTCCAGCGGCCGGTTGAACATGTGCTGATAAGACGCGACCAGATGTTCGGCGTCCTGCAGGGCCCAGGGCACCCAGGCGATACCGCCCTCGAACCAGCCGATCCGCAGCCCGGGGTGCTGGTCGAGGATGCCGCCGAAGATGTACTTGGAGAACGTTTCCCGGAAGCCGTCGATGTTGATCATCATGCCGACGACGACGCTGTTGAACTCGCACGGACTCTTCGGCGGGGTCTCCCCGATGTGGTGGGTGATCGGCAAACCTGCGGCCTCGATCTCATCCCACACGGCGCTCATGGATGTGCAGGAGTAGTCGATGGGGTTGCCGTCGTCGTCCTTGCCGGGGTTGAGCGGCATCAGAAATGTCCGCAATCCAAGGGATTTCAGCTCGGCGAGGGTCGTGCGGGTGCCTGCCGGGTCCCACCAGTTGATCAGGCCGGCGCCATAGAAGTGGCCGTTGGACCGCTCCTGCAGCTCGGCGATGTACTCGTTGTAGATGCGGAACGTGAGCTCGCGAAGCTTTTTGTCCGGGTAGTGGAACAACGCCAGGACCGCATTGGGAAACGCGAGTTCTTTGTCGACGCCGTCCTCGCGCAGCTCCTGAATCCTGGCCTCGATGTTGGTGCTCGCCGCTCCGGGCAGGTCGTCGTACTGCATCAGCACGGCGCTGAAGTCGCCGGGCAGGAACGACTGGCCCTTACGACCGACCTGGTATGCGCCTTCCTCGTACCAGATCCGGGGCGCCTTGTCC
This sequence comes from Mycobacterium sp. TY814, assembly GCF_030755175.1. NCBI lineage: Bacteria > Bacillati > Actinomycetota > Actinomycetes > Mycobacteriales > Mycobacteriaceae > Mycobacterium > Mycobacterium sp. TY814. Next base: position 811,763 of record NZ_JAUFRY010000003.1, read on the forward strand.
TTCAGGTCTTCGGGAAACCGTTCGTAGAAGATATCGGCCGCCAGTGAGATGTGGTTGTCGGCCGAGAACACCTCGGTCCCGGCGGGCAGTCCCACATTGCTGCCGATCGCGTGTCCCTTGCGATCCTTCGGTGCGCCAAAGCCTTTGGGCGGGTAGAGGGTGCTTGTCATCGTTGACCTTTCGTTACCAGGTGACCGGCAGTTCGTAGACGCCGTAGGCGAGGCGGTCGTGCTTGAGGGGAATGTCGTCGAGCGCCGCAGCCAGTTGCAGGGTGGGGATGCGGCGGAACAGCGTGCGGAAGACGATCTGCATCTCCGCGCGGGCCAATTGCTGGCCGACGCACTGATGACGGCCGTAGCCGAAGGCCACGTTGCGGTCGGCACCGGAGCGGTGCAGATATAGGCGTTCGGGTTCGGTGAACGCGTGGGCGTCCCAGTTCGCCGGGGCCAGGTCGATGATGATGCCGTCGCCGGCGCGGATCACCTCGCCGGCGACGGCGATGTCCTCGACGGCAACGCGACGCTGGCCGTTCTGGATGATGCTGAGGTAGCGCAGCAGTTCTTCGACGGCATTGGCCACGATCTTGGGATCGTCGGCGTCACGGATGGCCGGCAACTGGTCCGGGTTTTCCAGTAGCGCAAGCACTCCCAGGCCGAGCATGTTGGCGGTGGTCTCGTGCCCGGCGATCAGCAGTCCGGTAGCCAGCTGCGCCGCCTCCTTCACGCTGAGCTCACCGGCGTTGACCCGCTCGGCCAGATCGGACACGGCATCCTCGGCGGGGGCTTCCATCTTGGCCCGCACCAGGTCGGCCAGGTACTTGTTCAGACTCATCGCGCCTTTGACGGTGTCGTCGCCCGTCGCATAGCGCGCCAGCCCGACATTGGCGTGGTGCTGGAACATTTCGGCATCTTCGTAGGGGACACCGAGCAGCTGGCTGATCACCAGCGAGGGCACCGGCAGCGCGAGAGCGCCGACGATGTCGGCCGGTTTGGGCCCGGCCAGCATCGCGTCGATGTGCTCGTCGGTGATCTGCTGGATGGCGGGCCGCAGTCCCTCTACCCGCCGGAACGTGAAGGGTTTGGACAACATTCGCCGAAATCGGGTGTGCTCCTCGCCGTCTGCCGTGAACACCGATCGGGGTCGCTTGTGCACGGTCGCCACCATCCCGGCGTTCCAGTGCGGGAAGCCGGGGACCCGGTCGTCGACGCTGACGCGAGAATCGGAGAACAGCTCGCGGCACTGCTCATATCCCGTGATGAGCCAGGGAGTGCTGCCGTCCCAGATCCGCACGCGCGATAGCGGTCTGGCTTCGGCCAGCGCCAGCACTCCCGGTGGTGGCGCGAACGGGCAGCCGGCCGCACGGGGCATCGGATACTCGGGGACGTCGGCCGGCGTTTCGGTCGAGGTACTCGCCATCGTCTCGGACACGCCTCACTCCTCAATATGGATGGCCAGGGCCGGGCAGAACGCGGCGGCTTTACGGGCGGCCTCGGCCTGATCGGCGGCTGGATTCGGGTTGAGCAGCACCACGACACCGTCCTCGTCGCGCTGGTCGAAGACTTCCGGCGCGTTCATCACGCAGTTGCCCGACGAGGCGCAGACATCCTGATCGACAGTGACTTTCATCGGACCGGCTCGCCATCCGCCAGGGTCACGGGGGCCAGCCACAGGCCGACGATGGCGTCGATGAGGCCGGTCGCGGCGGCTCGCCAGGACGGTCGTGGCATCGAGGTGCCTTCGGCCAGCGCACGTTCGAAGTCGGCGCTGGTATGCATCAACAGGTTGCGCGCCATGATGTTTCGCTCGAAGCGGACCGCCACCGGCAGTTCCGGCAGGCAGCTGTTGATGCCGTCGATCACCTGAACCAGTGACGGCGAACTGAGCGCGTCCTTGACCACGATGTTGTGATATGCCGGGTCGGTCATGGCCTGGGCGGCGAAACGGGCGTACCAGGTCGGATTGCCGAGCACCTCCAGATGCTCGGTCAGCGGGCAGACGAGGCAGGCCACCCAGTCCCGCATGCCTGCCGACTCGGGCAGGGCGGCCACCATCTGCTCGCGCAATTGCTCGACGGGTCCGCGATGTTTCTCCTCGATCGCCCGGACCAGGTCGGCCTTGGTGCCGAAGTGATAGCCGACGGCGGCGTTATTGCCTTGCCCGGCGGCCTCGCTGACCTGGCGGTTGGACACCGCAAACACTCCGTGTTCGGCAAACAGTCGCTCGGCGGCGACCAGGATGGCCTCTTGCGTGGCACTTGCCCGCTCGCCGCGAACAGCCCGCCCGACTGTGGTCATAACACCCAGTCAACCGCGCCCATCGCTATTAAGTCAAGCGATTGATTTAAAAGACATGACGCCGGTCGGCCCGTCTCCGGTACGCGGCCCACGCCCCCGTGCACCAGAGCGCCCAGACCACCAGCAGCGGCTGGAACAACAGCCGGATACCCCGGGCCAGATCCGAGTCGAGGCCGAAAGCGTTGGCGTGCGAGGTGAATTGGGCGATATTGCCGGGAAATACCAGCACGAAGAAGAGGCCCACCACCCACCCCCCAGTGACCTGCCACCGCGTCAGCACCAGCAGGGCCAACCCGAGAACGATCTCCACCACCCCGGACGCGATCACGACGAAGTCGGCGCTCAGCGGCAACCACCGCGGCACCTGGGCATAAAACGAGGTGCGCGCGAAGCTCAGGTGAGCGACTCCGGCAAAAATCAGGAAGCCGCCGAGTGCCAGACGGGCGACGGTCCGAATGTTCACTAGCGTCCGGATTGGAATCGTGCGGTCATCGGACCGAGGATGCGCTGGTAGCCCGTCGGGGCCAGCCGCACCAGCAGGCTGTAGGCCTTGGCGTCCGGCCCCACCACCACCCGCCCCTTCTTCTTTCGGACCGCCTTGAGGATGATCCGCGCGGCCCGCTCGGCACTGGTGATCGCGACCTTGTTGAAGACCCGCACGCCGGCTTCTTTGTCGAGGCCTTCGACATGCCCGGCGTTGGCCGCGATCGCCGTCTTGACGTAGCCGGGGTGGACCACCGTGACCGCGACCGGGTGGCCGGCGACCGCCATCTCCTGGCGCAGCGACTCGGTGAAACCGCGCACCGCGAATTTGGCGGAGTTGTAGGCGGCCTGACCGGGGACGCCGAACAGGCCGAACATGCTGGACATGTTGACGACATGGCCGTCGCCGGATGCGATCAGGTGCGGCAGGAAGGCCTTCGTTCCGTTGACGACGCCCCAGTAGTCGACGTCCATCACTCTTTCGATGTCTTTGAACTGGCTGACCTCGACGTCGCCGAGGAACGCAATGCCCGCGATGTTGTAGATCTGGTGCACGATGCCGAAGTGGGCACTGACCGTGTCGGCGTAGGCGAGGAATGACTCGCGTTCGGTGACGTCGAGGCGGTCCGCCCGCACCGGCGCTCCGATGCGCCGGATCAGTGCCTCGGTCTGCTGGAGGCCCTCGACGTCGACGTCACTGATCGCCAGCCGCGCACCCGATCGGGCCAGTTCCACCGCCAGCGCCCGGCCGATACCCGAACCGGCTCCCGTGACCACCGCGACCTTGCCGGCGAAACCGTCCATGGCTGACCTCCCGACCATCGAGTACACCGCACGTCGATGCACCGATCAATACGATGCGCCGATCAACCGGTCGCCCGCTCGACGTGCATGGCGATGCGGGCGTACGTGTCGCGCGTGACGTCGGCCGCGTTACCCATGATGTTGTAGCCGTGGTCGACCCCGGGCACCTCGAGATACTCGGCCAGCGCTCCGACGGCACCCAGCTTGTCGGCGTATCTGCGGGCTTCGCCGCGAAGCCGGTCGTGTTCGGCCGTGATCACCAGGGCGGGCGCGATGTCCGCAATCCCGTCGGCGTTGCCGCCCCAGGCCGGCGATGCGAGGCGGTCGCGCCGCTGTGCGGGCTCGGGAATGTAGGCGGTGTCGAAGATCTCGCCCATCCACGGCTTCATGATCGCCCGCCGACCGATCGTCGACGGCTTGGCCCCGGTCGGGGTGACCAGGTCAAGCGGTGCGTAATGCAGCACCTGCAGAGCGATGCGGGGGCCGTGGTTCTCCAGCGCCAACCGGGCGGCCGCGGCGCTGAGGTTGCCGCCGGCACTCTGGCCGCCCACGCACAGTCGGGTCCCGTCCCACTCCCGCGCGGGGTCCGCGGCCCAGCACACCACGTCGTAGACCTGTTGCGGCGCAGCGGGAAAGCGGTGAGCGGGAGCCAGCACGTAGTCGACGTTGACCACCACCGCGCCGGTGTTGGCGGCCAGGTACCGGCACCAGGGGTCGTCCTGTTCGGGGTGGCCGATGACGAAGCCGCCGCCGTGGACGTTGACGTAGACCGGCGGCCGCGTCGCCCCGTCAGCCGGGTGATAGAGGACCGCGCGGGCATCGCCGTAGCGGGTCGGGATGCTGACTTGCGATGTGCGACCGGCAATTTCCGGGAAACGCACGGCGGGCTTCGGAGCCGGGCGCACGGCGGCGGCGAACACCCGCGCCAGCGCGTCGGCGACAACGTGATTCGATAGCAGCGACAATGATCAATCCCTCCCCCGGCGTCAGACTCTACATTGCCATAGCCGGGCGACCGCCCTCCGCCGAGCGTGAAGTGTGGGCGGTGAAACCGCCAAAACGCCGCCGTGAGTTCACGTTCGGCGTGAACGTCAGGACGGCTGCCGACGCGGCCTGTTCACCTTGCCCGCGACGGTTCCGCCGTCGACCGGAAGAACCGTGCCGGTGACGTACCGCGATCGGTCGGTGGCGAAATACAGGGCCGCCTCGGCGACGTCGTCGGGCGTGCCCTCGCGCTTCAGCGGCCGGTCGTCACGCATTCCCTGCCGGATCCGGGCCTCGAAGCGTTCTAGTTCCGCGGGATCGAGATCCCCAGCCGACGAGGCCAGGATCGGCGTCGGGATATTACCCGGCGCGATCGCGTTGACGCGAATCTCGTTCTGGGCCAACTCGATTGCAGCTGATTTGGTGAACTGGATGACCGCGGCCTTGGATGCCCGGTACACCATCACACCGCCGCCCGCCTGAATGCCGCCGATCGAAGTTACGTTGACGATGGAGCCGCCGCCATGAACGGCCATGTGCCGCGCGGCATCTCGGGTTCCGGCCATCACTCCCAGGACGTTGACCCCCATGACCCGGTGGAAGTCGGAGAGGTCGTCGTCGAGCAGACGGCGCAGCGTGCCCGATACTCCGGCGTTGTTCACCATGACGTGCAGACCGCCGAACTTGGCCACCGTGGCCGCCACCAGAGCGCCGACTTCGCCGGGTTCGGAGACGTCCGTGCGCACGAAGAACGCGTCCGGCCCCAGGGCGGCAGCCAGTGCCTCGCCTCCGTCGGCGTCGACGTCGGCGATGACTACGCGCGCACCCTCGGCAGCGAAGCGCTGGGCTATCCCACGGCCGAGGCCCGACGCCGCTCCGGTGACGACCGCGACCTTCCCCAGCAATTCGTTGACCACTCGTCGAGTTAATCGGGGCCGCCACATTTAGTCAAGCAGTTGATTTAAACCATTCGCGCTGGAGGTCGGTAAGGTCAACGTTCAGGTGAACAACACTGTTCAAGCACTGCGTTTACGGGGGCGGCGCGCGGAATGCACGGCCCTGGAACGCCTGACGTCCCATGCCCGCTCCGGCGAGAGCCAGGTGCTCGTCCTGCGCGGCGAAGCCGGCATCGGCAAGACAGCGCTGCTGGACTTCGTCGCCGAATGCGCACAGGGTTTCCGGACCGCCCGCGTGTCGGGCGTGGAATCGGAGATGGAACTCGCGTTCGCCGCGCTGCACCAGCTCTGCCTGCCGTTGCTGGACTGTCTCGAGGAGTTGCCGGCGCCGCAGCGCGAGGCACTCGACATTGCCCTGGGCCGTAGCGCCGGTCCCGCTCCGGACCGTTTCCTGATCGGCCTCGCCGTGCTGAACCTGATCGGGAGTTCCAGCCAGGCCAGACCGCTGCTGGTCCTGGTGGACGATGCGCAGTGGATCGACCGCGTGTCGGCCCAGACGTTGGCGTTTGTCGCCCGCCGCCTGGTCGCCGAACCCGTGTGCCTGGTCTTTGCCATCCGCGACGGGCTCGGCAACGACGAGTTGACCGGCCTCGCCGAACTCAGGTTGCAGGGACTGAACTCCAGCGACGCGCGCGCGTTGCTGGACTCGGCTGTCCTGGGCCGGCTGGACAACCAGGTGCGCGACCGCATCGTCGCGGAGACCCGCGGCAATCCCCTGGCTCTGCTCGAGCTGCCGAAAGGCTTGACGACTGAAGAGTTGGCCGGCGGATTCGGGCCACCGGATCCGCGGCCGCTGGCCGGTCAGATCGAGCACACCTTCCTGCGGCGGATCGAACAATTGTCCGGCCACACTCAGCAATTGCTGCTGGTCGCTGCGGCGGAACCGGTCGGTGACGCGGCGCTGTTGAGACGGGCCTCCGATGCGCTGGGTCTACCGCACGATGCGGCCGCGGCCGCCGAGGCCGCAGGACTGATCGACGTCGCCACGACGGTGCGGTTCCGTCACCCGCTGGTGCGGTCTGCCGCCTACCGGGCGGCGGGCCTGATGGAGCGCCGGCGTGCGCACCGGGCGCTGGCCGAGGCCACCGACGGTGCAGTCGATCCGGACCGTCGCGCCTGGCACCTGGCGATCGCCGCGAACGGCCCAGACGAGGCCATCGCGGTTCAACTGGAACGCTCCGCCGAACGCGCGCAGGCCAGAGGCGGGGTGGCGGCCGCCGCGGCATTCCTGGAACGAGCCACTCAACTGACCGACGACCCGGTCCGCCGCGCGACCCGGGCGCTCGCGGCGGCCCAGGCCAAGCGGGACGCAGCCGCGTTCGACGCGGCCGACGAGCTGCTGACCATCGCGGAGTCGGGCGCCTCGCTGGACGATCTGCAGCGCGCCTGCCTGTCGCGCTTGCGCGCTCAGATCGCGTTCGCCCGCAGCCGCAGCGGCGACGCCGACGCCCCAACGGTGTCCGATTCCGCCGTCGGCCTGCTCGATGCCGCGCGCCAGCTCGCCGGACTCGATGTCGCACAGTCGCGGGAGACCTATTTAGAGGCGGTGGGGGCGGCTCTGTTCGGCGGACGGCTCTGCCCGCACGGCGGCATCCGGATGACAGCGGCTGCCGCCCGCGCCGCCCCGCCGGGGCCGGAACCGGCGCGGGCGGTCGACCTGCTGCTGGACGGGATCGCCATCCGCGCCACCGCCGGTCACGCCGCGAGCCTGTCGACGCTGCGGGACGCGCTCGCCCGGATCCGCACCGCGGCCGCGGCCGGTGACGAGGGCGTCATGGGGTGGTTCTGGCAGGCCTTCCCGATCGTGCAGGAGTCGGCGGCGCACGAAGTCTGGGACGACGAGGTCTGGCACCAGCTTGCCGCCCACGCGGTCCGTCTCGCTCGGGACGCCGGCGCACTGGCCGTTCTGCCGCTGGCGCTGGTCTACCGCGCCGGGGTACACGTCCAGGCGGGTGAGTTCGCCGCTGCCACCGCGCTCATCGAGGAAGCCGACGCGATCACCACCGCTACCGGCTACGCGCCGGTCAAGTATCACTCGGTATTGCTGGCGGCCCTGCGCGGCATCGAGTCGGACGCGTTGAGCCTGATCGAGTCGGCGCGTCACGACGGCACCGCCCGGGGCGAGGGGCGGGTGGTCGGCCTGACGAACTTCGCTGTCGCCGTGCTCTACAACGGCCTGGGCCGCTACGAAGATGCCTTGGCCGCCGCGCGACAGGCGTGTGAGGACGAGGACCTGGGCCTGTTCGGCTGGTGCCTGATCGAGCTCGTCGAAGCCGGTGCGCGAAGCGGGGACGTCCAGGCCGCCCGGGACGCGCTGGCGCAACTGGAAGAGCGCGCGCAAAACAGCCGAACAGATTGGGCGACAGGGGTTCTGGCCCGATCGCAGGCTTTGCTGGCGGACGACAGGAAGGCCGAAAGGTTTATCTGCAGGCGATCGAGTGCCTGGGCAACACCCGGATCGCCGTCCAGCTGGCCCGCGCTCATCTCGTCTACGGCGAATGGTTGCGCCGCTGCAATCGCCGCGTCGATGCCCGCGCCCAGCTGCACACCGCCCATGAGATGTTCAGCCAGATGGGCGCGCACGCCTTCGCCGAACGGGCTCGCCGCGAGTTGCTGGTCACCGGACAGAAGGTGAGCAAGCGCTCGAGTGCGCCGGCCGGTGAGCTCACTGCGCAGGAGTCGCAGATTGCCAAGCTGGCCGGTGCGGGGCTGACCAACCCCGAGATCGCCGCGCAGTTGTTCATCAGCACCCACACCGTTGAGTGGCACCTGCGAAAGGTGTTCGCCAAGCTCGGCATCAAGTCGCGCCGCCAACTACGCAACACGGCCATGGACTGACCAGGGACTGACTGACTAGGGACAGTCAAGTAACTGACTACGGACTTTCAAGGGCTCGACCGGCCCGGTGGCCGGGTCATGCTGAGGACGCCAGTTCATCGGGAATCTTGGAAGGCGGGGCAATGAAGATTTTGGTTATCGGCGGTACTGGGCTGATCGGGTCGCAGGTGGTCGCCAACCTCACCGAGCTGGGGCACGAAGCCGTGCCTGCCTCGCCGAGCTCGGGGGTCAACAGTGTGACCGGCGAAGGCGTCGCCGACGCGATGACCGGCGCCGACGTCGTGGTGGACGTGTCCAACGCGCCCTCGTGGGCCGACGACGAGGTGATGAACTTCTTCACCACTTCGACCCGGAATCTGCTGGAGGCCGAGCAGGCTGCCGGCGTCAAGCATCACCTCGCACTGTCGATCGTCGGCACCGACCGGGTACCGGCGAGTGGTTACCTGCGAGCCAAGGCGGCCCAAGAGAAGCTGATCACCGAATCCGGGGCGCCGTACTCGATCGTGCGGGCGACCCAGTTCTTCGAATTCGCCTTGGGCATTGCCGATTCGGCGACCGAGGGCAACACGGTGCGCCTGTCGCACGAGGCGGCCATCCAGCCGATCGCCGCCCGGGACGTCGCCACGGCGGTTACCCGCGCGGCAGTGGCAGAGCCGCTCAACGGCATCACCAACATCGCCGGGCCGGACAAGTTCGGCATGGACGACCTGGCCCGGATCGCGCTGGCCGCCCACGGCGACTCGCGCGAGGTGGTCACCGACCCGTCGGCCGAATACTTCGGCGCTCAGCTCGACGACCGCAGCATCGTTCCGGTTGAGGGCGAAGAGCTGACCATCTACGAGACCCGCTTCAACGAGTGGGCCCCGGCTCACCTGACCAGCCCGGCGCGCTGAGGGTCACGTCGATGGAACTGATCGACCAGAGGGCGGTCGTCACCGGGGGAACGGCCGGCATTGGGCTGGAATCCGCGCGGCTGCTCGCCAGCGAGGGCGCCACCGTCGTCATCTCGGGTCGCGACCGCGCCCGGGGTGAGCGGGCGGTCGAGGCCATCGGCCGGAACGCACGGTTTGTTCGGGCCGACATGGCCGACGCGGAGTCGGTCAATGCGCTCGTGCAGCAGTGCGGCCAGGTCGACATCATCGTCAACAACGCCGCCAGCTTCCCGTCGGCGCTGACGGTCGATCAGGACCCGCACACCTTCGCGGCGATGTTCGACACCAACGTCCGCGGCGCCTACTTCTTGGTCGCCGGCCTGGTGCCGGGCATGTTGCAGCGTGGCCGGGGCAGCGTCGTCAACATCACCACGATGGCCGCCTTCAAGGGAATCCCGGGCGCCTCCGGCTACAGCGCCTCCAAGGCCGCGCTGGAATCCCTGACGCGGACCTGGGCCGCGGAGTTTGGAGCGAGTGGGGTGCGGGTCAACAGCGTGGCGCCCGGCCCCACCCGCACCGCCGGCGTCGCCGCCGAATGGGGTGAGATCAACGACGAACTCGGCAAGGCGCTACCGCTGGGCCGCACCGCCTACGCGGCCGAGATCGCGGAGGCGGTGCTGTTCCTCAGTTCGCCGCGGGCCAGCTTCATCACCGGCTCGACCCTGCACGTGGACGGTGGCGGCGCGGCGGTCTGACCCGCCGCTCAGGCGATGGCCCGGACCGCACCCATCGCCACGCCGCCCCAGCCGGGCGGCACCACCAGTCGGCCGACCACCACGCCCCGTCCGAATGCCGCAGCCGTTCGAGTCGGCTCGGCGAGCGTGGGCGCTGTGCCGGCCGCGGTCATGCTGCGCGGCGAGCTGATGGCCGAGGCGAACGCCCGCACGGGGGAGGCGAATTTGCACTGTCGCAGCAACCGGGCGATCACCGAATTCGCCGCCGCCGAGCGCACCGGACGGGCCAGGCTGCGCAACGCCTGGGGTATCGCCGGCATAGCGGGAGCCGCCACCTCCGGCGCTTCGTCGTCGTCGCCGGATCCCATCAGCGCCGGCATGTTGTAGCCGAGCGTCGGAGGCCCCAGCGACGGCAGTGCGGCGGCGGTCGACGAGGCCGCCGCGTAGCGATACATCGCCGCGGCGTCCTGCGCCCACATCTCGCCGTACTCGGCTTCCAGGGCGGCAATCTCCGGGGTGTCGTGACCGGTCGGGTTGGTGGCGGCGAGCGCGGAACGCCGCGTGCGGTTGGACGCGATGGCCGCCGGCGGCACGACGGCGGCAAAGGCGTCTTCGAAGGCACCGGCGGCCGCCCTGGCCTGACCGGCGATCTCGTCCGCCTTCGCGGCGGTACGGGTGAGCCAGCGCAGATACGGCGCGACGGCCAGGGTCATCGCCTCCGCCGCCGAGCCCTGCCAGCCATCGGCGTTCAGCGTCGCGATGGCTGTGCGGTATGAGGACACCGTGCCGTAGAGCTCGTCGGCGAGCCGCTCCCAGGCGTCGGCCGCCTCCAGCATCGAGCGGGAGCGTGGGCCGTCGTACATGCGCGCGGAGTTGACCTCCGGGGGCACTTCTGCGAAATCCATTCCGTCACCTCCGCGCGTGGGCACCGGCTGGGCCACGCACACCCCAGTCCCGTTGCTGCCGTGGTCAAGTCGCGGCGAGCGGCCGTGCCCCGTCAACTCGGTTGTTCGTCATCATGCGGTGCGCCGGTTACCCGGAGCCCCGGATTGGTGTTCATCTTTCGTTAACCTTGGGTTAAGTCAACGTTAGCCTACCCCCGGCCAGGCCGGTGGACCTCACATGAGACTCAAACGAGCTAGGTTTGCCGCACCGTCTCCTGAGCGAGCTGCACCCGCGACGTCAACCCCAATTTGGTGTACACGTGCGTCAAGTGCGCTTGCACCGTGCGGGGCGAAATGAACAGCCGCTCCGCGATGTCCTTGTTCGTCAGTCCGTCACTCACCAGTCGGGCCACGTCGAGCTCCGTGGGAGTCAGGGACGCCCAGCCGGTTGCGGGGCGCTTACGCTCCCCGCGCCCGCGCAGCGCATAACCGATGACATCGTCGGTCGACAGAGCCGCACCCTCGGCCCACGCCGATTCAAAGTCGTTGTTCCCCAATTCTTTCCGGCAACCGGTGAGCAACGCCGAATACGCGGCCTGGTAGAGCGGGAATCGAAATTCGCCGGTTCGGTGCCGCATGACGTCGGCCGCTCCGAGCAGCCGGGCCGCGTCGGTGTGGCTTCCGGTGTCTACCGCCAGCCGGGCGAGCAGCTCCAAGGTCGAAGGCACCGCCAGACAGCACCCTTTGTCGGCGGCGATCGACAGGGCTTGCCGGGCATCGCGCCGGGCCTGCTCGCGCTCGCCACGGTCCGCTGCGACGTAAGCCCGGATGCTGAGAGCAAACAACTTGTGCCAGCCCGACATGGTGGCGACGGCCGTCCGCGCGGAAATCGCGCGTCCGCTGGGCGCCGACATCCAGATCGGTGCGCTACCGGAGGACGACAGCCGCATCGCCGAGCTGATCCCGCCCCCGCCCCTGGACGTGCCCCTGGACGCGGTGCCCGAGGACCATCCGATGCGCAAGACGTTCGGAATGCTCGCGCCGAACGCGGAAGCCGCGTTGACGGCACAGACCACTGCGTGGCGCCGCGCGGACATCGGCGCGGCCAACGGTCACGGCAACGCCCGCTCACTGGTGCGCGCATTGTCGGCGATCTCGTTGGGCGGCGAAGCCGGCGGGGTCCGACTGCTGCAGCCCGGCACCATCGATCTGATATTCCGGGAGCAGGCCAACGGCATCGACCTGGTACTCGGTATGCCCGCCCGCTGGGGCATCGGCTTCGCTCTCCCGAAAGCCGAAGCGGTACCCGATATCCCGGACGGCAGGATTTGCTACTGGGGCGGCTGGGGCGGCTCGATGGTGGTGATGGACACCGATCGCCAGATGACGTTCTCCTACGTGATGAACAAGATGGGGCAGGTGACCTCGGCAGGGTCCGACCGAACACAGAAGTACACCCGGCTGATCTACGAGACGGTCCGGTGAGCGGCGGCGCGCTACTCGAACGCGCCGCGCGCGGCAGTCGACCTCGGCAGAGCAAGGCATCTTCGCGAGCAGCGCGGCGCGCACGAGGCGTGGTTCAGACCGCGGGGCCGTGCACGTGAGGACCGACGCGTGAACATCGCGCCCGCGATGTCAAAGGCCAGAACGATTACGCCAAAGATGTTCAGCAAATAGGCATCTAGTCCGTCAACGTTCATTTCGCACCGCGAATAAAATTTAAATCGCCCTGATTTGCGTAAATGATTGCAGCACAGTGATTCTGACGCGTCTCCGCCGCCAGTAAACCGACATTCGAAGCGCCATGGTCAGCCAATCTGCAAAAAGCTCCCAGCAGTCCACAATGGAGCGGTACCCTTTGCCCGCCGAATTGTCGTGGCCCATCGGGAGGTCGAATATGTCGTTCGCATTCGTGGTACCGGACATGTTGGGAACAGCGGCCACCGATCTGGCCAGTCTCAGCTCGGCGCTGAGCGCGGCTAACGGCGCGGCCGCGGCTCGGACGACGGGGGTCCTGGCCGCAGCGGGTGACGAGGTTTCGAGGGCGATCGCGGCCCTGTTTTCCGACCATGGACAGCGCTACCAAGAGATCAGTGCCCAGGCGGCGTCTTTTCAGGGGGCGTTTGAGCACGCGATGAATTCGGCTGCGGGCCGATATGCTGCCGCCGACGCGGCAGCGGCATCACCACTGCAGAGCCTGCTCGACGCGATCAACACACCCGTGCAGGCCGCCACCGGACGGCCACTGATCGGCAACGGCGCCAACGGGGCCCCGGGAACTGGAGCTGCGGGCGGGGCCGGCGGGTGGTTCTACGGCAACGGTGGTGCCGGCGGGTCGGGCGCGCCGTCGACCACGGGAGACGGCGGTGCCGGAGGGGCCGGCGGCGTCGCCGGACTGATCGGTTCCGGCGGCGCCGGCGGCGCCGGCGGGTCCTCCTCGGTTGGTCTCAGTGGAGCGGGCGGCGCCGGCGGCAACGCCGTGTTGTTCGGGGCCGGAGGGGCCGGCGGCGCGGGCGGGATCGGCCAATTCGGCTCAGCCGGTGTCGGCGGTGCCGGTGGGGCCGGAGGCAACGCAGGCCTGCTCTTCGGCGCCGCTGGGGCCGGCGGGGCCGGTGGCCTCACCCCGACCTCCGGACCGGGCGGCGCCGGTGGGGCCGGCGGAATGGGCGGCCTGTTCAGCGGCGGCGGGACCGGTGGCGCCGGCGGACAGGGCGCCGCCGCCGTTGGCGGGGCCGGCGGGGCCGGCGGCGCCGGCGGGCTGTTCGCCGACGGCGGGACTGGCGGCACAGGAGGGACCGGCAGCGCCGCAAACGGCGGAGCCGGCGGAGCCGGAGGGCCGGGCGGGTGGTTTGGCGCGGGCGGCAACGGCGGCGGCGGCGGCAACAGCCCGCTGTTCGCTGTGGGCGGTGACGGCGGCGCCGGTGGTCATGCCGGCATGTTCGCGTTCGCCGCCGGAGGCACCGGCGGCGCGGGCGGATTCGGTGGAACCGGCGGGGCCGGGGGGGCCGGGGGAAACGGCGGTCCGCTGTTCGGCGACGGCGGCGCCGGAGGTGCCGGCGGCAATGGAGACATCGGCGGGCATGGCGGGGCAGGCGGGGGTGCCGGCGCTCTGGCCGGCTCGGGTGGCGCCGGAGGCTCCGGCGGCTTCACGAACGCCGCCATCAACGTGGGCGGGGCGGGCGGCAGTGGCGGTAAGGCTGGGCTCATCGGCAACGGCGGTAACGGCGGCAGCGGCGGAGCCACACGGACTCTGGGCACCGGCGGGGCGGGTGGCAGTGGGGGCAACGCCGTGGCTATTGGCAACGGCGGCAACGGCGGCAACGGCGGGACCGGTGTGACCGCGGGCGCCACCGGCGCCGGGGGCATCAGCGGCATCCTGCTGGGCGCCGACGGATCCAACGCGCCGGCCAGTGGTGCCCCGCTGCACACGCTGCAGCAACAGGTCCTCGCCGCGATCAACGCGCCCACCCAGGCACTGACGGGACGGCCCCTGATCGGCAACGGCGCCAACGGGGCGCCAGGGACCGGGGCGGCCGGCGGCCCTGGCGGGTGGGTATTCGGCAACGGCGGCAATGGCGCGTCCGGCACCGCGGGCTCTCCTGGCGGGGCGGGCGGCGCCGGCGGGGCGGGCGGGATCCTGTTCGGCGCTGGCGGCGCCGGCGGGGTCGGCGGGGCCGGCGGGGCAGGCGGAACCGGCGGGGCAGGCGGCGCCGGCGGGGCTGGCGCCTTTCTCGGCGCCGGCGGAACTGGCGGAGCGGGTGGCCCCACTTCCCTGGTCTTCGGAGCGACCGGAGGCGTCGGCGGCCCCGGCGGCAACGCCGGTTTGCTACGAGGTGCCGCGGGAGTCGGCGGGGCCGGCGGTTCGGGCTCCTTGGGCGGAGCGGGCGGGGCCGGCGGAGCCGGCGGGTTGTTCGTGGCCGGCGGAGCCGGGGGGTCCGGTGGCTTCGGGTTCTCTGGGCCCGGCGGAACCGGCGGGGCCGGTGGGGCCGGTGGACTGTTCGGTGCCGGAGGCGAGGGCGGAGCCGGGGGCAGCGGCACCAACGGCGGGGCGGGCGGTAACGCCGGCGCCGCCGGGCTGTTCGGTGCCGGCGGCAACGGCGGGGCCGGCGGGTTCGGCTCGCTCACCGGCGGACACGGGGGGACGGGCAGCAACGCCGGCCTCCTCGCTGTGGGTGCCAGCGGTGGCGGGGGCGGCGCGGGTGGCAGCGCCGGCAGTGGCGGCTCCAGCGCGGGAGCGGGCGGGACGGGCGGAGACGCCGGGATGTTGGCGGGTTCCGGTGGCGCAGGCGGTGCCGGCGGATTCAACGGCAATGGCATCGGTGGGCAGGGTGGCGCGGGAGGCAACGCCGGACTGCTCATCGGCACCGGCGGAGCTGGCGGCGCCGGCGGGGCCAACGGCGGCGCAACGCTCCCCGGCGGAACGGGTGGCGCCGGCGGCAAGGCCGGGCTCATCGGCAATGGCGGGGACGCGGGCGCGGGCGGAGAGTCCGACGGCAAGGCCGGTGGCAGCGGCGGACTCGGCGGCAGCGCCGTGCTGATCGGCGTTGGCGGCAACGGCGGCAACGGCGGAATCGGCACACCCAACGGCGACGGCGGCGCCGGCGGAACCGGCGGCCTGCTGTTCGGCGCGGACGGACTCACAGGCTGGTCGTAGCCGGGTTCGACGCTATTCGTGTTGTTCACCTCACGCTGGCACGATGCCCACGGGAACCGGTTGCCAACCATCCAGGTGATGAGCAGGGTGGAGGGCGGTGAACGTCCGACGAATCCGGGGAGGGAGCAGTCAATGCCGGCAATGCCGATGAGCGGTGAGCCATTTGACCTGGTGAGCCTCAGCAGGCGGGGATTCCTCGCCGCCGGAATCGCCGGTGGATTCGCACTGGCCGGATGCAGTCAGTCGAAGTCGTCGAGTTCGCCGATGACCGCGGCGATCGACGCGGCCGAGGCCGCCCGCCCCCACAGCGGACACACGGTGACCGCCAGCCTGACACCGCAAGCCGCGAAGGTCGATATCGGCGGCCGGATCGTCGACACGCTGGCCTACGGAGACGCCATTCCGGGGCCGGTACTGCGCGCCAACGTGGGCGACGAGGTCGTCGTCTCCGTCTCCAACAAGCTCGACCACCCGACGTCGGTCCATTGGCACGGCATCGCGCTACGCAACGATATGGACGGCGCCGAACCGGCCACCCCGAATATCCCTGCGGGACAGGACTTCACGTATCGGTTCTCGGTGCCGTACTCCGGCACCTACTGGGCGCATCCGCATACCGGACTGGACGGCGATAAGGGCCTTTACCTTCCGTTCATCGTCGACGACCCGACCGAGCTGGGCCGCTACGACACCGAATGGATTGTCGTTCTGGACGATTGGACGGACGGCGTGGGCAAGTCCCCGCAGCAGCTGTACGACGCCCTGATCAACAAGCCGCCGGCGCCGGAGACCCCCGCATCCACCTCCCCGACCACCACCACCTCACCGCCGTCGACGACCGGCAGAACCCCCACCGGCACTTCCACTTCTGCACCGTCCAGTTCCGCAACGTCGACCCCTGCCGGCCCGACCAACACCATGCCGGGGATGCCCGGCATGGGTGAGGTGGGTAAGAGCGACCTGCTCGGCGGCGACGCCGGGGACATCGCCTACCCCTACTACCTGATCAACGGACGGATTCCCGAAGCAGCAACCACGTTCAACGCGAAGCCTGGTCAGCGAATCCGGATTCGCATCATCAACACCGGCTCGGACACCGCCTTTCGCGTGGCGTTGGCGGGGCATTCGATGACCGTCACCCACACTGACGGCTTCCCGGTGATCCCTACACAGGTCGACGCCTTATTGGTGGGCATGGCTGAGCGCTATGACGTCATCGTGAGCGCCGCCGACGGAGTCTTCCCACTGGTCGCCTCTGCCGAAGGGAAAAACGCCGTGGCCCGGGCGTTGCTCGTGACCGGCAAGGGCAGCGCACCCGACCCGCAGTTCCGCCCCGGCGAACTCACCCGCCGGGTGGGCACCGTCGAGATGTTCACCGCGGTGACCGCCGCCAATCTGGGTCGTCCCGATCCGACCCTGAACCTGCCTGTCGTACTCGGCGGCACGATGGCCAAGTACGACTGGACGATCAACGGTGAGCCGTACAGCAGGACCAAGCCATTGCACGTGCGGGAGGGCCAGCACGCGACCCTCAACTTCGACAACGCCACCATGATGTGGCACCCGATACATCTGCACGGCCACACTTTTCAGGTGATCAGACCCGACGGCACGCTCGGCGCCCGCAAGGACACCGTGATCGTCCTGCCCAATCAGAAGCTGAGCGCCGTTCTGGTGGCCGACAATCCGGGAACCTGGGTCATGCACTGCCACAACACTTATCACCAGGAGGCCGGCATGCAGACGCGGATCGACTACGTGTTCTGAGCTACTGTCCCATGACGTATTTCATGGTCGGCCCGGCCGTCCAGCCACCGTCGACCGCGATCTCCGCCCCGGTGGTGTATGCGGCATCGTCGGACAGCAGATAGCAGACGGCACCGGCGATTTCATCGGGTACGCCGATGCGGCCCATCGGGACGTTGGGATAGTTGCCCTCACCCACCCGAACTCCGACCGGTTCGGTCATCGGCGTGTGGGTCATGCCCGGGTGTACGGAGTTGACGCGGATGCGGTCACCGGCGAGCTCGACCGCGGCGACCTTCGTCAGGCCGCGCACCCCCCACTTCGACGCACCGTAGCCGGCGGTGAACGCGAGCCCGAAAAGGCCCGCCGCAGAGGAGATGTTGACAATGGAGCCACCGCCGGCGGCCCGCATCGCGGGAATCACGGCCTGGATTCCGTTGAACACGCCTACCAGGTTGACCTCCAGCACCGCCCGGAAGTGGTCGACGGGTTCATGCTCGATGAACTGACCGGTCGACACTCCGGCATTGTTGACCAAACCGTCGAGGCGGCCGAAAGCGTCGGTGGCGTGCTGCACCGCTTGGGTCCATTGCGCCGGATCGGTCACATCGAGGTGGACGAAAAGCGCTGAGGTGCCGTGTTCGTCCGCCAGGGACCTGCCCTCGTCATCGAGCACATCGGCGATCACCACGCGTCCACCCCGTGCGACGACCCAGTTGCCGAAGGCGGCGCCGAGCCCCCGGGCGCCACCGGTGACGAGGACGACCTTGCCGGCCAGCTGGGTCGAAGACATCTGCGAACTCTCCTGTGTGTTCATGGTGTGGGTGTCGGGATTCTGCCTGCGCTGGCGCCGCCGTCGACGGCGAAATCGGCTCCGGTGATGTAGGACGACGCGTCGGAAGCGAGAAATGCCGCTACCCGTGCGACTTCCTCGGGCGCACCCATGCGGCCCAGTGGGGCTCCGGGATGACCTCCCGGTCCGCGCTGCACGTCGAGATGGCCGATCATGGGGGTATCGATCATGCCCGGGTAGACCGTGTTGACCCGAATTCCGCATGGGCCCAACTCGATCGCGGCAACCTTGGTCAACCCGCGCAGTCCCCACTTGGACGATCCGTAGGCACCGTAGCCCGCCAACCCCTGCAACGCGGCCTGAGACGATATATTGACGATCGATCCGCCCCCAGCCGCCTTCATCGGTTCGATGACCGCCTGTATTCCCAGGAACGGACCGACCAGGTTGGTGCGCAGCAACCGCTCGAATTCGTCGACAGGCTGGTCCGCGATGGGCCGGTTGACACAGGCGGCCGCGTTATTGACCAGCACGTGGACCCCGCCGAACTCCCCCGTTGCCACATCGACTGCCGTGTGCCAGTTTTCGGCACTGCCCACATCGTGCCGCACGAAGCGCGCAGCGGGGCCGATCGAAGCGGCGAGGTCGCGGCCCTCGGCTTCGAGAATGTCGGTGAGAACGATCCGCGCCCCCAACATCGCGAACAGCCGGGCTTCCGCGGCACCCTGGCCCCGTGCGGCGCCGGTGATGATCGCGACCCGGCCTGAGAGATCCACCAAGGGTTCCATCAGTCGGCGCTCATGTCGATCCCGGCAAGCATGGCCGCACTCATCCGCCGCGGCAGCTCGGTGAGGAACGCCGACGCCGCGATGCGCCGCGGCAGTGTCACGTACCGCCGTCCACCCTCGATCGCGTCGGCGATCGCCACGGCTACGACTTCGGGTTCCAGGTCCTCGCGGGGCAGCATGTGCAGCCGCTGGGATCGTTCGATGGCCCGGCGGGCCGGCCCGAATCTCCGGATGCCGTCCAGCATCTCCGTTTTCACAGCGCCGATCTGGACCAGTGTCGTCCCGACCGGTGTGCCACGCAGCTCCTGTCTGATACCGGCGGTGAAGTGACTGAGGCCGGCCTTGGATGTCGCATACACGGTGACGCCGGGGCTGACGCTCACCGCGCCCATCGACGAGACGTTGACGATGTGTCCCCGGCCGCGCGCCACCATCCGCGGCATCAATTGGCGGCAGAGCTCCATCGGCGCTAACAGGTTGACCTGCAACAGGTCTCGCATCTCCTGCGCCGACGTGTCGGGCAGCAGCCGGACGCAGTCCAGGCCGGCATTGTTGACCAGCACGTCCACCGGGCCGTCGGCCTCCACCCGATCGGCCAGGGCGCCGACGGCTTCCGGGTCGCAGAGGTCGGTGGGATATGCCCTGCCGCCCAGCTCCTTGGCCAGCAGCGTCAAGGCTTCACCGTCGCGAGCCACCAGCGCCACGTCGGCGCCGCGGCGGGCGAGCACCTCGGCAACGCTGCGGCCCAGCCCCCGACTGGCTCCGGTGATCAGTGCGCGGGTGTTGTTGAGCCTCATGAGCACTCCTTCTGGCGGTCCAGGATGTCGCGTACTGCCAGGCACGCGTCCGCGTTGGCTTGCTCCGCGGCCGGGATGTCGTCTGCCAGGTTGAAGAAGCCGTGGAACATGCCCGGGTAAACCTCGACCGTGGCGGCCACGCCCGCGGCGCGCAACCGGCGCCCATACTCGTCGTTGTCGTCGCGGTGCGGGTCGAGTTCACCGGTGACGATATGCGCCGGGGGCAGTCCGCCCAGGTCGGCGAGAATCGGTGACACCCGCACATCGGCCGGGTCGCCGCCGAGCCCCAGGTACTGCGCGGTGAACCAGCGCATGTGCTCGAGGGTCAGCACACCCGCCGCCGACCGCTGTTGTGCGGCAGACGGCTTGCGGCGCTGGTCGACGACCGGGTAGATCAACAGCTGCGATGCGATGGCCGGGCCGCCGCGATCGCGGGCCAGCATGCACACCACGGTGGCCAGGTTGCCGCCCGCGCTGTCACCAGCGACCACCAGGCGCTGCGGGTCGCCACCGAGCTCGCCGCCGTGCGCCGCCACCCACCGGGTTGCGGCGAACGCGTCGTCGAGCGCCGCGGGGAAAGGGTGCTCGGGGGCCAGGCGGTAGCCGACCGACACGACGATCACGCCCGCGCCGTTGGCGAGCCGGCGACAACACGCGTCATGCGAGTCCAGGTCGCAAACGACGAATCCCCCGCCGTGCAGATACACCATCAGCGGAATTCCGGGGGCGTCAGTCGGATAGTAGATGCGCACCGGGATCTCGCCGCGACCGTCCGGACCGGGGATGGTCCGGTTCGTTATCCGCGCGACCGGAATATGCCGGCGTGGCTTACGGCTGGCCCGCAGGCTCTCCCGCACCTCGACGGGATCGGCGCCGCCGCCGCGAAAGGAGCCGAATGCCGCGGACATACGCTGTGCCAGTTCGACTCTCGTGTCGTCGGTGGCGGCATTCACGCTCCGCACTGTATGGACGCCGCCGACTCCGTGGGTGTACACCTCCCGCTCTCCGGGAGAGCGGGCGCCCGGACCCCGGTCGAGGGGGTTGGCTGTCGGCAGCTGAATGGAGGTGACCGGATGCGCCGTCTGACCGGGGTCGACAACTTATTTCTCAAACAGGAACGCCGCACCCAGCCGCAGCACACCATCAAGGCCGTGGTGCTCGGCCCTGCGCCGGCGGGTGAGTCGCTGAGCTTCGAAGCGGTGCGTTCGGCCGTCCCGGCGCTGGTCGCCCGAATCGCCCCGCTGAGATGGCAGCTGATGAAGCCGACCTGGGGCCGGCCCTGGTGGATCGAGCGTCCGCCCGTCGATCTTGACTATCACGTCAAACGGGCCTGCGTGCCGGCGCCCGGCGGCGACCGGGAGCTGTCGGCTCGGATCAACGAGATCAATGCAGGCGCCCTGGACCGTGGCCGGCCCGTGTGGCAGCTGTGGTACCTCGACGGCCTGGCCGACGGCCGAATTGCTTTGGTGCTCAAGCTTCACCACGCGGTGGCCGACGGCATGGCTGCGCTGCGCCTGCTCGAGTGCATCTTCAGCTCCGATCCTGCCGCGCCGCTACCGACCACTACCGCCATACCGTCCGACGAACCACGGCCCAACGCACTCGCTTGGTATCGGACGGTTTTGGCGCATCAGGGTCAGGCCGCGGCGCGGTTTCCCGGCGTGCTGAAGCGGTCGGCGCGCACCGTGCAGACGGTGCGGGCCCGCCACCGCGCCGGTCGCCCCGGCTTCGCCGCCGCGTTCGCCGCGCCGCCGGCTCCATTCAACGCACCGTTCACCGCTGGGCGCGAGTTCGCCTACATCACTTGTGATCTCGCCACGATCAAGGCGATCAGAAGCGCCTTCGGAGTCACGGTGAACGATGTCTATCTTGCAGCGTGCAGCGGCGCGGTCAGGTACTATCTGGAACGACGCGGCGCCTTGACCAGCCAGCCACTGTCCGCCGTCGTGCCGGTGGCGATCAGACCACCCGGCGGGGAGACGGACTGGGGTAATCAGGTAACCACCTGGTACGCCTCGCTGGCCACCGACGAGGCCGACCCCGTCGAGCGCCTTCGGCTTATCTCGGCGAACACCAAGGCGGCACGTGCGGTGCACGACGAGCGAGACCTGTGGCTGTTCGGTGACTGGATGGAGTACTGGCCACTGTTCTGGTTCTATGGCCGGGCTCTGCCGATTGTCGGGGCGGCCACCACCAAGCGGCCGACCTACAGCCTGATCGCCTCCAATGTCCCGGGCCCCACGAAGCGCCTGTATTTCGGCGGGGCCCCCGTCGAAAAGTTGATCTCGGTGGGCCCGATCGTCTATCCCTACGGCCTGAACTTCACCGGCTGGAGCTACGGCGACGAGATGACCGTCGGCATGCAGACATGCAGTGACCACATCCCCGACATCTGGGAGATCGCCGACGGCTTCGCCGGGGCGCTGCACGAATTGGCCGAAGCCAGAGCAGCTCTCGAGCCGACCGGGGCGGGCTGATTCAGGCCGCCGCGCTGGGCACTACCGCCCGAAGAAGTCCAGCAGCAGCTCGTTGACGACCGCCGCCTGCTCGATCTGTGGGCAGTGCCCGGCGCCGTCGACCACCACCGACCGGGCGCCGTCGATCCGTTCAGCGATCCGTGCCGCCCACCCGGGCGGCAGCAGTTTGTCGCCGCGCCCCTCGACGACCAGCGTCGGCACCCGTATCCGCTCGTATGCCCGGGTACTCGACGGTGCCGCGGGCGCGGCGGCGTTGGGGCGGCGGAAACGGGCCGCTGCCACCGCCTCCCATGCCCCGGGCGCGGTACTCGACGCGAAGCGGCGCCAGACGTAATCCTCGTCGGCCGGGTACGCGGGGTCATAGAACAGGGCTTCGACGATGTTGCGCATCGCGGGCAGCGTCGCGTCGTAGTGCTGCAGAGCGTCGAAGTGGTGATTCTGCTGGATCTCCCCACCGCCGCAGATGATCGCCATGCTGCGTACCGGCAGCACCGGCGCCTCCGACGTCGCGTCGACGAGCAAATTGATGGCGCCCATGGAGTTTCCGGCGAAGTGCGCGGACTGGACTCCCAGCGCCTCACAGAACCGTGCCACGTGCCGGATCCGTATGGCCCGGCTGTTGACGAAATCGATGACTTTTGCCGACTCACCGAAGCCTAGCTGGTCCGGCGCGAGCACCCGGAAGCGCGCTGCGAGCGGCCCGATGTTGCGTTCCCAGGCCAGCTCCGCACTGGCCCCGAATTCACCGCCGTGCAGCAGCACGACCGGGTCACCGTCGCCGGCCTCGAGGTAGCTGGTTGCCAGACCGTCGATCTCGACGCTTCGGCGGTGTAGCTCCCTCACTTGATCGCGATCGGGTTCACCGGGGATCCGACCGCGCCGGTGAATCGCAGTGGCGGTGCGATGAGCTGGAACTCGTAGACGCCGTCGGCAGCACAGTCTTCGGCCAGCGCGGTGAGATCCCAATACTCGCCGAGCATCATCCCCATGTCGCGCAGGCACAGCAGATGGAACGGCAGGAACAATCCGTCGACACCGGACACCGGGTCCTCCACCTGAAGGTTGTCGGCGGCCACCGCGGCGACTTCGTGGTCGTGTAGCCACTGGGCACAACGCCAGTCCAGGCCGGAGTACGGCTCGATCTTGTCACCGGTCATCAGAAACCTTGTCCACCAACCCGTTCGGATCAGGACGATGTCGCCCCTCTCGATCCGCACGCCCTGCGCGCGGGCCACGTCGTCCAGTTCCGCCGGCATGATCGGGTTTCCGTGTTCCAGAAACACTTCCGCCCCGCGGTGGCGCACCAGGTCCAGCAGCACACCGCGGGAGGTGATGCCCTTGACGTCGACCTTGTCGATGCCGCAGTGAAACGCGCCCAGGCTGGTTACCGAATCCGCCGGGAAGCCGTTGTAGAGCTGGTCCTCGTAGTACACGTGGGACAGGGCGTCCCACTGGGTGGCGGCCTGCAACGGCATGATGACCATGTCGTCGTTGAAGCGGAACGGACTGTCGGTCACATAGCTGCTCAGTTGCGCGGCGGTCGGATTCTTGTCCCACCCGGGTCCGTACTGTGTCAGCGAGTTCGCGTCACCGCCGTCCACCGTCATCACGTGAATGGGGTTGTGCCGGAAGCCGAAAGCGCCCTGCGGACCCGACGAACCGAAGTCGACGCCGAGCGGGAACACGTTGCCGTACCGGACCAGGCCGGCTGCCTGCCGGACCTTCTCCGGGGTGATGAAGTTCAGGGTGCCGAGTTCGTCATCCGGGCCCCACCTGCCCCAGTTGCTCAGATCCTTGGCGACCCGCCGGAAGTCGGTCATGTCGGCCATCAAGCCTGTCCTTCCTGCAATTCGGCGGCGATGGTGGCGCCCACATTGCCGCCGTCCACCCAGACGACCTGGCCCGAGATATAGCTGGCGGCACGGCTGTTCAGGAACAGCAGCACCGCCGCCTGTTCGGCTGGGTCGCTGACCCGCCCCAGCGGCTTGGCGATGTCGTCCAGCAACGCCGGACCGTATGCGGCACGCAGCTGCTCGAGGATGGGGGTTTCGGTGACCCCGGGCCCGGTGCAGTTGATCCGGATGCCACGCTTGCCCAGTTCGACCGCGCTGCCCATGGTGTAGAGAATGATCGCTTCCTTGGACAACTCGTAGCCCTTACCCAACGTCTCGGGGTGGCTTTCACACCAGCTCACGCCCTCGGGCATCGTCGCGGTACGCAGCAGCGGTGCGACCTGCTGCCCGTGCTCCCGGTAGGCCGCCGCCGCCAGCGAGGACACGCTCACAATCGACGAGCCGTCGGGCATCGACGGAATCAGTGCCTCGGTGAGGTGGCGCAGCCCCAGGAAGTTGATCGTCACCACCAGCAGCGGGTCACCGATCCCCGAGGACACACCTGCCACGTTGAACAGCGCGTCGACCGGGCCGGCGATGCCGGCCACGGCCTGGTCGATCGATGCCGGATCCGACAGATCGACCTCGTGAAAGTCGTTGACTCCCGGGGCGGGTGAGCGGTCGAGGCCGGTCACGTGCGCACCGAGTTCGCGCAGCTGCCGCGCCACCTGTGCGCCGATGCCCGACGCGCACCCGGTCACCACGGCACGACGACCGTCGTAGCGCCACAGCTCCTCGATTCGCGCCAACGGTCAGCCGACCTTCGGTGTCACTTGGCCTGTTGCTCCTTCAACCGCTGCGCTGCCTGGACCCGGCCCTCGTTGATCTCGGCCATGGCCTCGGGGATCTCGCTGGCGGTGAATTTACCGCCGCGCCCGGTCGGCAGGCCACCGAACGAGTAGTTTTCGTCGAACGGCGGAATCGTCGACTCGGGCCGGCGCGCCTCCACTTTCTCGATCACCGGAGCCAGTCTGGCGGCCTTCTCGGCGACCGCCCTCTCGTCACGTTCGATGAACTCGGGCAGCACCTCCTTGCCCATCAGCTCAATGGATTCCATGGTGCCCTCATGACTGCGCGGGTTGAGCAGCAGGATGATCTCGTCGACGCCGCTCTCCTCGTAGCCACGCAGGAACTCCCGCACGGTGGACGGTGAGCCGATCGCGCCGCGGCCGGGACCGTACGCGAGTGTCGGGTCCTTATCGACCTCTTCGAGATAGCGTTCCCAAACGCCGGTACGGCCCGGTGTGTGCACACCGGTCATGTAGTAGTGCATGATGCCGAACGAGAAGAAGCCGCCGCCCTTTCCGAGCCGCTGCAGAGCCAGCTCGTCGGTTTTGGCCACCATCATCGACAGGTCACCACCGATGGCCAGGATGTTCGGATTGATCCGCGGGGTCACCGGGACGCCGTTCTCTTCCAATTCCTTGTAGTAGCCGTTCACGCGCTCGGTGAGCGGGCCGGGGCCGGTGTAGGCGAAACTCAGTGCGCCGATGCACTTCTGGGCCGCCATCTGGACGCTGGCCGGTCGCGTGCAGGCCACCCATACCGGCGGGTGCGGCTGCTGCAGCGGCTTGGGGATGACGTTGCGGGCCGGCATCTCGATGTGCTGGCCTTTGAAGCCGGTGAACGGTTCTTCGACCATGCAGCGGATCGAGACCTCCAGGGCTTCCTCCCATTGCGCCCGCTTGTCGGCCGGGTCGATGTTGAAGCCGCCGAGTTCACCGACGGAGGAGGACTCACCGGTGCCGAATTCGACTCGGCCATTGGAGATCAGGTCCAGGGTGGCGATGCGTTCGGCGACCCGGGCCGGGTGGTTCACGGCGGGCGGCAGGTGCATGATGCCGAAGCCCAGCCGGATGTTCTCGGTGCGCTGACTGGCCGCGGCCAGGAACATCTCCGGCGCGGTGGAGTGGCAGTACTCCTCGAGGAAGTGATGCTCGGTCAGCCAGACGGTGGAAAAGCCGGCCTTATCGGCCGCCTCGACCTCGTCGAGGCAGTCCTGCAGCATCTGCCGCTCGTCGTCGGGAACCCAGGGCCGCGGCAAGGCGAACTCGTAGAACAGCGAGATCTTCATGACTACCTCCTATGAGAATTAAGGGTCTGTGCTGCAAGATGTTTGGCCGCGACGAAGCCGAAGGTCATGGCGGGCCCGATGGTCGCCCCCGCACCGGCGTAGCTGCGGCCCATGACCGGCGCCGAGGTGTTGCCTACCGCGTAGAGCCCCGCCACCACCGTGTCGTCGGGACGCAGCACTCGGGCGAACTCGTCGGTGCGTAGGCCCCCGGAGGTGCCGAGGTCGCCGGGCACGATGCGGAACGCGTAGTACGGCGGGCCGCCCAGCGGATACAGGTTGGGGTTGGGCAGGGTGGGGTCGCCGTAGTAATTGTCGTAGACACTGTCGCCGCGGTTGAAGTCGTCGTCGTGTCCGGCGCGGGCGAGTTCGTTGAACCGGTCTGCGGTGGACCGCAATTGGGCCGCCGGCACCTCGATCTTGGCCGCGAGTTCCTCCCAGCTGGATCCAGCTTTGACGACACCGGACTCCAGCCATGCCTTCGGAACCTTGCGTCCGGTGGGCACCGGCGCCCCGGGAATTTTCGGTATCGGCAGGTGCCCGCCGACGACATAACGGTTAAAGGAGCGGTGATCGGTGATGAGCCAGCACGGGATGTGCGTGACACCGGACTTGTGGCCCGCGATCATGGCGTGACCGAAGTCCATGTACGGCGCCGCTTCGTTGATGAAACGCTTGCCGTCGCCGTTGACGATGAACTGCGCGGGCATCATCCGCTCGTTGAGCATGAATTGCATTCGCCCGTCCGGCCATTGGATGGCGGGAAACCACCACGCTTCGTCGAGCAGGTCCGCGGCGGCGCCGACTTTCCGCCCGGCCCGGATACCGTCACCCATGGCTGCCGGGTTGCCGAAGCTCCAATCCTGCTCCACCACCGGTTGATGCTCTTTGCGCCAGGCCATGTCGTGGTCGAAGCCGCCGGAGGCCAGGATCACCCCGCGGCGCGCCCCGATCAGATGCCGGCTGCCGCCGCGGCGCACCGACGCGCCGATGACCGACCCGTCAGCGTCGGTGACCAGGTCACACATCGGCGTGTCCAGCCACAGCGGGATATCGCGCTGCGTCATCGCCAGCCGTAGTCGCGCGGCCAGGGACTGCCCAATGGCAGCGATTCGTTCGCCGAACACCCGGGCCCGCACCATCCGCGAAATCAGCTTCACCAGAACGGCTTTGCCTGCCCATGACTGCCTGATCCGGTAGAAGGAACGCAACTCCTTGGGTCCCAGCCATATCCCCTTGGGGGCCAGCGCCAGCGGCTGCAGCAGCGTGGGCTCGTCGTCGCCGAGTTCCCTCAGGTCGATCGGCGGCACGTTGATGGTGCTGCCGAGTTCGGAGCCACCCGGCAGTTCCGGGTAGTAGTCGGCATAGCCCGGCTTCCAGACGAATTCGAGCCAGGGGCTGAGTCCTTCCAGGAACTCGAGCATCTGCGGTGCCGATTCGACGTACTGCCGGATCCGTGCCTCGCTCACCAGGCCCTCGGTGATCTGTTGCAGATAGCGGACCGTCGCCTCCGGTGACGGCGCGTAGCCGGCCCGCCGCTGCGCGGGCGCACCGGGCACCCAGATGCCGCCGCCCGACAGGGCGGTGGAACCACCGAACTGGGGCGACTTCTCGATGACCAGGGCATCGAGACCGCAGGACGCCGCGGTCAGTGCGGCCGTCATGCCGCCTGCCCCGGAACCGACGATCAGCACGTCCACCACGCTGTCGAAGTTTTCGAACGAGGTCATCAGGCCGCCACCGCCGTCCGGATGGCGAAGCCGGCGATCAGGTCTGGAGCCTGTCGGTAATACCGGACCGTGGTGCGGTACGGGCCCGCCGTCGCCAGGGCCGCGAAAGCCGCTATCCAGGTGCGGATTTCATGCGCGGAGCTGCCCCCTTCACGGGTCACGGACGCGTTCGACCACTGATCGAGCTCGTCCAGGTGCCCGCTGTCGAGGATGTCGAGGAAACGCTGGTCCCAGGCGGGGTTGAGCGGCTGCAGATCTCCGGCACCGCCGGCGAAGCTCCTGGCCGCCTCGATCACCTGGGCCTGCCGGGCCTGGCGCTGTTCGGTGGTCATGGGTTGGCCGTGCACGATCCGTTGCATCTGGGCCGGTGCGGCGGTCGCCAGAGTCGGTACCGGGGGGCTGTGGGACAGCCCGCCCGATCCGAGCACCAGCACCCGCTGGTCCAGGGTGGCCAGGAAACTGCCGACGGCGGCACCCAGTGCCCGGCAACGATGCAGGGGGCCCAGCGGCTCCGCGACAGCGTTGACGAAGACCGGAATGACGGGTCGGGCAGTGGCACAACCGAAGAGCTTCTCCAGCGGCTGGACGGTGCCGTGATCGACATCCATCCCGGCCGACACCGCAATGTCGACGCCGGCATCGAGCACCGCCGTCGCGCACTGGCCTGCGGCGCCCTCCGCGACGGGCAGCGGGCCCGCGTAGGTGCCGTAGTCACCGACGGCATCGGCCCGCAATCCGATACAGAACGGCGGCATCACCTTGTAGAAGAAGCCGTTGTAGTGGTCCGGGGCGAAGACGACGACCAGTTCGGGGTCGAAGGCGGTGACGAAGTCTCGGGCCTTGGTGATCGCGGCGTCGACGTCGTCAAGCAGATCCTGCGGCGGCCCCGGTAGATTCAGCAGCGGGCTGTGGGACATACAGCAAAGAGCCAGTGGCACTGTCCGATTCACCCCCTCCCGGCGTCAGGGACAGGGCGTCGATCAGCGCGGTGCTCAATTCGGGCGATCGCTGGGCGATGCACGCCCCGGCGATGCACCGGTCGGGACGCAGGAACACCACCGACTCTTCGTGATCGTCGAACCAGGCTTTGAGGTGGCCGGCGCGGTCCCCGACGACCACCACGTCGGGGTCGTCCTGGCCGGTCCAGCTCAACTGCGTCGACGGGCGCAGCGCAACGAAACGTGCCCCCAGCGCTTTCCAGTCGTGAAAGGCGCGCTCGCCGAGGATCTTGCGCGGGTTGTTGTTCCAGCACAGCACGGCGAACCAGCTGCCGAGCACATCATCGAGCAGCACGTCGCGCCGGGTGCGGGTGTCGACCCGGGGCTGAATGAACAGCGTGCCGGTCGGCGAGCCCGGCCGCGGTGCCGCGCCGGCCGGGTGAGCCACCGCGCCGTGCTCGTAGCGGGGCATCGGCTTGAACCTCATCTCCAGCACATACCGCTTGAGGGACGGCACAATTGAGGCTGAACGGATGACCGCATCGCGTGCTCTGGCGACCCGGCGGTTGGTCGGCGAGATGACCTTGCCCACCATGGTGGACAGGTCGATCATCGCCCGGGCATGCTTGCGCCGTTCCATGTCGTAGGTGTCCAGCAGCCCATCAGCGGCCCGGCCCCGCACTACCGCGGCCAGCTTCCACCCGAGATTGGCGGCGTCGCGGATGCCGCTGTTGTAGCCCTGCCCCTGCCAGACCGGCATCAGATGTGCCGCGTCCCCCGCCAGCATCATCCGGCCATTGCGGAAAGCACCGGCGATCCGCGAGTGGTGGGTGTAGACGCGGCGGCGGATGACCTCGACGCGTTCCGGATAGGGCACCATGCGCGCCAGCATCTGCCGCAGGAACGCCGGGTCTTCGGCCTGCTCGTCGGTCTCGTCGGCGTGAATCATGAACTCGAAGCGGCGAATTCCGTGTGCAATGGAGATCGAGGCATACGGTCGTTCCGGGTCGGCGCCGACCTCGCTGTTCGGGTGACCCAGCGGGTCGTTGGCGATGTCGACCACCAGCCACCTGGTCGGCGACGTGGTTCCGTCGAAGGAAACGCCCATCATGCTGCGGGTGATGCTGCGCCCCCCGTCGCAGCCGACGACGTACCGTGCCCGCACCATCGACGGATGCTCGCCGTCGAGTTGGGCGCACACCACGTCGTCGTCTTGGCTGCAGATCACCAGCGGGCTGTTCCACCGCACCTCGACATGGTCGAATCGGTCCAGCCCGCGCAGCAGTTCGGCGTCCACCAGCGGCTGCACGAACCCGTTGCGCTTGGGCCAGCCGAATCGCGAGTCCGGCGGCGCCATCTCGGCGAGCACCCGGCGCTTGGCGTCGTAGAACCGCAGGATCTGGTTGGGGACGGTGTGCGGCAGGACCTGGTCCACCAGCCCGATGGACTGAAAGGTGCGCAGGCCCTCGTCATCCAGCCCCACCCCGCGGGGATAGTCGATCAGGCTCGAGCGTTCCTCGGCCACCAACGTCCGGACCCCCTGCAGGCCAAGGATATTCGCCAGCGTCAGTCCGACCGGTCCGGCACCGACGACGAGTACGTCATATTGCTGCGGCCCTTGGCCGTCATGCCCGCCCATCAGCGGCCCAGCAGGAATTCGAGGTGGAGGCGGTTGAACGTCTTGGCGTCCTCGTACTGGGGCCAGTGACCGCAACCCGCCATCACCTCGAAGCGGGCACCGGGGATCATCGACGCCATGCGGCGCCCCTCGGGCACGTCGGCGGTGGGATCATCGCTGGTCCACAGCACCAGCGTGGGCGCGGAGATGGCGCCGTAGTCGGTCGGCCCCAACAGGTTTCGGGCCCGGATCTCCGGGTCCTGCAGCGCCATGATGTCGCGCATCGCCGATACGAAGCCGGGCTGCCGGTAGATGCGTTGCCGGCTGGCGACCAAGTCGTCGTAATCCTTCGACTTGTCCGCCATCAGCCATTTGATCCGTGCCTGCACGGTCTCCCAGGTCGGGTCCTCGGCAGCGGCCATGGACAGCGTGATGATCCGCTTCATTACCACCGGGTCGGCCTGCGAGCCACCCGCGGTGTTGAGCACCAGCCGGTCGATGACGTCCGGGTGGTCGATGGCCGCGCGGGCGGCCACCCAGCCGCCCAGAGACTCGCCGCTCAGATGGATGCGGTCGGCCCCGATCGTGCGCACCACCGCCATCAGGTGGTCGACGTAGTGGCCGACCTCCAGCGGATGTCCCGGCTTGTCGGTGTACCCGTGGCCCAGCATGTCGATCGACCAGGTCCAGAAGTGCTCGGCGTGCGCGGCCAGGTTGCGGATGTAGGCCTCCGCGTGCCCGCCGGAACCGTGCAACAGGATCAGCACCGGCCGGTCCGGCTCGCCCGCCCGCAGATAGCGGGTCCGCACGCCGTCGGCGTCCAGGTAGCCCTGCGAGAAAGCGACTCCCTGCAGATCGCTCCACACGCTTTCGAACTCGGTCACGATTCCTTCCGGCGGAAATACGGTTCTCGTTTTTGACACATTATGTGTGCTAATATCGCACATTGATGTGCGTTATATATAGAGCTTGGCTCTCGCCGGATGGTCTGTCAAGACCATGACGGGTTCCCAGACGCTGGCCAGAGGCCTGACGGCGCTGCAACTCGTGGCGGCCTCCCCGACGGGGCTGACCATGCAGGAAGTCGCCGACCAGGTCGGAGTGCACCGCACCATCGCCTACCGGTTGCTGGCCACCCTGGTGGAGTTCCGGCTGGTCTCCAAGGGCGACGACGGCCGCTTCCGGCCGGCCGCGGGCCTGGCGACCCTGGGCGCGTCTTTCGACCACAACGTGCGACAACTCTGCCTGCCGACGCTGCGCTCGCTGGCAGACAAACTGGGCACCACGGTGTCGCTGTTGGTCGCCGAAGGCGACGAGCAGGTGGCAATCGCGGTGATCGTGCCGACGCAGGTCGCCTATCAGCTCGCGTTCCACGAGGGCAGCCGCTACCCGCTGGACCGCGGCGCGGCCGGGATCGCGCTGCTGGCGAGCATGCCGCCGCGGCCGGGTGAGCGGGCCCTGGTGACCGAGGCACGCCAGCGCGGGTGGGTCACCACCCACGGTGAGATCGAGCCGAACACCTACGGGCTTGCGGTGCCGGTCCGCCGTCCGGTGCCGGCGCCGCCGACGTGCATCAATCTGATCTCCCACCGCGAGGACGTGGTGATGCGCGGCAAGGACGCGGTCGTCAGCGCCGCGGGGCAGTTGTCCGCGCTGCTGAGCTGAGAGGACTTTCGGGTATGCGGCAGGGTGAGAACTGGGACCACGAATACGACGTCGTCGTGCTCGGCAGCGGCGGCGCCGGCCTCACGGCCGCGCTGACGGCCGCGGTCGCGGGAGCCACGGTGGGCGTGTTCGAGAAGTCGGCGACCATCGGGGGCACCACCGCGGTGTCCGGCGGCATTGCCTGGATTCCGGCGCATAACCGTTGTCCAGCAGGAGAATTGACGGTGGATGACGCGTTGCAGTACTTGCGCGCGCAGTCCTTCGGGTCCATGGACGACACGCTGGTCGAGACGTTCGTGCGGACCGGACCGTCGATGCTCGACTTCGTGGAGCAGTACAGCGGCCTGCGCTTCGAGATCGCCGACGGCTTTCCCGACTACCAGCCCGAACTGCCGGGGGGGCAACCGTGCGGCGGCCGTTCGCTGAGCGCGGCCCCGTTCGATCTGAGCCGGATCGGCGACTGGGCCGACCGCATCACCGCGTTCCCCGCCGACTGGTCCAACGTCGGGTTCGACGCCGAGACGAGGGCGCGCCTGCACGCCGACATCGAGCGTTCCGGCGACCTGTGTGTGGCGGGCACCGCGCTGATCGCGGGCCTGCTCAAGGGTCTGTTGGACGTCGGGGTGGCACCGTGCGCAAGCTCCCGGGCCACCGAACTCATCGTGCGCGACGGAACCGTCACCGGCGTCCGGATCACCGGTCCCGAACAGAGTATGGACGTCGGCGCGCGCTGCGGCGTCATCCTCGGCACCGGCGGTTTCGAATGGGATCCGTTGCTGGTCAAAGCTTTTCTGCGCGGACCCATGCACGGTGCCGTGTCACCGCCGAACAACACCGGCGACGGGCTGCGGATGGCGATGGCGCTGGGCGCCGACCTGGCCAACATGGGCGAGGCCTGGTGGGTGCCGATCGTGCGCATCCCCGGAGACACCATCGACGGCAGGCAGCGCAGCCGCAGTGTGCGGCTGGAGCGCACCCGCCCCCGCAGCATCATCGTCAACCGCGCCGGGCTGCGGTTCGTCAACGAGGCCGGCGAGTACAACTCGATGGCCGGCGCCTTCCACTATCTGGATCCGCGAGGCGGCTACGTGAATGATCGCGCGTGGATGGTATTCGACTCGGTTCACCTGCGCAGCTACGGATTCCTCGGTGTCGCGCCGGGGCAAGCGGTCCCGGACTGGTTCTGCGAATCAGCCGATCTCGCCGAGCTGGCCACCAAGACCGGCATCGACGCGGCCGGGCTGACCCGCACCGTCGACCGGTGGAACCGTGACGTCGCCGCCGGCGCGGACCCCGATTTCGGGCGTGGTTCCAGTGCCTACGACGGCTACTGGGGGGATGACCGTGCTACCACCCTGGCCGGAAAGACGTTGGGGCCCATCGACACCGCCCCGTTCTATGCCGTACCTGTATGCGTGGGGTCCATGGGAACCAAGGGCGGTCCGCGGACCGACCCCGACGGCCGGGTGTTGCACGTGAGCGGCCAACCCATTCCCGGCCTGTTCGCCGCGGGCAACGCGATGGCCGGGGCAACCGGCCGGGCCTATGGCGGCGCCGGCGGAACATTGGGCCCGGCAATGGTTTTCGGGTACCGGGCCGGTTATGCGGCCGCGCGCAATTTTTGCGAAGGCGAGTCTGTCAAGGCTTGAGGGGCACCTCGACACACACGTGCGTGCCGGTGGGGGCTTCGAGGAACACGAAGGTGCCGCCCGCGGCGTCCACCCGGGCGCGGTGCGAGGCCAGACCGATGTGCCCCTCTCCCAGCCGCCGCGCCATGGTCTCGCCGTTGACCCCCACCCCGTCGTCGCCGACGGTCAATACGCACATCTCGTCGGTGATACCGAGCATCACCGAGGCGTTCTCCGCCCGGGAATGATGCACCACGTTGGACAACAGCTCTCGCACCACACCGAATACGATCGGGTCGATCGCGTTGCGAATCGGGTAGTCGATGTCGGTGGTGACCTTGATGCCCGAGCGCTTGGCGGTGAATCCGGCCAGCTGCTCCACCGCTGCTCCCAGCCCGACCTCCTCGAGCACGGCCGGGTGCAATTCGAAAGTGGCCTGCCGCAAGCGTTCTGACGCGCTCTGCAGACCCGCCAGCGCCCGGCTCACCCGGTCGTCGTCGGGGTGGTCGAGCTCCAGCTCGATGAGTTCCTGACGCGCGGCGAGCACATCCTGCAGCGGCCCGTCGTGGATGGACTCCGAGATGCGGCGCTGCAGCACTTCAGAGGCGGTCATCGTCTGCGCCAACAACTCCTCGCGCAGCGCGCTCAGGCCGGCGACCGAGTGCGCGTGGCGTTCCTCGATGCGCACCACGACCAGCGCGGTACCACACAGGAACCCGTACAGGGCGAACCGGAAGACGGCTTCGGGCCAGCCGATCGCCCTGACCATCACCGGATCCTGGACGACAGCCAGGGCGAATCCCACCAGGGTGAAGGCCAGCACCACCGCCGCCCGCCGCGTCGACACATCGAGGCCCACCAGTACCGGCAACAAGGTCATGATCAGCAGCGGATAAATCCCGTCGGTGGACAGCATCTGGTAACCCGTCAACGCCACCACGTCGATGGCGGTGAAAGCGAAAGGTTCCAGCCGGCGCATTCCGACCAGGGGCCCCATGCCGACCCAGGCACGCGAGGGCGCGAAAGCCAACACCAGCGAGCACAGTGCGATTCCGGCGTAGAGGCCGATCAGGACGCTTTGCTGAGCCCACTCAGACCGGCGGGTGCCGATGACCATGGCGGCGATCATCAGCGCGACGACCCCGACGCGCAGCACCGAGGCGATCCGGTACGAGCGCAACCGGTGCACTCTGCGCACCCGGTCCAGTTCGACGTCACTGGTCGCCACAGGAACACCGTACTCACCGGCACCCGAAGGGCTGCCACGCCGCGGAGGTAGCCAAATGTACAAATGTAAACGGATCATTGCGGGCAGCCGCTACACTTTCGCCATGGTCGGCACTGCGGCCTCTGAGAAGGTCCGTGTGGTGGTCGGTGACGATCACCCGTTATTCCGCGAGGGCGTGGTGCGCGCGCTCTCACTGAGCGGTTCGGTGAATGTGGTCGGCGAGGCCGACGACGGTTCGGCCGCACTCGAGTTGATCAAGGCGCACAAACCCGATGTCGCCCTGCTCGATTACCGCATGCCGGGCATGGACGGGGCGCAGGTGGCGGCCGCGGTGCGCAATTGCGACTTGCCGACCCGGGTCCTGTTGATTTCGGCGCACGACGAATCGGCGATCGTGTACCAGGCGCTGCAGCAGGGAGCCGCCGGTTTTCTGCTCAAGGATTCGACGCGCACCGAGATCGTCAAGGCGGTGCTCGACTGCGCCAAGGGCCGAGATGTCGTGGCCCCGTCGCTGGTCGGCGGGCTGGCCGGGGAGATCCGTCAGCGCGCGGCCCCCAGTGCTCCGGTGCTCAGCGCGCGGGAACGCGAAGTGCTCAACCGCATCGCCCGCGGCCAGAGCATTCCGGCGATCGCTGCCGAACTGTATGTGGCGCCCTCGACGGTGAAAACGCATGTGCAGCGCCTGTACGAGAAACTCGGCGTCAGTGACCGCGCCGCGGCGGTAGCCGAAGCGATGCGCCAGAAGCTGCTCGACTGAGCACGGCGGCGCACACCGCAGTCATTTCTTCAGCGGCACCTGCACGCAGACGCGGGTACCGCTGGCCGCTTCCAGAAAGACGAAGGCGCCGCCGGCGGCTTCGACGCGGGTCCGGTGCGACGCCAGGCCGATGTGTCCTTCCCCCAGGCGGCGCGCCATGGTGTCACTGTTGACCCCCACCCCGTCGTCGGCCACGTTCAACACGCACATGTCGTCGGTGATGCCCAGCGTGACCCAGGCGTGGGAGGCCCGGGAGTGGCGCACCACGTTGGACAGCAACTCCCGTGCCACACCGAAGACGATCGGGTCGACATCATTGCGAATCGGATAGTCGATGTCCGTGGCCACCTCGATGCCCGAGCGCTTGGCGGTGAATCCGGCCAGCTGCTCGACCGCCGCCCCCAGCCCGACCTGCTCGAGCACAGCCGGATGCAGCTCGAATGTGGCCTGCCGCAGGCGTTCCGACGCGCTCTGCAACCCGGTCAGCGCACGAGTGACCCGGTCGTCATCGGGGTCGTCGAGTTGCAACTCGATGAGCTCCTGACGCGCCACCAGCACGTCCTGCAGCGGACCGTCGTGGATGGACTCCGAGATCCGGCGCTGCAGCACCTCCGAGGCGGTCATCGTCTGCCCCAGCAGTTCCTCGCGCAGTGCGCTCAGCCCGGCGATCGAACGGGCATGGCGTTCTTCGATGCGCACCGTCACCAACGCGGCGACGCACATGAACGCGTAGAGCCCGAACAGGAACACGGTGTCCGACCACCCGATCGCCCGCTTCTGCAGGTGGTCCTGGACGCTGGCCAGGGCGAACCCGACCACGGTGAAGGCCAGTATCGCCGCGGCCCGCCGGGTCGACATGTCGACGCCCACCAGCACGGGCAGCAGGATCATAATCAGCAGCGGATAGATCCCGTCGCTGGAGATGAACTGCAGGGCCGTCAGCACGATGACGTCGATGACCGTGAACGCGAAGGGTTCCAGTCGACCTATCCCGAAGCGGCCCATACCGAGTCGGTCGAACCGCGTGAACGCCAGTATCAGGGCCGACACCGTGGCGAAAGCGTAGAGGCTGATCAAGGCGATATGGCTACCCCATTCGTACGGGGGTGCGGCCACGACCATGGCACCGACCACGAAGGCCAGCACACCAACCCGGAGGACGGCTACGACTCGGTAGGAGCGCAGTTGGTGAATGCTGCGCACCCGGTCGAGTTCCGCGTCGCTGGCGAATGCCACCGAAACACCTTACTCAGCGCTCGTTCGGGCCGGAAACCGAACGCGCCAGTGGTGAGCAGGATGCCGCGCCGAGCAGTCCGACCACGACGATGGCGACCGCCAGCACCGGACGCCCGCCATGCGGCAGTGCGCATGTCACCAGGATTGGTGCGACGATCGACGCGGCGGCGGCGGTCATCGACCAGATTCCTTGATAAAGGCCGCTATTGGCGACGGGTGCGATGCGGTGCACGACGCCGGCGGCGACGACGAACCAGGCGATCTCGGCGGGTGAGCAGGCGGCCGTGGTCACGGCGAAAACCGCTGTGGTGTGCGCGAGCGTCACCGCTGCCATGCACAGCGCCAACCACGCGCCGGCGACCGCGAGGATGTCCAGCCTCGGACCGTTCGCCAGTCGCGCACTCAGCCACGGCGTGAGCACGGGCGTCAGCACCACCACCGCCAGGGCATTGACAAACTGCACGAAACCGTAAGCGCCGGAGCCCAATCCGGAATCGGACATCAGCATCGGCACGGCGACGAGAATGCCCATCAACGCTGTCAGGGTCGCCAGGCTCGAACCCACCAGCAGCATCAACCGGTGGTCTGAAAGCGCCTGCCGGTAGCGGTCTTTGACGTTGAGCCCGGGTGTGGCCCGCGACGTGCGGCGCGGAATGCAACAGGCCGCCAACACGGCGAAGCCCGCGCAGGCGATGCCGTTGACCCAGTAGAGCACTGGGGTACCGCACCAGCCCCCCACCAGCCCGCCCACTCCACCGGTGATGGCGGCACCAACATTGATCGCCCAACCGAACCGCCAGCCGTCCAGTCGAGCCCGCTGCCGCGGATCGGTCACCAGTTCGGTGATGGCGGCGCCGAGCACCGGGCGTGGGGCGTCGCAGACCAGACCGGCGATCAGAGCGCCGGACAGCAGCATCGGCAAGGAGCGCGCTTCGGCCATCAGCAGCAGCACTGTCGCCGCCACCGACATGGTGGACACCAGGGTGGCGCGAGCGCCGATGCGGTCCACCAGCCACCCGGTGACCAGTTGGCCCACCGTCCAGCCGATGCCGTACGCCGCCAGCACGGCGCCCACCGCGCCCGCGGCATAACCGCGGCCCGCGACGTGATACGCGAGGAACGAGTAGGCGAATGCCGCCGACCGCACCACCAGGTTTCCCGCCAGCAGCAGCCAGATCACCCTCGGAACGCCCTGTTCGCGCGCGTGGTCGGGCACCCGATCATGGACTGCGGTGGCCGCCGGTGTCGTCACGAAATTGAAGGTAGAGGCAACGGCGTGCCGGCAGTACCTCCGATCGGTCCCAAAGAGTGACGAAAGCCTGTCCCCCGATCAGGGGACAAAATCAGGAGGTTGAGCCGCTCAGGGTGCGGGCCAGCGGCAGGCACAGGGCGGCGCCCAGCGCTCCGGCTGACACCGTGACGATCGCGACGAGCTGGTGACCACCATGGATCAGGCTGTAGGAAGCGAGGATTGGAGCGATCACCGACGCCACCGCCACCGACATCGACCAGATCCCGTGGTAGCGGCCACCGGTGGCAGCCGGCGCGATCCGGTGCACGACACCGGCCGCGATGACGAACCAGGCCACCTCGCCGGGGGTGGACAGGGCGGTAGCCAGACTGAAGTCGAGAGTGGTGTGAGCCAGAGCCGCCCAACCCATGCTGACTGTGGTCCACAGTCCGGCCAGAGCCAGGATGTCGAGCCGCGGCTGGAACCGGGCGGCCACCTTCTTCCCGATCCACGGGGTGATCACCGGGGTCAGTGCAAGGCCCGCCATCGCGTTGGTCAGTTGTGCCCAGCCGAATTGACCGGCGCCCAGACCGCGGTCGGCCATCAGCATGGGAATGGCCGCGTACAGACCGCGGACCGCGATCAGCGTGGCCAGACTCGAGATGAACAACAATGTAAGACGGTGATCGGCGAATGCTTTGCGATAACTGATGTCTCGCGCTCCCGCGGCCGCCTTCACCCCTCGGCCACGGCGTCCCGGGATACAGCATCCGGCGACAAGGGCGAATGTCAGGCAGCCGGCGGCGTTGATCCAGAACAGGACCGGGACCCCCACGACACCGACCAGCATGCCGCCGATCCCGCCGGTGATGGCCCGTCCGATGCTAACGACCCAGCCGAAGCGGAAGGCGTCCAGTTTGGCGCGCCGTTCCGGGTCGGGGACCAGGTCTGTGATTGCAGCACCCAACACCGGCCGCGGTGCGTCGTACACGATGCCCGTGATCAGCGCCCCGCAGAAGAGAGCGGGCACGCTGCACGCCTGCGCCATCAGGACCAGCGCGGTGCCGGCCACCAACATGGTGGACACCAGGGTCATGCGGGCCCCGATCCGGTCGGCCAGCCAACCGCACAGCAACTGGCCGATCGCCCAGCCCACACCGAAGGCGGCCAGCACCGCACCCACCGCGTCGGCGGTGTGGTGGCGGCCGGCGACGTGGTAGGCCAGGAACGGGTAGGCGAAACCCGCGCCGCGTACCACGAAGTTGCCGCCCAGCAGCAACCAGATGACCGCCGGATAGCGATCGCGGCTTTGCTGCCCATGCACCTGATGCCGCAGGAGCCGGGCGCTGCGCAACGCCTTTGCGGCCCGGGCCTTTCGGGTTGGCCGCAGGCCGCCGGCACATACCGCCCGGCGGTAGTCGATCGGCTCGTCGAGAGTCTGGAGGTTGGCTGCACCTGGCACCGCTGTCGTCACTCTCCGAACGTTAGGGACGATCACGGTTCGATAACTCCACCGATCGGACGCAAGAGTGGCGGAGGGGAACCGGCCGATCGGTGGACACTGTCACCTACTCGCAGCTACCCGATGAGGCTCGGCAAGACCCGCAGCGGCGCGATGCCGTCTGGGGTGGTGGCGCCGGTCGAACCGGCCCGACCGTCATTGCCCGGCAACGGAAGCCCGCCCAGCAGGCCGTCGGCGGGTTGCCGATCGAGGTAGTGATCAGACTGCTCATGGTGCCCGGCAACGCCGCTACGGCGGCATGGCTCAGTGCCGGGCCCGAAGCCGCCGATGATGGCAAAACCGTAAGCCCGCCAACAGATTCCATGACACCTAGACCCAGTCGAAGCCTGTGTTTCGGAGTGTCAGCCGACCGCTACCGCGTTGGCGGCTTCGGTGTCCGCGTAGCTGCCGGCGTTGCCGGCCAGGGTGTTCACGAACAGCTCGTGAAACGCGGCCGCCTGAGCGCTGACCGCCTGATACATGGCGCCGTGCGCAGCGAACTGTGCTGCTGTCAGGGCCGACACCTCGTCGGCGGCGGCCGGCACCACGCCGGTGATAGGGGCAGCGGCGGCGGCGTTGCCGGCGTCCATCGCAGCGCCGATCGAACCGAGGTTGGCTGCGGCTGCGCTCAGCAGTTCGGGCTGGCAGTTCACAAATGAGGACATGCCAGTCAGATTGCCGTCGCGCGGCGTTGCTGTCTGTCGGCTGAGCGGCCACTAACCGGGTTGAATCACCCTGTCCTCCGATTACAGGATGTGCCGTCCCCCAGTCCTGCCGATCTTTGGGACGGCGTACCTGTGCGGCGACCGCATAGCCGAACGGTTAGGTGTCCGCCGGTAACGCTACGACGACAGAGTCGACCGGCCCAGCCTGTTGCACCCCGGCTCAGGCTTCGCGTCGTGCGCACGGAGCAGGACGCTCGCCAGCGCCGCCAGAGCGGCGGCGAACCCACGTGGCAGCATGAGCGGTTCCATTGTTTCCCTTTCGCTGTGAAATTGGCCGACTCTTCGGCGAGGTCGATCAGGCCGCGGTGCTGAACAATCCGGCGAGGCTGTTGCTGATGTTGGTGAAGACCGACAACAGACTTGTCACCGCGAGCGCCCCGGTGTTGGCGATCCCTGAGACGCCGCTACCCAGATTCGAGAAGCCGGAGTTGAGGTTGCCGTAGTTCTGGTAGCCCGAACCTCCGAAGACGCCAGCAGGGTTGCTGTTGTACCAGCCCGAGAGCCCCAACCCGTTGTTGCCGTACCCCGAGCTTCCGCCCGCGCCGCTGTTGAAGAAGCCCGATGACGGAGTGGCGCTCGTGTTGAGGTAACCGGGACCGCCGGGGATGTTGATGGCCGCGATGGTGGTGCTGGGCAGATGAATGCTCGGGATGGTCAATGGCGGCGTGGCGAATGACGCCAAGCCGATCGGCGGGATGGTGAACGGCTGGGTGGTGAACGCCTGGGTGGTGATTGCGGGCAGGGTGAACGCACCCAATCCGAGGGGCCCGAGTGTCAACGGCGGCGTCGTGATCGCCGGAGTCGTGATGTCCGGCAACGTGAACCCACCCACACCGATCGGACCCAGCGTCAGCGGCGGCGTCGTGATCGCCGGAGTCGTGATGTCCGGCAACGTGAACCCACCCACACCGATCGGACCCAGCGTCAGCGGCGGCGTCGTGATCGCCGGAGTCGTGATGTCCGGCAACGTGAAACCACCCACACCGATCGGACTGATCGTCAAGGCCGGAGTCGTGATGTCCGGCAACGTGAACCCACCCACACCGATCGGACTGATCGTCAACGGCGGCGTCGTGATCGCCGGAGTCGTGATCGCCGGCAGTGCAAATCCGCCCACGCCGATCGGACTGATCGTCAACGGCGGCGTCGTGATCGCCGGAGTCGTGATGTCCGGCAACGTGAAACCACCCACACCGATCGGACTGATCGTCAAGGCCGGAGTCGTGATCGCCGGCAGCGCGAATCCGCCCACGCCGATCGGACTGATCGTCAACGGCGGCGTCGTGATCGCCGGAGTCGTGATGTCCGGCAACGTGAACCCAGCCACACCGATCGGACTGATCGTCAAGGCCGGAGTCGTGATGTCCGGCAACGTGAACCCACCCACACCGATCGGACTGATCGTCAACGGCGGCGTCGTGATCGCCGGAGTCGTGATGTCCGGCAACGTGAACCCACCCACACCAATCGGACTGATCGTCAACGGCGGCGTCGTGATCGCCGGAGTCGTAATCGCCGGCAACGTGAACCCACCCACACCGATCGGGTTGATCGTCAACGCCGGAGTCGTGATGTCCGGCAACGTAAAGCCACCCACACCAATCGGACTGATCGTCAACGGCGGCGTCGTGATCGCCGGAGTCGTAATCGCCGGCAGCGCGAACCCAGCCACGCCGATCGGGTTGATCGTCAACGCCGGAGTGGTGATGTCCGGCAACGTGAATCCACCCACGCCGATCGGACTGATCGTCAACGGCGGGGTCGTGATCGCCGGAGTCGTGATCGCCGGCAGTGCGAATCCGCCGACGCCGATAGGACTGATCGTCAACGGCGGAGTTGTGATCGCCGGAGTCGTGATGTCCGGCAGCGTGAACCCACCCACACCGATCGGGTTGATCGTCAACGCCGGAGTGGTGATGTCCGGCAACGTGAACCCGCCCACACCGATCGGACTGATCGTCAACGGAGGCGTCGTGATAGCCGGAGTGGTAATCGCCGGCAATGCAAAGCCGGCCACACTGATCGGCGGGATTGTCAAGGCTGGCGTGGTGAGGTCCGGCAGCGCAAACGCCCCAACGCCAATCGGGTTGATCGTCAACGCCGGAGTCGTAATCGCCGGAGTCGTGATGTCCGGCAGGTTGAACGCCGACACACCAATCGGATTGATCGTCAACGCCGGAGTCGTAATCGCCGGAGTCGTGATGTCCGGCAAGTTGAACGCCGACACACCAATCGGATTGATCGTCAACGCCGGAGTCGTAATCGCCGGAGTCGTGATGTCCGGCAAGTTGAACGCCGACACACCAATCGGATTGATCGTCAACGCCGGAGTCGTAATCGCCGGAGTCGTGATGTCCGGCAAGTTGAACGCCGACACACCAATCGGATTGATCGTCAACGCCGGAGTCGTAATCGCCGGAGTCGTAATGCCCGGCAGGCTGAATCCGCCGACCGAGATCGAGGGCACGTTGAGCGCCGGGGTGGTAATCACCGGGGTGGTGATATCGGGCAGATTCAGCGCGCCCACACCGATCGGGTTGATCGTCAACGCCGGAGTGGTAATCACCGGAGTGGTGATATCGGGCAGATTCAGCGCGCCCACACCGATCGGGTTGATCGTCAACGCCGGAGTGGTGATGGCCGGCGTGGTGATCGCGGGCAAGGTCAGCGCGCCTACCGCGATCGGATCGATCGCCAGCGGCGGAGTGGTAAATGCCGGCGTGGTGATGTTCGGCAGCGTGAACGCGCCCACGCCAATCGGGTTGATGCTGAACGCCGGGGTGGTGATAGCCGGGGTCGTGATTCCCGGAAGGCTGGAACCGACCACGTAGATCCCACCTACGTCGATCTGCTGAGTGGTGATCGCCGGGGTGGTGATCGCGGGGA
Source organism: Mycobacterium sp. TY814 (assembly GCF_030755175.1). Classification (NCBI taxonomy): domain Bacteria; kingdom Bacillati; phylum Actinomycetota; class Actinomycetes; order Mycobacteriales; family Mycobacteriaceae; genus Mycobacterium; species Mycobacterium sp. TY814. Next base: position 854,973 of record NZ_JAUFRY010000003.1, read on the forward strand.
GCGTGAACCCGCTGGCGCTAATCGGAGGAACCGTGATCGGGGGCAAGGTCAACGCGGGAAGCGAGAAACCTGACACCGTCAACTGGGGAAGTCTGAAGCTGAAGCCATCGACCCTGAAAGGATCGATCTTGATGGGCCCGAAGATCGCGAAGGCTTCACCCTGGGTACCGGGTAACCCATTTCCAATTTGGGGATTTATAAATGCTTGACCGGTTTGCAAGAACGTAATGTTATTCGGTATTACGAGCCATATATTTCTTATTTCAACCCTAGGCAGAGTTACGGTTGGAAATTGAATATACCCAGAATTACCCGCTGCTACTTCAATTGCCGGAGTACTGAACGATGTGACGTTTATGGGATTAACAACAATGGGCTGCGTGGTCAGTCCGGGTAGGCTAAATGCACCTACGGTGCCACCCGCGGCCAGCGTAATCGGAGGAATCGTCAATGCCGGTACGGAAAACGGTGGCAGGGTGAATGTGTCGAAAGTGGCGCCAGCTGGAATACCGAAAGACGGGATCGTCACGGACGGCACCGACAATGTCGGCAGATTAAACGAACCCAACGCCGTTCCCGCGGGAATGGAAACCGAAGGGATTGTCAACGACGGCACCGTCAAGGCCGGCAAATCAAAACCACCCACTGCGGTACCAGCCGGAATCGACAATGGTGGGATCGTCACGGACGGCACCGACAAAGTCGGCAGATCAAAAGCACCCAACGCCGTCCCCGCCGGAATACTCAACGACGGAATCGTCAACGACGGCACCGACAACGTCGGCAGATCAAACGCACCCAACGCGGTACCGGCCGGGATGGTGAACGACGGGATCGTCACCGGGGGAACCGCAACTGGCGGCAGCTGGAAATCGGTCACTACCGTGCCCGGCGGAATGTTCAGCGACGGAATCGTCAACGACGGCACCGACAGCGTCGGCAGATCAAACGCACCCAACGCCGTCCCCGCCGGAATCGACAACGACGGAATCGTCAACGACGGCACCGACAACGTCGGCAGATCAAACGCACCCAGAGCCGTCCCCGCCGGAATCGACAACGACGGAATCGTCAACGACGGCACCGACAACGTCGGCAGATCAAAAGCACCCAGAGCCGTCCCCGCCGGAATACTCAACGACGGAATCGTCAACGACGGCACCGACAACGTCGGCAGATCAAAAGCACCCAGAGCCGTCCCCGCCGGAATACTGAACGACGGAATCGTCAACGACGGCACCGACAGAGTCGGCAGATCAAACGCACCCAACGCCGTGCCCGCCGGAATCGACAACGACGGCACCGTCAACGACGGCAGATCAAAAGCACCCAGAGCCGTCCCCGCCGGAATACTGAACGACGGAATCGTCAACGACGGCACCGACAGAGTCGGCAGATCAAACGCACCCAACGCCGTCCCCGCCGGAATCGACAACGACGGCACCGTCAACGACGGCAGATCAAACGCACCCAGAGCCGTCCCCGCCGGAATCGACAACGACGGAATCGTCAACGACGGCACCGACAGAGTCGGCAGATCAAACGCACCCAACGCCGTCCCCGCCGGAATACTGAACGACGGAATCGTCAACGACGGCACCGTCAGCGTCGGCAGATCAAACGCACCCAACGCCGTCCCCGCCGGAATCGACAACGACGGCACCGTCAACGACGGCAGATCAAAGGCACCCAACGCCGTACCCGCCGGAATACTGAACGACGGAATCGTCAACGACGGCACCGTCAACGTCGGCAGATCAAACGCACCCAACGCCGTCCCCGCCGGAATCGACAACGACGGCACCGTCAACGACGGCAGATCAAAGGCACCCAACGCCGTACCCGCCGGAATACTGAACGACGGAATCGTCAACGACGGCACCGTCAACGTCGGCAGATCGAAGGCACCCAACGCCGTCCCCGCCGGAATACTGAACGACGGAATCGTCAGCGACGGCACCGTCAACGTCGGCAGATCAAACGCACCCAACGCCGTCCCCGCCGGAATCGACAACGACGGAATCGTCAACGACGGCAGATCAAAGGCACCCAACGCCGTACCCGCCGGAATGCTGAACGACGGAATCGTCAACGACGGCACCGTCAACGTCGGCAGATCAAAGGCACCCAGGGCTGTGCCCGCCGGAATGCTCAACGACGGCACCGTCAACGACGGCAGATCAAACGCACCCAACGCCGTCCCCGCCGGAATGCTGAACGACGGAATCGTCAACGACGGCACCGACAGCGTCGGCAGATCAAAAGCACCCAACGCCGTGCCCGCCGGGATACTGAACGACGGAATCGTCAGCGACGGCACCGTCAACGTCGGCAGATCAAACGCACCCAACGCCGTGCCCGCCGGAATGCTCAACGACGGAATCGTCAACGTGGGCAGATCAAAGGCACCCAGAGCCGTCCCCGCCGGGATACTGAACGACGGAATCGTCAACGACGGCACCGACAACACCGGCAAATCAAACGCACCCAGCGCCGTCCCCGCCGGAATACTGAACGACGGAATCGTCAACGACGGCACCGACAACACCGGCAAATCAAACGCACCCAGCGCCGTCCCCGCCGGAATACTGAACGACGGAATCGTGAACGACGGAACCGACAACACCGGCAAATCAAACGCACCCACAGCGGTCCCAGCCGGAATATTCAAAGGCGGAAACGAAACGGCAGGAATCGACAACGCCGGTAGATCGAACCCGGAGAACGTCGTCGCAGGTATGTTGAGGGGCGGCAAGGTGATATCCGGTGTCGTTATAGCGAACGACAGACTTCCTTGACCAACGCCGCGATAGAATACGCCGTTGTTCATATCCCCAGTATTGAACAGGCCGTTATTCATATTCCCGACGTTGAAGGCGCCGGTGTTGATGCTGCCCCCATTGAACCAGCCGGTGTTGGCCGCACCTGTGTTGAAGCTACCGCTATTGGACCCGCCGACGTTGTAGTTGCCCATGTTGTAGCTGCCGGGGTTCAGGGTGCCCGTGTTGGCGCTACCGGCGTTGAACGCGCCGGTGTTGAAGGACCCCGAGTTGAAGAAACCGGTATTGCCCTGGCCGGAATTGAAGAAGCCCGTGCCGGCGTCTCCCGAGTTGAAGATGCCGAAATTACCGTTACCGGAATTGAAGAAACCGATGTTGCCGTTGCCGGAGTTGAATAGGCCAAGGTTGCCGATACCGGAGTTCAGCCCGCCGATACCGATCTGGTTATTGCCGCTGAGTCCTATTCCGATATTGCCGGTACCGGTATTCGCAAAGCCGATGTTGCCAAGCCCGATGTTGGCAAGTCCGGTGTTAAGGCTGCCGACGTTGCCGAAGCCTTGGTTACCAGACCCCGCGTTCCCGGCACCGAAGTTGTTTCCACCCCAGTTTGCCCAGCCGAAATTGGAGTTGCCGAAGTTGCCACCGCCGATGTTGCCGAGACCGTTGTTGGCGTTGCCTACGTTGCCGCCGCCGACGTTGCCGACGCCTAGATTCACGGCCAGTGTCTCGGCAGCCGCGGGGGAGGCGCTCCCCAGTGCCGCGGCCACCTGGGCCGGCATGCCGGCGAGTTGCGCCAAGGGCGCGCTGAAGGGACTCAGCGCCGAGGCGATCGCCGAAGCTCCGGCATGGTAGGCGGTCATGGCCGACACGTCGAGCGCCCACATCTCCTCGTAGGCGGCTTCTGTCGCTGCGATCGCAGGGGCATTCTGGCCGAACAGGTTTGACAGAATCAGTGACACCAGGCCGGACCTGTTCGCCGCTACGAGCACCGGTTCGACGACCGCAGACCGGACCGCCTCGAACTCGATCGCCATGGCCTCGGCTTGAGCGGAAGCGAGTTCGGCTCGAGCGGCCGTCGCCGAAAGCCAGCCCGCGAACGGTGCCGCCGCAGTCGCCATCGCCATCGCCGACGGTCCTTGCCACGCGCCACCCACCAGTCCGGACGTCACCGACCCGAAGGAGTCGGCTGCCGAACTGAGTTCTTCCGCCAACTCCGCCCAGGCGTCAGCGGCGGCCAGCATCGGCTGCGATCCCGCGCCGGCAAGAATCAGGGCCGAATTGACCTCCGGTGGCAACACAGAAAAATTCACAGCCTGAACCTCTCTCAACGCGCGGTCGACTCCGGAACGCGACGGGGTTTCGAACTACGGCCCGCTGCCGGGAAATAATGGCCACGCCGCCACTATCACTGCATTCGATTTTGGTCTTGAACATCGTGCTGGCGTTCTCCGGATTCGACCCTGGCGTATAGGCAAGGCGTATGCGGATTTGGACTATTGCCAGGCCGCGATGTTAGCGGCGAGTCGCCGGGATTCGCAGGCGATTCTGCAAAGCGAAAGGCCATTGTCACGCGCGATACAGTCACGTCGCGCACGTGACGGCAGGGTCTCGAGCTGCGGCTGGTAGGCAGTGCTGTCCGCAGCGAGACAGCCGCGTCACACTCAGGACAGAAAGGTCTCGACTTGGGAGTTGGTCAAGAAAAATCTATCTCAGATACCAAGCGCTGGTTAGCATTCGGACGTGCTTCGCGCTCCACGATCCGCTCAAGAGAAAGGGACGACCATGGAACCTAGGCACTGGCGAATGATGTTCAAGCCTCGGGCTCTGGGCACGGTCCTGGCTCTCATCTTTGTATCTGCGTCGCTTCATGGCTGGCAGAAGTAGAGGGGTCGTGATGCCACTCTGCATAATTTACCGAACCGCAAATTAGTTCACAACGTTCAATCTCAGCCGACGGCGACAATCCGCCCTTGCGTTGAAAGAGATTGCACCAATACGTGATCTTTCCAGAAAAGGACAGTGCATTGACTGCGCCGCATTTTTCGATGCTGCCACCCGAGGTCAATTCGGCGCGAGTGTTCAGCGGCACCGGGCCGGCGCCGATCCTGGCGGCGGCGACTGCCTGGGACGGACTAGGCGCAGAGTTGAGCACCGCTGCGACGTCTTTCGGATCTGTGACGGCGAATCTGGCAAGTGGGACGTGGCATGGCGCCGCATCGAGCGCGATGATGAGCGCGGCGGCGCCTTACCTCGAATGGTTGAGCATGTCGGCCGCCCAAGCCGAGGACGTCGCTGGTCTTGCGCGGGCCGCAGCCGCAGAGTTCGAAGCGGCGCTGGCCGCATCCGTGCATCCAGCAGAGGTAGCGGTCAATCGTGCCCAGGTAGTCGCGCTGGTCGCCGGCAACCTTTTCGGGCAGAACACCCCGACGATCGCCGCCATTGAGTCCTCCTATGAGGAGATGTGGGCCCAGGACGTGTCAGCGATGGCCTGCTACCAAGCCGGGTCCTCGGCCGTGGTGGCACAGCTCGCGCCCTGGCAGGAGCAGTTGCAAAGCACGCTCGGATCCGCACGTGCTGCGTGGAGCATATCGCCCCCGAACACGAGCGCTCTGGCCCGCACAGCTGAGAACGCAGTCATTGCAAACGCGGCTACGACACAGACTGTTGGGTTGGTTATGGGAGGTAGCGGCCTGCCGATCCCGTCGCCCGGGTATGTGCAGCGGGCCAATGACCTCTACATCAGCCGCGGTTTTCCCGGCGTGCTCGCGCAGGCACTTTTCACGCCGCAAGGGCTCTACCCGGTGATGGCGGTCAAGAACCTGACTTTCGACGTATCGGTGGCCCAGGGCGTGAGCATCCTCGAAAGTGCGATCCGGGACCAGATTGCTGCCGGCAGCAACGTCGCCGTGTTCGGATACTCCCAGAGCGCCTCGATCTCGTCGTTGACGATGGCCAACCTTGCAGCGTCCGTCAATCCGCCTACCCCAGATCAGCTGTCTTTTACCCTGACCGGCAACCCCAACAACCCCAACGGCGGCGTCGCCACGCGATTCCCCGGAATCGCATTTCCCAGTCTTGGGGTTACGGCCACCGGCCCTACGCCGGACAACCTTTACCCGACAAAGATCTACACACTCGAATACGACGGCGTTGCTGACTTCCCGCGCTATCCGCTCAATGCTCTGTCCACCCTCAACGCGCTGGCCGGCATCTATTACGTGCACAGCGACTACTTGACTCTCACTCCGGCACAACTCGATTCGGCCGTCCAGCTGACCAACACAGTGGGCCCGACGATGACGGAGTACTACGTCATCCGCACCGAAAACCTCCCCCTGTTGGAGCCGCTGCGCGCGGTGCCGGTTTTGGGGGAACCGCTGGCCAGCCTGCTGGAACCGAACCTCAGGGTGATCGTCAACCTGGGGTATGGCGACCCCGGCTACGGGTATTCGACGTCACCACCGAACGTCGCCACTCCGTTCGGCTTGTTCCCCGAGGCCGAGCCAACCGCGATTGCGGCGTCGCTCGCCGCCGGTACCCAGCAGGGCATTGCCGACTTCGGCTACGAGATGGCACATCTGAACCTTCCACATCCGTCTGATTTCTCCAGCCCGGCGACGGATGTGATGCCAGCCTTCTCGGGAAGCGGTCCGAACCTACCGCCGGTGTCACTGAACAGCCTCATCGACCAGCTACAAACCGCCAATACCAACCTCGCAAACACGATCACCAAGGTAGCCGCGACGAGTTATGAAACCTTGCTGCCCACAGCCGATTTCGCGAATGCGGTGGTCACGACCGCGGTGTCCTACAACATAAACCTCTACCTGGAAGGAATTCAGCAAGCGCTTAACGGAGACCCGATGGGGCTCGTCAACGCAATCGGGTATCCCCTGGCGGCCGACGTGGCTCTTGTCGGTGCGGTAGGGCTTCTTCAGGTCCTGGTTTTCGTAACCGCCGGCCGAAGGATCGTCGCTGACATGTCAACACTTATCTCCTGATCACCCCGTTCAGGACGCCGAAAACACACGCGAGGAAGAAATCGAATGGACCAAGACCGACTGCTTCGTGGTGCTGCGGCCTTCCTGGGCAGGCGACCGAATGCGACTCAAGACGAGATTGCCGCTGCCCTCGGCATCAGCCGTGCGACGCTGCATCGCTACTTCGCGGGCCGGGCTGCGCTGATCGAGGCATTGGAACAACTCGCGCTCGCCCAGGTGCGGCAGGCGCTCAACAATGCCCGCTGGCGGGAAGGGCCGGCAGCGCAGGCCTTGCAGCGATTGGTGGCGGCATGCGAACCGGTGTCCGGCTACCTCACACTCCTGTACACCCACAGCCAGGAATTCGACAACGAAGACCTGAAGCAGGGCTGGGCGGAAATCGACGCCGAAATCAGGGAACTGTTTCTGCGCGGCCAACGAGACGGTGAATTCCGGCCCGACCTCACCGCTACCTGGCTGACCGAGGCTTATTACAACCTGGTCGCGGGCGCCGGGTGGTCCATCCGGTCCGGACGAGCCGCGCCCCGCGACTTCACCAACATGATCACCGAGCTCCTGTTGCGCGGGATATGCGCCCATGGCATGCCGCCGCACAGCTCTCCCCAATACGTTGCAGCGCATCGGCATTCGGTTCACCGCCGTCCAGCCGCCGTGCATGTACCCGCGCACGAGGCCGCCAACGGAGAGCCCGTCGTTGAATTCGCCACCAAGCCGAAGGGAAGGCCGGCCATCCCCTGACCTTCCTTAATCGGCGGCTGAACGAATCCGACCTGTCAGGCCCCTTTTTGCCGACTCTTTCGGATCAGCGCTGGAAAGCGCATCCGCGGAGAGCCACCGGCCTGGTCGGACGGGCTCAAGGCTCGGGGATCCGGGATCGGTCTTTTGCTTTGGACCGTCCTGGCCTAGGTGTAGATTCGGGCGCGTCGCCCCGCGAAGCGCCGAAGATCGTTAACTCCGCGAACGATTTCCCTACGACTTAATTAAGAATTTTCTGTATTTTCAAGCAATTCCCTAGCCCGTGGCTCGTACAACGATGACGATGTACGGGCCCGGGGGACTCCGCTCCAAGAAGGGTCGACTTCCATCGAGAACAACTCCCGTACGCCCCGAACGTCACAGAAAAGGGTCGCACCTGGACTCTCATGTCACTGATCAAGGACCATCGGTCGGCCCCGGTGGATCACGAGCGCCTGTTGCGATCGGCTGCGGCGTACCTGGGTCGGCGGCCGGAAGCGACGCAGGACGAGATCGCCACTGCCGTCGGCGTCAGTCGCGCGACCCTGCATCGCTACTTCGCGGGACGAGCCGCGCTGATCGAGGCACTGCAACATCTCGCGCTCGAACAGGTTCGCCAGGCAGTCGACAATGCCAGTTGGCAGGAAGGGCCGGCCACGCAGGCGTTGCTGCGTCTCGTTACTGAGTGCGAGCCGGTATCCGGCTACCTCACGCTCCTCTATACCCACAGCCAGGAGTTCAGCAACGAGGAACTGCAGCAGGGCTGGGCTGAAATCGACGATCAAATCAAAGGACTTTTCCTTCGCGGCCAACGAGACGGTGAATTCCGGCCCGACCTCACTTCCACCTGGCTGACCGAAGCCTTTTACAACCTGGTCGCCGGAGCCGGCTGGTCCATCCGGACCGGACGAGCCGCGCCACGCGACTTCAGCCCTATGGTCACTGATCTTCTGCTGGACGGGGTGTGCAGATCCTGATGTTGTCGATAGCCCGCATAGGGTGCTGGTCACGGAGTTGTGCCCAGACAATCTGCCCGCGCGCGCAAAGATCGCATCGTCGAAGGAAGTAGCCGTCTGTGCGGTGAACGAGAACGCGGAAGGATGTCTCGATGAATCGTGAGCATCTACTGCGTGCGGCGGCGGAAGTCGTCAGCCGGCGGCCCAACGCCACCCAGGATGAGATCGCGGTAGCGGTCGGTGTCAGCCGTGCCACGCTGCATCGCCACTTCGCCGGGCGTGAGGCCCTGCTCGAGGCCCTGGACCGGTTGGCGATCACCCAGCTGCGCGAGGCGCTGGATGCATCGCGCTGGCATGAAGGTGAGCCGACGGATGCCCTACGGCGACTGGTCCAGGCCTGCGAACCGGTGGCGAGTTACGTGGCGTTGCTCTACGCCCGAAACGAGGCCGCTCAGTACCGGCAGTCCCGGGCCGGCTGGGACGAGATCAGCACCGAGATCGAGGAATTCTTCCTGCGAGGCCAGCAGGCAGGAGTATTCCGCCCCGACGTGACTGCGGTATGGCTCACCGAGGCTTTCTACAGTCTGGTCTCCGGCGCGGGATGGTCGATCAAGCTCGGACGCGCCGCCAGCCGCGACTTCACCACCATGATCACCGAATTGCTGCTGCACGGCGCCAAAGCCCCGACCCGGGGCAATCTGCCCGCACCGCTGGCCGGCTTTGTCGGACGCGAGGCCGAGCTCGCCGAACTCGAAGAGTTGATCTCACACTCGCGACTGGTCACCCTGACCGGCATCGGCGGGATCGGCAAATCCACCCTGGCGTTACAGGCCGCCCGCCAACGCATCGCCGACTTCCGCGGCGGGGTATGGCTGATCGAGTTGGGCGAACTCAGCGACCCTGAATTGCTGGCCGCGGTGGCCGCAGCAGCACTGGGCATCCGCGATCAGACCACCCGGCCACTGGTGGAGGTGATGGTCGAAGCACTCGCCGACCGTGAAGCACTGCTCGTGCTCGACAACTGCGAGCACGTCCTGGATGCCACGGGCCGGTTCGTCCAGCGGCTGCTCGCGGGCTGCCCTCGGCTGCGGGTGCTGGCGACCAGCCGCGAAATACTCGACATCGACGAGGAATCGGTGCTGCCGGTGCCTCCCCTTCCCGTTCCCGACATCGATCATCTGCCCGACTACCAACAGCTCGCACGCTGCGACGCCGTGACCCTATTCCTCAAACATGCCCGCGCCACCCAGCGCAGCTTCCACCTCACCGAGCGCAACGCCCCGGCGGTGGCGCGGATCTGCACTCAACTCGACGGATTACCCCTGGCCCTGGAACTGGCCGCCCCCCTGCTGCGGACCATGGCCGTCGAACAAATCTCCGCCCGCATCTCCAACCGTTTCAAACTGCTCGCCCACGGCAAACGCGGCGCACCCACCCGCCAGCAGACCCTGAACTACTGCATCTCGTGGAGCTACGAACGCTGCAACGAAACCGAACGCAAACTCTGGGCGCGGCTGTCGGTATTCACCGGCAGCTTCGAACCCGCAGCCGTCCAACACATCTGCGCCCCCGACATGTCCGAGGACAAGCTCCTCGAGACCCTGTGCACCCTGGAAGACAAATCCATCCTTCTCCGCACCTCAGCCGACGACGTCGTGTGTTTCCGCCAGCTGGCAACCCTGCGCGAATACGGCCACCACCAACTCAGCACCGACGAACACACCGAACTACGCCACCGCCACCTCGACTGGTACCACCAACTGGCCGCCGAACACGCCGGATTCGAGTGGTATGGCAAACACCAACTCGACTGGCTCCGCCGCCTCCGACGCGAAACCCCCAACCTGCGCGACGCCCTACAATTCGCGCTGGCCGCCGCTCCGTCCGCAGCCCTGGAAATGGCCACCAACCTGCGCGGCTTCTGGACCGCTATCGGCATGATGCAGCAAGGTCGCCGCTGGATCGAGAAGGCCCTCGACGCCGCGCCCGCCGAAGCTACCGCGCAACGACTCCAAGCGGTCATCGGAGTTGCGGAAGTGGCCGTTTTACAAGTCGATATGTCCGCCTTGACGGCTCGGCAGGCCGAAGCCCGTGAAATGCTCTCGAGTGTCACTGAGCAGCGGACCGTTGCCCACTTCACCGCTAACGAGGCCGCCCTCGCCCTCCTGCTCGGTCAAGCAGACTCGGCACGGGCTTTGGCCCAGCAAGCTCTCGAGAGCACCACGTACACCCCGGTGCAGATTTACGCGCTGCTGTTGATGATCGGGGCCTCCGCCGCCGCCGGTGACGCGCAAACCGCGGTCGCGCACGCCGAGCACGGCCTTGCTCTGTCCGAAGCCCGTGGCCACGACATCATTCTCCGGACGTACCTTTTGGCGGCCCTCGCGCTCAGCCGCATGGCGCTGGGTGATATTGACCTCGCAGAGCGCGCAGTTCGGGAAGGTCTGCAACTCTCTCGGTCGATTCAAGACAGCGTCACCTGCGCCACCTTCCTGGAGACAGCGTCCTGGATTGCCGCTGCCAGGCAGGCTCCGCGGCGCGCTGCGGTTCTCATGGCAGCCGCTGCGGCCATCGGTCGCGCAGCCGGCGCCACCGGCGCCATCTCAGCCAGCGTAGGAGAGTTCCACGATTCCTGGGAGCGCCAGATCCGCGAGCAGCTCTCACCTGGCGACTACCGGACTGCGACCAATGAAGGCAGATTTCTGTCCCTCGTTGAAGCCACCGCCATCGTCTTGGATGAGAGCATGTGATTCACCCGTCCAGGGCTGACGAGATCGGCACCCCCGGTTTCATCTCGCCGCAGTGTGGAACGCATCCTGTAAAAGTGTGGTTGCCGACACTGCTGCCACCCATCGGCGCGAAACGATCATTCACTTACTTTGCCGGAAATATGCTGCCCGCAGTATGTGCATGCCTGTGAGGCCAACGCGCGATCGCATGGTCGAAGGAAGTAGCCGTCTGTGCGGTGAACGAGAACGCGGAAGGATGTCTCGATGAATCGGGAGCATCTACTGCGTGCGGCGGCGGACTTTCTCAGCCGGCGGCCCAACGCCACCCAGGATGAGATCGCGGTAGCGGTCGGTGTCAGCCGTGCCACGCTGCATCGCCACTTCGCCGGGCGTGAGGCCCTGCTCGAGGCCCTGGACCGGTTGGCGATCACCCAGCTGCGCGAGGCGCTGGATGCATCGCGCTGGCATGAAGGTGAGCCGACGGATGCCCTACGGCGACTGGTCCAGGCCTGCGAACCGGTGGCGAGTTACGTGGCGTTGCTCTACGCCCGAAACGAGGCCGCTCAGTACCGGCAGTCCCGGGCCGGCTGGGACGAGATCAGCACCGAGATCGAGGAATTCTTCCTGCGAGGCCAGCAGGCAGGAGTATTCCGCCCCGACGTGACTGCGGTATGGCTCACCGAGGCTTTCTACAGTCTGGTCTCCGGCGCGGGATGGTCGATCAAGCTCGGACGCGCCGCCAGCCGCGACTTCACCACCATGATCACCGAATTGCTGCTGCACGGCGCCAAAGCCCCGACCCGGGGCAATCTGCCCGCACCGCTGGCCGGCTTTGTCGGACGCGAGGCCGAGCTCGCCGAACTCGAAGAGTTGATCTCACACTCGCGACTGGTCACCCTGACCGGCATCGGCGGGATCGGCAAATCCACCCTGGCGTTACAGGCCGCCCGCCAACGCATCGCCGACTTCCGCGGCGGGGTATGGCTGATCGAGTTGGGCGAACTCAGCGACCCTGAATTGCTGGCCGCGGTGGCCGCAGCAGCACTGGGCATCCGCGATCAGACCACCCGGCCACTGGTGGAGGTGATGGTCGAAGCACTCGCCGACCGTGAAGCACTGCTCGTGCTCGACAACTGCGAGCACGTCCTGGATGCCACGGGCCGGTTCGTCCAGCGGCTGCTCGCGGGCTGCCCTCGGCTGCGGGTGCTGGCGACCAGCCGCGAAATACTCGACATCGACGAGGAATCGGTGCTGCCGGTGCCTCCCCTTCCCGTTCCCGACATCGATCATCTGCCCGACTACCAACAGCTCGCACGCTGCGACGCCGTGACCCTATTCCTCAAACATGCCCGCGCCACCCAGCGCAGCTTCCACCTCACCGAGCGCAACGCCCTGCCGGTGGCGCGGATCTGCACTCAACTCGACGGATTACCCCTGGCCCTGGAACTGGCCGCCCCCCTGCTGCGGACCATGGCCGTCGAACAAATCTCCGCCCGCATCTCCAACCGTTTCAAACTGCTCGCCCACGGCAAACGCGGCGCACCCACCCGCCAGCAGACCCTGAACTACTGCATCTCGTGGAGCTACGAACGCTGCAACGAAACCGAACGCAAACTCTGGGCGCGGCTGTCGGTATTCACCGGCAGCTTCGAACCCGCAGCCGTCCAACACATCTGCGCCCCCGACATGTCCGAGGACAAGCTCCTCGAGACCCTGTGCACCCTGGAAGACAAATCCATCCTTCTCCGCACCTCAGCCGACGACGTCGTGTGTTTCCGCCAGCTGGCAACCCTGCGCGAATACGGCCACCACCAACTCAGCACCGACGAACACACCGAACTACGCCACCGCCACCTCGACTGGTACCACCAACTGGCCGAGCAGGCCGGCGAGGAATGGTACAGCGAACGCCAACTCGACTGGTTCCACCGCCTTCACTGGGAAATCCCCAACCTGCGCGAAGCGCTTCAATTCGCGTACACCGACGCACCGCCGGTCGCGCTGCAGATGGCCACCAGCCTGTATCGCCCGTGGACCGGCCTGGGCAAACTGCAGCAGGGGCGCCGCCGAATCGAAAAGGCCCTCGACGCCAGCCCCACGGCGCCGGCCGGACTACGACTACAAGCGGTGATCGGCGTGGCTGAATTGGCGTTTCTCCAAGCCGACATCCCGGCGATAACCGCTCTGCAGAATGAGGCACGCGCATTGCTTGCCCGCGTCCCCACCGATAGCAACACCGTCTCCCACTTCACTACCAACGAGGCCGCGCTCGCTCTGCTCACCGGTCAACTGAAACTCGCGCGGTCCTTGGCACAGGAGTCATTCGCCCTCACGGACGTGTTCTGTCTGCAGATTTACGCCCTGCTGGTGATGACCTGGTCGGCTGCGGCTACCGGCGACGCGCAAGCCGCGGTCGGACACGCCGAGCACGGCCTTGCCCTGTCCGAAGCCCGGGGCCACGACATCGTCCTGCGGACCTACCTTTTGGCAGCCCTCGCGCTCGGCCGCATGGTCCTGGGCCAACTCGCATTGGCCGAGGAGGCCGTCCGGGAAGGTCTGCAACTATCTCGGCTGATCGCAGACACCATCGCCTGCGCCACCTTCGTGGAGACGGCAGCCTGGATCGCAGCGGCCAGGAACGAAGCACGGCGCGCTGCGGTGCTGACTGCTGCTGCCGCTGCCATCAGCCGGTCCGCGGGCGCCGATAGCAACGTCTCGGCGAATGTTGGGCAATTCCATGAAGCGTGCGGGCTCCGGATCCGCGAGCAGCTTTCACCTGGCGACTACCGGACTGCTACCAATGAAGGCAGATTTCTGTCCCTCGACGAAGCCATCGCCATCGTTCTGGATGAGAGCATGTGAATTCACTCGTCCAGGGCTGACGAGATCGGCACCCCCGGTTTCATCTCGCCGCGGCGTGGAAAGCACCCGGCGAAAGTGTGGTTGCCGACACTGCTGCCACCCATCGGCGCGAAACAACCATTCACTTACTCTGCCGGCAATATGCTGCGGGCAGTATGTGCATGCCAGTGAGACCAACGCGCGATCGCATCGTCGAAGCAAGTAGCCGTCTGTGCGGTGAACGAGAACGCGGAAGGATGTCTCGATGAATCGTGAGCATCTACTGCGTGCGGCGGCCGAAGTCGTCAGCCGGCGGCCCAACGCCACCCAGGATGAGATCGCGGTTGCGGTCGGTGTCAGCCGTGCCACGCTGCATCGCCACTTCGCCGGGCGGGAGGCCCTGTTCGAGGCGCTGGACCGGTTGGCGATCAGCCAGCTGCGCGAGGCGCTGGATGCATCGCGCTGGCACGATGGTGAGCCGACGGATGCCCTACGGCGATTGGTCCAGGCCTGCGAACCGGTGGCGAGTTACGTGGCGTTGCTCTACGCCCGAAACGAGGCCGCTCAGTACCGGCAGTCCCGGGCCGGGTGGGACGAGATCAGCACCGAGATCGAGGAGTTCTTCCTGCGAGGCCAGCAGGCAGGAGTATTCCGCCCCGACGTGACTGCGGTGTGGCTCACCGAGGCTTTCTACAGTCTGGTCTCCGGCGCGGGATGGTCGATCAAGCTCGGACGCGCCGCCAGCCGCGACTTCACCACCATGATCACCGAATTGCTGCTGCACGGCGCCAAAGCCCCGACCCGGGGCAATCTGCCCGCACCGCTGGCCGGCTTTGTCGGACGCGAGGCCGAGCTCGCCGAACTCGAAGAGCTGATCTCACACTCGCGACTGGTCACCCTGACCGGCATCGGCGGGATCGGCAAATCCACCCTGGCGTTACAGGCCGCCCGCCAGCGCATCGCCGACTTCCGCGGCGGGGTATGGCTGATCGAGTTGGGCGAACTCAGCGACCCTGAATTGCTGGCCGCGGTGGCCGCAGCAGCCTTGGGCATCCGCGATCAGACCACCCGGCCACTGGTGGAGGTGATGGTCGAAGCACTCGCCGACCGTGAAGCACTGCTCGTGCTCGACAACTGCGAGCACGTCCTGGATGCCACGGGCCGGTTCGTCCAGCGGCTGCTCGCGGGCTGCCCCCGGCTGCGGGTGCTGGCGACCAGCCGCGAAATACTCGACATCGACGAGGAATCGGTGCTGCCGGTGCCTCCCCTTCCCGTTCCCGACATCGATCATCTGCCCGACTACCAACAGCTCGCACGCTGCGACGCCGTGACCCTATTCCTCAAACATGCCCGCGCCACCCAGCGCAGCTTCCACCTCACCGAGCGCAACGCCCTGCCGGTGGCGCGGATCTGCACTCAACTCGACGGATTACCCCTGGCCCTGGAACTGGCCGCCCCCCTGCTGCGGACCATGGCCGTCGAACAAATCTCCGCCCGCATCTCCAACCGTTTCAAACTGCTCGCCCACGGCAAACGCGGCGCACCCACCCGCCAGCAGACCCTGAACTACTGCATCTCGTGGAGCTACGAACGCTGCAACGAAACCGAACGCAAACTCTGGGCGCGGCTGTCGGTATTCACCGGCAGCTTCGAACCCGCAGCCGTCCAACACATCTGCGCCCCCGACATGTCCGAGGACAAGCTCCTCGAGACCCTGTGCACCCTGGAAGACAAATCCATCCTCATCCGCACCTCAGCCGACGACACACTTCGCTTCCGCCAGCTGGCAACCCTGCGCGAATACGGCCACCACCAACTCAGCACCGACGAACACACCGAACTACGCCACCGCCACCTCGACTGGTACCACCAACTGGCCGAGCAGGCCGGCGAGGAATGGTACAGCGAACGCCAACTCGACTGGTTCCACCGCCTTCACTGGGAAATCCCCAACCTGCGCGAAGCCCTACAATTCGCACTGGCCGCCGCGCCGACGGTGGCGCTGCAGATGGCCACCAGGCTGTATCGCCCGTGGACCGGCCTGGGCAAACTGCAGCAGGGGCGCCGCCGAATCGAGCAGGCGCTCGACGCCGAACCCACCGCAACCGCTGTGCAACGACTACAAGCGGTCAACGCTGCGGCCGAACTGGCGTTTCTGCAGGCCGACATCCCCTCCCTGGCCGCTCGGCAGGCCGAGGCACGCGAACTGCTTGCAGACGTGACCGACCGCGATGCGATTGCCAACTTCACTGTCAACGACGCAACCCTTGCATTGCTCACCGGCCAACTCGAACTC